>NZ_JAMYPW010000002.1:0-550653 GCF_040320565.1 Mesorhizobium sp. M0664
CCCGGCGCACAAAAGCATCTGCGCACCGTCCGAAGCCGCGAACTATTTTTCGAGCTCGTCACGCCACTTGCCCGACGGCTTCTAGCACACCGCGACGAATTTGGCGGCTGTGAGGGAGGAGATGAAAAGATGTGTGGTCGCTTCGTTCGACGGTCACCTTCCGCTGGAAGGATTACCGGATCAAGAACCGTGACCGTCACAAGCTCATGCGGCTGGCCACCGACGAGTTCATCCGCCGTTTCCTGATCCACGTGCTACCCGACGGATTCCACCGCATCCGCCATTACGGCCTGCCGGCCGCAGCAGGCCACAAGGTCAATGTCGCGAAGATCTCACCGGCATTTAGCAACAGCTTACCTTCAAGCGCAGGCGGATATTTCTCGCCCGCTTTTGCGCCAGGCGGCCATTTGGTTCGCGAGAGTATCCCTTCTTCCAAACCCAGCGACAAACCGGTTTGCGGTGCTGTCGCAACTTGCGCTGCCGCGCAGGAGGCAGCCTGGGCCGATATTCGCGACCAGCCTGCGATGTGGGGGAAACCCGAACGGGTGGGTTGGCCCGAACACACTGCTCCTGACGACAGGACGGAATGACGACGTTCAGACGCTCCGATCTGCGGCGGCCGCTCCGTCATGACGATGATATGGAATGCATGCCCCCCGTTTTGGGGTTCTCATTGCTGTGACGGCGGGCGAGGCGCACCCCGCCTCTGGAAACCTTCAAACATCTTGCAGTCGTTAGGGCTCACCTCGTTGACGCACTTCGACAAGAGCTGATGTCGGTAAAATGGCGCAGGTTCGGAGGTGGGCATAAGGCGCAGACTCTAGCACCTGGTCTGTGATCGGTTGGGCGTGGCCACCATTGTCGTTCAACTATGCCAACCCTACCCCTGTGGACTTGAGACACGCGCCCTCTGCGTTGGAAGGCCATTTCCCTCTACCGCATCGCTGACTGGCCCTGCTTGATCTCACCCCTCATGCCGCGCTTCCTCGATCGGTATGGTGGCTCGCGTCATCGAGCTTTGTTGAATCTCGCCATCGTTAGCATGTTGCGCGGATGTGACCTTGTGAAGACCGACATCGAAAGCTCGGTCCTCGGTCCGAAGATACGGACGAGTGCGGTTGAGCTTGTTCTCTGGCTCGACGGCGCAGAACGGCCGAGGATTACTTCCAGACCAGAATTGATCGTTCGGCGCATATGAGCACAAGCCAATACTCCCGGTTGCTCGATGAAGGGGTAAGCGATCGGTGTTCGGCTCGAGGATTGCTGCACGCATACACTTCGTCGGACCCTCGATCATCTACAAGGCAACCAGGGAAGTGCAGGAACTTTCAATTGTTCGCCGGTTCAAGTACGCTTCCGATTGCCATGTCGAACGCGCGGCCAAGGAGGAGGAAGGCATGCATCGGATCGCCACTCTTGCGACTTTCAGCATAGGGCTTGCCTTTTTTGCAACCATATCAGCGTCACAATCCCAAGCTGCACCTTGCGGTATCGTGCACAAGCAAGCCCGCCAGCCGCTGAGTGATCAAAATTTCTGGTTGCTCGCTGAACATGACGGCAAAGCTTTCGTCGACCAACGCACTTGCCTTGTTGCCCGGCTAGACAGGCTTGATCAACCCGCAACGCTGAGCGATGCGATGGGGTACTGCGCCACGCTCGGGCAAGGCGGGCCGCACGGCGACATGGGCTGGGAGCTTCCGACGATGGCGGAACTGACGAGCCTCGATTCGGCAGACTGGCCAAGTCAGCGCGAGGCGTTCGCGCAATACAAGCTGCCGCCGCTCGCACGTAGCGAAACCGAATACTGGACCCGCACTGAATGGCCGGGCCTGGCAGGGTCCTTTGCGGTCGTTGCCTTCAGTGCCCCCACCACTCTGGTGCGTCCGCTTGAAGCGTCCAAGAAGGCAGGCGTATGGTGCGTTTTTGGGGCGCCCGCCACAGGCTTGGACTAGCTGCCTGGCAGCCCGCGCAGATTGGTTGAGGTTAGGGCCCAAGGCCAGATCGTGACCTCCCGCATTCGAACCGTGGGCGCCGAACGATGCTTGGACGGGGCCAAGAGAGCGGAAAAGACAACTCTTTACGATGCGTTAACTGCATCAACACTTAGGCACGCATTTCCGTAACGGAATGCAAAAAGCCACGTGTATCGACAGACAAACCGTTCTATCTTACTTTAGCAGTGCATTTTAAAGCGAAGCTGAATTTGAATTGGCCACGCCTTCGGCGGCCAATTTCCGCTGTAGCGAACAAATACCAAAAGTAGCCTGCTAGCATATTGCCAGTAAAGAGCAATGAGGCCGCCGTTTCGACGGTGGGGGAGGCTTTTGTGCATTTTCCTTTGGTCGTTATGTTGAAGAGGTACATCTTCAATCGAGCGATCATCGTCGCGGCGTTTCTTGTGCACGGCGAAGGAATTGACCCCGCTGCAGCCCAGCAAATCTGCGGCCCCGCGCTATCGCAGTGCGACCTGCAGACCGACCCCGCATGCCTTGAACGCACCTATGCGTGCGGTGAATACGATACCGTTATCCAGTCGCTCTTCGTCGAGCGGTTCGAACCGACGCCCGACCAGAAATACTTCGTCGGCGCCTCATTCTACGGCCGCCACATTCGCGAACGTGCCGCCGGCGTGCAGTGCGAGATGGTGAAGTTCGCGCGCGAATACCTGACCGACTATCTGTCCGGCGTCGAGACCGAGTTCACCACCAGCGGCTCCTTCGGCACGGTGCGACAGATGGATCAAATCTATCATGCCGCGCAGATGCTGACCGACCTCGGCAGCGTAACCGGTTGCCCGGAATCGGCACTCACACGCGCCGCCGTCGAGGACATCGCCCGCAGTGAGGCCGTACGCTATGCGCGCTCGGTGTTCCTGCAGCCGCCGCCGGAAGCCCGTTCCTCGTTCGAAACGCTGCAAGGCGCGCTGAGTGGCTTCGTCAGTCGGGCGTCAGACCTCGAAACGGGCATCGCGCTGCGCCGCGTCGAGATTAAGTCGGCCGACACGCACTTGAAGGCGATCCGCGCCATTTTCGCGGAGATCTTCGGACCGGTGAGCGGTGCGGGCGCGACGCTGGTCGCCAACACCTCAATCCTCGACGGGTTGGCAGCGAAGACGACGCAGATGCTGCGCTCCGTCGAAGTTTCGGAGGAAGAGTTCAAGCGGGCGCTCGGCAACGTAACGCCTGAGCAATACGCCAATCTTAATCGCAAGACCGTCGCTAGCGCTGAGGACTTTCTCAAAGTCTCCGCCTTCCACATCAATATGATCGGGGTGCTGCTCCCGACCGATCCGGCAAAGCCCTTCTGGCGACTGGATGCCGAGGTTCATGCCGACAACGCGGCACAGGGCGCATTCAATGATCTCACCAAGATTAAGGCGGACTGGAAGGCGCACGGCGCTGCGACCGGCATCTGCGCCCAGGCAGGCGCAGCCGACAGGGTGTGGTACTGCCGATGACAAGCTTCCGAGACATCGCGTTATCCGTCATCGTCAGTTGCGTGTTGGCCAGCGAAGCCGGCGGCGCATCGATTCTGGAGCGCGCTTACACATCGGAAAAACTTGACGGCTTCTGGAACGCCACGCTCTCGAACGCGACGCCCGAAACGACCCGGTTCAGCTTGCTCGCCCCCGGCCCCGTCGCCGTCGAACCGAGTCACGAGGCGACGCAGCCCAATTTCGGCCTGCCCTTCGCCGGCGAGGTGATCGGCGAGGCATCTGCCCCCTCGGGCGGCAGCCGCAGCGTCGGCTTTCCGGTCATCCCGCTTTCGGCCGACGACGCCTCGGTGCTGATGCGCCGCCTCGCCTGGGCGGAGATCTATCTCAGCCGCTACCGCTTCTTCGCCCCGGTCTCGACCGATAACGCTGAAGAACTCGCCGCCCTCGTCGGGCGACAATACGCAGCCGCGATCGAGGCTTACCTGATCACCGGGCGGCTTTACTTTTCCGGGGCCGACTTGCAGGAGAAATGCCGGCATCTGACGCGTATGAACGAGATCGATGCTGGACCTTTGTCGGGCGCAAGCGCGGATGCGCTGCCTGCTGCCTGGCGCCCGCTATTCCCGATCGTTGGGGCGGTGCGTGCACGGCTCGGCTCGGACGCGCTGGCAAAGCTGGTCTGTTCGGCCAAGCCAGTGCGTGGGCGGGCCGAGACGACCGGCCTCATCGAGACGCGGGTGCGCGAACAGATCGTCAAGGCGGTCAGGACGAAGGTCGACGACACGCTCAACCTGATGAACGCCGCTTCGACCCAATATCAGTCGCTGGTCAACGAGATGGACGTGACGATCAAGTCGGCCGAGGTGATGGAGTTGGAGCGAGTACTCGGCAACGCTCAGGCCAACATGGTGCTTGTCAAGGAGGACCAGCTGAAAGCAGCCGAGACGATCGCCACGCTGCAGGCCGTCGATCTCTCCAGCCTCAACCAGCCGGATTCGCTGAAGGAGTTCGAGGACGGTAAGGCAAGGATGGCACAGATCGTCGGACAAATCGAAGGGGTGATGACGGCTCTGTCCGGCCTCGCGCATGTCGTCGACGATCCGACGATCACGTCAGAGCTTTCTTCCTGCGCAGGACTGGCCGGCGCGTATTCGACGCTCGACCTCACGCTGGACACCGGCGCGCTGACTGCGAAGATCAATGGGCCCTACGAAGACTGCATCAATCATGCCCGGGCGGTGGTCGGGCGGTTCCAGAATCCTTCGCTTTCCAAGGCGCAGATGGCCGAACTTGCCCGGCACGTGCGCCAGATTTCCGAGGTTCTTCTGACGACGGGGCAGCCATGAGACGGTTTTTCCTGCTTTGCGGACTGGTTGCCGGCGTCGTCTTCGGCGCTGCGGGAATGGCGCGCGCGCAGGACTGCATGGCGCTCGACGTCGACGCGGCGGCCGGCCATGCCGGCGAGCTGACGACCCTGCTGAAGATCGCTAATTTCCGCGCCGACGTAAAATATATGGGTGAAGTCGCCACCGAACTCGAACAGTTCCTGACGACCTGCGGCGACGAGGCGACCGGACGGCTGGCGATCGTGTGCGATTTCGACTGCCATCTGCAACTCGGGCGCTACCGCCTGTTCCTCGCGGCCGACATGCCCTTCCTGTCGTCGGCGAGCGGTGTCAGCCGAAACGATACGCCGGTTTCGCCGCAGGCGGCGCAGGAATTCGGCCGGCAAGGCATCGAGATCGTCGACAGGGGTCTTCGCATTCTCGCGCGGCAACAAGGCAACGACCAGGGAGCCGCGGCGGGAGCGGATGCGAGTTACCGCAGCTTCGTGCGGCAGTTGACGGCGCTGTCCTCGCTGAAGATCCAGTTGCTTATGAACACCGGCGACGTCTGGTACCAGACCCTCTCGGAGGCGCGCGTCAAGGCGCTCGACTTCCTGGTCTACGATACGTTGGGCGCTGTCGGAGGCGCCGGCCTCGACAGCCAACCCAACCTCTCCAAGGCCTACACCAATTACGAGGCCGCAATGTGGGTGCTGGTCGAGACGCAGATGGATATTCCGGGCGAGTCCACCTACGACGACTTGCGCGCCGACCTGCTGCTGCAGCACAGCGACCTCGATGCCCGCATGGACAGCGTGCACAAAGGTTTCCTGTTCCTCAACATCGACCCCATGCAGTTCACCACGATCCCGTTCGAAGAACTGCAGCAGGCCCTGGCCGAAAGCGAACAGCGACTGACCGAGGTCGAGCGCAATGTCGAGGCGTTGGTTGAGCGGTGGTACGCGAACAAGGAAGGCCAAGCGACCCGCGCGATCGATGAGGAGCGGACGATCCGCAGCCAGGAAGTCAACCTGATCGCCCACAAAATCGGCAAGCTGGAGCACGAGGCGCAGACCTTCGCCACCACCGTCCAGCAAGAGATCAACGCGGTCGACGCCGAGAAGGACACGTTCGGCTATCGCCAGCAGATCAGGTCGCTGGAGATCGAGCTCGGCACCAAGATCGCCGAGTTCGAGAACCAGCGCCGTCAGATCAATGACAGGCAGGAACTCGATCTCATCGTCCTCTCCAAGGAGGCCGAAGTCGAGCGGCGCAACGAACTGCGCTGGCTGCTGAATTGGGAAATGACTCAGATGAACCTCGATCTGCAGATTTCCTCGCTCGAGAGCCAGATCACCGAATATGCCCGCCAGACCGAGCGCAACGCCAACCAGCTCGAACAGGCAGTTCGCCAGCGGCAGATCCTCCAAACCCAGATCACCAACAACCAGGGTGCGATCGCCCGCGCCAACGACGCAATCACCGAACTGCAACTGCGCCAGACCGATCTCTATCAGCGCCGCCGGGCCGTCGACCGCGAACAGCTTTGCGGCATCGAGAACCAGCTCGCCCTGATCGGAGAGGCGCCGGCTCATCCATTCACCCCGCTGCTTGCGGGCGAACAGCCGTGCCAGACAGTGACGCCGGCCTTCACGCGCAACCAGTATGTCGCCCAGATGTGCGGCCCTGATGGACAGTCGGGCCTCAGGGCTCAGCTCTTGGCCACACAGACCCAGGCCAGGGCTTTCCTGATGAAGTGCGTCATCGGTGACGCCGATTTCGCCGACGTCGAGCCGCTGATGTCCGACCAGCAGATGATCACGTCGAACGTCTCGCTGCCGCAGGAACTGGCGAACGTCAGTTGCGGCTCGTTCACACAGACGGAAACCGACTTCGCCAAGAAGCTCTATGAAGCCGAGCGTGACGCCTATGCCAAGAAAAAGGCGGACCTTGAGGAAGCCCGCGACCAGGTCGACGGCCAGTTGACCGAAGTGATCGCCTGGTTCGCTGCGTTCAACGGCACGACGCAGGCCGCGCAGATCACGCTCACCGCCATCCAGGCCGCCTACGCGATCTCCGCGGCGATACCCGAGGTCAACGTCTGCGCCTGCGGGCTCGCCAGCGGCGCGGCGACCAAGATCGATACCTCCAAGGTCGTCAAGGCGTCGCTCGAAGCGGCACAGTCGATCTTGTCGACGATCATCGCGACCGGGCGGGTGACGCAGGAGAACATCAACCAGATCAACGGCCTGCAGCAGAGGATCACGCAGCTGCGCCAAGCGAATGAGGAACTCGACCTCGACAAGGCGCTCAAGGCCCGGGCGCTGATCGACACGCATTTCCAACTCGCCGGCCGGCTGGCGCAAGGGGCCGAAGAGATCAAGGAGCTGACACTGCAGGGCTCGATGGCGGCGGTCGACTGCCAGAGCCAGGATCTCGGCATCGACGAACAGGTGGCGCGGCTCACGTCCGACCATGAACGAATACTTGCCGGACTCGATCTTCAGGCGCGCGAAAACGACATGCTCAGTTTCCAGATCACCGACCAGCAGCGCACGATCGACCGGCTGACCAACGAGATCGCGATCCTCAATCTCGAACTCGACAAGCTGTCCTTGTCGGAAGCTCAGCTCAACGAGGACAATGCACGTGTTGCCGAACTGGTCGCGGCAACCAACGGCCGCATCGAGCGCGTCCGCGCTGCGCAGACGACCGTTACCGGCCTCGCCGAGAAATCAAATGCCTCGACCAACCTGATCAACGAACTACGCGACAGGCAGAGGGACAAGATGCTGGCGCTGAACGATGCCGAACTCGCTTTCGTCGAGCAGCGCATCACGCAGTCGCGCGGCAACACCGAGGAACTCGTCGCGGGCCTGAACCAGGCCAAGGATCTCGGTCTCAAGAGCCGTGCGCTCCAGGACAGCATCCTGAAGTTCCAGGGCGACATTCAGGCGGAGGTGACAAAGCAGCAAGAAGACATGACCAAGCTCGTTACCCAAATCGACGATCCGGCGACGGGCAAGAATCTGTTCATCGCGACCCAGGACACCGTAGCCGACCTGATGAAGGGCATTCCCGAATATCTGGTGACCAAGCGGCGCGTGCTTGAGACCGCCAACCGGCTGATGCACCTGATGCGCCGCCGCTTTGAAGTGGTGCAGGCCTTCACCGGCGAGGCCGCGACTGTGCCCGAGGTCTATGTGCGCAACGCAACCCAGCTGCAGGCAATGATCGACGACATTGTCGCCAAGCGCTTTTTCGACGAGCGGCAGATCAATATCGATGTCGCCCAGATCGTAGTGCCCGCCAATTCCGGTTTCGCCCGCAAGCTGGCGCTCGACGAGAATGTCGAGTTCGAGGTTTCGCCCTTCGCATCGACCGACGGGCTGATGAAAGCGAACGGCTATTTCGCGCTATGGGCGCCCAACAAATTCCGCGAGCGCAAGAATCTGACACTGATCGATGTCTTCATCGGCACCGACTACCAGTGCACTGGCGCGCAGTGGAACCGCTTCGCCTTGCAACACCGCGGCAGCGGCTTCGTGTTCAAGCCGCTGACCAAGGGGTCGAACGAGGTCCGCGCCGACATTTCGGTCGGGCCGGAGCGGGTCGCCTTGCAGACCTTTTTCAACCAAGCCGACAGCGGCGACGAGATCAGCCGGATCATCCGCTATTGGGTTCAGGATCGCTACCAGGCGCGCAAGTTCCCCCGCGCACCCGGACCGTCGAACGACACCAGCCTGATCCTGCCCTATCTCGGCGCGCCGCTGATCGGCTCATACCGGCTGTCGCTGCAGCCGAGCGACTGCCCCTTCGACGGCGCTGTGTTCACCCTCTATTTCATCTTCGCGAGCGCGCCATGAGAGCGATCATCGCCACAGCGGCGCTCGGCATGGCGCTTGGCGCGACGGGAGCGGCCGCGCGCGACCTCTTCGTCGACAATCTTGCCGGCTATAGGATCGAATCGCGTGTTCTCGACGCTCCAAACTGCGAGGGGCCGGCCATTCCGGACGGCACGCTGAAAACCTTCGAGCAAGGCCTCTGCGTCTTCCACCGCCCGGCCCGCAGTCCCGAAGACAGCCAACGCGCCGCCAATCTAATGCGGGAGGCGCAGACACGCGGACTGCCGCCCGTCCACCAGCAGCTTGCCGGGCTGATTTCAGGTCTGGCGACCTGCGCCGAGGCGACGCGTCACCTCGACGCCTACCGCGCTTCGGGGAACCAGAGCCGGATGGAGCAGACGCTGTTCTGCCGCGACCGGCGGCACAGCCAGGCTGACTTGAATGCAATCGAATGGAACCATGCGCTGTTCGAGTATGCCGACGGGCTTGCTTCGAACCGGACGCTCGATCAGAGACTGGCGGAGATGAGCGCCTGCCAGGCCGGGCCATTGAGCGCCGATTTCGACGCCCAGTGCGGCCTGATCTCCAATCTGTCTGACACCGAGATCAATGCCTTCGCCGACGGAGCGGCCGGCAAGGTGATCGAAAACTACTTCGCCAGCGTCGAGAGCCCGATTACGGCGATGTTTTCCCGCAAGCTGAAGCGTGCCGAGGGTCTGGTGCAGAGTTCGCGCGCCGGCATCGACGGTATCAAGGCGGGCGCCGACGCGGTGAACAAGGAATACGCTGCGCTAAACCAGGTTTACGAGGCGGCGCGCGACACCAAGATGGGGCCGATCTACAACGCCTACCGCGAAGCGATCCTGAGGGCGACCTCGATCCTCGACGAGTTCGACCGCTGGAAAGGCGGCCTGTTCATAACCTCGGAAAACATCAACCTGATGCCGAAGATCACCGAACGGTCGGGCGAGATCGCGGGCGAGAAAACTCGCGTCGAAGGCCTAGCATTCGCAGCCAAGGCGAGCGGCCTGATCACCGACATCAAGCGCATCATCAATGCCGACGCC
Organism: Mesorhizobium sp. M0664; assembly: GCF_040320565.1. Taxonomy (NCBI): domain Bacteria; kingdom Pseudomonadati; phylum Pseudomonadota; class Alphaproteobacteria; order Hyphomicrobiales; family Phyllobacteriaceae; genus Mesorhizobium; species Mesorhizobium sp. M0664. Next base: position 9,674 of record NZ_JAMYPW010000002.1, read on the forward strand.
GAGAACCGCGCCGCAGTCGCCGCGCTTTGCCGCATCTACTTCTGCGAACTGACCAACCGCCGGGCAATGGCCGACGTCATCCGCACCTGCCGTCGGCCGGCGCTCGCCAACAATCCGCTGTGCATCGGCCAGAACGGGCAGATGAGCAATGGAACTCTCAAGGTCGATTTCCAGGGGCCGCACTCGATCTCGGTCAAGGAGCTGTGCCAGTCGGCCGGCCTCGATCCGTTGATGACCGAAGTCAATACGGAGCCCACCCGTGCGGCAAGCTGCCTGAGCGAACTGAGATGAGACAGGCGGCCGCATTGCTCACCCTGTTTCTCGCCAGCACTTCGGTGGCCCCCGCCGAGCCGCAGCTTGACGCTTTCGTCACCGATCAGAACAAGGACGTCTATGTCGCGCTTTTCGACGGCAAGGCGGTGGAGCTTGCCGGCTGCGCCAGCGCCGGCCAGGCGAAGCGGCTGCTGCACCTGCCTGACACCGCTATCGTCTCGGAGGCAACGTTCGCCAAGCTTCAGACCGAAAACGGCTTCGGCGCGCAGCCGCGCTTGCCATGCCCCGGCACGGCCTTCGATATCGACTGGCCGGCGACGACCGCCATCTGGGCCGATGTCGAGGCATCGGGCAACTACTATCTCCCCGCCGTCTCGGGCAGCGGTTATTTCGCCGTCCCCGCCGCCTGCGCGGAGATCAAGGCAGCGCTCGCTATCCGCGAGCGGTTGCAACTCCCTGGCGTACTGCAGGGCTTCGTCGCGCCGCCCGATGTCGGGACACCCTTCGTGTTCGATTGCGGGCGCGCCGATCTTGGCGGCACATCGAATGTAGCGGTGGCGAGTGCGGCGCGCTGGAGTCTGCACCGGTTTGAAACCTTCCTCAGCGCCGAAAGCATTGGCGACACGATCTATGTCGTGCGCTACGCGCCGCCGGGCGACGGTGCGCAGCCCTCCTACCTGCCGATTGTGCGCCTTGACGGCAAGGCGACGCGCGACATCATTGCCGATGCAGCCGGAGCGGAAGCGGCGGAGAAGAAGCTGCGATCATTCTTCGGCATCGCTGAGGCCGAGGCCGTAACCCTGCTCGGCGCCGACGCGGTGGCGGCGCTTCGTTCGGCGCCCTTCGTCGACCTGTGTCTGTCGAATTGCGATGGCTATCAGCGCGAGCACTCGACCTTCGCGCAGCCGGGTATCGACCTCGGCCTGACGCCGCTGTCAGCCGGCCTGTCCATCACCTCGCTTGACTCCCTCGGCAATGCGCGGCTGGATTGGATCTTCGCGGAGGGGCGAAGCCTGTCATTTACGGGTTGCCCGCGTCTGACGTTGGCGCTCGGCCTCTCCGCCCCCGGCATTGGCGACTGGATGGGCGAGACGGATCGCGCGCTGACAGCCGCTCCGGCGCCGGGTACCGGGTTCGACTGTCGGGGTTCGGCCGGCGATACGTGCCTTCGCCGCATCAATGATGGCGGCACGCTGACGCTGGCGCAATTCTCTGCCGAGGGCGATTGCGCCGGGCGGGCGAATCTCAGGCTCGAACTGCCCGCATCGGTCCAGATGCCGCAGACGCTAATCCTGAAGGGATTGCCGTTCAAGACCGTGCACATGGCGCCGGCCCCCGGCGTTGCCCGCACGCGGCTCGTCGGCACCGCCAACCGAGTGCCTGCCGGCACGTCGTCATGCATTCTGTCAGCCACAGGCGTGATCATCGTCGCCGATGGATTGCCGCGGCTCGAACTCGAGCGGATCGATCTGGCGCGGGCAGCCGCTCAAACGACCGACGAGGTCGTCGCCGTGATCGCGCAGAATGGCGCGGTCGCGCTCGACGATGTGACTATCGGCACCGTGGCGGACGGACTGTCGCCGATCGCGCGGGGCGCGTCGCTGTGCCTGGCGGACCTTTATGCGCGCGGGCTCAGGGTCGAAGCAGACATGCTGGCGATCCAAGGCGTTCGGGCACGGCTGCTGATCTCGGCCCAAGCGCCTGCCCGCTCCAGCATTGTGCGCGCACGCTTCGGCGCGGTGCTCACCTCCGACAGCCTGATGCGGATGGCCTTCACGGACATCGCCGCCGCCAATCCGCTAGTTCTGCGCGGCGCGGTCGTGGCGGGTCGCTCGGACGGGCTCGCGCCCATGGCCGCTGGCCTTACGGTCGGCTCCGCCATCCAGCTCGAGCGCGGTTCGTCGGCGAATTTCACCACCTCGACGGTGTCCGGCTTCCGCTGCGCGGTCAGTTTCGCCGACAGCGCCTCCAGCGCCAGTTTCCTGCTGCCGGGCAACGACATTGCACACGACAATACCAGCCGGGCCTGCGGGCCAGGCCGCTTCAGCCTGGTCGAATAGAGCGGAAAGGAGAAACCAGATGACCCGCATAGCCCGATCGCTGCTCCTGCTGGCGCTGCTTGCGGTGATCGGCGCCGGTCGGGCCCGAGCCGAGGAACCGAAGCTCGTTCTGTTGGAGGACCCGACGCTGAACGCCACTCGCTTGCACTATCCCCTGCTCATCTCCGAAGGACGCGGCTACCGCATTCGCTGCAGTGTTCAGGCGGACGAGGAAGCAGTGATCCGCGGACTGGGCTTAGTAACTTTCCCGTCGCAAATGCTGAGCGCCGTCGACAATGCGGTCATCGCGGCCGACCCAGCCGCCAATCCGCTGTTGTGCCCATCCGACGAGCACTACCCGATCAAGGTCTTTGCGCATGATAGCGGCAGCGGGCTCGTCTACTACCTGCAGTTCCCGACCGATTTCGGGTCAACGTCCTTTTCCGACCAACTCTACATTCCCGGCTGCGCGCCGTTGGTCGAAGGGTTAAAGCTCAACCTCAATCAGGCGATCGAGGCCGACCCCACCCCTTTCTTTGCCGGAAAGGTCCATACCATCGCATGCCTGGCGGGCCCGCCGCTTGTCGGACGGCCGACGACCTTTGCCAGTTGGTGCATCAAGAACGACCTTGATCCTGCCCAGCAGACGACGGTCGAGGAGCTGCTCGAGCTGACACCCGGCGGTGCCTCCGCGTTGGGCAATCCGGCGGCGTGCGCAAGCGCGCAGGACTTTCTCGCGTCGAGCACGACGCTCGACCTTGCCGGGCGACGGCTGACAAATCTCGAGCCGCTGGCGACACTTACCCATCTGACGCGCCTGACCTTGTCCGGCAATGAAATAGCCGACACGCGCGATCTGGAAAAGCTGACCAAGCTTACCTTTCTCGATCTGTCGCGAAACAGGATCAGCAACATCAACGTGACTGGCGTGATGAAGGATTTGGCCGACGCCGACCTCAGTTCCAACCAGATCGCCGACCTGCGGCCGCTCGCCTCGGCGCGGGCGCTGACGCGACTGGTTCTGGCCAGCAACAAGATCGCCGACGTGTCGCCGTTGCGGTTTCTGCAAGAGCTCACGGCGCTCGACCTGTCGAAAAACCGCGTCACGGATGCGCGCGCCTTGATGGGCCTTACCGAACTCACCTCTCTTAACCTGCGCGCGAACCGTCTGGCCACGGTGCAGTCCGTCAGCGCCATCCTGCCATTCAAGCCTTCGCTGGACGGCAATCCGGTCTGCATCAGTCGACCGGAGCAATCGACCGCGGCCACCGGGAAAATTTTCGAAGCCTGCATCACGGCGATCAAGGAGGGAGACGTGGTGCTGGCAAACATGCAGACCGGCAAATGCCTGGCAGTTTCCGAGGGGCGCCTCGACAACAACGCGCCGGCCGTACAGTTCAACTGCGACGGCGACCAGTGGCGCCGCTGGAAGCTGGTCGAGACGAATGACGGTTTTCAGTTACAGAACGTGCGGACCGGAAAATGCCTGACGATTGCCGGCGGTGTCAGCACCGACAACAACATCCCGGCCCTTCAATTCGACTGCGACCGAGATCCGTCGCGGCGCTGGAAGCTGACCGCAACCGGCGACGGCTTCCAGGCTGAAAACATGCAGACGAGCAAATGCCTGACCATTGCCGGCGGGGTGAGCACCGATGACAACGTCCCTGCCCTCCAATTCAACTGCGACCGCGATCCGTCGCGGTTCTGGAGCATCCGGGCGGCCGACCCGGAAGTGTTGCTGGTGAACCGGCAAACCGAAAGGTGCCTTTCGGTCGCGGAAGGACGAACCGACAACAATGCACCGACGGTGCAATTCGACTGCGACGGCAGTCAATGGCAGCGCTGGAGGCTGGTCGAGACGGGCGATGGCTTCCAGGTGGCCAACGTCCGGACAAGCAAGTGCCTGACGATTGCCGGCGGAGTCAGTACCGAAGACAACATCCCGGCCTTGCAGTTCAACTGTGACAGCGATCCTTCGCGTCGTTGGAACCTTGTCGAGACGCGCGACGGAGTTCAGGCGGAAAACGTCCAGACAGGCAAGTGCCTGATCATTGCCGGCGGGGTTAGCAACTTGAACAACATCCCGGCCCTTCAGTTCACTTGCGATCGCGAGCCGTCGAGCTTTTGGACCATCAAGACCGCGGACGAGATGTAGCGCTGCCATTGGTTCGGGCTGATTGAGCCGCATCGATCAGCCTGAGCCTCGAAAGGAGAAACCAGATGAACCGCATCGGCCAATCGCTGCTCCTTGTTCTGGTCATGCTCGTGGCCGCCGCCGCCGGCCCGGCCCGCGCGGACGAGCCGAAGGTTGTGCTGTTCGAGGATCCGGCGCTGGAGGCGAACCGGCTGCATTATCCGTTGCTTATCTCCGACGGGCGCGGCTACCGCATCCGCTGCAAGGACCAGGCGGACGAGGAAGCAGTGATCCGCGGACTTGGCTTCGCGACGGTTCCCTCGGAGGTGTTGACCGCCGTCGACAGCGCGATCGTCGCCGCGGATCCGGCCGCCAATCCGCTGCTGTGCCCCTCGGGCGAGACATACCCAATAAAGGTGTTCGCGTACGATAATGGCGGCGGCCTCATCTACTACTTGCAATTTCCCTCAGACTTCGGCGCGACGACATTTTCCGACCGGCTCTACATTCCATCCTGCGCACCGCTGGTCACCGAGTTGAAGCTCAATCTCGACCAGGCGCTGAACGCCGACCCCACGCCGTTCTTCGCCGGCAAGATCCACACCATCACGTGCCTCTCGGGCGCGCCGCTGGTCAACAAGCCGACCACCTTCGCGAAATGGTGCATCAAGGGCGACCGCACGCCGGCTGAAACGGCGACCGTGATGGCGGTGCTCGATTCAACGCCCGGCGGAGTCTCCGCGCTCGGCAACCCGGCCGCCTGCGCCACCGCACAGACCTTCCTGGAATCGATCACGACGCTGAACCTGAGCGGCAAGGGCGTGCAATCACTCGAGCCGATTGCGGTGCTGACGAACCTCACCAGCCTGTCGATCGCCGGCAACAACTCGATCGCCGAACTCGGGCCGCTGGCCAAGCTCAAGACACTGACCTTTCTTGATATTTCCGGCAATCACGTCAGCAACATCAACGCCCTGGCGCCACTGATCGCGCTGACGCGGGCCGACGTCTCCGACAACGACATCACCGACATCCGCGCGCTGTCGGCGCTGGCGTTGCTGACGAACCTCACACTCGACGACAACAAGATCGCCAGCCTTGAGCCGCTGCAATTCCTGCAGGCGCTCTCGATCCTGTCCATCGCCAACAATGGCCTCACGGGCGACATGCTCGATCCGCTCAGCGCGCTCGGCGGCCTGACCAGTCTCAACCTCGCCAACAACAAGATCGAAACCTTCGCCAATCTCGGCAGCTTCCCCTCGACGCTGGCCATCAATCTCAGCGGCAATCCAATCGTGGCGAATGGCGGGCAGAGCTTCGTTGACCTGTGCGTGCTGCACCGCGACGCGGCGACCCCGCTTGGGCAAACCATACGAGCCATGGTCGAACTGGAGGGTGGCGGGACGTGCTTGGTGGTCGGCAACAAGCTGCTGGCGACCACCGCACTCGATTTGTCGTCGAAGATCGTCAGCGATCTGCGTCCGCTCGCCACCTTACCGCAACTCACCTCGCTCAACCTGTCCAACAATGCCATCACGGACGTCTCGCCGCTTGCCGGCCTGACCAATCTCGGCACACTCAACCTGTCGAAGAATTCGATCGCCAATGTCAGACCGCTGGCAGCGCTGTCGGGCCTGATCAGTCTCGATCTTTCCGACAATCCCGTGCAGGCGAGCGACTTCCTGTCGGCATGCCTGATGCGGAACCAGACCGACTTTCTAACGCCCGCGCAAACCGCGGAAGTGAACGCGCTGCTATCGATCTCGGGCAAGACTGTTTGCGGCAGAGCCTATGACGATCTCAGTTCGCGCCAGTTCGCCGATGCGAAGAACCGCGGGTTGACCAGCGTCTCGCTCTTCCCGGTGATGGGAAATCTGACCTCCATCGACCTGTCCGACAACCAGTTGTCCGACGTCTCGGCGCTGTCGGCGGTACCGGGGCTGACGAAGCTTTGGATCCGCAACAACCAGATCCCCTCGATCCAGGGCATCCTCCAGCTGCGCCGCCTCGAACAACTGAACATCGACGGCAATCCCCTGTCGAACCTGATCGGCATCGGAATGCTCAACAAGCTGACAAAGCTCTATTTCTCGAACACACACGTACAATCCGTGACGCCGTTGGCAGACCTGCCGCTGCTCGAGGATGCCGGCATGCGCAATCTGCCACTGCAATACGCCAGCTTCGCTGAATACTGCATCGTCTACCGGTTCGATTCTATTGCGCTCGGCGACGCCCGCGGCTTCATGGCGGCGCTCGACAGCCGCATGCAGGCCGACCACGTCGACAGCGCAGATTGCAGTGCAGCGCAGAACTGGGCGCAGTCACTGACCAGCCTGACTCTGAACAAGAAATCGATCATCGCCGTCAACCCGGTGGTCCATTTCCGGGCGCTGGGCGAACTTAACCTCTTCGACAATGTGATCACCGACGCGTCGCCGATCGCTTCGCTGACAGGACTTCAGAAACTGAACCTCGCCACCAACCGGCTATCCGCGATCCCGCGCTTCGGATCGAGCGGGCTCAAATACATCTACCTGAACGACAACCAGATCACCAATGTCGGCAATCTATCGAACATGCCGGCGTTGTCGGATATCGATCTGCGCAACAACCGGGTCTTCGATGCGCTGCCGCTTGGCTCGCTTCCGGCGCTGTCAGTCGTCGATCTGAGAGGCAATCGGATCGAGAACTTCGCTAGCGTCCATCCGGTGATCGGAAAGACCTATCTGGGCAACAATCCGGTCTGCTCCTTCCCGCAGCCGCTCCTCCCTCAAGTCGCCGAAGCCTGCAACCGCGAGCCGTGGCGCATCTTCGATGGAAACATTCACTTGCACGACGCGATCGCCGTCCAGCCCTCGGTCATCTGTCCGCGCCCGAACTGCTTACAGCTCATCATCGTGGGTCCGCAAATTCATCAGTAGTGCCTGCATCCGGAGAGGTAGTCCCATGTTCATAAAGACCCTTACCGCCCTCGCAGCCCTGGCCGCTGGCGCCGCAGTACTCGGCTCACCGGCCCGCGCCGAAGACAAATCTGCGACGTCGATTGTGCAGTTGCCCGCTGCGGGCGGCACTGTCACGCAGGAGGAAGGCAGCTTCACGCTGAACAACAATACGGGATCGGCGAACTTCACCGTGCCGCTACCCACCCTGCCGACGCGCGGCCAGTTCGGGCCGCAACTGAGCCTCACCTACAGCCAGTTCGCGGGCGATACCGGCAACGGGCTCGGTATCGGCTGGCAGTTCAATACCCAGGCGATCGCCGTCAATGACGATCTCGGCACGGCCGTGCCCGGCACCAAGCCAGGCGGCGATTTCTTCTCCCGCCTGTCGTATATGGGCGCGCGGCTCATCTTCCTCGGCAACCAGAACGGCGTCTGGGAGTACAAGCCCGAATATGCCGAGGATTTCGTCAAGATCCTCTACCACACTGGCGCGTTCGACGTCCTTTCGCTCGACCTGACGGGCGGCCTACACACCGACACCATCTCCTCCGGTTTCGAGGTGATCAACGCCAACGGAACACGGCTGATCTTCAGCGGCGATTCCTCCGTGGCAGAGGGCAATTTCGATGTAGCCGCGCCCTATGTCACGAAATGGCCCCTGGTGCTGCAGCTCAATGCCAACCGCGAAGCCATCCGCTACGAGTACCAGCGTTTCGGTGGACGCAGCTACCTGACAAAGGCCAGCTTCGCCGGCGGTCAGAGCAGCTATCAGTTCGAGCTGATCGAGACGCAATCGACGCTCGTAAGCCACACCAATGGCAGCAAACAGGAGAACGCCCGGCTCTACGGCAAGGTGACGGCCAAGTTCAAAGACACCGTCTACGCCCAATGGTGCATGGGATATGTCGGCCGTGATACCAGTGACACGTCGAAGTTCGTCGTCCGGGCGCATCCGGACTGCCTGGCGAAGGCTCAGGCCGACCTCACGCCGCTCATCGACGCGCAGTCGGTCAATGTGCTCGACCAGCTGCGCGTGCTCTACCGGTATGGTGACACCGGCGGCGAGGCGCTGGCGCAATCGACGCTGAAGTTCCCGGACATCCATTTCGGCTATTCGTCGTGGACAAGCGCCGAACTGGCGTCGCGCCCCGTCGTGTTCGAAGCGCCGAAAATGGCGTTCGCCGGCGACATCCCGCCGCAGAATTTCGAATTGGCCGACCTCAACATGGATGCACTGGTCGACATCGTGCAGACCAAGGATGACGGCGCGACGGTGCATCTCGGAAGCGGCGACCTGAACAGCGCCTTCGGCGACACCAGCCAACTCGTGCTGTCGCGTCCGACCGAGGCTGGACTAATGCGCCAGATCGCCCCCCGGCTCACCGACAATCGCTTCGCTTTTGCCGACATCCTGGGCGACAGCTTCGTCGATATCGTCGAAATCGAAGACGGGCTGATGCACGTCTATGACGGCAAGGCCGACGGGACCTTCCCTTATCTCGGCCGCTCGATCCCGCTGCCCGGCGTCTCGCCGACGACATTCGCGGGCGGCAACGGCCGCTTCGCCGACGTTAATATGGACAGCCTGTCCGACATCGTCACGACGCGCCTCAATGCTGATGGCCGCACGGAATGGCGGATATTTCTCAATCTCACCCGGCGCCAGGCCGACGGGGGTTACAGCGTCAATTTCGGAGCGCTTACCAAAGCGTTCCCATTCAACAGTCAGGACGGCCAGATACTCGGCCGCAACAATGTGCGGATGGTTGACATCAATGGCGACCGGCTGCCCGATCTCGTCGTCATCCGTCCGGCTGATCAGGGCTTCTGCCTCTATGAGAACCAGGGCAACATGTTCTCGAAGGACCCGAATGCGCTGCTGTTTGGCGACGTCGCGATCAACGATCCGGTCTGCGGTCACGGCAGCTTCTCGAAGATTGGCGGCATGCAGCCCGGCGATAACCTCGCCACAATGTGGTACATCGACGCCAACGGCGACGGCATCATCGATTTCGCGTCGATGGGCGAGCGCACTGACCAGATGCGCGTCTGGCTCGGCTTCGGCGACGGGACCTACCTGAAGGATCCGCTCAGCATCGCGCTCAATCTGCGGGTTCAACTGGGCGCGTCGACGCAGACCTTCGCTTCGCGCGTCGCAGACATCGACGGCGACGGCCAGAGCGAAATCATCGTGTTCCAGAAGCCGTCCGGCGACGAGGTGAAGCCCGTCGTCGTGATTGACTTCAACCGCACCGACACGGTGCAGTTGGTCAAGGCCAACCTGCTCACGGTCGTCGACTTCGATTCCGGCCGCCGGCACGACATTCGCTATGCGACTTCGATCGACGAGATGCTGCGCGACCGCGCCAACGGCCAGCCGACGCGCAACCTGCATTTTCCCGTTGTCGTTGCCAAGCAACTCGTCACGTCGCAGGGCATACCCGGCCAGGTTCGCGCCCAAGTGCAGACCGACGAATATTTCTACCACAATCCATTTTACGATGTGATCAATCGCCGCTTTATCGGCTTCTCGGACGTCGAGAGGATCGCGTACGGCGACGAAAACGCGGCCGGCCAGCGGGTCACGCAGCGCTCAAGCCTCGATCGCGAACAGTATTACACCTTCGCGGAAACGGCGGCTGACCTGAACCTCGCCGGCAAACTGAAGATCCGCAAGACCTATGAAGTGAAGCCCGAGGCGACGCTCGTCGCGAGCGCGGAGACGACCGAGACGCTCGATCCGTCGGCGGCGGCGCTGCACTCGCTGTCGACCGCCACGCGCACCCAGAAGCTGCCGACGACCGGGATGATGTTGAAGTGCGAGTCGTCGGTGTGGGAGACGTTTTCGCGTGGCGACGGCTCGTCCTATCTCAGAAAGGTCAAGGAGACGCTGACCGGTTCCGCCGGCGACGCCGAACAGCAGGACCCGGCCGATCCCGAATGTAAGGACCCGGTGAAGGTCCAGACGTATGCCGATTTCGACGAATTCAATATGCCCGCCTCGGAAACTGTGCAGGTTCGCGATATCCCGGGACCCGCGGATTTGACCGTTCAGGGCTTTAGCCGCACCACCCAGACCGGGTATGCGCAGTCGCGTGCCGATCTCGCCGCGCTCGGCATTGTCAACGCCGCATCCGAGCGCCGTATCCTAACCGGAACGCGACTGCTCAGCCGTGAAAGCTTCACCTATCTAGCCGACGCGGGCGGTCGCATGGGCACCCGGACACTCGAAGTCTTTTCCGGCCTCAGCAACTTGCCGGCGTCGCTCGAGCAGTTCCGCAACGCCACCCGCACCCTCACCAAGAGAATGGGCTATGACGTCTTCGGCAACACCACCGCGCTGTCGGACGACCTTGGGCAGACAGAGGCCGTTCTCTACGAAGAAACCGGCACCTCGCCGATGAGCCACACCAAGATGGCGGGTGGTGCGCCTGAGCTCAACCAGATCACGTCAATGACCTACGATGGGCCACGGGCCGGAGCTGTGCGAACGATGACGACTCCCCTCGGCATGGTCGTCACCAACGACTATGACGCGCTCGGCCGCAGGATCCATGAGCTGGCAGCCGACGGTGCGGAGAAATTCTACAGCTACAAGATCGGCGAGAGCGGCCTGCCCTCACTGATCTTGACATCGAAGCGCCGTTACGCAAGCGCTGCCCAAACTCCGGAAAGCGAAAGCGAATTCATTGCCGAGCTCGCCGCCTACAACGCCCGCGGCAACCAGATCGCCGACCTGGAAAGCGTTGCCGAGGGGGGCGTGCGGGTCCGCAACTTCGCGCTCTACAATCGCAACGAGAAACTGGTCTTCCGCTGGACCCCATTCGTCGTCAGGAGCTTCGGCGGTATCGACGATCTGAACCTGCAGAAGGTCTTCGAGCTGGGCGACGTTCCGCGTCCGGATCACGAAATCGGCAACACATATACCTACGACGCAACGGGCCGCATGGTGCGTGAGTCTTACCCGTCGGGCAAGGTTTCCGAGATGACCTTCGGGCCTTGGGGCACGCACACAATAACGACCTATGCCGATCAGTTCGACGGTACGGTGCGGAGCGAGGAATATTCGCTCAGCAACGAGAACGGGGTGACCGGCTTCATCGCCGCCAATGGCGACGGCGTGATGCAAATTTCCCGCTTCGTGCGCGATTCCTTCGGCTATTTGAGCGAGATTTGGCTCCCGGGCGAAACTGCGCCTCGACGGTTGATCTACAATTCGGTCGGCGACATCGAATTCCAGTCGATCCCCGGAATGGGCGACCGGTACGCCTTCTACGACGCGCGCGGGCGGCAATCAGCGATCGCGCGCGTCGGCGTGAACGGCGAAGCTTCCGTGCAGACGTCCACCTACGACTTCCTTAACCGCAAGCTCACAGAGGTTGACGACGGTGTCCTCCATCTCGAATACCGCTACGACCGGGGCGTCGAGATAGCCTCTGCGGCCGGGTTCGAAGTGCCGATCGCGTTGCCGCTCGATAAAATAACCGAGGTCATCATCCACGATCCCAACGGCCTGTTCGATGCGGCCGAACGCTACGCCTACAACGCGAACGGCCGCATGACCGCCAACGAGGTGGAGATCAACCACGCAAAGTATGCCGATCGCTTCCATCACACGCTTGATGGCCGGATCGATTCATCGATCGGCCCACGCGGCCTGACGTCGAAATTCGCGCTTGGACCGGACAAGAATCTCCGCTCCGTGACGGTATCCCATCCGGACTTCGCCGGCCCGCAGAAAGTGATCGAGAACATCACGTACAATCCGGAAGGACGGGTCGAGCGCGTCAACTACCGGCTCGGCGCCTTCACGCAGATGACCTACGATCCGACGACGCTGTTCCTGACGCATATCGTCTCGCAAGCGGGAGGCGTTCCGCTGCAGGACTTGACCATGGCTTTCAACTCGAACGGCTCCATCACACAGATCGTCGATGCGCTGGGCAGTGGCGCCGGCGACGCGACCCATGTCGACCGTTCCGGCACCTTTCACTATGACTTCAAGAACGAGCTCGTGAGTATCGATCGCTATGGCAAGCATGCCGAATTCGGCTATTCGCCTGCCGGCACCTTCGCCCGCAATGACGAGCTCGATCCCGGAGCACGGATTTTCCCGGCGGCAGCCAGCGCGACCGGCCTCATTCCGACCGGCAGCGCGTCCAAGCCATATGGTTTCGATGGCTTCGGCCAGCTGGCGACGTCGCCGAACCTTACCGGCACTGTCTTTGACATCAACGGCCGGCTCATCCGAGCGCAAACCGCGACCAACGACGTCTTCTACGGCTACGACCAGACCGGTCGACGCCTATACAAGAAGATTGTCGCTCCGGACGGATCGAAGCCAGACCAGCTTTATCTCTATCCAGTGGAGACATTCGAGGTCGGCCCAAAGGGCGAAGAGAGCTATGTCAACATTGCCTCGACCAAGTTGGTGCGGCTCGAGCACGGCACCGGTAAATGGTTCTATTACCTCAAGGATCATATCGAGAGCAGCGACTATGTGATCGCCTCGGGCGGCGCCCCGGTCGAGCAAATGCTCTATCGGGCATACGGAACCGAGCACAAGCCAGAAGTACTGGCTCCTGCCTGGGCCGATCACTTGACAGACATTTCGGGCGAGTTGCCGCGCGAAAAAACCCACCATCGGTTCACCGGCAAATATCTCGACGATGATACCGGGCTCTACTACTTCGGTGCCCGCTACTACGATCCGGCCCTTGGCCGCTTCGTCTCACCCGACCCGCTGTATGTCGGCGATCCTGAGCGCTGCACCGGCAACCCCACATCATGCAATCTCTTCGCCTATGCCAACAATAATCCGATGGCCTATATCGACCCGACAGGTCTCAAGGAGATCGTGGCCGGCGATGCCGCCTATCGGCGGCAAGTTGAGGAGGATATCCAACGCACAGACCCGACTGCCCGAGTCGACAGCAAGACCGGCGAGGTTTCGCAAAGCTGGCTCCACGGGGCCTGGCTCGACGTCAAGGACTTCTTCGTACCCGGTACCGGGATGGATACAGGGCGCGAACTCACCAAGAGGATTGTCGACAGCCCAGAAACGGTGACGATCCAGAACGTGGCCGGCCGCACCGGAACCGATCTCGCCGATCACACGAAGGATCCGACGACGACACCGGGAGGGGCGGTCATCTCTTACGATCCGGCGGCAGCCCGTATCCGCACGTCGAGCGAGTTCGACAAATCGACCGGCACGGTCGCGACAAACCCGGCCGATCCTGGCATCGTGCTCGCCCATGAGCAGATCCACGCCTCCCACATCCAGGCGGGACAGATTTCCGGCATGGGTCCAGCCACCTACAACGGGCTTGATGGAAAGCCACATACCTCCATGGACGAGGAAGCGCGGACAGTCGGTGTCGGCGGAACACCGCGGCCTGACGACATAACGGAGAACCAATTGCGCGACATGCTCGGTATCAAGCCGCGCAACCACTACAACTGATTCGCGGCAACGCAGAAGGACGGAGGCATGACATGCGTAACTTCCCTCTCTCTACGGCAGCGCTGGCCGGGCTGGCGATGCTCATCACTGCGGCGGCCCTCGCTCAATCCATCAACCCGCAGATGAAGGAGCCGCAAGCGATGCCACTCGATTTCCTGACCTGGATCGATCGTGACGCAGACTGGCTGCAGAAGCAAATTGCCGCACTTGGCGGGTCGGGAAAGCTCACCATCGATGGCGGCATTCTGGAGACGACCGACCTTGATACGTTGAAGGCAGCCAATCGCATTCGTGCCTTTGCCTACCTCGCGACCAAGGGGCTGAGGCCTCCCTATTTCGATCTGACGATCGCTGCGGGTGACGCGACGAAGCGGTGCGTCACGCAATTCCCCCGCAGCATTGCTCCAGGCATCGGTCCCATGGATTTTGCAAGGAAGAGTTTCCCGGCGGACGCTGCCGACCAAACCGAACTGAAATCCTGCACGGTCGCAGGTCAGGGTAAAGACTATGCCGGGCTTGACCGGGCGACCTTTCGAGATCGCTACTTCGATGCATCAGGCACATTGAAGCCGGAATTTCGCAACCTCGGCGACGATCCCGCTTTCAGAGCCAAGGCGATCGACGAGGGCTTCTTCCTGGCGACGGAGGATTATAGCGGCCTGTTGCAGCTGGACCTGCGGTAGGCTAGCCGCGAGGTAGCAAGCAACATCTGGCGCCGACGAAGGGCTAGACTGGTATTGTCCACGTGCTTTGTGGGGGCCGACCAGCGCCAGCACCAAGCGGGCCGGTCCTTGTCGCCTTCTCCGCGCCTTCCCGGTGTGCCAATGCCAGAGATAGGAATATCGGAAGACCTGTGCGACTTTGGTTTTGGCTCAGAGAGCTCGTCGTGAGATCGTCGAGACTCGGCTCCATGCGGAGGCTTCGACCGCAGGGATATCGTCCTTGCTGAGCTCCGCTATCAGCTCGACCCGCCTGTCGCGCTTCAACAGCCGGACAAAAACCTCGTAGGCCAGCAGTACGGCGCGTCCCGCCGTTTTGGTGATCAAGACCGGATTGCGGACCGAGGTATCCTCATAAGCGCCGAAGTCTTTCTCGAGAGGGCGGCGGCGGTGACGGTGGCGGTCATCGGCGTGACTGCTTTATTCCGGAATAGAGGCGCTTTTCGCGCTCTCCGCGAGTGCCTGGCGCCAACCAATGGAAACGAGCCCGTGGCAAGGCTGCTTGCAAGATCCAGCTGAAATCGCGGCGAGACGGGCTGATGCCGCCTACGCGCTCAACTGCGTGCCGTCCTTCGACCGCCGGGATTTTTCTAGCCGGAGTTTTGACCGACGACGACCACGCCGGCTCGCTCACAAAAACAACAAGGCCCACTCCCGGGCCTTGTCGTATCAACTCTGCTGTCGGCCCTGCCCTCAGTTTCCCGTCATCTGCTTGGCATTTTCCGGCGTGATCGCGGTCGTGTCCACCGTCACCGTCGGCTCCACCGACGAAGCACACTCAAGCAGGATCTTTTTCGACATCTCGATCGCTTCCTTGGCGCCGGTCGGGTAGGTGAAGGTTGCCGCCCAGTCGCCCTTGGCCACGGCCTCGATGCCGCCGGCCGGACCCGGCAGGCCATCAGTGCCGATGATCTTGACCTGCTTGCCCGCGCCCTTGGCTGCGAGCAGCGCACCCGCCGCCATCATGTCGTTCGAGGCATAGAGCACCTTGATGTCCGGGTGCGCTTGCAGCATGGCGGAAAAGGCGGTCTGAGCTTTGTCGGGCACCCAGTCGGCGGCCTGCTCGGCCACCACTTGGATTTTGGCATTCTCCTTCACACCGTCCTTGAAGCCGTTGAGCCGCTCCACCGCTGGCGTCGAACTCGGCAGCCCTTCAAGCACCGCCGCCTCGCCGCCTTCCGGGAGCAGGGTCTTTGCGGTGTATTTGCCCGCTTCGAGCGCGATCTTGTAATTGTCGCCGCCGATGAAGGCGGTGTAGTCCTTGCCGGGGTCGCCTACCGTTTTGCGGTCTAGTTCGATGACGGGAATGCCGGCATCCATCGCGCGCTTCACCGCCGGGGTTATGGGTGCTGCCTCGAAGGGCGAGATCAACAGCAGATCAACTTTCTGGGTTATGAAGTTGTCCACCTGCGAGGTCTGCGTGTTGACGTTGCCGGCGCCGTCGGCGATCTGCAGCGTGAACTGCGGCACATCCTTGACCGCCGCGGTCAGCTCGTCATTGACATGCTGGCGGTAGGGCTCGGCATTGTTCGCCTGCGAAAAGCCGATGATGAACTGGCCGTCCTTGGCGCAGGCCTTGACCATCGGGTCGGCCGCTTGGGCAGCACCCGCCATGCACAGGCAAGAGCCTGCCAGAAAGGCGACCTGCAGGGCGCGCCTCGATCCTTTTTCCATCGTTGTCATGCTTGCTCTCCTCCTCGTCGGGCCTATGGCCAGACCTTGGTTTCATGGTCTTCCAAATGCTGCCGCCGGCCTCCTATCGTCCCAAACCCTCGCGGCGGCGAACGAGGGATTGAAGCACTGCCGCCACAACGATGATCGCGGCGGTCGCGAGCAGCTGCATGGCGGGGGTAATGTTGTTGAGCTGAAGGATGTTGGCGAGCGCGCCGAGCATGATGGTGCCGGCAACGGTGCCGACCATCGAGCCGGCGCCGCCGAACAGGCTGGTGCCGCCGATGACCACGGCCGCGATGGCCGTGAGCTCATAGCCCATACCGTCATTGGCGCTGCCGAAGTTGAACTGACCCGCATGCACGACGCCGGCAAGGGCGGCGGCAAATCCGGTAATGGCATAGACCGAGATCTTGACCATAGAGACAGGAACGCCCGAAATGCGCGCCGCTCGCTCGTTGCCGCCGACGGCAAAGACATAGCGGCCGAAGCGCGTGGTATTCAGTACCAGGGTAGCAATAGCGGCGAAGACGATGAAGACGATGGTCGCCACCGGCACTGTGTTGTTGAACAGGCGCTCGCCCAGTACCGCGAAGACAGGTGGCGCCAGGCCGGGCCCCTCGCCATAGGAAATATTAATGTACTGGTTGCCGGAAACGACCAGCGCGAGACCCCGCGCCGCCTGCAGGCCGGCGAGCGTGACGATGAACGGCTCAAGCCGAAAGCGGCTGGAAATGGTGCCCTGGATCACGCCGAAGACGGTGCCCATTACCAGCACCGCGAGAATGGTCGGGATAAGCCCGAAGCCGCCGGAGATCATCATCGTCGCGGTGACGACGCTGGAGAGACCAAGCACTGCCCCCACCGAAAGGTCGATGCCGGCGGTGATAATGACGAAGGTCATGCCGATGGCGATAATGCCGGTCTCCGACACGGCGCGCACGATGTTGGCCATGTTGTCGGGCGCAAGGAACAGTATCTCGCCATGGCGCCTGGGCGAGAAGATGACGCCGCCGATCGCCACCAGCACCAGGCCGATCAAGCTTTGGAAGCGCACGATCAGCGCGAGTGGATCGCGATGCTTTGCGGCCGGTGCGGCTAGCACCGGACCGCTCGCAACCGAAATCTTCTGTTCGGACATCACGCCTCCCTGCCATTTGCCGCTGCCATCACGGTGTGCTCGTCAACGCCACCGGTGAATTCCGCTACATTGCGCCCCTGGCGCAGCACCACGATGCGGTCGCACAGGCCAATCAGCTCCGGCATTTCGCTGGAGGCAACTAGGATGCCCAGGCCTTGTGCAGCCAACTGCCGCAGCCGCTGATAGATCTCGCCCTTGGCGCCGACATCGACGCCGCGCGTCGGCTCGTCGAGCAGCAAGAGCCGGGGATTGCCAAGTATCTCCTTGGCCAGCACCACCTTCTGCTGGTTGCCGCCGGACAGCGCGCCGACCGCGATGTCGGGATTCTTCGGCCGAATGTCGAACTGGCCGAACGATTGTTTCACCGCCTCGGCCTGGCGGCCCGGCGACATCAGTCCGCCCGGCGATATTCGCCGGATCACCGACATGACGAGGTTGAGGCCAACCGCCATCCTCAGCATTAGGCCACTGCCACGGCGGTCGTCGGTGACGAAGGCGATGCCGGCAAGGCGCGCGGCTCTGATCGAATCAAGCTTGATCGGACGGCCGGAAATGACCACGCCGCCCTCCCATTGGCCGGAAAGGCCGGTGCCGTAAAGCGCGCTCAGGAGCTCGGTGCGCCCTGCCCCCATGATGCCGGCCAGCCCGACGATCTCGCCTTCATGCACCTCGAGTGAAAGCCCTGTCGGGGCCTGCCAGCCGGCGCTTTCGCGCGCTAGCCGGAAGCTGGCATTGCGCAGGCTGAGCAGAGCCCGGCCGACGGCCGTGGTGCGCTGGGGATAGAGTTCGTCCAGTGGGCGCCCGACGAGCAGCCGCACCAGTTCGGCCTGCGGTGTGTGCGGATCGGTGATGCCGGCTACACGTCCGTCCCGCATCACCGTCACCCGGTCCGCGATCTGCGGCACTTCCTCCAGACGGTGGGAGATATAGACGATGCCGACGCCACTGGCGGCGAGCTTGCGCATGATGTCGAACAGCCTCTCGACCTCGCCCACCGTTAAGGCCGCCGTCGGCTCGTCCATGATCAAGACCCGCGTCGCATAGGACAACGCTTTGACGATCGCAACGACCTGGCGTTGCCCTATCGAGAGGTCGCCGACTAGCCCAGCGGGATCGATAGCCAGTTCGATAGCTTCCAGACGCTTGCGAGCTTCGCGGCGCATCCCCGCCACATCGAGCAGTCCGCCCGAGCGCATCAATTCGCGGCCAAGGAAGAGGTTTGACGCCACATCGAGCGTTGGAACGAGATCAAGCTCCTGAAAAATGGTCGCAATTCCGGCCGTCTGCGCCTCGCGCGGGTTGTTGAACCGCACCGGCTTGCCGTCAATCTGGATTGTACCTTCGTCGGGTGCGTAAACTCCCGACAGCAGATTCATCAATGTCGATTTGCCGGCGCCGTTCTCGCCCAGCAGGGCGTGGATCTCGCCTGGCTTGAGATCGAAATCGACACCGCGTAGTGCCTGAACGCCGCCGAAGCGTTTCACGGCCCCTGTCACCGATAGAAGCGGCGCGCTCATGCCGGCCTCCCGCAGGATTGACGGGCATGCAGCGTCGCCTGAAGCCGCACCGAGCGGGGCTCTGTATCCGTTGATGCAATTCGGGCGCTAAGCAGCGATGCGGCCTGCCGCCCGATTTCGGCGCAAGGCTGCGCAATAAGGGTCAGTTGCGGCTCAAAACAATCCGCCCATTCGAAGTCGTCAAAGCCGACAAGTGAAAGATCCCGAGGTATTTCGAGACCTTTTTCGCGAACCGCTCGGACCGCTCCGATCGTCGCCATATTGTTGCCGGTGACCAAGGCCGTAGGCGGCGAAGGCAACGACAACATCGCGCGGGTCGATGCCGTAGCGCTCGCCGTGTCGACGTTCCCTGGCTGCAGATATTCCGACACGTAGGCAAGTCCGTTAGCCATCAAAGCTGACTTGAACGCATCGATACGTTCGCGAGTCGTAGCAAGGCCCGGCTGCCCTGCAATGAACCCAATCCGCTGATGGCCGAAGGATGCGACGTGATCGATAAGAGCGCGCATCGCAGATTGGTTCTCAACGCCGATCTGGTCAAATCGTTCGTCGGCAAACCGGTCGATCAGAACGCAGGGAACCATTTTCTCGGCAAGGTAATTGGTGGCTCGCTCTGGGGCACCCGAGGGCGCCAAAATAACGCCGTCAACACGTCGTTGATGGAAGGCGCGAACGACCGCAAGCTCCCGATCAGGATCGTCCTGCGTGTCGGAAAGGAAAACCATGAGGCCAAGACGCGCGCATTCCGCTTCCACGGCACAGATGATGTCAGTGAAATACGGGTTCGAGATCGCCGAAATCGCCAAGCCGACGCTGTTGGTTGAAGCGACCTTGAGGGAACGCGCCAGCCCATTGGGCTGATATCCAAGCAAAGCAATCGCTTCGTTAATGGCTCTCGATTTCGCAGGCGAGACAAAGCGCGTGCGGTTGATCACATGTGACACCGTTGAGACCGACACCCCGGCACGAAGGGCTACCTCAACCATCGTTGCCATTGCGGCTCAAACGGAGTGCTACTCGCAAGCGCTCCTCCCTGATGTTGCGCTTTAAACCCGCTCTGTCCTGGCGGATACAATAACCCTAGTGCCATCGAAACGTTTGCGCAATCGATTCGATAGTCGTTTTGATCTGATTAGACTAATGTTGTCTCGAATGAAGCAAAGCAGACATACGACGTCCGCTCGCTCACCACCCGAACTTTGTGGGCACGTTTAGGAACGGTGCGCGAGCAGATACCAACCCGTCGGAAAGATCACGGTCCCGAGAGACGCTTCAATCTGGCGTCACGCACCTTATCGGCTCGCTGGCGGCACTGGCGGGACATCGTCGGCTATTTCCTGCCTGAGCCTTGGTCCTTTGCTGAGCCGGCGACCGAGCGCATCGACGAAATTGTCGTAGCGCTGCAAGCCCTTGGCGCGCGCCTCCGCTTGCGCCGATTCCGGCAAGGCTGGAGTCGAGTTGAGCCAAAACCGGACGAACAATGCTAGCGTCTCAATAGCAATTCCGACGTCACGCTCGACCCGCTGCACGCGTCGATCGATCTGGTCGAGGCGGCGAGTGATCGCCGCTTGCTTTCGTTCTTCGGCGTCCGGCGACAGGGACGACGCGAGCGCAGCCTCGGCGACCAGTGACAGCGAGACCTCGCGCCGCCCAGCGTAATCCGCCAGTGCCCTCATTATGTCAGGGTCGAGATAGGCAGACAGACGTCTTTTCTTGGCGTTCTTCATGCGCTCAAAGCTCAATGCCATCATTGGGGTCAAGGGCGGCCTGACGAGCTGCGCGTCTCATGGCTTGATCGACACTGCGGCGACGAACGGCGTCATCATCGGGCTCGTCCCTGTCGAGGTCGAACTCATCGTCGCAGCGTGCCGTTCGTTCCGGCGCGATGTCTTCGTGTTCGGGAAGCTCGGGCTGGCGGCGAATGCCGCCATTGGCCGGATCCTCGTCCTGCTGATCCCTGGCAAGCCTCAGCTTGCGAGATTTGCCTTCCGGCTCAGCAAGAAGTGTCGTGTCGGTCCAGTCGTCAGGGCGAGCGTTCTGCGTTGTCCCTCCGGTCCTTGGTGGCGGCAAGACGCGCTCGGCAAGACGCGGGTCGGCAAAGTAGCGTGCCTTCTTCGCACGGACTGGGAACTGGCCCGAGATCATAATGATCGCCTCGGTCGGCGGCAGCTGCATGATCTCGCCCGGCGTCATCAGTGCACGCGCCGTTTCCTGCCGCGACACCATCAGATGCCCGAGCCAGGGCGACAATCTGTGCCCCGCATAGTTCTTCATGGCGCGCAACTCGGTCGCGGTCCCCAGAGAGTCTGAGACGCGCTTGGCCGTCCTCTCGTCATTCGTGGCGAAGCTCACCCGCACATGACAATTGTCGAGGATGGAATTGTTCGGTCCGTAGGCCTTCTCGATCTGATTGAGCGATTGTGCAATCAGGAACGACTTGATGCCATACCCGGCCATGAAGGCCAGCGCGCTTTCGAAGAAATCGAGCCTGCCAAGCGCGGGAAACTCGTCCAGCAGCATCAAAAGACGCTGCCGGTGATCCTTCGCGTGAAGATCTTCGGCGAGCCTGCGGCCGATCTGGTTAAGCACGAGTCGGATCAGCGGCTTTGTGCGACTGATGTCCGATGGCGGCACGACCAGATAAAGCGTCGTCGGCCGTGCCTCCTCGACAAGGTCTGCGATCCGCCAGTCACAGCATGACGTCACCTTGGCCACAACTGGATCGCGGTAGAGGCCCAGAAAACTCATGGCCGTCGAGAGCACGCCGGAACGCTCGTTCTCGGACTTGTTAAGCAGTTCCCGAGCAGCCGACGCAACGACGGGATGCGGGCCTGCATCACCCAAATGCCGCGTCAGCATCATGGCGCGCAGCGTTGCCTCGATTGGCCGCTCTGGATCGGAAAGGAAGTTCGCCACGCTTGCGAGGGTCTTGTCTTTCTCCGCATAGAGCACGTGCAGTATTGCGCCGACCAGCAACGCATGGCTGGTCTTCTCCCAGTGGTTGCGGCGTTCCAATGTGCCTTCTGGGTCGACCAGGACATCCGCCACGTTCTGCACATCTCGAACTTCCCACTCGCCCCGTCGCACCTCCAGCAGAGGATTGTAGGCTGCTGATCCAGCATTGGTCGGGTCGAACAGAAGCACCTGGCCGAAACGGGCCCGCCATCCGGCCGTCAGTTCCCAGTTTTCGCCTTTGATGTCGTGGACGATTGCCGAACCCGGCCAGGTCAGTAGTGACGGCACCACCAGGCCGACGCCTTTGCCGCTTCGGGTCGGTGCGAAACATAGCACGTGTTCCGGACCGTCGTGGCGCAGATAGTGTCGGCCCAACATACCCAGGATCACCCCATCCTGACCGATCATCCCAGCGGCCTTGATTTCGTCTCGCGTCGCCCAGCGCGCCGAGCCGTAAGTCGTGGTGTCCTTTGCCTCGCGCCCCCGCCACAGCGACATCCCGATCGCTGCGACGATAGCCATGAGGCTTCCGCTCGCCGCAATCGCCGCGCCCTCCAGGAAGACCTTCGGCGCGTAGGCGTCGTAGAAAAACCACCACCAGAAAAAGGCTGGCGGCGGATAAACGGGCTGTCCAGCCAATTCGAACCACGGCGGACCGAGTTGGCTTTGAAAGCCGAGCCGCCCTGCCGTCCACTGTGTTGCTCCCCATGTCGTCGCGACGACGATCAGAAAGGCGGTGAGTATCTGGCCCCATAAAACCTTGCTTGCCGGCATCGGTCGTTTCCCAAATGGATGATCGGAACAACCGAAAAGCTCGAATTCCTAAATCCGCAAGAAGAAAGGGGCGGTCGAAGCAGCATCGCGTACCCGGACGTGGAAAGACTTGCCCGATGCGGGCTCGAATGTTGAACGAGCATCGGGGGGCTGCTTTCTTCTGGAGCCGTTGAGCCGCTACTTTGCCCAATGATAATTAGTTGTCTCGGCTCAGATGCATTTGACGAGATGGACGGGTTCTTGGAGAACCGCGGATTGCCCACGACCAAATGAACAAGAGCCCTCGGCGGCGCGCCGAGCCGGAGAACGCTCTAGTCCCGGCAAGTGGTGGTCAGCCGGAATTGACGTTCTGCTGAGCTCGAATCTTACCGCCTCCCTGATCGGTAGCGCGATAGATCCAGAGCCGACTCGATGAGCAGACCCATCAAGTCTGTTCAATTTTGTTAATCAATTCAGTCACATCAACTATTGCCATGGACTTTCGTTGGAACTGTTGCAAGCCGCGCCGGCCTCACGGGTCGCGGAATCTATTGGGCCGCACCAAAGTTC
The DNA here is from genome assembly GCF_040320565.1 of Mesorhizobium sp. M0664. NCBI lineage: Bacteria > Pseudomonadati > Pseudomonadota > Alphaproteobacteria > Hyphomicrobiales > Phyllobacteriaceae > Mesorhizobium > Mesorhizobium sp. M0664. Next base: position 32,860 of record NZ_JAMYPW010000002.1, read on the forward strand.
CAGATGTCCCGATGCAGGCGCCACGTCCCGTCGTCCCCTTTTTTCCAAACGACAATGTACTTGCCCGCAACGGTGGAAGGGGCACCGCCTTTGCTCGGCACACCGAGCGTAAATGCGCCAACTTCGTAGGCGAGATTCCCGCTCTCTTCCACTTCCAGCGCCTTCAGGGTGAGATTCTTCATCCCGGCCTTGATTGCGCCCTGCCAGAATTCTTCCACGCCCTTGCGGTCATCGACGCGTTTGCCGTCGGGTGGCAGCAGGGCGGCATCGTCGGTATACATTTGACCTACCGCTGCTGCGTTTCCGCTGTTGAAGGCGTCCATGAATTTTACCAACGCCGCTTCGATGTCCTCACGAGCCGAGTGGGCGGCCGCAGACAATGCAGACGAAACAAGCAGCACAGCAGCAAATGCAAATGACTGAACCAGTCTCATTTCGTCCTCCCTTGCGTGCCCGACATGCCCACCCGATGAATAGCGCCGACCCAAGGGCGCCGCGGCGCGTTCGATGGCCAGGCGCCTATTTTATTAGACTTATCTGATATGACGGCGCAAGCGCAACTGCGACCCTCTGAATGACCAGCGTAGCAGCTGCCGGAGAGCTTCAAAGCGGCGGCTACCGCCTCACTGCCCTCCTCGTCTCGACGAAAGAGTTCGTTCGAATGATGCTTTTCCGTGGCTTTGCTCGCAAGTTTTCGTCAGCCAGCACAGGGCCTCCTCTTACGGTCGCTGGTCGTCAAGGCCCAGCGGCCACTAGCTGACAGTCCCCCCCGTAGCCAAGCCGCTGGGCCCCTCGACGTGGGGAACGAGCATTGGAGACGATGTCGCGCTTTCCGTTACAGCCCGAAGGCGGGTGACAGATGACCGCGTCAGCCTCTCCACTCCGAGCTACGATTTCACGCATTCGATCAGGCACAGCTCTCTCGGGCACCAAGCATGAGTCAGCTCCCGAATGAGCAGGTGCCGCCCAGTTCGGCTTCGGCCCTTGCGCGCGCAAAGTATTGGGCGAGATCGATCGGCAGTCCGATCGGCAAATTGGGGCAGCGATGGCGAGAATGAATGCCAGGAACTTCCCTTCGGTGCCGCTTCGTCGATCTGTTTGCCGAGAAGACGCGCGCTGCGTGCCGCCCCCCATACCGCAGAGAACTCACTTCAGGTCACACACACACGACGCCACCGAGATCCTGCATCACTTTTCTACTCCGACGCCGCCAGTCACCAAGATCAGTCGCGAGCGTGATCGCGGCTATCAAATCGGGATCGCGCACCGGAGTGCTCTATGAGTGAGCCCCGAACGGCGCGCTCGAGCAATCCGGCTCGACGTAAGGCGGGCCATCCGTGCCGGCCTCGTGACTAAGACGGGCGAATGGCGGTTCCTGGACTCACCTTTTTGTTCTGAAGTCGCTTCCTTGAGCCGGTGGCGGAGTTCTTGCTTGATCGACCTCAGCACTGTTTTAGAATCGGTTTTCGGAAAATTTGTCTTGTGGCATCAATTTTCATGGGATAGGATCATTTTTCATAGGTTTTGCCGACTAAACCAAAATTCAATGGAAGGATTCGCGTTTCATGCCTGCGGTGCAACAGCACCAATTTTCAGGTCCCGTTACCGTTTTTCAGGAAATCCGCCTTCCTGAAACGGCGACCCCGGCCGGGTACAGCGCCCTGATCGGAGCCTACAGGCTCGTCGCGCCCTTGCCCCGTAGATTGTTCGCCACTGGCGAGCATCATCGCATTACCGAACGGGATGGCTGGCGGATCATGACCCCCCGCCATGCCCCAAATCCTACCCTCGAAGGCCACCTGACCTTTGCGCTCAAGTACGAGGGACTGGACCTTGCCGTCCTCAAGCGGCTGTTCCAAGTGACCGGTCCCGCGCCGATCGAGGCGCTGGTCCGTGAAAGCCCGACCGGCAGTTATGCCCGCCGCATCTGGTTTTTATATGAATGGCTGAGGGGCGCGCGTATCGATCTGCCGGACGCGGAGGCCGGACGATACATTCCGGTTGTCGATCCCGAGCTGCAGTGGCCCGGACCCGACAAGACCGCTTCGCGCTATCGCGTAAGGGACAATCTCCCCGGCACGCGTGAGTTCTGCCCTCTGGTGTTCCGCACCAAGATTCTCGAAAAATTCATCGGCCTTGAACTACCGCGGCGCGCGGAGGCAATCGTAGCGGACGTGCCGCGCGACCTCCTTGCTCGGACCGCCGCCTTTCTTTTGCTCAAAGACTCGCGATCAAGCTATGCGATCGAGGGCGAGCACCCGCCGCAAGATCGCATCCAGCGCTGGGGCCGCGCCATCGGCGAAGCCGGCCGCTGGCCGATCGATCGCGATGAGCTGCTGCGTCTGCAAAGAATTGTACTTGGCGACGCTCGTTTCGTAAGACTTGGCTTCCGAAAAGAAGGAGGTTTCGTCGGTGAGCATGACCGAGACAACGGCACGCCCTTGCCCCATCACATCAGCGCTCGGCCCGAGGACCTGCCGCGGCTAATCGGTGGAATGGCGGCGTTCGATCAGGGCCCCGCGCAAAAGCTTGATGCAGTCGTAGCCGCCGCAATCCTCGCCTTCGGCTTTGTCTATATTCACCCGTTCGAGGACGGAAACGGCCGCATTCACCGCTACCTAATCCACCACGTCCTTGCCATGCGCGGCTTCAATCCGCCGGGAGTGGTCTTTCCCGTCTCGGCCGCGATCCTGGACCAGATCAACGAGTACAGGGGCGTGCTCGAGAGCTATTCGCAGCGCCTTCTGCCGTTGGTGGAATGGGAACCGACGCCGCAATTCAACGTCCGGGTGCTGAATGACACCGGTGATTTCTACCGGTTCTTCGATGCAACCCCGCACGCCGAATTCCTCTATGCTTGCGTTCAGCGGACGATCGAACGGGACCTTCCCGAGGAAACCGCATTTCTGCAGCGCTACGATCAGTTCCGGCAGCAGGTGGACGCCTTTATCGACATGCCCGAGCGGTTGACCGATCTGCTCTTCCGTTTTCTTCACCAGAATGATGGCCATCTATCGAACCGCGCGCGCGAGAAGGAATTCGCCGCGCTGACCAGTGACGAGGCAGGAAGAATCGAGGCGATCTACGCGCAAACCTTTGGTGCCCATTGAAGGTGTGATCATCAGGATCGATTTTAGTCCGACGGTTTGCGATTCCCTTGTCCCTGCCTTCATCTCCGACGCTTGACTTGTCGCCGAGACATGCACGATTTTTTCCGCACGGTCTGACCGGCCGCCGATCAGCCGCGGCCAGAACGCGCTTGACAAACCGGAGCGGTCCCGTCCAACCTCACGCATTCACCAGGGGAGTCCCGGCAAGGGGCTGAGATACTGCTGGCTTTCGCGGCGCAGTGACCCGTTGAACCTGATCCAGTTCATACTGGCGTAGGGACGGTGCAAGCGCTTTGCGGGAGTTTACGCCCGAGGTCCTGTTTCGGCAGGTCGACAGAAGCGTCTTTTCATCCTTCCGGCACAGAACTGGGTCTCCAATGCAACGAGCAAAGGAGCCTCAAGATGAATGCCCTCACCCCCGCCGTCTCGACGGGACCGCTGCCTGCCTCACGCAAAATCCACAAATCCGGTACCATCCACCCGCAGCTCAGGGTGCCGATGCGCGAAATCTCCGTCCATCCGACGGCAGGCGAGCCGCCGGTGACCGCTTACGATCCGTCCGGCCCCTATACCGACCCGACTGTCGAAACCAGCATCGAAAACGGCCTTGCACGGCTTCGCCATGAATGGGTCACCGCGCGCGGCGATGTCGAAGCCTATGACGGCCGCCACGTCCGGCCAGAAGACAATGGGTTTGCGGCAGGCGAGCGCCTAACACCGGAATTTCCAGTCCGCAACCGGCCACTCCGGGCCCAGACCGGCAAGGCGGTGACACAGCTTGCCTATGCGCGCGCTGGCATCATCACGCCCGAAATGGAGTTCGTCGCCATCCGCGAGAACCTTGGTCGCGAGATCCTGCACGGCAAGCTTGAGCGCGACGGCGAGGCCTTCGGCGCGGCGATCCCCGACTTCGTCACGCCTGAATTCGTCCGCCACGAGGTGGCGCGCGGACGCGCGATCATTCCCGCCAACATCAATCATCCCGAGAGCGAACCGATGATCATCGGCCGCAATTTCCTGGTCAAGATCAACGCCAATATCGGTAACTCCGCCGTCACATCGTCGATGGCTGAAGAGGTCGAAAAGATGGTGTGGGCGATCCGCTGGGGCGCCGACACGGTGATGGATCTGTCGACCGGCCGCAACATCCACAACATCCGCGAATGGATCGTCCGCAACTCGCCGGTGCCGATCGGCACGGTGCCGCTCTACCAGGCGCTCGAGAAAGTCGGCGGCATTGCCGAGGATCTTACCTGGGAGGTTTACCGCGACACGCTGATCGAACAGGCCGAACAGGGCGTCGACTATTTCACCATCCATGCCGGCGTGCGGCTGCACTACATCCCGCTGACCGTTGACCGGGTCACGGGTATCGTCTCGCGCGGCGGCTCCATCATGGCCAAATGGTGCCTGCACCATCACCGGGAAAGCTTCCTCTATGAGCACTTCGCCGAGATCTGCGACATCTGCCGCACCTATGACGTCTCCTTCTCGCTCGGCGACGGCCTTCGTCCCGGCTCGATTGCCGATGCCAACGACGCGGCGCAATTCGCCGAGCTGGAAACGCTCGGCGAGCTGACGCAGATCGCCTGGGCGAAAGATTGCCAGGTGATGATCGAGGGGCCCGGCCACGTGCCGATGCACAAGATCAAGGCGAACATGGACAAGCAGCTCGCCGTCTGTGGCGAGGCGCCGTTCTATACGCTTGGACCGCTGACGACCGACATCGCGCCGGGCTACGACCACATCACTTCCGGCATCGGCGCGGCGATGATCGGCTGGTTCGGAACGGCCATGCTCTGCTACGTCACGCCCAAGGAGCATCTCGGCCTTCCCGACCGCGATGACGTCAAGACCGGCGTGATCACCTACAAGATCGCAGCGCACGCGGCCGATCTGGCGAAGGGCCACCCGGCGGCGAAAGTCAGGGATGACGCCCTATCCCGCGCGCGCTTCGAGTTCCGCTGGGAGGACCAGTTCAACCTGTCGCTCGACCCCGAAACCGCACGGTCCTTCCACGACCAGACCTTGCCCAAGGAGGCGCACAAGCTGGCGCATTTCTGCTCGATGTGCGGACCGAAATTCTGCTCGATGCGTATCTCTCACGACATCCGCGCCGAGGCACAGAAAGAGGGCATGGCGGCGATGGCGGCGAAATACCGCGAGGGCGGCGATCTCTACGTGCCAGCGGACGAGACCGGCGCACCGCTCACGCCTCAGCCAGGTAAGCCATCATGAAGGTGCTGATAAAGGGGGCCGGCGTCGCCGGCCTCACCGCCGCCTTCGAACTCGCCGCCCGCGGCGCGACGGTCACGGTCGCCGAGATCCGGCATGGCCTTGGAGGCAATGCGTCGTGGTTCGCCGGCGGCATGCTGGCGACATGGTGCGAGCGTGAAAGCGCCGAGCAGCCGGTGCTGGACCTTGGACGTGACGCTGCCGACTGGTGGGATGCGGTGCTGCCGGGTCAGGTGACACGGGGCGGAACACTTGTCGTGGCCGCCCCGCGTGATGCCGGCGAGCTCGACCGCCTCGCCAGCCGCACGTCGGGCCATCGGCGTGTCGACGAAGACGAAATTGCGCTCCTGGAACCCGACTTAGCCGGCCGCTTTCGCCGCGGATTGCTCTTTCCCGATGAGGGCCATCTCGATCCGCGCCAGGCGATGGCAGCACTTCATGACAAGCTCGCAGCCATGGGTGTCAAATTCCACTTCGGCACCGACGCCCGGCATGTTTCCGGTTTCGATCGTCAGATCGATTGCACGGGAATGGCAGCCGCCGATGACAGGCTTCGCGGCGTTCGCGGCGAAATGCTGATCCTAAACACGCCAGACTTCTCGCTGTCGCGCCCGGTCCGGTTGCTGCATCCGCGCTTTCCGCTCTATGCGGTACCGCGTGCCGACGCTCAGTTCATGATCGGTGCGACGATGATTGAAAGCCGGTCCGACGGACCGGTCACGGCGCGCTCCATGATGGAGCTTCTGGGTACCGCCTATGCCCTCCATCCGGCCTTTGGCGAGGCCGGGATCGTTGAAACCGGTGTCGGCGTCCGTCCAGCCTTTCCCGACAATCTGCCGCGCGTCGAAATGAGCGGAGACACCGTCGCGATCAACGGGCTCTATCGCCATGGCTTTCTTCTCGCCCCCGCCATGGCGCGCCTGGCGGGCGAAATTGTCTTCAATCACGACAAACCCGTGGAGCTTGCTCATGAAACTGATGGTCAACGGCAAAGTGCATGAGGTTGCCGCCACCACGCTGGCCGAGCTGCTTGCCGCGCTTGACTATGAGGGCGATTGGCTCGCGACCGCCGTCAACAACGACCTCGTGCACAAAGCCAGCCGGGCGGAATTCCAATTGAACGACGGCGACCGGATCGAAATCCTCTCGCCCATGCAGGGAGGCTAGCATGTTCGATCTTCTCGGGACGACGCTTCCCTCCCGCCTGCTTCTCGGCACCGCTCAATATCCTTCGCCGGCCATCCTTGCCGATGCAGTCAGGGCATCGGGCACCTCGGTGGTGACCGTCTCGTTGCGCCGTGAAATGGCAGGCGGCAGGGCTGGCGAAAAATTCTGGTCGTTGATCCGGTCGCTTGGTGTCAGAATCCTGCCCAACACTGCTGGCTGCCACTCCGTCAAGGAAGCGGTCACGACCGCACAAATGGCGCGCGAAGTCTTCGGCACGCCCTGGATCAAGCTCGAAGTGATCGGCAATCACGACACGCTGCAGCCGGACGTGTTCGGTCTGCTCGAAGCCGCCCGCATCCTGTGCGAGGACGGTTTTGCGGTGTTCCCGTATACTACCGACGACCTTGTCGTCGCCGAGCGGCTGCTTGCGGCGGGCTGCAAGGTCTTGATGCCCTGGTGCGCACCGATCGGTTCCGCCCTCGGGCCGGTCAACATCACGGCGCTGCGCTCGATGCGCGGACATTTCCCTGATGTCCCGCTTATCGTGGATGCTGGTCTCGGACGGCCATCGCACGCGGCAACAGTCATGGAGTTCGGCTTTGATGCCGTGCTCCTGAACACAGCGGTCGCCAAGGCGGCCGATCCGGTCGGCATGGCGCGTGCGTTCGGCAAGGCGGTCGACGCCGGTCGAGAAGCTTTCAGCTCGGGGATGCTCGAACCCCGCGACGTCGCGGTGCCATCGACACCAACATTCGGCAGGGCGGTTTTCTCATGAAGCTCGATCCCTTCTACCTGATCGTCGACAGCGCCGCCTGGATCGAACGGCTGGTGCCACTTGGCGTCAAGCTGGTTCAGTTGCGCATCAAGGATAGGGACGAGGCCACGCTGCGGACGGAAATCCGCCGCGCGAACGGCGTCTGCGCGGTCCATGGTTGCCAACTGATCGTCAACGACTATTGGCGGCTCGCCATTGAGGAAGGCTGCGACTTCGTCCATCTCGGCCAAGAGGATTTGGCTGCGGCTGACCTGCTGGCGATTAAGTACGCCGGATTGAAGCTCGGGCTCAGCACGCACGATCATCTCGAACTGGAAACGGCCATCGCTGCCGAGCCCGACTATATCGCGCTCGGCCCCATCTATCCCACCATCCTGAAGCAGATGAAATGGGCGCCGCAAGGGCTCGAGCGGATCAGCGAGTGGAAGCATCGGGTGGCGCCGATCCCATTGGTCTCCATCGGCGGCCTCAACCCCGACCGGCTCGACGGTGTCTTCGAGGCTGGTGCGGACAGCGCGGCGGTGGTCACCGACATCACGTTGAATGCCGATCCCGAAGCGCGCACGCGAGAATGGATCGAAAAGACAAAGCCATGGCGCTGAGGCGAGAACCGCGTGTGCTCGTGGTTGGCGGATCAGACTCCAGCGGTGGGGCTGGAATTGCACGTGATATCGAGACGATCTCTTCCATTGGTATGCGCACCTGCCTGGCTGTCACAGCGCTGACGGTGCAGACGCACGAAGCCGTAATGGAAATCCATCCTTCGAAGCCCGATCTTGTGGCCGATCAGATGTGCGCCGCGCTGCAGGCCAACAAGGTGGCGGCAATTAAGATCGGCATGCTCGCAACGGCCGAGATCGTCGTTGCCATTGCCGGCGTGCTGCGCGAAAATCCGCAGGTGCCGGCAGTGCTCGATCCGGTGCTGGCCTCGAGCTCCGGCCGGGGGCTTCTGGAAGCAGGTGCCATCGCTGCCATGAGGCGCGACCTGATGCCGCTTTGCTGCCTTGTGACCCCCAATCTCCTCGAGCTGGCGCTCCTTGTTGGTGCGGAACCGCCAGCCGACGAGAGCGACGCGGTGAGACTGGGACGGAAATTGCTGGCAGCCGGCGTGCCGGGCCTGCTGATCAAAGGGGGCCACGCATCAGGACCTCGATCAACCGATATTCTGTTGCGTTCCGATCAAGAACCAATTCGCTTCGACGCACCTCGTCTTGTCGCATCAATCCGCGGGACGGGTTGCATGCTGGCTAGCGCGATTGCGGCGCATCTGGCGAAGGCGAAGCCGCTCGAAGACAGTGTGCGCGAAGGCAAGCGGCTTGTCTTGGCCATGTTTAAGAAGAATGCAGCAGACCGACGAAACTTGTAAAATTTTCCAACTCTCGAAAGACACGCCTGCCTCTCGCGGGTCCGGGCTGGTAATTTCGCCTCGTAATTCACCTCACTCGAGAGGAGTAGTTTGACGGCCTCGCCAGGCGGCGACCGCGAGATCAACGATGGCGAGGCGGCCGTCGTGCGCCGTATCTAGTGCGTTGGCATCCTTTCCCCACATCCGACTGCGATCCTGGAATTCACCTTGGTCGCGAGCTCCTGCTAAACGACGCCCCTCGACGGGAGCGGTCGATCCCGCGTCTCGGCTGCGGCGGCGCTAGGCTGACGCTCCCTAGGCCGTCCTGTTGAATCGGACTCGGGATCACGAACTGCCTCCGACAATGAATGAACATTGTCCGTCTTACGGCCATTTCATCGTCACCGCCGATGTGCTCAAGCGATGCAGGCCATTCCTGTCATTCAAGGGATTATCGGCTTCGAAAAACAGTGAAGCTTCATCCGTCCTTGCATCCGCTTCGCTCAGGCTCAGCAGACGTCAGCAGGTTCTTCACCAGGTTAAGAGCGAGGGCGTGTGGCTCAAGCCGGCTTGGCACGAGGGCCGGGAGGTGATCGCGGTGTTCGAGACCGAGCCGACGCGAAACCCAACCACTTTATGTGGCTCGAGTGGTGTGAAGGTCGGATCAGCTTCATTCGCGACTACCGCAATGCCCGCTATGTTGCCGATGATGCGGAGCTGGCGCTGGACGCCACGTCCCACGGCGACGGAACCGGCAACTATGCTCGTCGCGACGCCTAATCAAGCCCGATGGCAGCTCCATCCGGCACTCGTTGACAAGCCTGCCGTGATATGAACAGGATTATACAGGCTCACTGAACAGGTACCCATATGAAGCGGCGCTCGGTTCAACTGTCTCCCGGCACGGGCAAGCCCGAACAGATCGCCACCGTTCTCGAACATGAAATCCGCTCCGGTGTTCTCGGCTTCGGCGACCGGCTGCAAAGCGAGAACAAGCTCGTCCAGCGTTTCTCCGTCAGCCGCAACACCGTCCGCAAAGGCCTCGAGGAACTGTCCAACCGCGGGCTGATCACGACCAAAGTCGGCATCGGCTCTTTCGTCACCTTCGATGGCAAGCCCGTTGATGACTCCATCGGTTGGTCGCGGGCGCTCGCCAACGCCGGCGCCAACGCCGAGACGCGGACGCTGCGGCTCGAGGTGATCGAGGACCCCGGTCTTGCCGCACTGCTTGGTATAGAAAACCCCTTTTTCATCGCTGTCGACCGGGTGCGCACCAATGCCAGCGACGGCCACGCCATCTCCATCGAGCGCAGCCGCCTGCCATTGTCGCCGGAACTGGAGGACGTGCCGTTGCGCGGCCTGCGCGAAGGCTCGCTGCACCAGACGCTGCGCGGCGCGGGCCTCATTCCCGACCATGGCGAGGAATGGGTCGGCATCGAAATGCTCAACGCCGAGGACTCTGCAATCCTCGGTTGCCCGCAAGGCACGCCGTTCCTTCGCGGTCGCCGGTTGACCCGCGCCGCCGATGACCGGCCGATCGAATATGTGACCAGCCTGCTCAACCCGGCGCATTTTGCGCTGCATATGAGGTTCTGAGTGATGCCGGACGACAACACCGGGAATATGACTGATCGGGCCATGGGGGCGCTTGTCGGCGGGGCACTGGGGGATGCGCTGGGCATGCCGACGCAGCTTTTGTCGCCGGCCCGGATTGCCGAACTCTACGCCCATGTAGAGGGCTTCATTGCTCCTTTCGCCGACCATCCGGTGTCGAAGGGGCTTCCCGCTGGAACGATCACCGACGACACCGAACAGGCGCTTCTGCTTGGCCGTATCCTGGTTGAATCCGGTAACCGCTTCGATCATGCGCGGTGGGTCAACGCGCTACTCGACTGGGAGCGCGACGTCAAAGCGCGCGGCAGCTACGATCTGCTGGGACCATCGACCAAACGCGCCATCGACGCCATCAACAATGGCGTGCCGGCCGAGGAAGCGGGGCGCAGCGGCGACACAAATGGTGCGGCCATGCGCATTGCGCCGGTCGGCATCATGATGCCGCCAGAGCCGCTGGACGCGCTGGTCGCCAAAGTTGCCGAGACCTGCCGGGCCACGCACAACACCTCGGTTGCCATTGCGGCCGCAGCCGCCGTTGCGGCGGCCGTCAGCCGCGGCGTCGCAGGCGGCGACTGGCGCGCCGCTTCCGACAGCGCCATCGCCGCGGCGAGGTGCGGAGCAACGCTCGGCCATTGGGTGACCGGCGGTGACATTGCTGCGCGCATTGGGTGGGCGCAGGAGCTTGTGCGCGGCAAGGCGACGAAGGACGCGATCCGGCTGATCACCGATCTGGTCGGCACCGGCGTCGCCAGTCAGGAGTCCGTTCCGGCTGCATTCGCCGTGCTGGAAGTCGCCGGCGGTGATCCCTGGCAAGCGGCGGTCATCAGCGCCAATCTCGGTGGCGACACCGATACGATCGGCGCCATCGCGACCGGCATGGCCGGCGCCTGCACCGGCTTTTCCCGACTGCCTCAGAACCGCATTGCAGACCTCAAGGGCATCGACATTGCGGCGGTTGGCGCGCTCACCGCCGACCTTGTTGCGGCCCGTATATCCAAGCGCCGTGCCGACAGGACGGGTCCCGGCAAGGATGCGGCGGCATGAGTGGGCGTCTCGTCCATGTCGGCAGCGCGGTGGTCGACTATGTCTACCGCATCGACGCCTTGCCGGCGCCGGGTACGGAGAAGACGGCGTCGAGCTACACGCAAGTCGCCGGCGGCGGCTTCAACATGATGGTCGCGGCCAGCCGCACCGGCATGAAGGTGGTGTTCGGCGGCCAGCTCGGCAGCGGACCCAATGGCGACTTCCTGCGCACGGCCTTAGCCAATGAGGGGATCGAGACGCTGACGACGCCATCGCCCGTCATGGACAGCGGCAATTGCGTCGCCATGATCAGCAGCGATGCCGAGCGCACCTTCGTCTCGTGGCCTGGTGCGGAGAGCTTGCTCAGCCTTGACATGATGGCGCCCGTCTCGGTCGCCCCGGGGGATTGGGTGTTCACCTCCGGCTATACGCTTAGCTATCCGGGAAGCCGAGACGCGCTTGTCGACTGGATCGAGGCACTTCCGGCCGACACACCGCTTGTCCTCGACCCGACACCTGTCGTCGTCGACATTCCCCGCCCTATCCTGCCTCGGATACTCGCCCGCACCACCTGGTTGAGCTGCAACAGGATGGAAGCGGCCGCGATTGCCGGTCCGGGCGACGTCGAGGCACTCGCGTCACGGCTTCTTAGCGACCACTCCCCGAAGGCCGTCGGCGTCGTTATTCGCGCCGGAGCGAAAGGCTGCCACATACGGCTGGCCGATGGCTCGGCGCAAACGAGTGCCGGCTTCGAGGTCGACGCCATCGACACCAATGGCGCCGGCGACACCCATATCGGCGCTTTCGTCAGTGCGCTGGCGCGCGGCGCGCCGCCTTTTGAAGCAGCGCGCTACGCCAATGCGGCGGCGGCCATTTCCGTCACCCGCCACGGTGGTTCATCAGCGCCGACCGACCACGAAATCCAGACATTCCTAAGCCATGCCGGCGGTCCGCCGATCGGCCTCCATGGCCGGAAGCAAGAGGCCAAACGCCCGACAGCCTGACAAAGCCCGGGAAGCGGGCAAACACAGAGAGGAACGAACATGCGCATGCCCGACTTGACTGCCCTGCTGACGGCGACCGCCGTCTTCACCTCCGCACTCGCATTTGCCGCCAAGGCCGACGAGGTGCACGTACTCAACTGGAAGGGCTACGGCGCCGACGAGCCGTGGGCCATCGAAGCCTTCGAGAAGGCGACCGGCCACAAGGTCGTCAACGATTTTTTCAATTCCGAACAGGAGATGCTGACCAAGCTCAGGACCAATCCCGGCCTTTACGACGTGGTCATGATCAACGCCGCTTTCAACGACCAGGCGATGGCGGAAAAGCTGATCCAGCCGATCGACACGTCCAAGCTGCCGAACTTTCCCGACATCAGCAAGGACAAGGCCGGATCGCCGATGCTCGTCCATGACGGCAAGGTCTATGGCGTGCCGTGGGTCTGGGGGCTGACGGCGCTCGCCATCAATGAAAAATCCTTCGATAAGCCGCCGACGAGCATCGCCGAAATGTGGGATCCCGCTCACAAGGGCCGCGTCACCATCCGTGATGATGCCGTCGAGGCGGTTCAGTTCGGCGCCATTGCCACCGGCCAGAACATCAACGACATCAAGGATATCGAGGCGGTCAAGGCGAAGCTCACCTCGCTGATGCCGCAGATCAAGACGTTCTGGAGCTCGGAGAACGACTGGAACCAGATGGCTGCCTCTAACCAGATCGACATCGGCACCTATTGGAGCGGCTCGGCCGATCGCGCCAAGACCCATTTCAAGCTGCCGGTCTCGCTCGTGATCCCGCAGGAGGGCGCTGTCGCCTGGCTCGACGCCTTCTCAATTCCGGTCGGTTCCAAGAATGTCGCCGGCGCCGAGGCCTTCATCAACTACATGATCGACCCGAAGTTCTATGTCGAATGGGTCACCAAGGTCGGAGCCCCGGTATCCGCCAACACCAAGGCTGTAGAAGCACTTCCCGGGGATGCGTTCAACCGCAAGGTGATGGGTGACCCGGCAGTCGCCAAGCGCATTCAGTTCCAGGCGCCGATCACAGACGCCCAGCGCGAAACCTATCTGTCGCTCTGGCAGCAGCTCAAGGTCGACGTGAAGTAACAGCAGAAGCCGGGATCAGCCGACCATCCATGTCGGCTGATGCTTCCCCATCCTGGGAGGTGGATGTCATGGCAGCACAGGTTGCGGCCGCGTCGCGCAGCGGATTGAGATCGGCCTTGCCACTGCTGGCGCCTGCCTATCTCTGGCTGACGGTTGCGATCTTCCTGCCGCTCTCAGCCATGGTCTTCTTCTCCTTCATGACCGACCTGCCGCTGTCGGGAAAGCCGTGGGCGTTCACGCTCGAAAACTATGCCGCCTTCTTTTCACAAAGCCTTTATCTGACATTGCTTTTGGCCTCGCTGCGCCTCGGCCTCGAGGTGACGCTGTGGTGCATCGTCATCGGTTATCCCGCCGCTTATGTGCTGGCCAAGGTGCTGAAAGGCCGCACCCGAGAGGCGATTTTCCTGCTCGTCATCCTGCCGTTCTGGTCGAACGGGCTGGTGCGTATCTTCTCCTGGGCGATGGTGTTGCGTGAAGGCGGCATTCTCGACACTGCGCTCAACGCCGTCCTGCCGTTCAAGATCAACATCGACCTAATGTATTCCTATCCGGCCGTAATCATCGGGCTGGTGCACTCCTACGTGCCTTACATGGTGCTGACCTGCTATCTGACCCTGCAGGCCATCGATGACTCGCTAATCGAAGCCGGGCGCTCGCTCGGCGCCTCGCGGCTGCAGGTGCTGAATCGAGTCATCATTCCGCTGTCGATGCCGGGGCTGGTGGCGGGCGCAGCGCTCGTCTTCGTCCCGGTTGTTGGTTCGTTCATGGAACCGCGCATCCTCGGCGGCCGTACCGGCACCTTTTACGGCACTGTCATCGAGGACCAGTTCGTCGCCGTGTTCAACTGGCCGCTGGGTGCTGCGCTCTCCTTTATCCTGTTGGCCGTCGTGCTGGTCATCCTGGCGGTTGCCTCGCCGGTGCTGCGGAGGGCTACGTGATGGCGACGACACGTGTTCTCGAATGGCTCGGCCGCCTTTACATCTGGCTATTGCTCGCCTTCCTCTATGTGCCAATCATCATCATGGCGCTAATGTCTTTCAACGTTTCGCCCTTCTACCAGCTGCCGTTCGAATGGACGGCGGAATGGTATGTCTCGCTGTGGCAGAACGACCAGCTTATCTCAGCCACCTGGAACAGTGTCGAAATCGCAGTCATCACTACCATCATCTGCGTCGTGCTTGGCTCGGCGGCGTCACTTGCGCTCTACCGCTATGAGTTTCGCGGCAAGAAATTCCTGCAGGCGCTGCTGTTTCCGCCAATCGCCATTCCGTGGCTGATAACCGGCACGGCGATGTTGATCTTCTTCTTCGGCGTCGGCATTGGGCGCGGCCTGTTCGCCATCCTGCTTGGCCACGTCGCGCTTGCGCTTCCCTACGTCATTGTCGTCGTGTCGGCCCGACTGCAGACCTTCGCGCACGAGCTGGAAGAGGCGGCGCGCTCGCTCGGCGCCAATCAATGGCAGTTGACGAACCGCGTCACGCTGCCCTGGATCATGCCGGGCGTCATTGCCGGTGGGCTGTTCGCCTTCGCCGTGTCCTTCGACCAGTTCGTCGTATCCTACTTCTTGTCGACGCCCGGCCAGACGACGCTGCCGGTCGAAATCTACGCCGCGATCCGCAAAGGTTTCACGCCCGAGATCAATGCTGTCTCGACGATCATCATTGTCGTGTCGATGGCGCTGATGCTGCTGACAGCGCGCTTCTTCAAATTCGGCGGAGAGAAATAATGGCGGGCGTGCAGGTATCGAATGTATCGCGCAGTTTTGGCACGCACAAGGCGCTGGACGATGTGTCTATCGATTTCGCCGATGGCGGCTTCTATGCCCTGCTCGGGCCGTCAGGCAGCGGCAAGACCACGCTGCTGCGACAAATCGCGGGCTTCGACTTTCCCGATTCCGGCCGCATCACCATAGGTGGTGAGAGCGTCGAACGGGTGCCAGTCGAAAAACGGCGCATCGGCATGGTGTTCCAGAACTACGCCCTATTTCCCAACATGAGCGTTGCTGGCAATGTCGCCTTTGGCCTGTCGGTGCGCGGCGAGCCCAAGGCGGTGATTGCCAGCGAGGTACAGCGCGCACTCGACCTTGTGCAACTCGGCAGGCTCGGCGGCCGCCGGCCGCATCAGCTGTCCGGCGGCCAGCGCCAACGGGTTGCGCTCGCTCGCGCGATCGTCATCCGGCCGCGCGTGCTATTGCTTGACGAGCCACTCGGCGCGCTGGACAAGGCGCTGCGCGTCGACATGCAGATCGAGCTCAAGCGCATCCAGCGCGAGATCGGCATCACCACCATCTTCGTCACCCACGACCAGGAAGAAGCGCTGACGATGAGCGACCGCATCGGCATTCTGCGCGATGGCAAGCTGGTGCAGGAAGGCTCGCCCGAGGAGATCTACGATCGGCCGACGAGTGAGTTTGCCGCCACCTTCCTGGGCGACGCCAACATCCTTCGCGGCGACAGCACGGGCAACGGCATCCGGCTGCCGGACGGCACAGCGATTGCCGTCGGCTCGGGTACCAAGCTTGCCGCTGGGGCCAAGGCAAGCTGCGCCGTGCGGCCCGAACGCATCCGCATCTTCACCGATGCCGAGGCTCCGGATGCGGCCAACGCGAATCTGCTGCGAGGCCAGGTATCGAAGCGCATCTTCGCCGGAAATAGCAGCACCTACTTTGTCGAGCGTGCTGGCCAGACGCTCAAGGTGATTGTGCAGAATACCGGCGCTGTCAGGCTGGCGGAAGGTCAGGATGTCGTGCTGCATTGGTCGCCGGAAAGCACAGTCTTGATCGTCGCGGGGTAGCAGGCCAGAGATGGACCACTGACCGACTCAGATGGGGCTTTTGTGATGGCAAAAGATTGCGACCTCCTGGTTGAGGTCCGCGCCAGAAACGCCGATACGTCCCGCCTACGAGACCATGCCAGTTTTTTGGTGGTCTTGCGGCCCGGAGCAACCGATCCCGGCAATGATGATGGACAACGACATGGTTGGCATGGCCAAGGTCTTGCCGATTGACAGTTTCACTCAGAAGCGGTGCGCCGGGCTTGCGGCTAGTGCGCCGTTTGCTGCTGTTTTGAGATTTGGCCAGGCGCGTATTCATTGGCCTCGAAGACAAGCCTCCGTCAAGCCAGGCATCACGATCTTTGCCTCTAATCCTCCCACATTCAATGTCGCTTTCGGGACCCGGCAAACCGATCCAAGGCACGGCTGCGAGCACGCGCCCTGGGGAGCCGGAGTAGACCTTTGAGCGGGGTGCGGATGGCAGTTTTGAACGTGCGATCCCATCGTCCCGAACGATGTGGGTTTACCAGCAAGTCGTTATTGTTCCTGGGCTCCTTCGCCACGTTCGCTCACGACTGGTCGCGTTTCCTTTGGCCGTTTCTGTGGGAAACCTGTGGGATGAGCACACCGCGTTCGTGTCTTGCGATTTGAGTTATACTCGGAACGGTTTGCGGCGACTTGGAGAAAACTGGCTTCTTCGTGATCTTCTCGGCGGCGTCTGCCAAGAAATTAGGATGATGATGGCCGTAAGTTTCGATCAGGACATCCACTGTAATGCCAAGAAAGCCCGCAGCCTGCCACATATCGGTGCCGGCTTGCATCATCCAAGTCGCCGCGGTGTGGCGGAACACGTGCGGAGTAACGTCGGGCCCTAGGCCGGCGATTTCGCGCGCCGTCTTGAAGCTCTTGTCTATCGACCGCACCGGCTTTCCATTCCATTCCACGACAAAATCCTGCGATATCTTGCGACCGATGTTCGCACTTTTGCCGCGCGATTTGGTCTCGATGTGAAGATCAGTGCGCGCCCAGCGCCGGAGGTGCGCCAGCAGCCGCTCGGGCAACGGTACAGGGGGTTGGCGCTTCTTGGTCTTCCTTGCGCCGGTGGCACCGCGATAGAAGATACCGCGGTCTAGGTCCACATGACCGCGCCCTTTCGTTGGGCGTATGGCGGCACCGCAGATTGCGGCCGAGCGCGTTCCTGTATAAAGTGCGACGAGGATGAAGCGCGCGAGATGTCGCCCAGTGCGCCGGCCACTCTCTTGGCCCTTCCATGTCTGCTTCATTCGCCAAGCTGCCCAGATCAGTGCGGCCGCCTCACTGCGGGTCAACCAGCGTTCGCGGGCGGCGGCCCTGTCTGGCAGGGTGATGACCGGTGCGGCGGTTGTATAACCCTCCTTGCGGTAGTAGTTGATGGCGGCACGAAGATCCTCGAGTTGGCGGCGCGCCGCGGCTTCGGTGGGGCGCGACGCAACGTACTCGCGGCAGAGTTTGCCATTGATGGCGGCGAGAGTTTTTTCCCCGAAGTAATCAAGGACCTTATCCAGCCGAGCCGCCGTCTCTTCTGGTGTCGCGTGCTTCGGTGCAACCTCTTTAAGGTAGAGGTTGACCACATCGGCAATTAAGACGTCCTCGGCTCCCCGCGCTCGGTGGTATTTGCTTCCAATGTAGGCGGCGAGCGCCTTTTCAGCTTCAGTTCCTGGACGGCCTTTTTCGCCGCCGCCAGCGCTGATGAAGCTGGTTCCATCGCGGATAAACCATCCAGCTTTGTTTCGGCGCGTTCCATCTTTTTTCCAGCTTTCGTCACGCCATACCAGGCGTGGCCCTTTCGAAGTCCGCGGCATAGTTCCCTCATCCTCGCGATTGCCATCAAGCTGACGTATTCCTTTCCGGCGATTAGCTCCGTTTCAAGTCGACCGGCGTCACGTTCCTTGCGTAGGCCTGCTGCGCTCATCGAGCCGTCGGGAAAGGCAATTCGCGCAGCGATTTCGACGCGCAGTGGTGTGGTCTCGTCGAATTGGTCGGGGATTTTCATAAGAAGTCCTCAGCAGTTCTTAGGTCTGAGCTGTTCGCCGACCTCGTTGAGCACTCCGTCCTGTCTCGCCGTTCTGGACACGGTCCTGCCGGAGAACTCTTCTCCAAAAAACCGGCTGCGAAAACCGCCCGCCGGAGGTGCTGCGGCGAAGAGGCGCCTTCGACCTGTCAATCGGAGTGGTTGCGCAACAAATCTATGGCTGGCCTCTGCTTCCAGTCCGGCCAGACACACTCCTAAAGGGATCCGACCATCGTTTCAGTATCGATGCGGCCGAAGGGCCTATTGCGTCGCAACGCCCGCGCGCGCCGCGCCGCCTTCAGGCGAGCAGGGCAGCGGAGTACCTCCTTCGCTTCTTGGCTGGCAGCGTCATTGCTGGCGACGATTAGCGGCAGGCCGCCCGTGATGACCAACCACGTCCAAATCGATTTCCCGTCGCAAAAAGCGCTCTGTTCGCTCTCGAACTCAGCCGCATGCCCTCGGTGTCGCACGCCACAGCGCCGAAGGCGTGATGAAGAACCTAGATACTTCCAATGGGGCGACCGGCCCCGCTCGTCGTTCATCGCCGCGCTGTGGTCCTTAATCGCTACTGCTGCACGTTTGTATGCAGCCGCGTTTGGAAACAGGAACACCGTCACTGAGTTGCTACCCCGCAACAACCTCGGTTGGCTGCCAAGCACAAGAGGACGAGGAGTGCCGGGATCTCCATGACGAGTTTGAAGGTCGAGAGAGAGGCTCTCGACTGCCCGTCTCGGAGTACATCCCGATGGCGACTACCCCTCAGAAAATTACCCTTCTGTCCTCGCGAGACATTGCCTTCAAGAACGTGGAGCTCTCCATGTCCCAGGTCCGCGTCAAGGCTGACATCTGGATCGAGGACCTACCTGACCTCGTAGCTGAAGTGACGACCCACTCGCACCTCCTCGTGCGCAAGACGACCAGTGGTTGCATCGAGCGCCTTGCCGTCGAGATTCGCGCAGGGTCGGCCAGTCCCACTGAGCCACAGGCGCCCGAACCCGCAATTCTGGGCAAGCTGCTGGAGCGCTATCAGCGCATCGACTCGCGGGAGGATGCATGATGCCCCGACACGACGCGTCCGAACTGGCCCACCGCCTGGGCCGACAGGCCGAAGCGGTTTGTCGCCACTATCTTTCGAACGGACATCGCGAGGGACGCTACTGGCTTGTTGGCGATGTCCGAAACACGCCGGGTCGCTCTATGTTCGTGCGGCTCGTCGGCTCGCAGTGCGGAAAGGGCGCAGCCGGCAAATGGACTGACGCGGCGACCGGGGATCATGGCGATCTTCTCGATATCATCCGCGAAAGCCGCGGTTTGAGCGACTTCAGGGACGTTGCCCATGAGGCAATAACGTTTCTCGGCCTACCGCATCCCGGACCAGAGCAGACATCAATGCGGTCGAAGTTGCTGGCCGCGCCGTCGGAAATGTCGGAGAAAGCGCGTCGGCTGTTTGCGATGTCGCAGCCGATTGCGGGTACGGTCGTAGAGGCGTATCTGCACAACCGCAGTATTACCGCTTTGCACGGGACCGGAAGCCTGCGTTTTCACCCGCGCTGCTACTACCGGCCCGACGAACAAGCGCCGACTGAGACCTGGCCGGCGATGATCGCTTCCGTCACCGATCTCGACGGCCATTTGACTGGCGCACATCGCACATGGCTTGATCCTTCCGGCAGGGGCAAGGCACCGGTCGATACGCCGAGGCGCGCGATGGGCGATCTTCTCGGTCACGCGGTTCGTTTTGGCCTGCCGGGCGACGTCATGGCGGGCGGCGAAGGCATCGAGACCGTCTTGTCGCTTCGGTGCATCCTGCCCGATATGGCTATGGCAGCGGCACTCTCGGCCGCTCATCTTGCTGCCATGCTGTTTCCCCTCACGCTGAGACGGCTCTACATCGTGCGTGACGCCGATCCAGCCGGTAACGGCGCGCGTGACACCTTGATCGAAAGAGCGAATGCTGCCGGGATCGAGCCGGTCGTGCTCTCGCCGGCACTTGGGGACCTCAACGAAGATCTCTGTACGCTAGGCGTGGATGCCGTTCGAGCAGCAGTCCGTGTTCAGCTCGCCCCGCAGGACATCGCCCGTTTCATGGCAGTGGCGGGATAACTCGGAACGAACAGCCTGTCCGCTGTCGCTTGCATCACTGGATGCTCCTGAAGTCGGAGAGAACCACGCCTGCGGGCCTTCGAGAGGGCGATCGGCCAGCAAACGACCCGGACCCGCAATGTCTCCGGCCGACTATTTTCCGGCGCGCTCCTCAAGGGAGCGCTTTCCATCGCGAAGCAAAATAGCCGGCCTTCACCCTCCTCCGCTGACACTCCGGCCCTTCGCTTCGCTGCGGGTGCAGGTCCGTCCCGTCCGCCGGCTTCCGTCGCCATGAAGGCCGTGAGGGTCGCGGTCCAACCGGCGGAGCATCCAATGAGCGAGCATGACGACTACGAACCACAGCACTCGTCTTCACCCATCGACCACGTCCTCACCGAACTCCAGCTCTATGGCTACCGTCCCTTCGTGGATGAGCCTGATCCTCGACCGCTTCCAGAGGGCCACTGCGTCGCCGGCGCGATCGCCGACATCTTCGACGCCCTCATCGTGGCACTGCAAGACACTCGCCTCGAGCCCGATCTCGACGATCTTCTGTGGTCGACCGTCAACATCTTTCACCGCGCCGCAGATCGGATCGAGCGCGAACTCGATCACAACGAGCAGGCGCAGCGCCGCAGCCAGCGTGAGCAGGACGGCAGCGAAGTGAAATCCGTCGAGCTGGAACGCCTGACGGCCGAAGGGCAGACGCTGATCGAACGCCAAAGCGCCTTCGAACTGATGCGTGATCAGGCCGCGGAGCACTACGAGCGCCACACCGGATCGAGTTGGCGACCGCGCAGCGGATCGATAGTCAACCATCGCAACATGACCTCTGCGCTGATCGACAGCCGCGATTTTCTCAGCGCCAAGAAACGCGCCTCGCAGGAAGTCCTTCTGCCACCTGGCCCGAAAATCGCCTTCACCGCTGGGCTCGACTTCAATGACCACCAGCTGATCTGGGCCAAGCTCGACCAGGTCCACGCCAGGCATCCCGACATGGTATTGATGCACGGGAAATCGCCGAAGGGTGGCGAAAAGATCGCCTCCTGTTGGGCAGACCATCGCAAGGTACCCCAAATCGGCTTTGCCCCTGAATGGACAAAGCATGCCAAAGCCGCCCCGTTCAAGCGCAATGATGCAATGCTGGAGGCGCTGCCGATAGGCGTCATCGTCTTTCCCGGGACCGGAATTCAGGACAATCTTGCAGACAAGGCAAAGAAGCTCGGCATCCCAGTCCTCGACTTCCGCCCCAAGGGAGGCGGCGCGTAAGCGCTGCCCGCCGCTACCCTTTTTTCGATTGTACGATACGGCCGCGATCCGGCAGCGGGTACTGTATTTGCAGCTCGCTGGAGTGCTTGGCCCGGGATGCCCGATCTCCGGCTTCCTGCGCCGCCCGTCTTTTTGCGATACTCAAGTCCGCGCCCTAGCAAAGGCGCGCGACGCCGTCACGCTTGCCGTCAACGTTCAGCTGCGTCGCAGCTGGCATCACAGCTGCGAATAACGACGCCCGTTCAACCGAACAGGGCCTGGATCTGGGCGAAGTCACCGAACAACCGGCGTGGGCAGGATGCTTTTTTTGCCCGTCGCATTGTTAGCGTCGTCGCTGACACGGCATCGCGCGACGCACAGTTCGAATCCACCACGGGGTTCCGACCCGTTCTAAAGATAGCGCATATCCGGTGGTGCACGTCAGCCGTGACTTGAACCATCACGTGCGTGTCTTATGCGCGTTGCTGACAACAGCTTGCGACTTCGCGATGCCTGTACAGAGGAGCATCGACGCCGGTGACCATCGTAGCCAGGATTTCGCCAGCGACGGTATCGCCAGGTTCTCCGTTGATGTCTCTATCTGGTGGGCCGCTCCAAACGGCCTCTCTAATGGGCTGATCTGGCCGAAGGTCGGCTGCGCCTCGATCGCCTAAGCCGCAATGGCGCCAATCGACTTTCTTCCCCTGCCAGCTGCGCCGTCATTCCTCGCCAAACAACAAAGTCGCTTGGCTGCCATCCTCCGCTGGCGCTGCGGTCGCAAGCGATGCGGCGTCGATCGCCTGCGGCCCGCCGATCGCCATTGAGGCCGCAATGGTGCGGGCTCGAAACAGAGTTCAAGGAGAAAACTCATGGCGATAATCGGAAGCTTCAAGAGGACCGGCAACAACGAGTTCACCGGCGAAATCGTCACCCTCTCGCTCCAGGCCAAGAACGTCCGCATCGTCCCCGAGGCCAACCGCTCTGGCGACAACGCCCCCAGTCACCGTGTCTTCGTCGGGCGGGTCGAGATCGGCGCCGCTTGGTCCAAGCGCTCCAATGAGGGCCGCGACTTTCTCGGCCTGAAGGTGGACGATCCGAGCTTCACGGCTCCGATCTACGCCAACCTCTTCAACGATGAGCAAGGCGAAGACTACAGCCTTATCTGGTCCCGCCCCAACGGCCGCCGCAACGCGGAGTAAGGCCCCGACCAAGGCTCCGCCCGGACGAACAGGGCGGGGCCGTCCTCCTTTTCACGGCAAGATGAGCGCAGTCGCTGCCCAACGAGCTCCGTCGGACTTTGGGGCGACTACCTGTCGTGTTCGCGACTGGAGACTTCATTCCTGCATGTCGCCTCGCCGATCATCGAAAATTCGAGGTGTTTCCCGCGTCAACTCACGGTGCCGATTTTCTGATCAACTCGCATGGGTCCACATTCAGCGCAGTTGCGATCCTCCCAAGAACACTGATGCTGGCCGAGACCCGAGCGCGCTCGATCGATCCGACGTAACGCATGCTCAGTCCAGAGCGGGCGGCCAGTTCCTCCTGCGTCACGTTCTGGTCATGGCGCAGGCGACGCATGTTGGCCGCCATGATCTCCTTGAGATTCATGGCGGATTAGGGACCAGAAAGGGAACTATCGTTCTAGGAATGATCGTTCCTATTCGCTATGATTGGTGCTCGATCTAAAGGACGGCTCCTTCGAGATCGCGATCGAAATATGGTCAAATACCATGCTTAAACCGCTGCTCGATCCTGACGTCGCCGACATTGCGCCGGATGCCTCGGTCCTGACCGGCTATGACGAGGAGCGTCTGCTCACCTACATTCGCCTGCTTGACGCGGCGGCGGAAGATGCCGATTGGCGAGAGGTGGCCAGGATCGTCTTGCATATAGACCCGGAGCAGGAGCCGGAACGAGCGTACCGGTCCTGGGAAACCCATCTTGCCCGCGCGCGATGGATGACGACCAGCGGCTACCGATATCTTCTCGCTGGCGGCGCTCCGCACTGACGCGGCCGGCGCTCCACTTTGCTGAGTCGGCATAATGGTTTGCCGACTCTCCAACTATTCAACTTCCTTATCCGCCGGGAATGTTGACGCCGACGCCTCACATCCGGGTACGCGGAGAGGACAGGAACAGTGCAAGGCGATTGGACCGATCCGGCGGCGTATGCACACATGTGCAGCTACCAGGCTACGGAATTCGCTGCCGAGTATCTGATCCGGAATGACGAATTCGTGGCAGAGTGCAGCCAGCTTGCATCGCAACTCGCTGGTTCTGGAGAACCTGCCGGTCAGCCCGATCTCGCCGCCCGTTGGGGCGCGCGATTTCAAAACTGCCGGTGCCGGACTTCCGAAAGCTGACAATATCATCTGGACGGAACAGGCCTCGCCGCGCGTGCTCCGGGTCATGCGGGTATCTACATCCCATCAAACAGTTCGACCTTCCAGCCTTGCCGGAGCCAGCGTTTGGCCGCAGGACGAAGGCCTTCACATTATTTGGTCTACCTTAATTGGGAAAAGTCATCTCGTCGCTGATGACCGCGCCGGTGAATTCAACGCTACCCTTCTGCCGCTCGACGCTGCATTCGAGACGCGGCTCGATGCAGCGCGCCGGTTCTGGCGCGCACTGAACGGCCGGGCAGGAAGTTCATCTTACGGCGCGCTGCCGCAACAGACCAAGACCAGGCATATCCTCAATTTGCGCGCACATGATGGTCACCGCATGGGTGCAACCTATCGTCAGCTCGCGGAGGTGCTGTTTTCGCAAGAGCCGATTGTGCCGCGAGATTGGCGTGATCATCATCTCCGCCACAAGGTCCGAGCTATCTTACGCCGTGCAGCTTTTTTAGTCGCCGGCGGCTATCGCGATCTTCTCTTCTATCCCCACAACCGCAGCGAAAAGTCCGGCCGCCGAAGTCCTTCTTCGGGATAGCAAAGGGGTAGCAAAAACGCGCCCCCCAATCTTTGCCCTCCCTCGCCTTTCCTCATTTCGATCATGGTCCACTTCGCGCGTCCCGGCAGGCCAGGACGACAGCAGAACCGAATGGAGATCGAGCGATGTCGAAGGGTCCCGCGGACGCGCCCCAAAAGTATTTGCGCACGAAGGAGGCAGCACCCATCGTCGGGCTCTGCGTCCGCACCCTCGAAAAGCACCGGACCTACGGCACCGGCCCAAAATACCGGAAGGTCGGCGGGCGCGTTCTCTACGACATCAACGACCTGCACGCCTGGATAGAGCTGGGCGCACGCACCTCCACCAGCGATGCCAACGCGACCTATGTTCCGCCGGCAAAACCCCATGCAGCCCGCGCGCCCGCCTATGTCGGCCGGCGCGACCGCAGCTCCTGATCTGTGGCGCACCGAAAATGCAGTATCGCGAGACCGTTCAGCAGCAATTTGCGCTGTCTTATGTCCCCTCAACCGGCTTCCCTCCACGCGGCACGCGGGACGTCGTGGCGCGGCAGCTCGTCTTATTGGTGAAATCCCGCCGCCTGACACCGATCCACCCTCATGCGGGCGAAGAATCGACCTGCGTTGAGGCGGCAAGTGTGCACGGCATGGGAACGATTTGGAACGCTGCCATCCTGGTCTGGGCTGCGTCGCAAACCATCCACGCGCAAGCCAGGAGATTGCAACCGCGCCGCTTGGTAGCGGCGAAACAGCAGCAAATCCTGACCTTCATGTCGCCGCGTCAACGGCGGCACGTCCACAGCCGGATAGCCGCACGCGAGCAGCCGAGTCCATACACCGGCAAGCGTCGTAAAGCTTTCCTGCTGCGCCCCGGGATCGAGTCATGAGCAAACGCACAAAGATCATCGCCACCATGGTTGGCGGCGCAGTGCTCGCCGCGGCGCCGGCATGGATTAGCCATCCGCCGCTGTCCATCTGGAACGCATCGGCGAGCATCCCCGTCGGGCTCTATCGCGTCCAGCCGGCCGACAAAATCGGTATTGCCAATATCGCCGTCATCATGCCGCCCGAGCCATTGGCGGCCTTCATGGCAAGACGCGGCTATCTGCCGAAAAATGTGCCGTTCCTCAAGCATGTTTTGGCACTCGGGGGCGCAACCGTCTGTCGCCAAGGCACAATGATCATCGTCAACGGCAAGACGTATGGACATGCGCGCGAGCGTGACAGTCGTGGTCGATCCCTGCCCATCTGGCAGGGCTGCCGCGACGTTGCCGAGGCCGACGTCTTCCTTATGAACCCGGGTGCAGCCGACAGTTTTGACAGCCGCTATTTCGGCCCGCTCCCGCTCTCATCGATAGTTGGCCGCGCGGTTCCAGTCTGGACCACGGAGCGCACCACTCCGGTACTGGATATCACCAACGATCCCCTCGCTAGCGAGCCGTGAGGGCTCGGCTCGACGCGCACTAACACTCAGAAAGGAGCACTGCAATGACCCAGATCGGAACCTTCACGCGCAATGATGACGGCTTCTTCGGCAATCTCTCCACGCTAACAATCGAGGCGAAGATTGCCATCCTGCCTGCCGAGAAATCCAAAACCGAAAACGCGCCCGACCATCTGATCTATTGCGAAGGGATGGCGGTCGGTGCGGCTTGGGACCGCGCCGGAGACAAGGCTGGGGATTACCTCTCCGTCTCAATTGACGACCCGTCCTTTACGCAGCCGATCCGCGCCAAGCTGTTTCGGTCCGATGCAGAGAACAGCGTCTGGAGCCTGCACTGGAACCGATCATCGAAGCGCGACGGGCGAGGCTGAACAGATGCTTCTGGAGCCCTTCGACGAATCTTTCTCGCCAACCCTTTTGATCCATTGCGCGCCGGTCAAACCCTTCGACCCGACCGCCCGCGAGGCAGCCCAGAGGGGGCCGGACACTTGCTTGTGGCTGCGGACGCCGATTTCATCACAATTTTGGCAAAGCCGGTTCGATTGGCGAGCCCCTGCCCTTAACGGAAGCGAACACCGTCGCAGGCTGGCGGCGCATCGGTTCTGCGGTCTGCGGGACGCAGCCCACAGAGGCATGACGACGTTTGCCGCATGTGTGATGCTCGGCTTCGTGGCGCCCGAAACTGGTGCAGCGGCTTCCTCTGCTGGTGAACGGCCGGCGCACTCCGAGTCGACGATCTTGTCGGCTGGCCCGTGGTCGCGGCATATCCGGGAAGCGTCAAAACGCTTCGCCATTCCAGAGCAGTTGCTGCGCGGCGTCATGCATGTTGAGAGCGTCGGCGATGTTCGTGCGCTTTCAAGCAAGGGCGCAATGGGCTTGATGCAGATCATGCCGGCGACGTGGCAAGAACTGCGCATCAAATACCGTCTCGGTGACGATCCGTATCAACCGCGTGACAACATTCTTGCAGGTGCAGCATATCTTCGCGAAATGCTCGACAGCTTCGGGCGCAGCGGCTTTCTTGCCGCTTACAATGCCGGTCCTGGTCGGTACACGGAACATCTCTTAACCGGCCGTCCGCTGCCACGCGAGACGGTCGACTACGTCAGGAAACTTGCGCCGCTGCTCGATGGTGCAGTTCTCACTCCGCGGCGCGCGCGGCACGGAAGGGGCAGAGCCAGCTCACTCCGTGCAACGATCTTTCCGCATCCCCATGACATTCGGAACGCCGCTGCATCGGATGGCAATGGTTATGCCGAGACGATCTTTGCGGCGATTCATTCGTCTGCAATGCGGTCGCCAATGGGCAATCCTGTTGCGGACCTGACCGCGATCGAGCCACAGCCGGGTGAAACCGATTTCCAATCGAACCACGCTGGTTCCGGCCTATTCGCTCAGCCCTCTTTAGCCATATCGCAATGATCGCCACGTTCCTCCTCAATTGCATTCCGGCCTGTTCCGTCGCGGAAATTCCGGCGGAAGGGTTGGCTGTGGATGAGAACAGAGAGATTGGCAGGATAAAGGGCCGCGAGGTGCGGCTCGGTTCGGCCGATTGTTTTCCTTACAATTTTCGTCTCATTTCGCAATGTGCTGGCACAATCAGCGATGTGCGCTATTCCCAATTTTTCAGTGTTTCAATGGAAACCGCACCTCGTGGCCGTCTAGCATGAAGCGTGACGATAGCTTTCGCGTCCGCCCTGGTCGCATCCGCTCCCGCGCCGGCCAGCGCGCACGACCCTTCATCTTCCAGGCTCTTGCGGCCACACAGCGCGCCGGCGGTCACCTTACACGCCAGGGTCGGATCACCTCCCCGCGAGCTTCAACGTTTGGCCGCGGCAGGTCAGCGAGCATCCGCGCCAGTCGCCTCATCTCTGACCGGTCACGCGGCGCCGTCGTCAAGACCCGTGTGGTACCGCAGTTCAGAGGGTCTGGGCCACTCGCCACCCATCTCAAATATCTTCGCCGCGAAGGTGTTACACGTGATGGTGAGAAGGCGAGGATGTTCGGTCCCGACACCAAAGATGCAGATCATGACGCCTTCTGCGACCGCTGCAAGGATGATCGGCATCACTTCCGTTTCATCGTTTCGCCAGACGATGCAATGGAGCTCGGCGACCTCAAGAACTTCGCTTGTGACCTGATGGCCGACATGGCGCGCGACCTCGGCACGAGGCTCGACTGGATAGCCGTCGATCACTGGAACACCGAACATCCGCACGTTCACATCCTCGTTCGCGGCGTTGCCGACGATGGCGAGAGCCTTGTCATCTCGCGGGACTACATCCGCCAGGGCATGCGCGATCGGGCGAGCGACATTCTCACCCAGACGCTTGGGCTCCGCATGGACCTCGACATCCGCCGGGCCATCGAGCGCCAGGTCGACACTGAGCGCTGGACGCAGCTCGATCGCCAGCTTGTTCGTGACGCCGACCGTCATGGTATCATTGATCTCGCGCCACATCCTGATCGCCGGCCCGACGAGTTCCTGGGGCTCAAAGTCGGCCGGCTGCGGCAACTGGAAAGCCTGGGCCTCGCGAACGAGATCCGTCCCGGCCAGTGGATAGTGGTCGAACAGGCCGAGCCCACTTTGCGCGCCCTCGGTGAACGCGGCGACATCATCAAGCGCATGCACCGCAGCCTCACTGTGCATGGGCTAGAAAAAGGGACGGCCGACTATGTGCTAGCCGCCGAAAGGATTGATGCGCCCGTGATCGGCCGACTGCTCGAACGCGGTCTTTATGACGAACGGCGCGGCGCGGCCTATGCCATCGTCGATGGCATTGATGGACGCACGCACCACATTCGCTTCGATGACCCTGATGCGGCCGGAGACTCCGACCCGGGCTCGGTCGTGGAGTTGTGCCGCGATGCGAGTGCAAATGGCGGTGGCCGGGTCACGCTCGCGGTCCGCTCCGACCTGTCAATCGAACAGCAGGTCCATGCTTCCGGCGCGACTTGGCTCGATCGCCAACTCGTTGCACGCGAGCCTGCCGAATTCGGTGACGGCGGCTTTGGTAGGGACGTAAGACAGGCACTGCAAGATCGGGTCGACCACCTTGTCAGCCGCGATCTGGCCAAGCGCGAGGGACAGCGCGTCATTCTTGTGCGCAATCTGATCGATACTTTACACGATCATGAGGTGGAATCGCTCGGTGCCCGCCTCGCCGCCCAGACGGGCCTCTCGTTCTCGAAGGCTGCCAACGGCGATCATGTGGCTGGGATTTACCGGCGGCGTTTCTCGCTGGCTTCAGGCCGGCTCGCGATGATCGACAATGGACTCGAATTCAAGCTCGTGCCCTGGTCGCCGTCGCTCGAAAAGCGATTGGGTAATCAAGTCATCGGGGTCGTGTGCTCGGATATGGGGGGCGTGGATTGGAACCTGGGAAAGAAGCGCGGCATCGGGCTATGAAGGTTCCAGGCGTATGCTCTATCCTGATGCTGGGAAGCCAGCACGGTCGCACATTCTATTTGTACCTGCACAGTGAAGCGCCGATTGCCTCGCAAAAAACAGGGACTTTGCGCATCCTCGATTCAGTCTGGCGCCGGCAATCGCGGCACTGGCGCTGTTTGCCTTCGTCTATCACTGGAATAGCTATCTCTGGCCGCTGACCGTTCTACAGGGCAATGCACACGAATATCCGATCGTCATCGGCCTTAGTCGCCTGCTCAGCTACAACAGAGGCGCTCTAAACACGGGACTGGTGATGGCTGGCGCCACGCTTGCCGTGCTCCCGCCACTGGTGCTCTTCGTCTTGCTGCAGCGCTTCTTTGTGGATTCGATCGTCGGCTCGGCGGTCAGGGGATAATGAACCAGCGCGGCGCTCTGTGCTAAGGTGTACACCGATCAACACAGGACACCGCTATGGCCGCTAGCACCACTATGACAATTCGCGTCAGTCCCGATGTAAAGGAAAAGCTCGACCGGATCGCAAACCGACACCCGGCGTAGCAAGTCATTCCTCGCAGGTGAAGCCGTCGCAGCGTAAGTCGATCGCGAGCTTGAAATCATTGAAGGTATCAAGCGCGGCCTTGCTGATGTCGAAGCTGGGCGCATCGTGTCCCATGATAAGGCTATGGCAGAAATTTATGCCGCGATTGATGCCGGCACGGGCCGCAAGGTGTGACGCGAGCCGTTCAGTGGTCTCGCGGTGAGCTGGACGACATCAAGGAACAGATCGCCTATATTTCGCAGGATAATCCGCGCGCTGCGCGCCTGGCAGCAGACCGGATTCTGGACGCAGGGGCCGCGCTTGGGGAAATGGCAACCGGGCGGCCCGGCCGTGTATCCGGCACCTATGAAAAGCCTATGAGTCGCCTGCCCTACATCATCGCTTATGCCGTGACCGCCAAGGGCGGCCGAGAAAGCATTTCAATTTTGCGGGTGATCCACGCAGCGCGCGATTGGCAGGACGAGGAATGGCCGAACTGAACGAAATCTCGCGACGAAGGGGCTTTAATCGCGAGCGGATTTGCTGCCAACAATTTTGACAGCAAGCTGCCGGGTATTGCTCCCGAGTTTAACCGGAGACCTGGGTGGGAGCATATACGTCGAGCACGTTCTGAGTTTCGTCCGTTCGCAATGAGTTATGGCTGCTAACGATCTGGCAAGAACCACGATTCAGTCCGCGGTCAGCACGACCTTGACACTCTGTGAACGGTCGGCGGCAAGTCGGAAGGCATCGGTGGCGCAAGAAAGCGTGCGCTCCGCTGTCATCAGCTTCAGGACGTCCACCTCCCCCGACACGATGAGATCGACCGCCCGGCCGAACTCCGTGCCGAAGCGGAATGTGCCTTTGAGGTCGATCTCCTTGGCCATTACTGCATTGGCAGGCAGCGGGATGTGGCCACCGGGAAGATTGCCGACCTGGACCACCGTGCCGCCGCGCCGGACACTGGCGATCGCCGCGGCAAGGCCGGCGGCAGTGCCTGAAATCTCGAACGCGACATCAAGCGAATCCCCGGCAGCAAGCGCCTGGAGTTCGGCGTCGCCGCCGGAAAGGTCGATCGTCCTGTCGGCGCCAAGCCGGCGGGCGAAGGCGAGCGGCGCGGCGGCGATATCGACGACGGTCAGTTCAGCGCAGCCGGCAAGCCTGGCCGCGAGCATGGTCAAGAGACCGATGGGGCCGGCACCGAACAGGACGACGTTGCGGCCCCTGACGTCGCCCACCCGCGCGACGGCGTGCAGACTGACCGCCAACGGCTCGGCAAGTGCGGCCGCCTGGTAGGCCACGTCAGATGGAACCTTGAAACATTGCGCGGGCGTGGCGTCGAACAGACTGGCGAATCCGCCCTGCATATGCGGCGTCTTCGATGCCGAGCCCATGAAATAGATGTTCTCGCAGAGATTGGCGCGGCCTTCCAGGCATCGCGCGCAACGCCCGCACCAGCGCGACGGATTGACCGCGACATGGTCGCCGATGCCGAGGCCGGGCGCGGCGCCGTTGATCTCGACGATTTCGCCTGAGATTTCGTGGCCGAGGACAAGCGGCGAAGTGACGACGAAGTCGCCGGTACGGGCATGGCGGAAATAATGCAGGTCGGAGCCGCAGATGCCCCCTGCCCCAAAGCGCACCCGCACCATACCTGGTGCCAGCGGTTCAAGCGGACGCTCCACGACGCGCAGGTCCTGCGGGCCGAACAGCGTCGCGGCAATCGCCTGGCCACTCACCGGATCAAGCCCATCTCGGTCGGCAGCCAAAGCGTGATGGCGGGTATGAAGGTGATCAGAAGCAGCGCCACGATAAGCGGCACCAGCCACGGCAGGATCGCCATGGTGGTGCGCTCAACCGAGAGCTTGGCAACGCGCGACAACACAAAGAGCACCATGCCGAGCGGCGGGTGCAAAAGCCCGATCATCAGGTTGAGCGTCATGATCAGCCCGAAATGCACAGGGTTGATGCCGTAGACGGCGGCGACCGGCAGCAGGATCGGCACCAGAATCGTGATCGCGGCGATCGTATCGAGGAAGCAGCCGACCACCAGCATCAGGATGTTGACCAGGATCAGGAAGACCCACTTGTTTTCGGTGAGCGCGAAAATGAAGTTCGAGAACAGCTGTGCTGCCTGGCTGACGGTGAGCAGCCAGGCGAAGATCGATGCGGCGGTGACGATGAAAAGCACCGAGGCGGTCGTCTCGATCGTGTCAAAGCTGGCCTTGGCAAGCAAACGCAGCGTCATCGTGCGGTAGCGCACCAGCCCGAGGAAAAGCGACCAGATCACAGCCGCCATCGCCGCCTCGGTCGGCGTGAACCAGCCCATCGTCATGCCGCCGATCAGGATAACCGGCGTCATCAGCGCCATGACCGCGGAGAAATCGAAATACCAGTCCGCCACGATCAGCACCAGCAGCGCTATGCCGACCGCGATATTGATCGACAGGCCAAGCTGCACCAGCACATAGCAGCCAATCGGAAAGGCAGCCACCACCAGCACCTCGCCCGCAGCTTCGGCCAGCCGCCGAAGCTCGAAGGATGTGTCGGAGCCCCAGCCGCGCCTGTAGGCGAAGATGGCGACCGTGATCATCATCAGCACGGTCATGACCACGCCGGGCAGGATGCCGGCCATGAACAGCGCGCCAATCGAGACATTGGCCATCATGCCGTAGATGACGAAGGGCAGCGAGGGCGGAAAGATCGGCCCGAGCGTGGCGGAAGCGGCGGTAACCCCGACCGCGGCGTCGATAGGATAGCCGTGGTCCTTCATCGCCTTGATCTCGATGGTGCCGATGCCGGCGGCGTCGGCGAGAGCGGTGCCCGACATGCCGGAAAAGATCACCGAACCGATGATGTTGACCTGCGCCAGGCCGCCTTTCATCCAGCCGACCAGGGCAAGGGCGAAGGAATAGATGCGCCCGGTCACGCCGGCGATGTTCATGAGGTTGCCGGCCAGGATGAAGAACGGAACGGCGAGCAGCGGAAAGCTCTCCACCCCGGCGATCATGCGCTGGGCCGCGATGATATCGGGCGCGACGCCGTAGATGACGAGGTAAAGGATCGACGCGGCCGCCATCGAAACGGCGACCGGCACGCCGATGAGCATCAGGACAAGAAAGCCCCCGACCAGAAGCAGCATCGCTCAGACCCCCGCCGTCTCGAACGCGCCAGGACGCTCGAGCACCGAATAGCCGCGCCTGTAATTGCCGATGAAGACCTGGATCGAGCGCAGTAGCATCAGCACGAACCCGGCCAGTACGGCGTAGAAAAACCAGCGCCGCGGCAGGTTGACGGTGACCATGCGCTCATGCGCCACGATCGTGACGTAGCGCCACATCAGCCAGGACCCGTAGCCGAAGAATGCAATGCGGATAACATCGACGGCGAGCGCCAGCCAGCGGCCGACGCGCTCCGGCAGATAGTGGTAAAGCACGTCGACATGGATATGGCGCGAAAGGCGCACGCACATGGCGGCGCCCAGAAAAACGACGACGACGAGCGCGTTGATGGCGATCTCCTCGGTCCACGCAAGGCTGTTGTTCAGCGCATAGCGGGTGAAAAACTGCAGGAAGACACACACGACCATGCCCCAGAATACGGCAAGCGTGATCCAGTCCTCGATGCCGTGGTCCGACAGGTCGACGTGTACCGGCACCTCCTCGAAGGCGTGCGCGATCTCTCCGACGGTGATCTCGATGTGGTGTTCCTCGGCCATCGGCGCGGGCTCCCGAAGCTGGTGGGTCGTCAAGGATTGAAAAGGCCGTCCGGCGCAATTTGGAGCCGGACCGAAGAGCAGGTTAAAGCAGCAAATCCGATTGCCGCTCTATCCTCTTGATTAAGCATTCGATTTGCCGATGGCCTACTTGATGGCGCGGATCGCTTCCCAATCGGCCTTGTTGTAGCCGAACTCCTCGAAGGTGACCTTCTCCAGCACATTCTTCTCGAAGTCGGCACGGTCGACATCGGTTACGCTGATGCCGCGGTCCTTGAATACCTGCACCAGTTCCTTTTCGCGGGCGACGATCTTTGCCGTGGCGCGGGCGGCAGCCTCCTGCATCACCTCGGTGAAGATCTTCTTGTCTTCGTCGGAAAGCGAGGCCCAGCGCGACGCCGATATGATGGTGTTGAGATGATCGACGATATGGCCAGTGAGCACGATGTTCTTCTGCACCTCGTAGAATTTCTTCGCCTCGATGGTGGTCAGCGGATTCTCCTGGGCCTCGACCGTGCCGTTCTGCAGGGCCAGATACACCTCGGCGAAGGCAATCGGCGCGGTGTTGGCGCCGCAGGCACGCGGCATGGCCAGATAGGCCGGCACGTCGGGAACCCGCATCTTCAGGCCCTGCATGTCGGAGCACTTGGCGATCGGACGGTTCGAGGTGGTCTGCCGCGTCCCGTAATAGGTGGTGGCGGCGATGTGATTGCCGGTCTTGTCCTCATAGCCCTTGGTCAGGGCCTTGTAGACGTCGCTCTTGGTGTATTTCAGCAAATGGTCGGCATCGCGGAAAGTGTATGGGAAATAGGTGACGCCGATCGGTGGATATTCGCGCGCCGCGAAGCTCGATCCGGAAATGATGATATCGACGGTACCGAGCATCAGGCCCTGGTTGATGTCTGCTTCCTTGCCAAGCTGCGAGGCCGGATAGACGTCGATGGCGTAGCGGCCCTGGGTGCGCTTCTTGATTTCGTCGGCCGCCCACACGGATTCGGTGTGGAAGGGCTCCGTCGTCTCGTAGACATGCGCCCATTTCAGGACCGTTTCCGCCGAGGCCGACGCCATGGGTATGGCAATTGCGGCGATCGCACCGAGCAGAACTGCGTATTTTCTCAGCATCTAATTCCTCCCTGGTTGAACTTGACGGCCGGATCTCCCCCCGGCCAACTGCTATTCCGCAACCTCCTTGGCCGCGGCTCTCTCATCGAAATTGCGTGAGAATCTGATTTGCGACTGGCGCAGATGCTGCTGCATGGCGGCCTTGGCCCGCTCGGGGTCGCGCGCGGCAATTGCATCGCGCACAGCACGATGTTCCTTTGCCGCGACCTGCCAGGAATCGCTGGTCTCGAAATAGATCGACAGGCGTTCGAAGTACGGGTTCATGCGCTGGTCGAAAAGCTCGCCGATGAAGCGCACCAGCACCGCGTTCTCGAGAATGCCGGCGACAGCGGTGTGAAATTCCCGGTCGAGCGCAATGGTCATCTTGTTGGGGTGACGCATGGCCTCCATCCGTCGCAGCACGTCGTCGAGCCGTTCGATATCTGCAGGCCGGACATGGAGGGCCGCTTCGGCGGCGATCGCGCCTTCGACAAATTCGCGCGCGCGCAACAGCTCGAACGGGCCTTCCTCGACTTCGGGTTCGGAGGCGGCGGCGCTCGGCGGATCGGTGACGTAGATACCCGAGCCGACGCGGATGCGTATGCGGCCTTCGACCTCCAGCGCTATCAGCGCTTCACGGACTGTCGGGCGGGAAATTCCGAGCTGGTCGGCCAGATCCCGCTCGGTCGGCAGGCGGTCGCCGACGGAAAACTCGCCGGCATCGATCAGCTGCCTGAGCTGATCGGCGACCTGTCGGTAAAGCCGGCGTGGTTCAACGGCCTGGATCGGCATGTGCGTTTAGTTCCCTCCCGGGCCAACCCTGGTACATTGGTCTGACCCATTGACCGCAGCTTAGACAGAGGACGCGGAGAGTCAAGCTCGATGGAACCGCGGCCCGCACAACCGGAACGCGGCGGCATTGCGCAAGCATTCCATGCGTCAGCGCCGTCCCCCGCGAATGACCAGGACGTTCCCGGCGGCGACGAGGGCGAGCCCGGCAACCGCGTAAGCGGTCCAGGCATAGCCTTCCAGCGCCGTGGAGATCAAAAGCGCAAAGACGGGAAATATGACGGTCGCATAGCCGGCGCGGGCGCCGCCAATGCGTCCGAGCAGCGTCAGGTAGGCGGCGAAAGCGACGACGGTCGATATGACGGCGAGGAAGACCAGCGAGCCAATATAAGAGGCGGTCGTCGCGAACACGAACGGCTCACCAAGCAGGAAGGCCAGCAACGTCGACCACAGAGTGCCATAAAGCATGCCCCAGGCGCTCGTTGAAACGAGCGGCAGGCCGCGGCGCTGGTTTGCGACGGAGACGAGATTGCCGGCGCAGAAGCTCAGCGTGCCACAGAGGCACAGAAGAAGGCCCACCAACGTGCCGCCGGAAAGCCCGTTGGCGGCGATTTCGGGAAAGAACATCAGCGCTATGCCAGCGAAGCCGATGAGGCCGCCGGCGAGAATGCGCGGCGCCGGGCGCTCGCCGACGACCAAGGCAGCGAGCAGCATGTTGATGACCGAGGCGAGCGAGAAGACGACCGAGAGCAAGCCGCTGACGAGATAGCCGGCGCCGTAATAGAAAAACAGGAAGTTCGACGAGAAGATGAGGATGCCGAGCACAGCAAAGCGCAAATGATCGGTGATCGGAAAGCGGAGCCGCCGACCGGAAAAGCCCGCCCAGGCAAACATCAGCAGCGTGGCGATGGCGAAGCGCCAGACCAGATTGACCTCGTTCGACACGCCGCTGCCGACCTGAAGTTCGATCGCGAACCACGATGCGCTCCAGGCAATGACCGTCAGCGCGTAAAGCCCGTAGTCGACCGGTTCGAAGGGGCGGTCGTGCGTCGTCAAGCGCATTTCCAAGCTAGCCGGTTCCGCGGCGCCGTTTGGTTCTCTTGTTACTGACATGCTGGCCAAGACTCTTCCGCTCACAAGACGCTTACGGAGCGATTGTCCTCCTTCGCCGCTTCTGAACCCAGAAGACGAGACCGACCAACAACAGGGCCGGGATGGTAAACCAATAGCGCGATGGCCGTTCCGCAGGGACTAGCACCTGGTTGATCTCGTCGCCGGGCTGCAGGCCGAATTTGGCCGCCTGACTGCCCAGTCGCACCACGCCGACCGTCACGCTATCGCCAAGCGCACTGACGTCCAGGCCCGCAGCCTTCAGGCGTTCGGCCGATGAATTTGCAGGCCCGAGCTGCAGCCGAACCAGCTTCGATATCTCATCGCCGTTGAGGTTCAGTGTCGTCAGGCGCAAGCGAACCGCGCCTCCCTCGGCCGTCTCGTCGACGATACGGCTGAGTTCGGTGGCGGGTACTGCCCGATACGGTTCACTCATCTGATCGAGCAACAATCCCGGCCTGAACAAGATGAAACAGGCCACAAGCAACGCAATCGTCTCGTACCAGCGGTTGCGCACGAGCATCCAATTCTGCGTCGCTGCTACAAACGAGACCATGGCCAGCGTCGATGTCACCACCATCGCGACGAAATCGAACGGACCTTCGAGATCGATCATCAGCAGTCCGGTGTTGAAGATGAAGATGAACGGCAGCAGGCCGGTACGGATCTCGTACTTGAAGCCCTGAATGCCGGTCTTCACCGGATCGGCGCCGGAAATTGCCGCAGCTGCATAAGCCGCCAGGCCCACTGGCGGCGTCACGTCCGCCATCAGCCCGAAATAGAAAACGAACATGTGGACGGCGACCAGCGGCACGGCAAGATCGTTCTGCGCCGCCAAATCGACGATGACCGGCGCCATCAAGGTGGCGACGACGACATAGCTTGCAGTGGTCGGCATGCCCATGCCGAGAATGATGCAGATCACCGCGGTGAACAAAAGCATGACGATGAAGCTGCCGCCCGAGATGAATTCGACCAGCTCGGTCATTACCAGCCCGATGCCCGTGAGCAGAACCGTGCCGACGATGATGCCGGCCGTCGCAGTGGCAATGCCGACCGTCGTCATGTTGCGTGCGGCGGCGGACAGACCACCGACCAGATCGTCGAAACCGTGAAGCCAATGCTGCGCCAGCGCGCGGTCCTTGCGGAAAAAGGCGGTGAGCGGCCGCTGCGTGACGATCAGCGCCATAAGGGCGACAGCGCCCCAGAATGCCGACAGGCCGGGCGACAACTCCTCCACCATCAGGCACCAGATCAGCAGGATCACAGGCAGCAGAAAATGCAGGCCGGTGCGTGCCGTCTCGCCGAAGTGGGGAATCCTGACGATCTCGCCCTCCAGATCCTCCAGCGGCAGGTCGGGATAACGCGCCCGGTAGGCGACAAGGCCGATGTAAACGGCGATCAGCGCGGCAGTGATCATCCAGGTCGCGGCCGTGCCGAAAACGATCTTCGTCCAGCCAATGCCGTAATAGACAAGCCCTGCGAGGATGATGAAACCGCATACGCCCATCAGCCCGCGCAGCGCGCCCTGAAATGCGGAGTGCGTGCTGCGTGACGGCAGGCCCTTCATCCCGGTCTTCATCGCCTCGATATCGACGATGTAGAACAACGAGCCGTAGGTCAGCAGCGCCGGATAGAAGGCGTGCTTGACCACCTCGGCATAGGAAATGCCGACATATTCCGCGATCAAGAACGCGGCGGCGCCCATCACCGGAGGCATCAGCTGACCATTGACGCCGGCCGCGCATTCGATGGCGCCCGCCTTCACCGCAGAATATCCGACCCGGCGCATCAGCGGGATGGTGAAGGTTCCGGTGGTCACGACATTAGCGATCGACGACCCGGAAATCATGCCGGTCAGGCCGGAAGCCACGACACCGGCCTTGGCCGGACCGCCGCGGTATCTGCCGAGCAGCGAGAAGGCAAGCTGGATGAAAAAGCCGCCGGCGCCGGCGCGCTCCAGCAATGTTCCGAACAGAACGAACATGAAGACGACGTTGGTGGACACACCGAGGGCAACACCGAAGACCCCCTCCGACGTCAGCCACATCTGCGAGGCTGCGCGCGATAACGTCGCGCCCTTATGGCCGAGCAGGCCAGGTAGGTGAGGCCCGGCAAAGATATAGATCAGCATGCTCGCCGCGATGACGGTGATGGCAGGCCCGACGGCGCGACGGGCGGCCTCGAGCAGGATGAGGACGCCGGCGATCGAGACGACCAGGTCAGCCGTAGTAGGAAGACCCGGCCGATGGGCGATATCGCTGTAAAAGACCAACAGATAGAGGGCGGACGCCGCCCCGGCGATGCCTAGCACCCAGTCGGACAGCGGCACCCGGCTGCGCGACGAGGTCTTGAAGGCCGGAAACGTCAGCATCGCCAGAAACAGGGCGAAGGCCAGATGGATGGAGCGGGCGATGCCGTCGCTGACGACACCAAAATTGAGCATGAACGGAAGGGGCGAGGCATACCAGAGCTGGAACAGCGACCATGCCAGCGATACGCCGAGGATCAGCTTCGCGGTGCGGCCGGTCGGCTTGCGCCCACCGGTGTCGGCCTCGGCGACGATCTCGCTAAGCTTGTCAATGTCGATAACGGGTTGGTCAGGCCCTGCCGCCCGCTGGCTTTGATCTGTCATCGTTCCCCACAATTATTTGCAATGCGAGGCGCCTGTGGCGCCTCGCATTGAAGGCCTAGAGCCACCCCTTCTCCTTGTAATAGCGCTCCGCGCCCGGATGCATTGGCGCCGACAGACCGGTCTTGATCATCTCCTTGGGATCGAGATTGGCGAAAGCCGGATGCAGTTTCTTGAAGTCGTCGAAATTTTCGAAGACCGACTTCACCAGTTCGTAGACCACCTCATCGGGCGTGCTGGCATTCGTCACCACGGTCGCGCGGACGCCGAATGTCGTCACGTCGTCCGGATTGTTGGCGTACATGCCGCCCTTGATGGTGGCGACTGAATAGTACGGATGAGCTGCCAGCAGCGCGTCCACTGCCGGACCGGTCAGCGCGATGAGTTTGGCACCACAGGCCGTGGTCGGATCCTGGATCGCCGCGGAAGGATGACCAACGCCATAGAAGAAACCGTCGATCTTGTTGTCGCACAGCGCGCTGCCCTGCTCGTCCGCCTTCAGCTCCGCGGCAAGCGAGAAATCGCCGAGCGTCCAGCCCATCTGCTTGAGCAACTCCTCCATGGACGAGCGGGTGCCTGACCCGGGATTGCCGACGTTGAAGCGTTTGCCTTTGAAGTCCTCGAATTTGGTGACGCCGGCGTCTGGCCGCGCCAGCACGGTAAACGGCTCGGGATGGACAGAGAACACGGCCCGCAGATCCTTGAACGGCTTGCCGTCGAAATTTCCGGTCCCCTCATAGGCCTGGTACTGAACGTCCGATTGGGTCAAGCCGAAATCGAGGTCGCCCGTCTGGATGGAGTTGACGTTGAAGACCGAACCGCCGGTCGACTCCGTCGAGCATCGGATGCCGGTTTTCTGCCGGTCCTTGTTCATCAGTCGGCAAATGGCGCCGCCGACGGCGTAGTAGACGCCGGTGACCCCGCCGGTGCCGACCGTGACGAAGCGCTGCTCGGCTCCGACGGATGGCAGCGCCAGCAGCATGCAGGCCGCCGCGCCGATCAGGGTTTTCATTGAACTGTACATGGTTGCTACCTCTCTGGTGGGTGTCCCGGCCCGTCGCCGATGACGCGTTGGAACTGGTTGAGGCGGTCCGCGTCGTGCGGCTCAGGCCGCTGAAGCGATCGCAGCGTCGATCGCCTCACCGAGCCGTTCGACGATCCGATCGATATCCTGTTTGGAAATGATGAATGGCGGCGCCACAAGCACATGAACGCCCCGCACACCATCAATCGTCCCGGCCATCGCATAAATCATCAGGCCGCGGGCCATTGCTTCGCGCTTGATGCGGGCGTTGAGTTCAAGCCTCTGGTCGAATGGTTCCTTGCTGGCGCGATCAACCACCAGCTCGATTCCCCTGAATAGACCCCGCCCGCGAATGTCGCCGACGTGATGGTGGTTATCGAAGCGTTGGTGCAGGCGTTCGTCCAGCTGCGCGCCCATTGCGCTGACGTTGTCGAGCAAACCGTCACGCCGGATGACCTCCTGCACGGCAAGGCCGGCCGCCGCTGCCATTGGATGGCCCATATAGGTATGTCCATGCTGGAAGAAGCCCGAGCCTTGGGCAAAGGCATCGAATATATGCCGGCCGAGCAGCACCGCGCCAATCGGCTGGTAGCCACCGCCGAGTCCCTTGGCGATGGTCAGCAGGTCGGGAGCGATGCCGTCCTGCTCGCACGCATGCAGCGTGCCGGTACGGCCCATGCCGCACATCACCTCGTCGAGAATGAGCAGCACGCCGTAGCGGTCGCAAATCGCGCGAATGTGCTTGAAGTAGTCCGCGACCGGCGGCACCGCGCCGAGCGTGGCACCCACCACCGGCTCGGCGACAAAGGCGATGACCTCGTCCGGGCCGAGTTCGAGGATCTTGTCTTCGAGCTGCTGGGCGGCGCGCGCCGCATAGGCTTCGTCGCTTTCGCCATGCTTTTGATAGCGATAGGCGTAACAGGGGTCGATATGGTGGGTCTCGATCAGCAACGGCCTGAACTGGGCGCGCCGCCATTCGTTGCCGCCGGTGGCGAGAGCGCCGAGCGTATTGCCGTGATAGCTCTGCCGGCGTGCGATGAGATGGCGCCGTTGCGGCTCGCCTTTCTCGACAAAATATTGCCTGGCCATCTTGAGCGCGGCCTCGACCGCCTCCGAGCCGCCGCTGACCAGATAGACGTGGTCCAACCCTTTCGGCGCGTCCTCGA
This sequence comes from Mesorhizobium sp. M0664, assembly GCF_040320565.1. Classification (NCBI taxonomy): domain Bacteria; kingdom Pseudomonadati; phylum Pseudomonadota; class Alphaproteobacteria; order Hyphomicrobiales; family Phyllobacteriaceae; genus Mesorhizobium; species Mesorhizobium sp. M0664. Next base: position 74,208 of record NZ_JAMYPW010000002.1, read on the forward strand.
CCAGCCGGTCCGCCAAGCGCTCCGCCACCTCGGTGGTGAAGAAGCTGGTATGGGCGTAGGCGATGCGGTCAAGCTGGGCGTGCAGCGCGGCAATCACGTCGGGATGGCCGTGGCCGAGACAGGACACGGCCGCGCCGCCCGATGCGTCGATGTAGGACTTGCCCTCTGCGTCGAACAGTTCGATGCCTTGGCCGCGAACGGCGACCGGCAGCGTCGAGTGGATGGTTCGATGAAGAATGTGTGTCATCGACGGTCCCTCAGGGGCATTTTCTTCGGCGCACGCTGGTTCAGGTGGGTCTTGAGGGCGGCGCCCTGCTCATCGAAGCGTCGCAGCGATTCAACGGCGCCCTCGCCTGCCTGTCCTGCGACAAGAGCACCGAGGATCTCAGCAACGATGAAAGCTGGCGTCATGGTGTGGAAAAAGGACGGGCTGCCGGTCGGCACGACGACCAGGTGATCGGCAAGCAGCGCCAAGGGGGCTACCCCGCTGTCGGTGATCGCAATGACCGGTACGCCGCGGCCGGCAGCATACTCGACAAGCTCGATGGTGAAGCGCGTGTAGGGCAGGACGCTGGCGGCGATCAGCACGTCGTCCTTGGTCGCATGGGCCAGAGCGTCGCCATCGGTTCCGCCGATGCCGTGCAACAGCACCGACTTCTCGCCGATCAGCGACAGGATGTAATGCAGATGCCAGGCCACCGCATGGCTCGAGCGCAGGCCGAGGCAATAGACGCGCCTTGCCGCACTCAGCGCCCTGGCCGTCTCGACCAGACGGTGGATCGACCTGCTTTCGGCGAGATGGGCAAGCTGGCTGGAAATCGAATCCAGAATATCGGCCGCCAGCGCGTGGTCGCCCTTGAGCTTTTGGCTGGCCACCTGAAGGCCCGCCTTGCCGGCGAAACCGATTTCGCCGTCCCGGATCGCGGCGGCGTAGATATCGCGTACCGCCTCGTAGCCATCAAGGCCGAGATGCTGGGCCAGCCGCGTCATCGTCGCCGGCTGCACTCCTGCGTGCCGGGCCTGCTCGCGCATGGACAACAGCGCGACATCATACGGCTTGTCAAGGACATAGCGCGCAGCGGACCGAAGCTGCGCCGACATGCCGTCGAAGGCAGTGACGATCTGTCCAGCAAGCTCTCCCTGGTCCATGGATATTGCTAGCTCGCCAGCCCAGCGATTGCAACGTCTGTTTCAGTGTGATCAAAGATTGATTCATATGAATCTTGTCGCTCACAGAACGTCCCCATGAAGCCGGCCACTGGTCTCGACCGCATCGCCATAGCCGTCGCCCCGAATGGGGGACGTCGCAGCAAGGCCGACCATCCGGCGATTCCACTGACACCAGCCGAACTTGCGAGGACGGCCGCGGAATGCGCCGATGCCGGTGCGGCTATGATCCACGTCCATGTCCGCGACAGAAGCGGCAATCATCTGCTCGACCCCGACGCCTACCGCCAGACGATCGCCGCCATCCGCGGTGCTGCCGGCGACCGCTTGATAATTCAGATCACCTCCGAAGCGCTCGGTATCTATTCGCCGGCCCAACAGATGGCCGTCGTACAAGATGTGAAGCCGCAAGCTGTCTCGCTGGCGCTTCGCGAAATCGTTCCTGATGCCGGATCGGAACTCGCCTGTGTGCGCTTCATGGCCTGGCTGCACACCGAGGGGGTTGCGCCGCAGATCATCCTCTATTCGCCCGAGGAGGCCGTCAGGCTTTCGGACATGCAGCAGCGCGGACTGATCCCCTGGGCAAGCATACCGGTTCTCTACGTGCTGGGCCGATACACGCCGGGACAGGCGTCCGTTCCTGCCGATCTCCTGCCATTCCTCGCGGCGAACATGCCGCGCTTCGACCATTGGAGCGTCTGCGCCTTCGGCCGCAACGAAGCGGCGTGCGTGACCGCCGCCGCGTTGCTTGGCGGCCATGTCCGGGTCGGCTTCGAAAACAATCTTTTCCTTCCGGACGGCAGCATAGCCTCGTCCAACGCCGAACTGGTAGCGACCGTCGCACGCATACTCGCCGACTGCGGCGTCAAGATCGCCTCGGCCGCCGAGTTGGCGGCTCAATGGAACGCGCCGTTTCGTTCCATATGACAAACCAAAGCCTATTTTCGGCGGCAAGCTCGCGCAAGACATAGAGAGGCGGCTGCAATGTCATCGCCACGGAAGAACGACGTGTCCCCGCCCGCGGCGCGGCGATTGCAACAACAGTGCCGGTCGTTGTAACCATTCCGGCCGCTTGATATTGGAGGAGACGCAGCATGGACCGATTCACCGGCGGTTGCCTGTGCGGCAACGTCCGAATTGTCGCGTCAGGGCGCCCATACCGGGTCGGCCTTTGTCACTGTCTCGACTGCCGCAAGCATCATGGCGCCCTTTTTCACGCTTCCGCGATTTTTCCTGAGGATGCGGTGACGATCGACGGCGAAACACGCGACTACGCCGGGCGGTTTTTCTGTCCCCGCTGCGGCTCCTCCGTTTTCGGACGCACCGCAGACGAAATCGAAGTAAACCTGGGGTCCCTGGATGCGCCTGACCAGCTGATGCCAACCTACGAAAGCTGGATCATCCGACGCGAGTCCTGGTTGCCGCCGTTTCCGCTCACCAGACGGTACGAGCGCGATCGTGACGCCACGGGTCGCTTTGAGGAATAGGTCGCAGGAACGGTGCCGAGGAGGCAACGACATCAGAACATGGATTTTCACAGGCCGCCTGCTCACGCCGCTAAAATGTGAACTTGCATGCTTACAAGGTGCGCTGCCTTCATCCACATTGCCCCATGGGCATTCGTGAGCGCCTAAGGCGACCCGTGACAGCCAAGGCGCCGGACCTTAGAGGAGGATCGCAGGGGATGGGATTCATCGTCGCGATCCTGACGCAGGCTTTGTACAGAGCGCCGCGTTCAAAGCTGGCCGTTTAGGAGGTCACGCCGGAAGATCGGCCTTGCGGAAGCCATCAACGAAATGCCCAAGCAGCGCAGCGTCGTGGAATGGCTCTGTCGTGGTCCAGTGGCCCGCCGCCTCGAAACGATGATCACAGGCTAGTGGTCGCGGCGACAATCAACCCGCCCAAGACGGCGACATTGATGGTGAAGCCGGTACGAAGCGCTTCGCGTTCATCGCCGCTGTAGCGCCAGAAGTTGAGCGCCATGAACGACGCCGCAATGGTGAATACGGCCAAGGTCGCGGCGGGAAAGGGTCCACCAAGGCCCGCTGCTAGGCAAAAGCCGCCTGCGATCTCCAGCACCGATCCGGCCGCGAGAAGAGGCCTGGGAGCAGGAAAGCCCCGCTCGGCCAGGGACGCTGTAACTGCCCGGAACCTGAGGAAATGCTCGGCGCCCGCCCAGATAAAGACGCCGCCGAGCAAAACCAATCCAAGGTGGTGGAGGAACGCGATCATTCCTTGCTGCCGTCCTCGGTGTAAACCGCTAGCTCGTAACCATCCGGATCCGCGAAATGAAAGCGCCGGCCGCCGGGGAACCCATAAATCGGCCTGACGATCGTGCCTCCCGCTTCCTCGACCCGCTTGACCGTTGCCGGCAAATCATCGGCATAGAGAATGACGAGCGGGCCTCCTCCGGACCTCGCTGGGCCAGCGGCGAAGCCACCTGACAAGCGCCCGTCGTTGAACTCGCAATATTGCGTGCCGTAGTCAGTGAAGGTCCAGCCGAAGGCCTTTCCGTAGAAGTCGCGTGACCGCTGAATGTCTTTCACGTTGAATTCGACGTAGTCGATCCGTTGATCGTTGTTGTTGCTCATGATGCATACCTCTCGTGTGATGTACGACGGCGAAAGATAAGCACGCATCTCGCCTGCCGGATTGAACAAAACGGCCATCGACGTATGGCTTCACACGGCGCCGCCGAGGCGATGCATCTGACATGATTATTCACCTGCCCTCTTCCTTCCGGCCGGAAGAAACAACCGATTCTTGCAACCGTTTTCGATTGGCAGACGTTGTCGGTCGTGCAGATTGTTGTCTCGAGCGACGGCGGGCGCAGCCACTGCGTCGTAGGTTCACCGCCGGTAATCCGAAGAGGAGCGAGATGAGCGATCCCGTCCCAGCGCAGGCAACGGGTTCATTTCAGCAACGTCCAGCGTCGGCGCGGCTTCACGGGAGCTTTGCTTCGGTGTGGGCGCATCGAATGGACCCGGCGGGCGCACCGCCAATCGTCGTCATGCCCGATGCAACGATCGACCTGCAATGGATCGGAGGCAGCTTCCGAATTGCCGGCCCCGACAAGGAGCCGCAGACCGAGGTCCTGGCGGCAGGCGAGATCGTGATCGGCTTGCGCTTTCATCCTGCCACGGCGGCGGCATGGCTCGGCGTGCCACAAATCGAGCTTGTCGGCCAGAGGCTGTTGCTCGACGATTTATGGGGCGCGCGAGCCCGGCGCCTCGCCAGCCGCGTGCGCGCAGGCGACAATCTCGAAGATCTGGCCTGTTCGCTCGAACAGGTCGTCGCCGAGGAGGCGGCCTCCCGCGCGCCAGACGTTCCCATGCAGGCGGCATATCGCCTGATCGAGCGCGGGCCGCCACCCGACGCGCCGCTCGTCCCTTGGTTGATGCGCGCACTCGAGATGAGCGAAAGGACGTTGCGCCGGCGCTTCGACGAGAGCTTCGGCTATGGCCCCAAGACGCTTGACCGTATCCTCCGCTACCAGCGCTTTCTGCGGCTTTCGAGCCAATCAAACAGCGCCACGGCCATCCTGGCAGCCGAGGCGGGCTATTCCGATCAGGCGCATCTTGTCCGCGAGAGCCGACGCCTGACGGGAAGCACCCCGCGACAGATTCATCACCTGCTGCAGAACGGGTGAAACCACGTCGCGCTCTTCATTGGCCGTTTTGTTCAATTCGTCACTGTCGCCCGACTTTATCCTGGTGTCTCCGACAACCAGAGGAGATCGCCATGAAACCGCGCATTTCGGTTTTGACTATCGCTGTCGCCAACCTCGAGAGTTCTCTGGCGTTCTACCGCGACGGTCTCGGCTTGCCGACGGAAGGGATCATTGGCCGCGAGTTCGAGCATGGCGCCGTCGCGTTCTTCACGCTGTCCGGCGGGTTGAAGCTCGCGATCTGGGCGCAGGACGACCTCGCCTACGACACTGGCCTGCCCAAGGCGCCGATCAGCTCGACCTCGTTCACAGTCGGACACAACGTTGTGCGCCGCGAAGAAGTCGATCAAGTGATGGATGAGGCCGCTCGCGCCGGAGCCGAGATCATCAAGCCTGCCCGGGACACGTTCTTTGGCGGATATGCCGGATACTTCCGCGATCCGAACGGACACCTGTGGGAGGTCGTCTGGAACCCCGCCAACATACCGAATGAGGACGCTCTCTGAGGGCAGGTATGGCCCTGTAGGATCGGGCCGTTCCGGTCATTCCCGGTGCTGGCAAATTCTATCGGCATCGGGGCGGGCGGCCTGCTTTCCCTGGCAAACGAAGCCAGTTCGACGGCAGTCCACCAGCATAATCTTACGGGGCTGATTATGTAGCTCTATCCAGATTCGCCACGCCTGCATGGCGCATCATGCGGCGGAAGCTCATTGAGATATGCGCCCGCCTTATGTGCCCGATGGACTCCCAGTCGCCGATTTCGGCCGCGGCAAGGACCTCTTCCATTTCGCGGCGGAATGCGGTGAATTCCTCGACGAGGCCCAATTGCGGCATCAGCTTCAGGACGACGCGCGCGACCTGAAAATACAGGCGCTCGCTGATCTCGCGCAGTGGCTGGTTGCCGGTCATCGCCGTGAGCTCGTAGAAAAAATCCATGTTGAGGCGCAGGAAAGCGCGCTGGTCGGGATTGAGTATATCGGCATCGCAGCGCGCGATGAGCGCCCGTATCCGGTCAAGATCGTCCGCCGTGCGCGGAATCGGCGAAAGCTTGCCGACGAGGAGCGCCAGCTCCAGGCGCAAATGATAGACCTGCTGCAATTCCTCGATGTCGACGTCGGTGACGATCGTGCCGACGCCGTGGACGGATTGAACCAGACCCTCGGATTCAAGGCGCGCCAGCACGCGCCGGACCGGCGTGCGGCTGATCTGGAATTCCTGGGCAAGTTCTTCCTCGGACAGGTGGCTTCCCGGCGCATAATCGAGCAGGCAGATGCGGTCGCGCAATATCCGGTAGATGCGCTCGAACCGCTCCCGCGCGGAGAGCGGGCGCGGCGGCGCGGCGGTCACCGTCGTGGGCGGCTTGGCCTCTGTCTCGATCGTCACCCAGCCTCCAGGACAGCATGCAGGAATTGCCGTGTCCGCTCGTTCTTGGGAGCACCAAACAGTTCGCTTGGCGGCCCCTGCTCGCAGATCTTGCCTTGATAGAAGAAACAAACGCGGTCGGAAAACTCCTTGGCGAAGCCCATCTGATGGGTGACCATCAGCATGGTGAGATCATGCTCGCGCCCGATTTGCCTTATCACCTGCAGCACTTCGCCGACAAGCTCCGGGTCGAGCGCCGACGTCACCTCGTCGAACAGCATGATCTTGGGCCGCATTGCCAGCGCCCTGGCGATGGCGACGCGCTGCTGCTGGCCGCCAGAAAGCTGTGACGGATAGTGGTCCTTCTTCTGGGCCAGACCGACCAGCTCCAGCAGTTCGGCCGCTCTTGCCTCGGCGTCCGCCCGCTTCATTCCGAGCACCGTTATCGGCGCCTCGATGCAGTTCTGCATCGCTGTCATATGCGGAAACAGGTTGAACGACTGGAACACCATGCCGATCTTGGCGCGGATCTTGCGGATGTGGGCGAGATCGGCGGGAACAAGCTTGCCGTTCCTCTCCATATGGGTCAGCGGCTCGCCTTCGACCCAGATGACGCCGTCATTGATCGTCTCCAGCGTCATCAGCATGCGCAGCACCGTCGTCTTGCCCGAACCCGACGGACCGATGACGGAGACTTTTTCGCCGCGCGCTATTTCGAGATTGAGCCCGTCGAGAACGGTTAACGTGCCGTAGCGTTTCGATACATTGTCGAAGCGGACCATCGGTTGTTCAGTCATCGGGTGGTCCTCCGGTTGAGCAGCCCTTCGAGGGAGCGGATGAGCGCCGCCGAAACCAGGCTCATGGCAAGGAAAAACAGGCCGACCAGCGTGATCGGCTCGGTGTAGCGGAACGTTTCGGAGCCGATGATCTTGGCGGTCTGCATCAGTTCCATCACGGCGATTGCGGAAAGCAACGGCGTTTCCTTGAACAAGGCCACCAGATAATTGCCGAGCGCCGGAACGATCGGCGGGATCGCCTGCGGAATGATGATGTCGCGGAACGTCGTCCAGGACGAGAGATTGAGCGCGATCGAAGCTTCCCACTGGCCGCGATGGATGTTGTCGAAACCGGCGCGATAGACCTCGGAGCAATAGGCGGCGTAGTGGATGCCGATGGCCAGCACCCCGGCGGTGAAAGCGTCGAGCACGACACCGAATTTCGGAAAGACGAAATAGAGAAAGAATATCTGGATGAGCAGCGGGGTCGAGCGGATCAGCTCGACCAGCACCGAAATCGTCCAGCTGGTCCATGGCACGGCGATGCGGACAACGGCCAGCACTAGGCCGAGCGAGGCGGCAAGCGCAAAGCCGATCAGCGTCGCTTCGATGGAAATGACGGCGGCGCGGGCAAGCACCGGCAGGATTTCCAGGGCAAATCCCCAATCCCAGATCATGCCGCCTTCCCCCGCGCCAGTCCGAGCGACGCTCGCCTTTCAAGAAGCCGCATGCCGATGGTCACAACCAGCGACATTGCCAGGTACATCAAAAGAACGAGGGTGAAGATCGGAATGGTCTTGAACGTGTTCTGGTTCATTTGCTGCGCCTTGAAGGCGAGATCCGAAAGCGTGATCAGCGAGACCAGCGCCGTCGATTTCAGAAGCTCGATGAACAGATTGCCCCAGGGCGGGATCATCGCGACAAAGGCCTGCGGCAGGATGATCCGGCGCAGCATCTGCGGGCGGCTCATGTTCAATGCAGTACACGCTTCCCACTGGCCGCGGGCGACGGACTGGATCGCGCCGCGCACGCACTCCGATCCGTAAGCGCCGACATTGAGGCCGAGCGCCAGCACTGCCACCACGAACGCGTTGATCGTGACGCCGAATTGCGGGAGCACGAAAAACAGCCAGAACAATTGCACCAGTGCCGACGTTCCGCGGAAGATCTCGACGTAAACCGTGGCCAGCCATCTGAGCGGCGTCGGGCCATACATCCTTGCAAGTGCTGAAAGCACGCCCATGATAATTGCCAGCAGGCTGCCGAGGACGGCGATCTCGACCGTCAGGACCGCGCCTTGCAGCAGCCCCGGCATGAACACTCTATAGCTTTCCTGTGTTGCCAACGCGCCGATCACGACTAGCGCGATGACCAGCATGGCAATGAGCGTACGGATTCCCATGCGATTCCCCCGGGAAAAAAGGGCGGCGCTTTCGCGCCGCCAGCAGTTGGGAACCTATTTGCCAGCGCAGAGCTCTGCGGTGGTCTTGTTGGGCAGATAATCCTTGCCGAAGCCGAGTGGCTCGACCAGCGCGATATGCTCCGGCGAACCGATGAACTTCTTCAGCTCGGCGTTGAAAGCCTGCTGCAGGTCGGTGTCTTCCTTGCGGAAGCCGAAGCCGCCATGGCCTTTCACCGACTTGCCGGCGACCTCGCCGAAGGGCTTGGTCGATTCGACACCGTCGGCCTTCTTGGCCATGTCGGCGATCGAAAGGGCGGTAAGCGCGGCAGCATCGGCGCGGCCCGACTGGACGGCGGCGACCAGGCTGGACTGGTCGGGCAAGGAGACGATCTGCCCATCGGCAACGCCCGCTTCCTTGGCGAAGCCGCCTTCGACGGCGCCGGCCATCACGGCAAGCTTGAGATCCGGATTATCCTTGATGCTGGAAAAATCCTTGATGCCTTTCGGATTGCCTTTTGCCACCAGCATAGCCTCGCCGATGCCGTAGGACGGCTCGGAGTAGTTGATCTCGGCGCAGCGCTTCGGGGTGATGAACATGCCGGCGGCGATGATATCGAAGCGGCCGGCCTTGAGACCTGGAATGAGCGAGCCGAATTCGGTCAAAACACCGTCGACCTGCGGTATGCCCATCTTGGCGAGCACCGCCTTGGCGACTTCCGGCGCCTCGCCGGTCAGCTTGCCGTCTGGCGTGGCGTAACCGAACGGCGCCTCGTTGGCGAAACCGACGCGGATGTAGCCGTCCTTCTTGGCCCGTTCGAGGGTGGTTTCCGCGTGAGCGGACAGCGAGGTCAATGACGTCGCGGCGAGCGCGATGCAGGCAGCCGCTTTCACGACCATGCGGCGCGATATCGATGAATTGAACATGCTTTTCTCCCATTGGACAACTGTGGATGGTTCCCAGGGCGCGGCCTTCTTCGAGGTCGGCGCCTGCTTGATCAGACGTATACAACTGCCCTAGACATTTCGCAAGCAGAGATATAGAAACCATGGAAATTCGGCGATAATTCGTAGTTAGCCAACAAATTGACGTCGAGTTGTGCACAATTTGGGCCTGCTTGCCCATATTTTATCAAAGGGCAAGCGGCGTACTGGAAGGCAGGATTTCGGTGGCGACCGCGAAGGGCTTCGGGACATTCACGCAAGCGGAGTATGGGCAGCGCCTCGCCGGCGTGAAGACACGCATGCAACAAGCCGGCTTCGATCTCATCGTCTGTCAGGATCCAGCCAACATGTGCTGGCTGACCGGCTATGACGGATGGTCGTTCTACGTTCCGCAGTGCGTGCTCGTCCATCTGGAGGAGGACCGGCCGATCTGGTTCGGCAGGGCGCAGGATGCCAAGAGCGCACGCCTGACCACCGGCCTGCCCGAGACAAACATCGTGCCGTTCTCGGAACGGCTGGTGCAGCAGCCCGTCGAACACCCTTATGACGAACTCGCCCAACTGATCCGGTCGCGCGGCTGGGGAAAGGCCCGTATCGGCGTCGAGATGGACGCGCATTATTACACTGCGCGCTGCCACGCCCACCTTGTCGAGGGGCTGCCCGACGCGCATTTCGCCAACAATCACGATCTCGTTAACTGGGCGCGGCTGGTCAAATCCGAAGCCGAGCTGGTGCTGATCCGCGAGGCGGGTGCGATCTGCACGCATGCCATGAACCGCGCCATCGGGAAAATGCGGCCCGGTGTGCCTCAGAACCATGTCATTGCGGAAATCTATCACGCGCAGATCATGGGGGTGCCCGGAGCGGGCGGCGACTATGCCGCGATCTGTCCGCTGATGCCCGTCGGCGAGGGCACCAGCACGCCGCATCTGACGTGGTCCGACGCGCCGCTGCCGGACAGCGGCCCCGCCATTCTGGAGATTGCCGGCGTGAGGCGCCGCTATCACGCGGCGCTGACGCGGACCATACATTTCGGCAAGCCGCCGCTAGCCATCCTCGACATGGCCAAGGCAATCGTCGAGGGTGTCGACGCCGGCCTCGAGAAGGCGCGCCCCGGCTACACCGCCGAACAGGTGGAAGCCGCCTGGCAGGCAGTCCTGCGACGGAACGGGCTGAAGAAGGAAAGCCGGGTCGGCTATCCGGTCGGGCTCGCATACCCGCCCGATTGGGGTGAACGCACCGCAAGCCTTCGTCCCGGCGATACTACCGAGATGCAGTCCGGGATGTGCTTCCATTTCATGGCCGGCGTCTGGCTCGACGATTTCGGCATCGCCATCTCGGAATCGTTCGTCGTCACGGAACGCGGCGGCGAACGCCTCTGCGACGTGGCGCGCGACCTCATCGTCATCGACTGACATGGCGGCCGGGAAACCGGCTGCCGAAAAGACCATGCCCGCCAGCAAGCCGGCAACAAGCACGAGGACGCCCGATGGACCGCAATCCGTTTTCCGAAGCCGAAATCGCCGGCCGCCTGGCAAAGGTCCGTACTGCACTGGCCGAGCGCGAGCTCGACGCGGCGGTCTTCGCTTCACCGGAGAACGTCTTCTATCTCACCGGGCTTGATCACTGGGGGTATTTTGCCCCTCACCTGCTGATCGTTCCACTCCAGGGAAACCCCGTCCTGGTCACCCGCTCGATGGAGAAGGTGACGATCGAGAAGCAGGTGAAGGCAGCGGAATTCCGCGGCCACTCCGACAGCGAAACGGCGGCCGACCTTGCCGCGCGGGTGCTTGCGGAGCTCGGCCTGTCGGGCAAGCGGATCGGCCTCGAATACTGGACGGCCGGCCTTAGCCATGGACTTGCCGTGGCGCTCCAGACGCAAGCCGATGCAACGTGGAGCGATGTCTCCGGTCTGATCGACGAGATGCGGCGGGTGAAGAGCGCCGAAGAACAGGCGCTGATGCGGCGTGCCGCAAAGGTGACGGACGCCGCCGCCGGTGCCGCGATCGCCGCGATCTCCGATGGCGCTTCCGAACAGGAGGTCGCCGCCCAATGTGTTTCGGCAATGATCCGCGCCGGCGGTCATGCGCCGGGCTTCGGACCGTTCATCCGCCCGGCCGCGCGCCTGGGTGAAGAGCACACGACCTGGGGCGACGGAATCTACCGCAAGGGCGAGCCGGTCTTTGTCGAACTGTCCGGGTGCATCTCGCGCTACCATGCCCCGCTCGGCCGGCTCGTTCGCATCGGCCACATCAGCGATGAAGACGCCGCAATGGCGGAGGTGACCGCCAAGGCCTTCAACGCGGTCGTCGAGGCGCTGCGGCCGGGCGCCAAGGCGCGTGATGTTTACGCCGCCTGGCAGGCCGTCGCCGACGAGGCCGGCCTTTCCCACTATCGCCGCCATCACTGCGGCTACCTTGTCGGCGCCGGCCAGCCGCCGTCATGGACCGGCGGCAATTCGGTGACCGGCTTGCGACACGATTCCGACCTCGAGATCGAAACGGGGATGAGCTTCCACATCCTGTCATGGCTGATGGGAACGGGTCACGGCAATGACTTCGTCTCCAACACGGTGCTTTTGACCGACGCGGGCGCCGAAGTGCTCACCCGCACGCCGGCCGGCCCGATCGTTCGATAGGCCCGCACGCATGGCGCGCTACTCGGCACTCTCGATTTTCCGCAACGCGCTCGCCGGCCAGAAGAATTGGCAGCGCGCCTGGCGTGCGGCGGAGTCAAAACCGTCCTATGATGTGATCGTCATCGGCGGCGGCGGACACGGCCTCGCCACCGCCTTTTACCTCGCCGAGAACCACGGCATCCGTAACGTCGCCGTACTCGAAAAGGGCTATGTCGGCGGCGGCAATGTCGGCCGCAACACCACCGTCATCCGCTCCAACTACCTGCTCGACGGCAACACCCAGTTCTACGAATTCTCGATGAAGCTCTGGGAGGGCATGTCGCGCGCGCTGAACTTCAACGTCATGTTCTCGCAGCGCGGCCAGCTCGTCACGGCGCATTCGGCCGATCAGCTCGACGGCTTCAGCCACCGCGCCAATGTCATGCGGCTGAATGGCATTGATGCCGATATCCTCGACCGCGACGAGGTGCGCCGTCTCGTGCCCTATCTCGATTTTTCCGACACCGCCCGCTTTCCGATCCATGGTGCCATCTTCCAGGGCCGGGCGGGCACGGCGCGCCACGACGCCGTCGCCTGGGGCTATGCGCGCGCCGCCGACAGCCATGGCGTCGACATAATCCAGAACTGCGAAGTGACAGGCTTCCTCCGCGACCGCGACAGTATCGTCGGCGTCGAAACGACGAAAGGCCGGATCGGCGCCGGCAAGGTCGGCCTCGCTGTTGCCGGTCATACATCCGTGCTCGGTGCCAAGGCCGGCCTTGACCTGCCGATCGAAAGCCACGTCCTGCAAGCCTTTGTCACCGAGCCGCTGAAGCCGCTGGTAGATCACGTCGTCGCTTACGGCGCCGACCATTTCTACGTCAGCCAGTCCGACAAGGGCGGACTGGTCTTCGGCGGCAATCTCGACGGCTACAATTCATACGCCCAGCGCGGCAATCTCGGCGTCGTGCGCGAGGTGGCGGAGGCGGCGATTGCTTTGATGCCGTGCATTTCGCGCGTCCGTCTGCTGCGCCACTGGGGCGGCGTCATGGACATGACTCCCGATGCCAGCCCGATCATCTGCCCGACGCCGATCGACGGCCTCTATCTCAATGGCGGCTGGTGCTATGGCGGCTTCAAGGCGACGCCGGCTTCCGGCTGGTGCTTCGCCCACACGATCGCCACCGGCAAGCCGCATCCCCTGATCGCGGCCTACGGACTCGATCGTTTCCGCACCGGCCACACGCTCGATGAGGCCGGTATCGGCCCTTCCGCCTGGCTGCAATAGGAGGCGGGACAAAATGCTGCGCATCGAATGCCCCTGCTGCGGCCCGCGCGACCATGACGAGTTCCGCTATGGCGGCGATGCCTCGGTCACGCGTCCAACCCATGACGATGCCGATCCGGAGGCCTGGTACCGCTACGTCTATATCAGGACAAACCCGGCCGGCCCGCACCGTGAATTCTGGCAGCACGTGACCGGCTGCCGGCAATGGCTGGTGGTCGAACGCGACACCCGCAACCACGCGATCGCATCCGTCGACTTCGCCAGGAAATCGACTGTCAGGAAACAACCGGCATGAGTTCGAACCGCAAACGCCTGCCAGCGGGTGGCCGCATCAGTCGCGAGGTGCCGGTAGATTTCACCTTCGATGGCCGCAAGCTGATTGGGTATCGCGGCGACACGCTCGCCTCCGCGCTGCTCGCCAATGGCGTCACCCTGGTCGGTCGCAGCTTCAAATATCATCGCCCGCGCGGCATTTTTTCCGCCGGGCCCGAAGAGCCGAATGCGCTGGTTACGCTCGGGAGCGCCGGCAGGCGCGAGCCGAACCTGCCGGCGGCGACGCTGGAACTCGCCGACGGCATGGTCGTGGAGAGCCAGAACCGCTGGCCGTCGCTTGCCTTCGACGTGCAAAGCGTCAACGGCCTTTTCGCGCCGTTTCTGTCCGCCGGCTTCTACTACAAGACCTTCATGGGCCCGACGCGCCGCGCCTGGATGTTTTACGAACATTTCATCCGCAAGGCGGCCGGCCTGGGCAGAGCCGCCACCGGCCCCGATCCCGACCGCTACGAGGTTCATCATGCCTTCGCCGATGTCGCTATCGTCGGCGGCGGCCCGGCGGGATTGTCGGCGGCGCGGGCGGCCGCCGCGGCCGGCGCGCGGGTCGCGCTGATCGAGCAGGATTTCCTGCTTGGCGGCCAGCTTCTGGCGGAACCGTCCGACAGCGCAGCGGCCGCATGGCTGAGGCAGGCCGCGGCCGAGTTGGAGGGCTTCGAAACCATCACGCTGATGAAGCGGACGACGGCTTTCGGCAGCTATGACGGCAATGTCCTTGGACTGGTCGAACAGCGCGATCCGACCGATCCGAAGCCGGCCGGCGAGGCCCGGCAAACGGTCACTATGCTGCGCGCCCGCTCGATTGTTTTCGCCACCGGCGCCATCGAGCGGCCGATCGTGTTCTCGAACAATGACCGGCCCGGCGTGATGCTTGCCTCGGCCGCCCGGACCTATCTCAACCGTTTCGCCGTCCTGCCGGGCAGGAAAATCGTCGTCGCCACTAGCAATGACGGTGCCTGGCGCACCGCCTTCGACTATGCCGCAGCCGGCGCGGAGGTGACGGTTGCTGATCTGCGCGCCGTCCCGCCCGCAGCACTTGCCGCGGAAGCCGCACGGCTCGGCGTGGTGGTGCGGGCCGCAACGCGCATCGTCGACCTGCACGGCCGCCATACCGTCAGGCGCGTAACGCTCAATGGACCGGAGGGACAATCCTCGGCCGCCTGCGACCTGGTCTGCATCTCCGGCGGCTGGTCGCCAACCGTGCATCTCACCTCCCACCTCGGTGTCAAACCTGTCTATCGCGACGACATTGACGGCTTCGTGCCGGGCGTCTTTTCAGCCAGCCAGTTCGGCGCCGGCGCAATGATAGGAGCTTATGCGACCGCCGCTGCCGTCGAGCACGGCCATCGGGCCGGCATCGAAGCGGCAGCCTCCTGCGGCAAGTCGGCGCCGGTGCCCGCTCCATCGAAACTCGATCTCGATGAGACCGCCTCGACCGTGCTTCGCGAAGCCCTGCCCGCTGGACGCGGAAAGGCCTTCGTCGATTTCCAGATGGACGTGACGACCGGGGATATCGAGCTCGCCCATCGTGAGGGCTATGAATCGGTCGAGCATCTGAAGCGCTACACCACGCTCGGCATGGGCACCGATCAGGGCAAGACCAGCAATTTTCCCGCACTTGCCGCCATGGCAGCGCTGCGCGGCGCAACGATTCCCGAGACCGGCACCACGACCTTCCGCCCGCCCTATACGCCGGTGGCGATCGGCGCGCTTGCCGGACGCGCCGTCGGCCATCATTTCAAGCCGATCCGCCGCACGCCGATGCACGACCGGCACATGGCGAACGGCGCCGAGATGCTCGAGGTCGGGCTCTGGATGCGGCCCTATTTCTACCGGCAGTCGGGCCGCGACGTGAACGAGGCCTATGTTGCCGAAATGCGTACCGTGCGTCAGGCCGCGGGGCTGATGGACATCTCCACGCTCGGCAAGATCGATGTCCAGGGCCCGGATGCGGCAATCTTCCTCGACCGCGTCTATGCCAACGGATTTGCCAGGCTGCCGGTCGGCCGCGCCCGCTACGGCGTCATGCTGCGCGACGACGGCATCGTCTTCGACGACGGCACCACGACGCGGCTGGCGGAAAACCGGTTCTTCATGACCACGTCGACCGCCAAGGCCGCCGATGTGCTGTCGCGTCTCGAATTCCTGCTCGACACGGCCTGGCCGGATTTGCGTGTGGCCGTTACCTCGGTCAGCGATGAATGGGCGGCGATGTCGGTTGCCGGGCCTAACAGCCGCGCAATCCTCGGTGCTGCTTTTCCTGGTCTCGACGTTTCCGACGCGGCGCTTCCGCATATGGGGCTACTCGAAAGCGAGTGGCAGGGCCGTGGGCTCCGCATCCTGCGCCTCAGTTATTCCGGCGAGCGCGCTTACGAAGTCTATGTCGGCGCCACTGCCGGTGAACAGCTCTGGAGCCTCTTGCTCGAAGCCGGCAGACCCTTCGACCTGAAGCCTTACGGTGTCGAGGCGCTCGGCGCGCTGCGGGTCGAAAAGGGCCATGTCGCCGGACCGGAGATCGATGGGCGCACGACGCTCGACGATCTCGGCCTCGGCCGCATGGCCGGCAAGCGCAGCGGCTTCGTCGGCGATGTACTGCGCCGCCGCCAGGCCTATCAGGCGCCTGAGCGCCAGCGGCTGGTCGGACTGGAATGCGCCGAAGACGGCAAGCGCCTCCGCGGCGGGGCGATCCTGTTCCTGCCCGACGACAAGATCGAGGGCCATGGCCGCGGCCGGGTGACCTCGATCACCTTTAGCCCAGAACTCGACCGCTATGTCGGATTGGCCCTGCTTGCCGGTGATGTCGCGGCAGAAGGAAGCGAGGTCGTGGCGGTCTATCCGATGAAGGCCGAAACGGTTCGCGCCCGCGTTGTCTGGCCGGTATTCATTGATCCGCAGGGAGAACGGCTGCATGGCTAGCTTGACCTCTTCTCGGGATTTCAGTCTGTCCGTGGCGGATTGTCCGCTTATCCAGATCGAGGGCTGGGACGCGACACTGAGACAATTCGAAAAGAGCGTCTCGGCGTCGCTCAACACGAAACTTCCCGCTTCGGTGGGAGAGACGGTTCGCCACAAGGGCCTTTTGACCATCCGCGTTGCACCTCGCCGCCTTTGGCTGGCTCTCGACGAAGGCACAGAAGCGCCAGCCCTTGTCGTCGACCCCGATCTCGGCTGTTCCGTGCCCCTCGGGGAAGGTCGTGTTCGTTTGAAAATGGCCGGCCCTGGTATCGCAAGGCTTCTGTCCGGCTGCATTGCCGTCGACTGGCACGCGCCGACCGCCGCTCCGGGCCGCGCCGTGCAAACATCCTTCCATCACGTGCCCGTGCTCTTCCTGCGCACCGGCGAGACCGCGTGCGAACTCATCGTGCCGCGAAGTTTTGCGCGAAGCCTCTCGGATTGGATTGCCGACGGCTAGCCAATACCGGTTCTTCGGGCAAGGGCCGGCTTTAGCGGCGATCCAAGCCGCCAGCACGAAGCCATCTACTCTCTTGCCGGCCAGTCCTGCAGGAGCGTAATCCCAAACTTCGGCGCGGCTACTTTGAGCCGCTCGATATCGGCAGGCGTCGGCGGCCCGACCACCTCTCCCTTGCTGCGTTCATGGCCACCTTCGGCGAGAAACTGCTCGAACACACTTGGCGTGTCTATCAGGATATAGCGAACGAGCTGGTTGCCGGGATTCATAAGCTGGTGCGGGATGCCCCGCTTCAAAAACATGCTCTCGCCGGGCGAGAGCGTTCGGACCACACCGTCCACAATTGCGGTCAAGTGCCCTTCGATGACGTAGACCGTCTCGTCGTCATTCGCATGAACATGGATTGGCGTTTTGGTGTGCCCGTCGCTTCTGTTTTCGAACAGACTCAACAAGCCTCCCGTCTGTTCGCCGGAGACCAGTCGCTTCATGACGATGCCCGCGAGCACGAATTCTTTTGGTTCAACATCCGTCATTGATCCAATCCTGCCAGGCACATTTGGTGGGCCGTCAAGCAGACGAGCTGCGCAGCGACATCCGGCAAACGTCGAACTGGCTCGCGGGTTCCCGGTCGCCGGAGTTCCCTCTTCCCAAGCTCCGTTCGGACGAAAAGCCGGCTTCGTTGTCACCGGACATGCTGGCCGACATCCGCTAATTCGAGGGCGCCGCAGAGGTCCGCCTAACTGACGGCAAAGCTGCAGCGGGCCGCCAGGCTCTCGCCGGGCCCAAGCACCGATAGTCCATTCCATTTGTCGATCGAACCCCGATTATGAGCATCGACAACATGACTGACCGGTTCAAAACAGAAGAAGTCGCTCTCGTCCGATGGCGAATAGACCAGGTAGAAATTCAAGGGCGATGAAGCTTCAATCCGCAGGCTGCAACTGTGCTCTGGCCAAGATATGGAGGCGACACCATCCCAGCCAGCGAACACATTGTTTATCCATCCGCTCGGCAAGGCGGCCGGGGCGCCGAAATCCCAGTCAGGATGGGTTTTGACATCCACATATCGTTCAGGGAGATGGTTGAGCCGTTCGAGGCAAACCTGTGATGCCGCGGCGTGAAGCGTGGTCAACGCTGTTCTCGGGAACCATGGATGGATGCCAAGCCCGAACGGCAATCTGATCGAGGCCCGATTGACGATGCGAAGTTTCAGCTCGAGCCCCTGTCCGGCCAGCGCGTAGCTCACCTCGGCGCGATATCGGTATGGGCCGGGCCCGTTGCTGATGAGCGACAGCTTTGCGTTGTCCTGCGTTACGCTGTCGACGTCCCACTCGCTCGAAAATCCATTGCCGTGAATGGGAAAGGGCTCGCGTGCAACATTGGCAGGCAGTTCGTGGAATTTGCAGTCGAATGTGAACCCGCCGCCCGAGATGCGATTTGACCATGGCAAAAGCAGGTTGCAGGCAAGGTCGAACGGGTTGCTGCTCCCGCCGTTCGGCCAAGGCCTGAAGAGCGGCACGCGTCCATGGTCCAGTCTCGCAAGACCTGCCCCAAGCGATGGGACGATTTCAGCAGACAGGTCTCCGCTTCTGATCTTGATCGTCCCGACCATCCGCTTCAGACGGTACTGGCCTTGGCAGCGGCGATCGGCTGTTGATGGCGGCCTTTGCGAGCCACTGCAAGAAGGTCGTTCGACGCGATCCCGATGAGCGCCTTCATCTGATCGTGTGCATCGTCGGCCCTCCGCATCCTGATTGCCTCCAGCACGTCGCCATGCGCGCTCAGCGTCTGCTGGTAATTAGCGGTGGCCGATGTGGTCAAGCGGAAGGAGAAGCTGAGGGCGGCCGCAAGCATATTGCCGAGATTGGCGAACACCGGGTTGCGGCTGGCACGCAGGATGGCCGTATGAAACCTGACGTCGGCATCGAGACACGCAGCGAGATCATCCTGCGGAGCAATGCGCATGGCTTCATAGGCCGCTTCGATGACCGCGAGATCGCCTGACGTCGCCATCTTGGCCGCAAGTTGGGCGGCAGCGGGTTCAATGACCAGCCGCGCCTCGATCAATCCTCGGACGAAATCGAGATCGGGCTCGATATCGCGCATCCATTCCAGAACCTGTGCATCCAGCCTGTTCCATTCGCTCGACACGCGCACACGCGTCCCGGCCCGCTTGCGCGCCTCGATCAATCCTTTCGCCGAAAGCGTCAGAAGAGCATCGCGAAGCGCGGTGCGGCTCGCCCCGTAGATAACGCAAAGCTCGGCTTCCGTCGGCAGGACGGAGTGCTGGGCGTAGGAGCCGGCGAGGATGCGCTGTCCGAGATCGCGTGCGATGCGATCCTTGAGCGATGACGTGGTGCCATCTGCGGCAGGAATGTCCTGCTTGCCTTGGCCAGTCGAAGCGATCGCCGCGTCCATCGTCATGTCCTGTTCAAGTGGTACTCGGCAATTACCACAGCAAGTATCAGCAGCGAGCCCTTGGCAAGCAACTGATAGAAGGTTGGCACGGACGTCAGTATCATTCCGTTGTTGAGGACGCCAATGATGGCGACGCCCAGCAGTGCGCCGACGATCGTGCCCTTGCCGCCCTGCAAGGCGCAGCCACCAAGAACGGCCGCTGTGATGGCCTCGAGTTCCAGGCCTTGGGATCCGGATACGGGCTGCCCGGAGCCGGTACGGGCAGCCAACAGAATCCCGGCCAATCCGGCCGCCACTCCACTCATGATGTAGATGCCGACGCGGTAGCGGTTGATGTCGATGCCGGAGAAGCGTGCGACAACGGGATTGCCGCCCAGGGCATAGATGTTGCGGCCAACGATCGAGCGGGCAAGGAAGAGATGGAACACGATCGCGGTCAGCAAGAGAATCCAGATCAGCAGAGGCAGGCCGAGGATTCGTCCGATCCCGATGAAGCGGAAAGTCTCGCTGAAAATCGCGATCGATTGCCCGTCGGACATGATGAACGCGATGCCGCGGAAGATCGCCATCGTACCGAGAGTCGCGATGACAGCGTTGACCCGCCCATAGGTGATGATGATGCCGTTCACGAGGCCGGCAAGACCGCCCAGGACCAGGCCGGCAAGAATGCCCGCGCCGGGTGATCCGGTGGCCTGGATGGCCATTGCCGTCGATACTGTGGTCAGACCGACAATTGCGCCGACGGCAATATCGAGCCCTCCGGCGACAATAACCACGGTCTGGCTCATCGCCAGAACGCCCAAGATGGTAATGCCTAGACCGATGTTCAGCAGGTTTCGGCTGGAGAAGAACACGTCGCCTCTCAGGGTGCCGAAAATGAGCACGAGAATGGCGAGAGCAACAAGAAGGCTTATGTTGTGAATGCCGATGCGCTCTGCGATGCGCAAGGAAGCGCGCCTTTTGCCGGTTTGCGTTGTTGCTGTCCTGAGCTCAAGGCTGTTCACTGAATTTGTCCTCCAAGCGATGCTGCAGATTGAGGCATGGCATGTCTCAGGATCGTGGCCTCGTCGATGTCAGGGCGGGAAAGTTCGGCCGTGATCCGGCCTCCAGCCATAACAAGCACCCTGTCGGCCAGCCCGATCAGTTCCGGCATTTCCGAGGAAATCAGGATTATGCCGATGCCGCTGGCGGCGAGTTCGTCGATCAGGCGATAGATTTCCGCCTTGGCGCCGATGTCGATGCCGCGGGTCGGCTCGTCGAGGATGAGAAGCATCGGCTGCCGCGCAAGCCAGCGCGCGAGAACGACCTTCTGTTGGTTGCCACCCGATAATTTCGAAACCTGTTCGTCGAGGTTAGGCGCCTTGATCGACATCTTTGCTGCAAGCGGTGAGACGATCTCCAGTGCCTTGCGCCGGTTGAAGAAGCCGAAGGTCGACGTTCTGTCGGGCACGCAAAGCGAGGCGTTATCAAGAATGCTTCGGAACAACAGCAGCGCCTCGTGCTTGCGGTCTTCTGGGGCAAAGCCGATGCCCGCCACGATCGCTGCATGCGGACTGTTGGGGCCAACGGGCACACCATTCATCGTTATGGTTCCGTCGAGGCGCCTATCATAGCCGACAATCGCCTTTGCCAGTTCGGATCGACCCGCACCCATAAGGCCGGCAATGCCGAGCACCTCGCCACGGCGGACCTTGAGGCTCACATCGGTGACGTGATCGGTGGTCAGGCCCGCCACCTCCAGCAACGGTTGCCCCGATTGCCACGTCTCGCGCGTAAACAGATCGGCTATGTCGCGGCCCACCATGAGCTTGGCTATGGTCTGCTCGCTGGCACCGGCAGCGGGGGAATCATCGACCAGCCGGCCGTCCCGCAACACGACAATGCGATCCGCAAGGTCGATGACCTCGTTCAGCCTGTGAGAGATGTAGACGATCGAAGTGCCCTCGCCGCGCAGCCGGCGAATTACTGAAAACAGACGGCGCGCTTCGTCGTCGGTCAGTGACGAGGTCGGCTCATCGAATGCGATCAGCCGGCCGCCGGCACGTATGGCGCGCATGATTTCGATCATCTGGCGCTGTGCCGGACCGAGTGTGCTGCAGAGTTGACGCGGCAGCATATCCTGCTGCATGCCGAAGGTCGCAAGCACCTTATCGGTCTGGTCCTCGAGCCTGTGCCAGTCGAGCAGGACGCCTGCCAGCCGCGGCAGTTCGCCGACGAAAATGTTCTCGGCCACGGTCAGGTTCGGAACGATCTCCGGCTCCTGATGGATGACGCGTATTCCGGCTCTGTGGCTGTCGCGCGGTTCGCTGAAAACGATCGGCGTGGAGCCATGCAGCACGGTGCCGGTGTCCGGTGCGAACACGCCCTCGAGAATTCGCATCATTGTCGACTTGCCGGCGCCATTCTCGCCAACCAGGGCAAGCACCTCTCCTGGCCGAAAGGCAATCGAGACATTGTCGAGCGCCTGCACGACGCCGAAGCGCTTCGATATCCTGTCGAGCGAGAAGAAATCCGATTGCATCAAAAGCTCACTCCCGAGGACCGATCCGTGTGCCCGTCGACGAACTGCCCGCCCAAAGAGCGTCATGCGCACTGCGGCGCATGACGCATATCTGGTTCAGTGGCAGAGCTTGGCTTTGTAGTCCGACGCAAAATTGTCGGCGGTGATGTATTCCGGGTCAGTGAAGGATTGAACGGGAAGCTTCGTTCCGTCCTTGATGGAGGCTAAGAGAATCTTCACCGCCAGCGCGCCATGATTTTCCGAATTGAGCCACATCGTACCACGGAACGCCGAGGGCTTTCCGGATCCGAAGGCATCGCAGGCGCGGCTACCGTCGATGCCGATCCCCATGCCCTGGTCTGCGGAATAGCCGGCATTCTCCAGTGCTCGCGCACCACCCAGCACGCCATCATCGTTGCATGAATAGAATATCCAGTTCGTGACGCTGGGATTGGCCGTCAGTGTGGTGGTCATCACGTCGATGGCGTTGACCATCGTGTTGTCGTAGGGGACGCGAACGATGTTGCCCGGCTTGAAATCGGGCACCGCCTTCAGGAACGCTTCTTCCGCGCCCTTGTTGCGCTGCATGCAGGTATCGGCCTTGCGGTCCTCGATCGAGGCGATGCGCACCTCTTTGCCCGCCCAGCCTTCAGCCTTGTAGAGCTTGGCAAGCTCTTCGCCCACCCGCGCACCGATATTGTAAGCATTCATGCCGACATAGGGGACCTGGGTGCCATCCTGGTAGTAGATATCGTCGTCCACCGCCACCAAGGGAATTTTTGCGGCCTTTGCTTTCTCCGCGATGACCGGTCCCAGCGCCTTGTCGGGGACAACGATGGCGATGCCTTTCACGCCATCGCCGACCATCGTATCGAAGGTCGTGATCGTCAAATTGGCGTCGAACTGAACGTCCTGCGACACGAACGCGGCCCCTGCCGCCTCAGCCGCTTTCTTGGCGCCGCCGACTTCGGCGACGAACCATGGGTGGTCTCCCATCTTGTTGATGTAGCCGATCTTGATGTCGTCTGCGCTTGCTGCGCCACTCATCAGTCCGGCAGCCAGTACCGCAAATGTCGCCAAAGCCTTTGTTGTGGTTTTCATGAAGATCCTCCCTGAGCTCAATGGTGGTTGCTAGTCGTGGTAGAGAACCGAGCGCCCACCATCGATGGTGATCGTCTCGGCATTTATGAACGGCGCTTCGTCCGAAGCGAGGAAAACCGCCGTCATTGCAACCTCGTCCGGCCGGCCAATTCGCTTGGGCGGATGGAGGTCGTAGGCTCGCCGCTTCTCCTCGGCGGGGTTCGGGAATGTGTTCCAGTAGGCTTCCGCGATCGGCGTCTCGATATAGCCGGGTGCTATCGCGTTCACCCGGATACCGCGTGCGGCATATTCGATGGCCAGCGAACGGGTCAGGCCCAAAAGTGCATGCTTGGCGACGGGATACGGAAACGCATGGGGAATGATCTGGAAGGCGTGACAGCTCGCCATGTTGACGATGGACCCCGAGCCCTTCGCCAGCATCGTCGGCAAAACCGCCTTGGCGCAGAACCACGCGGCCTGGAGGTCGAGCTTGAGGCAGCGCTCCCATTCCTCATCCGGCATCAGCAATGGTTCGTAGAAGACGTTGGCACCGGCATTGTTGACCAGAACGTCGACGCCGCCATAGGCCGTGATCGTGCGGGCGACCATGTCCGCGACCGCGGATGCGTCCGTGACATCCGTCTCGACGAACAATACGTCGGCGCCTCCGGCACGCAATTCGTCGGCGACCGCTTTGCCGCTTGCCGCATTCAGTTCGGCAATGACGGTCTTTGCCCCATGCATGGCAAAAGCCCGGGCGGTGGCGGCACCTATGCCTTGGCCGGCGCCCGTGACGATTGCGATCTTTCCTTGCAGCCGGCCTGCCATTGCATTCACCAGTCAACCACGGTGCCGTCCGGCATGACGGCATTGCGGGCATGCAGCACTTCCTGCTTGAAGGGGTGACGCGCGATGACGTCCTCATTGACGGTGACGCCAAGGCCCGGCAGATCGGGCAGGTCCCAGCGGCCTGGTTTACGCCGAATTGGCCAGGTAACGACGTCGTCGTACCAGGCGACGGCACCGGACATCTCCTCCTGAATGACGACGTTTGGCGTCGATATGCCGAAGTGAAGAGCAGCGACGCCAGCGATCGGACCGAGCGGGTTGTGCGGCGCAAGGCCGATGCCTGCCGTTTCCGCCATGGCCGCGATCTTCTTTGTCTCGAGCAGACCGCCAGTGTGGCAAATATCAGGCTGGGCAATGTTGAAGGCACGGGCTGCGATCGAGTGCGTGAATTCGCGACGCCCGATCAGCCGCTCGCCGGAAGCGATCGGCACGGCCGATCGCGCCGTGATATGCGCCAGTCCGGCAACATCTTCGGGTGGAACGGGCTCTTCTGCGAACATGATGCGGGCCGGCTCGATTGCTCTGAGGTAATCCATCGCAGCGTTAACGGATGCAGGGCGTCCATGGAAATCGACCATGATGTCGATGTCCGGACCTATGGCCTCGCGAAGTGAGCCAACCATGTTGGCGACAGAATCAACGGCTTTCGCAGGCGATAGGTAGTGGGTGTAGGGAATGCAGACGACCTTGACAGCGTCGTAGCCTGCCTGCGTCACGATGCGTCCGCGTTCCACGATCGCGTCCGCGGATCCGGTCTCATAGACCGCCTTCATGTCTCCGAGGCCGAGATGCGTGTAGGTGCGCAGATAGTCGCGAACCTGTCCGCCCAGAAGGCGCCAGACGGGGACTCCCAATGATTTGCCCAGGATGTCCCAGAGCGCGATCTCGATGCCGCTGACGGCAGACATTCCCTCGACGCCAAGACGCCAAAATCCGTGGCGCGTAAGTATCTGGTAGCACTGCTCCACGTTGCGCGGATCCTGCCCGATGAGCAGGGCCTCAAGGTCCTGAAGCGCCCCAACGACGGCTCGGGTCTTCCATTCCAGCGTTGCCTCACCCCAGCCAAACAGCCCGGGCTCGTCGGTTTCGACCCGGACGAAGACCCAGTTGCGCATTTCCGCATTGCAGACGCGCGCCTTGATGGCCGTGATTTTCATCGGTCCTCCCAGACCTGCCGCCTTTTTCGATGGCAATATGTATGATTTATTACGGATAATATGGACGAGTCAAGTGCAACGTCGATGTGGACCAGCGCCGCCAAGGAACTGGTCCTCAGGAGGATCCGAGCAATTTTTGATCAATCCTTGTCCGCCGATGGAAGGGCTGTCCGCCTCCGATCCGCGAACATCGCGGAAAAGGCGCGGCTAAATCACCGCGCAGACCGTTTTCGTCTCGAGATAGTTCTCCAGGCCCGGTGCGCCGTTCTCATAGCCCCAACCGGATT
The DNA here is from genome assembly GCF_040320565.1 of Mesorhizobium sp. M0664. NCBI lineage: Bacteria > Pseudomonadati > Pseudomonadota > Alphaproteobacteria > Hyphomicrobiales > Phyllobacteriaceae > Mesorhizobium > Mesorhizobium sp. M0664. The sequence goes on from NZ_JAMYPW010000002.1 coordinate 99,459, forward strand.
GCTTGTGGCCGCCCTTCGGCAGTTCCGGCGAGAAGTAGGAATGGCAATTGATCCAGACGGTGCCCGACCGGATACGTGCGGCAAGGCGATGCGCAGTGGATAGGTCGCGGGTCCAGACGCTTGCGGCGAGGCCGTAGGGCGAGTCGTTCGCAAGGCTTATCGCCTCCGCGACATCGTCGAACGGTGTCACGGCAACGACCGGGCCGAAGATTTCCTCGCGCATCATGCGCATGTCCGGGCGCACGCCGGTAACCACGGTCGGCTCGAAGAAGTTGTCGAAGCGCCGGCCGCCGGCGATGATCTCGGCGCCGCTGGAAGCACCATCGCCGACGTAGAAGGCGACGCGCGCAGCCTGGGTTCCGTTGACCAGCGGACCAAGGTCGGTATCCGGGCCAAGCCCGTGTCCGAGACGCAGCTTTCGCGCCTCTTCCGCCAGCCCCTCCGCCAGACGGTCGTAGATCGAGCGATGCGCATAGACACGCGAGCCGGCGACGCAGACCTGGCCGGCATTGGCGAAGATCCCCCGAGCCACTCCGGGGATTGCGAGCCCCATGTCCGCATCGGGCATGATGATGGCCGGCGACTTGCCGCCCAGCTCGAGCGTCAGCTTCTTCAGATTGCCGCGCGCTGCGGAGACGATCATCTTTCCGACTTCCGTCGAGCCGGTGAAGGCGACCTTATCGACATCGGGATCTGCAGCCAATGCTGCGCCCACGGTTTCACCGAGACCGGTCACGATATTGACGACGCCGTCCGGCAAGCCGGCTTCGATCATCAGTTCGCCGAGCCTGAGCGCGGTGAGCGACGTTTCCTCAGCTGGCTTGAGCACGATCGTACAGCCGGCGGCAAGCGCCGGGGCGAGCTTCATCGAGGCCATAAGCAGCGGCGAATTCCATGGCGTTATGGCAGCCACGACACCGATCGGCTCTCGCACCGTGTAGGCGAAAATCTTGCTGCCCACCGGTTGGTAGCTGATGGAGGTGGGGATGGTCGTGCCGAGGATTTTCGTGGCAAAACCGGCAAAATAGCGGAACTGCTCGGCCGAGGCGGGAATCTCGGCGAAGCGCGAGGTCTTCAGCGACTTTCCTTGGTCAAGCGTCTCGAGTTCTGCAAGCTCATCGGCATGGCGTTCAATCAGGTCGGCGATGCGCCATAGCAGCTTGCCGCGTGCCGACGGTGTCATGTCGCGCCAGCTCTCGCCTTCGAAAGCAGCACGCGCCGCAGCAACGGCGCGCCCGGCGTCATCGGCTGTGCCTTGCGCCAGCAGCGCGAGCGTGTCGCCATTCGCAGGATCGGTCGCGGGCAAGGTTGCGCCATCGCTGGCGTCGCACCAGCCGCCGCCGATCAGGTGCCGCATTCTGGGTTTGGCCAGGAACGCCTCGACGCCTGCGTGCCTGGCTGCACCGTTTCGAATGATGACCGTCATGTCCGTACCCCGCAAGCGAACGCCTCGACCGCCGCGAGGGCACCGCGGATGATGGAATGATAGCCGGTACAGCGGCAGATATTGCCTTCGAGCGCAGTGCGGATCTGAGACTCGTCTGGAGCCGGATTCTCCAGCAGCAGAGCGGTCAGCGCAACAGTGATGCCGGGTGCGCAGTAGCCGCACTGGAAAGCGTTTTCGGCCGCCAGAGCCTGGCGCAGGACAATGGCTTCGGGAAGGTCGTCGAAACCCTCCGGCGTGATGATGGTGGCCCCGTCGAGTTGCCACGACATGAGCAGACAGCCATTGACCGCGCGATCGTCCATCAGCACGGAACAAGCACCGCAGCGGCCGATGCCGCAAGCCATCTTGGCGGCAGTCATGCCGAAATGATCGCGCAGCAGGTCGATCAGGCGCAACTCGGCGGGCACGGCCAGCGCCTGGCGGCAGCCGTTTAGGTTAAAGGTAATCGCGATCTCGGCACTCACGCTGCACTCCTCTGCAGGGCGTCGAGTACCCATTCAGGATCGACCGGAGGCGCTCGGGCCAAGCCCCTGTGGCGTCCGCAATCGCGTTGACGACGGCTGGCGTCACGGCACCAATGCCAAGCTCACCAACTCCGCGCGGGCCGAACGGGTCGTCCTCGTCCAGATCCTCCAACGCGAAGGTCGCGAAGCTTTCCGGCGTGTCGGCAATGCCTGGCAGCATGTAGAAATCGAGGTTGCCGGCAAGATCCCGCCCATCCCGCATAGCCGCGTCCTCAGTGAGGGTGAAGCCCAGCCCCTGGACGCCGCCGCCTTCGATCTGGCCAAGATAGGCGGCAGCATCGAGCATCGGTCCGGCCGCGGTATGCTGATGGAGCTCGAGCACGCGTACCTGCCCAGTGATGCGGCTCACGGCAACGCGCGCCAGTGTCGCGCCGAAGGCGAAGATCAGGCGTGCATTGCCTTCCAGATAGTCCGATTTCGGAAACTCGAAGCTGACGGCAGCAGCTGGCAGCCGGTCGGGAGGCAACGCCTCGGCAAGCTCGGCGAAACTCAAGAGCAGTGACCCGCTGTTGGAATGTCGCTCGACGATACCGCCGGGTGCCAGCGCCAGCGTCCCGGCTTCGCGGCAAAGCAGCTGGCCCGCTGCTGCCAGCAGGTCGCGCGTAAAAGGTGGTGCGGCGACTGCTGCGACCCGCCAAACCACGTGAGTGCCGCGCGAGGCGGTGGAGGAGCCGGATTCGGGCGTCGCCGCCGTATCACCGGTGACCGGCCGGACATCGTCGCGGCCGCAGCCGAGCGCTCCGGCGACCGCGGCCTTCACCGAGGTGAGCAGGCCTTGTCCCATCTCGTCCAGGCCATAGAGCGCTTCGATCATGCCATCCGGAGCCAGGCGCAACGCGCCTCCGGCCGGGTCCGGCGGCAGCGTGCCTAGTCCATTGCCTTGATAGTTCATCGCCATCCCGACGCCGATCGTCTCAGAGCCGTCGAACGACGGACCACGCGGCTTGGCCCAGATCGGGTCAGCAGCGGCGGCTTGCAGCATCTCGGCCAGACGTTCGGACGGCGCGACCTGCTGGCCGAGATGGCCTCGCGTGCCAGGCTCGCGCAAATTGCGGCGCCGTATCTCGATAATGTCGATGTCGGCGGCTTCAGCCAGCCGGTCCAGCTGGCACTCTACCGCGAAGGCCATCTGGTTGGCACCGAAGCCACGAAACGCGCCGCAGACGCCGTTATTGGTATAGGCGAGCCTGCCCGAGCTGAGGACGTTGGGAACGACATATGGCCCGCAGGCGTGTTCGAGCGCCGTCTCAAGCACGCCCGGACCGAGCGACGCGTAGGCGCCGGCATCCGCGATCACATCCACCTGTTGGGCGAGCAGACGACCCTCGGCGTCGCAGGCGGTGCGCATATGGATGTGCATGGCATTGCGCTTGGTACCCGCGATGACGGATTCCGCCCGGTCGAGATGCAGCCGCACGGCGCGTCCGGTCTTCAGCGCCAGCAGGGCCAGGGCCGGCTGCACGGTCAGCTCGTCCTTGCCGCCGAAAGCGCCGCCAGTCGGGCTGGTGACCACCCGTATCCGCTCTTGCGGCATACCGAGGATGCGCGAGAGCTGCATGCGGTCGCGGCGGCCATGCTGCCCACCGGCAAAGACGTTCAGGGTACCATCCGTGCCGACGAAAGCGTAGCCGCCCTCCGTCTCCATAAAGCCGTGCATCTGGCTCGGCGTTTCGTAGACAGCCTCGACGATATGAGCTGCCTTGGCAAAAGCCGCGGCGGCATCGCCACGCGTGAACTCGAAGCTGCACTGCAGATTGCCTGAGGCGTGGACCGGCTCGGCCCCAGCGGCGAGTGCCTGTTGGGGATCGCTCACAATTGGCAGCGGCTCGTATTCGACGCTGACGAGAGCAAGCGCGCGTTCGGCCGTCCGTGTGTCAACAGCGGCAACGGCAGCAACAGCGTCGCCGAAATAGCGGACCTTGTCGAAGCACAGTGCCGGCTGATCCTGCACGACAATGCCGAAGGCATTGCTGCCGGCAATGTCGCGGTGCGTTACAACCGCCGCGACTCCTGGCAGCGCCTCGGCCGCGCTCGTATCGATGGAAACGATCCTTGCATGGGGAATGCCGGCACGCCGAATGCGCCCGACCAGCATGGCGGGCTCGCGACGGTCGGTCAGGTATTCGAGCCTGCCTGCGATTTTCGGTGCAACGTCCGGCCGCTGGTGCCAGCGTGCGCCGATCTCCGATCGCGACACGAGAATTTCGGCAGGTGGATTTCCGGACGGCACGGTCCGCCGGCGCGGCGAATGTGCTCCTTGGGACAACTTTCCGCCGAGCCCGAAGACCAGCGCATTCGCCACGACACTGCGCCGATAGCGGTCGGACCGCCATGCATCATCGATCGCCGGCGCCTCTTCGAGAATTGCGGCGTGCAGCTCGGCCCAATCGATCTCTTGGAGGCGCCGGCCGATGAGCAGCGCTTCGGCGTGACCGAGACGGGCTGCTTCCCCGCCGCCGCTGGCCGCGAGCCGCGCGATCGTGACACGATCGTCCGCCGTTTCGATCAACCCGGCGACACCGGCCACGCTTGGGGTGAAGGCGGCGCGCAGGCCGACTTTGCGATGGGTCCAGCGAGCGGCAGGCTGCGGTGGAACGATGACCGTCTCAATGAGGCCCGCTGACGGTGCGTCGGCCAACCATTGCGCGAGCGGCACGACGGCGTGCCCAGCCGGTGAGACGATCTCCAGCTTCGCATCGATCGCGAGCAGGGCCGGCAGAAGGCAACCCGTGCCCCCCGCGACGTTGCCGCCCAGCGTTGCGAGATTGCGGACGGCGGGTCCCGCCGTGGCGCGGACTGCGGCTGCGAGCAGAGGCAAAGTCTCGCCTATCGCCCGGTCACGCTCCAAGGCACCCAGGGTCGTCAGTGCGCCGATCCGAAACCCGTCGCCGGCCAGTTGGATGCCCTTCAGGCAGGCGATACGGCCGATGTCGATGAGGCGCCGCGGCTTTGGCAGGCCCTTCGCCCAGCCGAGCTGCAGCGCCGTGCCCCCGGCGACCAGTTGCGACGCGCCCTCGCCTGCCAATGACAGCGCCTCGGCAACGGAGGTCGGGCGAAGCACCTGGAGACCCGACTCGGTCATGTGGCTCTCGCGGTCGTGCCGAAACGGATGCCTTTTTCCTTCAGCCAGCGGCGGTAGGCGATGGAGGCGCTGTCGGCGCGGGTCGGGATTTCCATCCGCGGCTCGAGCGGAAGGCGCAGCGGCCGCTGGTTCTCCACGATGATCCGGTCTTGCAGGAAGATGACCTGTTCGAAGTTGAGCAACGCCGTCTGCGTCGAAGCCGAGTCGACGAGATACATGACCGGCTGGGCGCGGCAGCGGTCTTCCTCGATGGGCTGGATGAACAGCGCGATTGCGTCGAGCCGGTCCGGCGCCACGGGGCACACGCGATAGAGCATCACCACGAATGGGCTCGGCACGCGATAGGTCAGATGCACGAACGCGCCGGAGCTTTCCGTGGCGGCAATGCGCGGCTGGAAAAACGTGCAGTTGGTCGCCCAGACCTCGTCTACTTCGCGACGTATCTCGCTCAGATAGGCGGGTACTTCCGTGTGCGGCTCCGAGCCGAGAATGTCGGTATGCACGAAGGGGAAATGCGCCATGTCGAGGAAGTTCTCCACGACACGCAAACCCGACGCCCGCATCGTCACCCAGCCGCAGGGCACGTAGCGGCGGTCGGGTTCCGATGCCTCGGCGATCTCGAAGATTTCCTTCCCGGGCAGGCCCAGCGTCGTCCAGACGCAGCCGTAGCGCTGCCGGACCGGCAGCGCGGGGCCGCGGTTGCCGTCGTCCAGGACCTCCCGAACCGTGATTTCGCCCGTGATGTCACGGACCAGTTCGATGTCCTGGCCGAGCAGCCGCGTATGGCTCGGCGCGCCATCCAGGTCGGCGACCGTCTCCACCGCGTACCAATCGTCCAGTGCCGCCCTGTCCGTCGTCTTCATGACCGGGGCTCGCCTTATTGAGTCCATTGCAGGCTGCCGCCGGAATTCTGGGCAAGGAAAGCGGCGCGCCGGGCGAACAGGCCAGGCGCGACGCGATGGATTTCGGCGATGATCTCGCGCAGGTCGCCGGTGCGCAGCGCGCCGTCCTCGGCCAGGATCTCGCCATCGACCATCGTCAAAGACACGTCGCTGCCGCGCACGGCGTGGACAAGATTGTGATGGAAGTTGAAATAGGGTCCGTCGCGGAAGACCGGCGTCATGCGCGGCGTATCGGTGCGGACCGCGATGATGTCGGCGCGCTTGCCGACTTCAATCGAGCCGATCTCGTGGTCGAGACCGATCGCCCTGGCGCCGAGAATGGTGGCCATGCGCAGCACCTGCCAGCTATCCATGGCGGCGGCGTCGAGGTCCTTGAGCTTGCCCAGCAGCGAAGTCACCTTCATCTCTTCGAACATATCGAAATTGTTGTTCTCCTTCTCGCCGTCGGTGCCGATCCCGACAGGCACGCCGGCCTTCAGCATCTCGGCCACCAACGCGATGCCGCTTGCCAGCTTCATGTTGGAAACAGGATTGTGGGCCACCGAAACGCGGCGCTTGGAAATAAGCTCGATCTCTTCCCGATCGAGCCAGACGGCGTGGGCGATCATGGCGCGCGGCGTTTCGAAGAAGCCAAGGTCGTCCAGCGCGAACATCGGGCGTTTGCCGTAGCGCCGCTTAAATTCCGCGATCTCGATCTCGGCCTCGCTGCAATGCGTGTGGAAGCCGGTGTCGTGTTTCCTTGCGAGTTCGATCGCCCGGCGCTGGCCGGCCCCGTCGGCATAAAACAGATGCTCCAGCCCGACCCACACATTGATACGGCCGCCCGCCTTGCGATGCCAGCCCTCGATCATCGCCTCGTTCATGTCGAGCGTGTCGAAGTAGTTGTAGTCGGGATGCTCGCCGACGTAAGGCACGGCGACCAGGCGGTTGCCGATCGCCTCGGCCGCCCTGGCGCTGCCTTCCATGAACCGCCACATGTCGACGACGGTGGTCGTGCCGCCGAGCACGGATTCCGCGTAGCAGAGCCACGATGCCGCCTCGGCCTCGTGCGGCTGCAGCACGCGATGCATCGGATTGATATGGAGCGTCAGCCAGTCCCAAACCGGCAGGTGCTCCGCCGTGCCGCGCAAAAAACCGGAATGCGCATGCGCATTGACCAGCCCAGGCAAAAGCACCGCATTGTCGAGTTTCTTCACGGCCACGGCCGGATACGCAGCGCGCAATGCTGCGAGTGCGCTGACCGCGGCGATACGACCATCCTCGACCAGCACGGCGCCATCAGGCAACACGTGGTTATCTTCATCCATGGTGAGCAGCGTGTCGGCAGCGAGGATGAGACCTTGGGTCATCGCGGGTACTCCGTGTGCGGTCCGTCGGTCATGACATCCTCAAGCTGCCGCCGCGAGCAGGAAATCGGCGGCGCGCTCGCCGATCATCGTGGCGGGCGCGTGGGTGTTGCAGGTCGGGATCGTTGGGATCACCGAGGCATCGGCAACGTGCAGGCCGTCCAGCCCGTGCACGGCGAGACGGCTGTCGACGACGGCCATCGCGTCCTCGCCCATCTTGGCTGTTCCGCAGGTGTGGAAGAACGTCGTGCACGCCTCGCGGATGAAGGCGATTGTCTCGGTGCGGGTCAGTCGGCGGTCAGGTGCGGCAAAGTTGCGGAAGACACCGGCGTTCGCCTTTGCAGCCGCCATCTCCATCACCATCTCGACCGCAGTGACCATGGCGTCGAGATCTTCCGGTTCCGCCAGAAAGTTCGGTTGGATTTCGAGCGGTCCGCCGGGCTTGCCGTCGAGCAACTTCAAGTGCCCGACGCTCTTCGAGCGCATCAGGCCCGCACCGAAGGAAAAGACATCGCCGGATAGATCGTAGCGCGCGCGGATCGCCGGTTCGGCGCTGTTGCCCTGGACGGGGAAGGCATGCAGGTCGGGCTGCGGCAGGTCCGGCCGCGACTTCCAGTTGACCATCGAGCCACCGCCATTGCCCACTATCGGTCCGATCGGTCGCTTCGCGCGGAAGACGCAGGCCTGCGCCAGCGGATGGTCCTGAAGATTCCTGCCGACACCCGGCAGGGCGCGAACGAGCGCAATGCCAAGGCGCTGCAGTTCGATCGGATCGCCGATGCCCGACAGCATCAGCAGGCGCGGCGTGTCGATGGCCCCGGCCGCGAGCACGATGCTCTCTTGCGCGCGCGTTTCGCAGATTTCGCCGCCGACGAGGTGCTTGACCGCGACGCATCGGCTGCCTTCGACCGTCAGGCCGATGGCCGCGGATCCGGTCAGCACCGTCAGCATCGGGTGATCCAGGATCGGCACGAGATAGCCCGTCGCCGAACTCCAGCGCTTGCCGTCGCAGATGTTGAAATTCGCGGCCGCCGCCCCCTCGTTGCTGGGGCCGTTCGGATCGTCGATTACGGGGATGCCGATTTCGGCCGCGCCATCGATCAGCGCCTGCGCGACCGGGTGCAGCGCCGCCGGCCGCTCGATATGGAGCGGACCGCCCGCTCCGCGAAACTCGCTTGCACCGTCGCGCCAGTCCTCGCAGCGCCGGAAATAGGGCAGCACGTCGGCGAAGCTCCAGCCCTTGGCGCCGCCAGCCTCCCAGGCATCGTAATCTTGCGGATGGCCGCGATACCACATCATCGCGTTGATGGCGCTTGAGCCGCCAAGCAGGCGCCCGCGCGGGATGCCGATGGTACGCCCATTCACCCTCAGTGTCGGAGCATAATCATAGCCCCAGTCATAGGTGCTGCGGCCAAGCGGCACCCACTTGCCGGGGTCCTCGATCTCTTCGAACCCAAGACCCGTCGGGCCGGCCTCGATCAGGAGGACGTCGGCGCCGGCATCGACCAGTCGCCGCGTCACCGCACAGCCACCGGAACCCGAGCCGACCACCACGTAATCGTAGCTGCGTTTCAGTGCGCGTCGGGGGACGACAGGTCCGAGGGTGCCCATGATCTCGTCAGTTGTGCTCGCTCGGGCCCATGATGACGATGCCTTCGCTCGCCTCGACATGGCGGACGAAGATATACTTGTCCTCGCGGCCGTCGCTGTGTTTGCGCTTGATGTCCGGCTGGACCGTTCCCGAGACCTTGGCGACCACCACATAGGGTGCCTCCATGGCGAGCCCCCTTGCACAATGTGCGTCGAACTCCTCCACCGTGCGCGCCGTATGGGCGTTCTCGACGCCGGCGCCGCGCGCGATCGCGGCAAGGTCGACGCGGCCCAGCGCCGTATGGGTCGGCGGGCCGCCGATCGACTGGTAGCACTCATTGTCCCAGACCACGACGAAGAGGTTCTTCGGATGCTCGTTTCCGAGCGTGGCCAGGATGCCCAGGTTGAAGAGCAGGCCGCCATCCGTATCGAGCGAAATGACGCGGCGGTGCGGCAGGCCGGCGGCGAGCCCGAAGGCCTGCGGCGTGACGCAGCCGAGTTGCTGCTGGAACAGGCTCGCCTCGCGCATATGCGGCGCGGCGTTGTACCACTCGTCGACGCTGCCGCCGAGCGAAAGGATCACCAGCTCATCCTTCAGCCGCGCGGCGAGCGCCTTCATGCAGTCGAAGCGTCTCACCGCACCACCTCGCCGCCGAGCGCCACAGCCGAATGGTAATAGGACGCATAGGACCAGGAATAGGCGTCAAGGATGGCGCGCTCGATCTTCGCCTCCTCCGTGACGATCCGGTACGGCACGCGCAGCGCGTTCAGCACCGGCTCCATGGTGATGCCATGCGGGACTGCCCACCAGTTGTTCTCGCCGAGCTCGCCGCGATAGCTCATCAGCATCATGACCGGGATGCCGGCTCCAAGGCCCATGCGGGCCAGCGGCTCGACCGAGGCGCGCAAGCCGGAATTTTCCATGACCAGCGCCGCGCGCTTGCCCGACAGGAAGACCCCGCCACAGATCGCCGCGCCCTCACCCTCGTTGGTGACGCGGATCGTGCGAATATCCGGATCGGCATCAAGGGCCGGGTAGAGCTCCTTGAACAGCGAATCGGGCAGGTAGCAGACGATGCTCACTCCCGCCCGCTTAAGCCCCCGAATGACCGCGTCGACCGCACTCTGCTTCATGACATCCCCTTCGGCCGGGAAGTCTCGCAAAGCTCAGTTGTTCGAGATAGGGACAAATTACTCTCTTTATCGATGCGCAAAATGCAACAACTAATCATGCAACGCCTCGACCATGCGGGCCAGCAGCGCGGCGAATGCGGAGGCCGCATCCGACATTTCGCGTTCCAGCCGGGCGAGCAGCATCAGCCGGTGCGGGTTCATGCGCGAATCGCGCAACGGCACGAAAACGAGCGATCCGTCAGCCACTTCCGGTTCGATGCCGAGCTTGGTGCGAAGCACCACGCCGAGGTTGAGGCGCACCATCTCGGTCATCAGTCCGATCGAGTTGGTCCGTGACCGTCGCGTGATGTCGATCATGGAGCGCCCGATCGCATCGTCGATCGAAATGCCCAAAGCAAGGCTGTTGTCCGAGACGATGACCTGTTCGCCGGCAAGATCGAACAGCTTCACTTCCTTGCGGCCGGCAAGGCGGCTGTCCGGATGAGCGACGACGCCCAGCGGCAGAGGCGTGCTCGCGATCTTGCGCACGTTGCGCGGCACGCGCACGTCGAAAGCAAGCGCCAGATCGCATTCGCCGTCGGCAACCGCATCGCAGGCGCGCTGCGACCCGGCGACATGCACATCGACCGATATCTGCGGGTGGCGCTTCCAGAATTCCTTCAGCGCGTTCGGCACCAGCCCGCGCGCCGCGCTCTCCACGATCGCCACGGACAACGAGCCGCGGTTGAGGCCACTGAGATCATTGATCTCGGACGAGGCGCGCGCCAACTCGGTGATGCTCTGACGCGCGTGGTAGAGCAGAAGCTCGCCTGCGCTGGTCAGTTTCAGTCGCTGGCGCACACGCTCGAAGAGCGGCGTGCCCAGTTCGTCCTCCAGGCCCTTGATGACGCGACTGATGGAGGATGGCGCCACGTTGAGCGCCTGCGCGGTCTGGCGAACCGAGCCCAGCCGCGCGACCATTTGGAAATAATGGATGCGCGGTGAGACCAGCCCAAGTCGGAAGGGATCCACTCAGGCGGCCTCAAAGGCGGGGACGATCTCCATTTCCGGCACCAGCACGAGACCTTTGTCGGTGATACGGATTTCGGGGATGACCGAGAGCGGGATGAGGTTGAAGCCCATATAGGGAATGCAGCAGCCGGCCGCCTCCCATTCCCGTTTGAGGATCTTCACCTCCTCCGCGACCTCAGTGACGCGCTTGTCGGACAAAAGGCCGGCGATCGGCAGTTCAACCATGGCAGTCACTTTGCCGTCGACGACGACACAGACGCCGCCTTGCGTTTCCTCGATCGCCCGCAGCGCCACCTGCATGTCGGCCTCGTTGAGGCCGGCGATGATGATGTTGTGGCTGTCGTGACCGACAGACGATGCGACGGCGCCGCGTCGCAGCGTGAAATCGCTGAGCAGCCCGTAGGCGACGTTGCCGTCCGACTTGCCATGGCGCTCGACCACAGTGACGAAGCACAGGCCGTGGCGGTCGAAATGGTTCTGCCAGTCGTTGGACGGATCGAGCGTGATCTTCTGGTGGCCGAGCGTGATCCCCGGCAGTTCGGTGCGGATGGTATGCGCCACCACCTTGGCGGTTGGCAGGTCCGGCGTCAGCTTGATCTGCTTCGGCAGCTTCACTGTGTGGTAGGCCGTGTCCGGATAGCGGTAGCGGGTCGAGAGGGCCTGGTCGAGCAGCGGCGTGATCCTGCCGTCATCGACGACGAGTTCGCCGCCATACCACGTGCTGACCGGATCGAAGCCGTCGTCGAGCAGCACCAGGTCGGCACGGCGGCCACCACCTAGGCCTCCGATTTCGCCTTCCATTGCAAAGCGCGTCGCGCCATGCAGCGAGCCCATCGACCAGGCCTGCTCCGGCGTCATGCCGGCCTTCATCGCCTCGCGCGTCACCCAGTCCAGGCCGAAGAGCATCAGGTCGTCAGCATCGCGGTCGTCGGTGCAGACCGCGATGCGCTTATGCGAGGCTCCGAGTTCCGTAATCGTCTTGATCGCTGCGGGCAGGCTGTGCCACGGTGTCGTCGGCGGGCCGCCACGCAGGAACAGCCAGATGCCGGCCTCGAGCATGTCGTCGGCGATCTCGCGGTCGATAGCCTCATGGGTATCGGTGACGCCGGAGGCCGCATAGGCCGACACGAATTCGCGTCCATAGACGTGTCCCGACACCGGGCGGCCGCGTCTCAGCGCCGCAGCGAGGATGGCATGGCTGCGTTCATCGCCCATAGCCACTGGCACGAAATCCATCTTCTCGCCTAGCGCCACGGCTTCCGGCCATTTGTCGAACAATGCGCCGATCTTCTCGGCTGTCAGGTCGCCACCGGCCGTCTCCAGCAACGGCGAAGTTGCCGGGACGGTGCTCGGAACCGTCAGGAAAATGGACAACGGCGCCAGGCGCGCGTCCTCCAGCATCGCCTCGATGCCAGCAACGTCCATGACGTTGCCGATCTCGTGGCTGTCGCAGAAGAGGGTCGTGGTGCCGTTGAGCAGCGCCGCCTCGGCATAGGCGCAGGCCGTCACCATCGAGGATTCGATGTGGACGTGCGGATCGACCAGGCCGGGGGCGACGATGCCGCCCCTGGCGTCATATATCCTGGCGCTGCCGCCCTTATAAGTGCCGGCCGGCTTCACAGCGGCGATCCGCCCTCCCGACAACCAGATCTCGCGGCCTGGAAGCACGCGCTCCGAATAGGTCGACAACACGCGTGCGCCGGCAATGACCAGATCGGGATCGGCTCGCCCGGAAGCGACGCCGGCCAGCCGCCGGGTCATGGACGAGAGCGGCTGGACGGAAAAGCGCGTGAGAGAGGTCATTCTGTTGCTTGCCTCGTTCTCGTCGAATGTTGGGCGTCAATGGTAATCGGGGATGCCCGGCATGGTCGTGAAGCCGGGAACCGCGCGGAAGCGACGCACCCAGCGGCGCAGCGCCGGATACTCGTCATGGTCGACGCCGAAATCGCGGCTCAGCGCAAACGCCGGAAAAAGCGCGATGTCGGCGATGGTCGGGCGGTCCGCAGCGAACCATTCTTTCTTCTCGAAACCCCGCGCGGTCATATGGTCGTCCATGGCGCGGAGTGCGTGCGCGGCACCGGCCCGCAGCGCAGCCTCGTCGCCGCCGGCGCCGAACATGGCATGGCGGCGCGCGGCGCTGGCAACGCCGAGATCGCCGGCCGCGAAGAAAAGCCACTGCATCACCTTGGCGAAATCCGAACCATCCGCCGGCAGCCATGCACCCGTTGAATCGTGGCTGCGCGCCAGATGGACGATGATGGACTCGGCGCCGAACATCGTCACCTCGTCGTCGCGGAGAATGGGCAGGCTGCCCGCCGGGTTCATGGCCAGGAATGGCGGCGTCTTCTGCTCCGCCCCCGGAAATGCATCGACTGCAACGGTCTGCCATTCCAGGCCGAGCATGGAAAGCGCCAGCCGCACCTTGTAGCAGTTTTCGTCCAGCTCGTAGTTGTAGAGCGTGATCCTCGCCATCATGCAGCCCGCGTCGTCGAGGTCGCGCCGGTACGCCCGGTCTCGAGATGATGACGCAGCTCGCTCGTCCAAGCGAAGAAATGCTTCTGCCCCTTGCCGGCATACTTGGCTGCCGGTCCGTCAATCACGACGTGCAGGGCCGATCGTTTGTCGGTCAGTTCCTGCAGGCCAAGAAGCAACGTGTCTTCGCCGACCGTCAGGCTGAACAGCATCCCGCTCAGCGCCTTCAGATCAGCGAGCCCGGATCCGCGGGAGAAGGGCCTGGGCGGCATGGCCCTCACGACATCGATCACCATTGCGGCGGGACTGTCGAGATACAGGCTGCGGACCGGCACCACCTCCTCTGGCAAGGCAGGCAGTTCGGGTAATGCTGCTGCCGGATCCAGTGCCGTCCAGACTATCCCAGCCGCCTCGGCCGATCTGTGGGCAGACACGGTAATGGACGCCGGCACCCTGAGATCGGGGTGGGCCGGAATGTATCGGCACTGGCCGGCCGCATCGTACTGCCAGCCGTGATAAAGACAGGCAATATGATCGCCGCGGACAAAACCGAAGCTCAGCTTCATACCGCGATGCGGGCAGCGATCCTCCCACACATGCGCTGCGCCACTGTTGTCGCGCCACACCACCAGCTCGTTTCCGCCAAGGCGGATTCCGGCCGAACTGCCCGGCTCGATCGATCCCGACAGCGCCACTGGGTGCCATCCAGCCCGTATCGTCATTCTGCGTCTTTCCCTCTGGAATATTCCCAAATTTCGGCCCGTTCGCAGTCCATCACCAGACAGTCGATTGGCCCCAAGCTACATGCCATCTCGAAGGCATCGATGAGATCGGGCTGGCCCGAAACCTGGACGACAAAAAAATCGTCCTTGGCTTCGTGCACCAGCAGATCGAGATTGAGCCGAGCGGCACGCCTGTCGGCGAACTCGCCAAAGCTCGACGACACCAGTCGGCCGATGAAGCGCAGGCGCGTTGTTTGAGGCGGAGGCGCAGGGTTCTGCGCTTCCCGTAGGTGCTTCATGCCTATATTTCTCCCGGCCTGCATATTTTTTAAGCAGTTTTAGAATGTGTCTAGTTAGGCATCATTTTTTGGCTTGTGCAAGCCCCGCTTCCCTGACATCTGTTGCGTATCAGGTGATCGGACAGTTGGAAAAAGCCGCGATTATCGAACAACTCGGCAGCCGTCCGTCGCCCAAGAAAACCAGGTACGGCTTTGGGGTTGCCGATCCGGGCGAGTGAGCGTCGATGTCGTTGTCAAGTTTCATTCAGCTCATGCCGAAGGTCGAGTTGCACTTGCACCTCGAGGGCGCCGTATCCGCGGAGACATTCGCCGAGCTGGCGGCGCTGAACGCGGTGCCGCTGCCGGACGGCAGACTGACATCGGAGCTCTACAGCTACGGCAACCTGCTGGATTTCCTGAAGATTTACGATCTGGTTTGCGCCTCGATCAGGACTGCGGACGATTTCTCTCGCATCACCTTCGAGGCACTGGAGCGCTGCGCTAAAGCCGGTGCGCGCTACGTCGAACTGTTCTTCAGCCCGCATGCGCATCTGGCTCATGGCGTGGCCTATTCGACTATGCTCGAAGGCATCCTCGACGGCTTTCACCGCGCAAAGGAGCGCTATGGGCTTATGGCAAAGCTGATACCGGCGCATGCGAAGCCGCTCGGCGCGGCAGGTGGCGAGCGCTTCCTGGACATGGTTCTGGCCGAGCGCCCGGCTGAGGTGATCGGCATCGGCTTCGATTACGACGAACGCCCGAACCCGCCGCCGATGTTTGCGCGCATCGTCGAGCGAGCGCGGGCTGCCGGGCTCAATGTCACCAACCATGCGGGCGAGGATGGCCCGGCGGACTATGTCCGCGATACCGTCGACGTCCTCGGCCTGAGACGGGTCGACCACGGCTACCATGTCGTCGACGATCCGGCGCTGATGGAGCAGTGCAAGGAGATGGGCATCGTCTTCACCTGCTGTCCGAGCACGACGCTGGCCACCACCGTCTGGCGTGACCTCGCCGCGCCCGACCACGCGATCCGCCGCATGATCGAGGCCGGGCTTACCGTGACGATCCACTCCGACGATCCGCCCATGTTCGCCACGACGCTCGACCGCGAATACGCGCTGATCGCCGAAAATTTTGCGCTCGGGCCGTCGGCACTGAAGCGGATCGCGCTGGCTGGCCTGTCCGCAGCATGGCTCGATGACGACATCAAGCAGGCATGGTCGGCCGACTGGTCGGCAGAAATCGACCGCCTCATGGAAACCGAACTGTCTCTCCCGAACTGAACACGACACGGAACAAAGGACCGAAGCATGATCCTGCGCAATCTCTCCCGCCGAGGCTTCCTCAACATGGGCGCCGCGGCCGGCGCCTCGCTGCTCCTGCCGAAATCCGGCCTTATCACGCCCGCCAATGCACAGACGCCGCTCGCCGCCGTCGCCGAGGAAAACGCGGTCATCGCCTTCGGCCACACCGGTCCGGTGACCGATGAAGGCTGGACCTGGAGCCACGACCAGGGCATGAAGGCCGTGCAGGAAGCGTTCCCGAAGCTGAAGACGCTGTTCGTCGAAAGCATCCCCTATTCGGCCGACGCGACCCGCACCTTCCGCCAGTTCGTCTCGGAAGGTGCCAACATGGTGTTTGCCACCTCCAACTATGGCGACTTCCTCTACGACGTGGCCAAGCGTTCGCCGGACGTCGCCTTCTATGAATGCGATGGCCGCAACCCGCTCGAAAATCTCTCGACCTACTATCTCGCCCACTGGTACCCGACCTACGTCACCGGTGTCGCCGCGGGCCTGATGAGCAAGAGCGGCAAGCTCGGCTACGTCGCCTCCTTCCCTGTTCCGTCGGTCTTTTCCGGCACCAATGCCTTCCTGATGGGCGCCCGTTCGGTCAATCCCAACGCCACGATGCAGACCATCGTCATCAACTCGTGGTTCGATCCGCAGGCTGCCACCCAGGCCGGCACCGCGCTCATCGACAACGGCGCCGACCTTCTGTTCGGCATCATGGACGAAGCAGGCTATCTGCAGGTGGCCGAGCAGCGCGGCGCGAAGGCCGTGATGTGGAATACCGACATCCGCCGCTACGGGCCGAAGGCCTACGTCTCCTCGATCGCCATCGACTTCAAGAAATTCTATGTCGACCAGGTGCGCCTGCGCCTCGAAGGCAAGTGGACGCCATGGCAGACCATCCTGCCGATGGGCGGCGGTATCGACCGCGATGCCTGGGGCGAGACGGTGCCCACCGAGGTCGCAAATCAGGCCGATGCCGTGCGCGACAAGATTCTCGGCGGCTGGAGCCCGTTCGAGGGCGAGATCAAGGACACCAAGGGCAACGTCAAGGTGGCTGCCGGCCATCGCATGACCGAAGAGGAACTCTACAACTGGGATTGGTCGATCGAAGGCGTCAGCGGCCTCCAAGCGTAATCCTGAAAGATTGCAGAGTTTTCGGATAGCCTATGCGGCAGAAGGCAAAGAGCTAAGCGGGATGAATGATTTTGTTCCAGTTCATCATGCTTCGAGCGAGCACCGCTACGGCGGCATGGAGGTGCCGTCCACCTCCCCGGGACGTTACGAGCCTGGCTCCGGCGCGCCGCCGCTCGTGCTGCTCAAGGGCATCAGCAAATATTTCCCCGGCGTCGTTGCCAACCAGGACGTCGACCTGGACGTGATGCCGGGGGAGATCCACGCCTTGCTCGGCGAGAATGGCGCCGGCAAATCGACCTTGATGAACATCCTCACCGGCATCTATCAGCCGGATGCCGGTGAGATCGTCGTCGACGGCTATGCCAAGCGTTTCGCATCTCCCGTCGATGCAATCTCCGCCGGTATTGGCATGGTCCACCAGCATTTCAAGCTGGTGACCGCCTTCACGGTCGCCGAGAATATTCATCTCGGCTGGTCCGAAACGCCCAAGCGTATTGGCTCGTCGGTGCTCGAGGCGCGGACTGCCGCACTGGCCGAGAAGCTGAACCTCGCGGTACGGCCATCCGCGCGCGTCGCCGATCTTTCGACCGGCGAGCAGCAGCGCGTGGAAATCCTGCGCGTGCTCGCGCGCAATGCCCGTGTTCTGATCCTCGACGAGCCGACTGCAGTGCTTACTCCGGCGGAAGCGCGCGAGCTCTTCAAGGCGCTCAAGCAGTTCGTGTCCCGGGGCAATGCGGTGATCTTCATCAGCCACAAGCTCGACGAGGTCCTGGAAATATCAGACCGCATCACCGTGCTGCGCGGCGGCCGCAAGGTGGCCACCGAAAATACCGCGGACTGCGGCGAGAAGATGCTGGCGCGCCTGATGGTTGGCCGTGAGATCGTGCTCAGCAATCTGCGTGCCAGGCAGCCAGGCGCGGCCGGCATCTCCGCCGAGCCGGTGCTCAGCCTCCAATCCGTCGTCGCGCGTGACGACGTGGGCGGCATCCTTCTCGACGAGGTTTCGCTCGACATCCATGCCGGCGAGATTCTCGGCATCGCCGGTGTGGCCGGCAACGGCCAGAAGGAGCTGACCCAGGTCGTCACCGGCTTGCGGCCGATCCACTCGGGCCAGATACTGCTCGGCGGAAAGGGCGTCACGACCGCCGGCGCGGTCGATTACGCGAAGTTCGGCGTCGGCCACATTCCCGAAGACCGGCTGCACAGCGGCCTGGCGCCGGCGCTTTCAATCACCGACAACGCCATAATCCGCGAATATGCGTCGGCGCCTGTTTCAAAGGGCTTCGCGTTCCGACCGCGCCTAGCGGCTGCTCTTGCGCGCGCGATCGCCGAAGCGGCATCCGTTGCGGTGCCCAATTTCGGCATGCCCATGCGCAACCTTTCCGGCGGTAATCAGCAGCGCCTCGTCGCACGCCGCGAGATGCGCATCGCAAGCAAGGTTCTGATCGCCGCCTATCCGAGCCGTGGCCTCGATGTTGGAGCGATCAACACGATGATGCACTATCTCGTCGAATTGCGCGATGCCGGCGTCGGTGTGCTCTTCATTTCCGAGGAGCTGGAAGAGCTGTTCAACCTGTCGGATCGCATCGCCGTGATGTTCCATGGCAGGATCATGGGCGCGGTGGAGACTGCCTCCACCGACATCGAGGAAATCGGCCTGATGATGGGCGGGCAGATGCGGTCCAGTGCTGGCGCCCAGGCCGCTGCCGGGAAGCACTGACCTTGGCGATCAAGCTCCAGCGCGTTCCATCCGCGCAGCCCTCCGTTGCCTTTGCGGCACGTGCCCTGGCGATCGTGCTGGCGCTGGGGGTCGCCGGCCTGGTTCTGGCCGCTCGCGGCAATGCTCCCGTCGAACTCGCCTGGGAGGTGCTCAACTCGACTTTTGGCTCGAGCTTCGGGCTGGAAGATGTCGGACTTCTGGTCACTCCCCTGATCCTGACCGGTCTGTCGGTCTGGGTAGCGCTGAGAATCGGCGCCTGGAACATCGGCGCGGAGGGCCAATTCTATGCCGGCGCCTTCAGCGCCACGGCAGTCGCGCTGTTCATTCCCGGCCCGACCTGGCTGATCCTGCCTGTTATGTTCATCGCTGGCGCGCTCGGCGGGCTGCTCTGGATACTGGTGCCGACGCTGGCGCGCGCCTACGCCGATGTCAGCGAACTCATCACCACCCTGCTTCTGAATTTCGTGGCGACGCTGATGGTCTATTACGTCGCCACCGGACCATGGCTCGACCCGAGCGGCCATGCGCTCGCGACCACTGCACGTCTGCCGCATGACGTGCCTGAATTCTGGGGTATCGTGCACTACGGTTTCCCGCTGGCGATCCTGCTCACTTTTGTCATCGCAGGACTGCTCAACTACACGCGCTGGGGTTACGAGGTGCGGGTCGCTGGGTCGAACCCGAGCGCGGCGCTTTATGCGGGCATGCCGTTCCGCCGCCGCCTGGTCGTCGTCCTGCTGATGTCGGGAGCGATCGCCGGCATCGCCGGTATGCTGGAAGTAGCTGGCACGGTGCATCGCCTGCAGGGCGGCATCTCCAACAATTTCGGCTATCTCGGCATCATGGTCGCGGTGCTGGCGCGCGGTTCCTCACTTGGCGTGCTCGCAGGCGCGGCTTTGATGGGCGTCATCCTGAATTCGGGCATCATCCTGCAGACGCAAGGCATCACCGTCTCGGCCGTGCTCGCCATCACCGGACTGATCCTGTTCTTCACGGCGATCGGCAACGAACTCGCTCACTACCGCATCACGCGGACCGAACCGGTCGCGAGCTGAGGAAACACCCATGGACATGATCGCCGGATTGATCCAGACCTCCATTCTCGCCGGCGGCGTGCTGGCGCTGGCGGCGCTGGGCGAGACGCTCTCCGAGCGCGCCGGCGTCGTCAATCTCGGCGTCGAAGGGCTTATGGCGCTCGGTGCAATCACTGGCATCGCGGTCGTCGTCGCCACGCCGCACCCTATGCTCGGCTTCGTCCTTGCGCTTGCCGTCGGTTTCCTCGTTGGCTGCGTCTTCGCTCTTGGCACCGTCGTCGTCAAAGCGAACCAGGTGTTGTGCGGCCTGGCGCTGACGCTGATGGGCACCGGCATGGCCGCAACGATCGGTCGCGCCTATTCCGGCATGCCGGCGCCGGCGACCTTCGCGCCGATCGCTATTCCCTATCTTAGCGACATCCCGCTGCTCGGTCGCGCGATCTTCACGCAGAACATCCTTGTCTACCTGATCTACATCGTCCTGCCGGTTGTGCTGCACTACATCATGTTCCGCACGCGCCACGGGCTGAACATGCGCGCGGTGGGCGAAAACCCCGCGGCAGCCGACGCCGCCGGCATTTCGGTGCAAAGCATCCGCTTCTGGTATGTCGCCGCGGGCTCGGCGCTGGCGGCCGGCGCCGGCGCTTACCTCACGCTTGCCTTCGTTCCCTCCTGGTCGGAAGGCGTCGTGGCCGGCCGCGGCTGGATTGCCGTCTCTCTCGTCATCTTCGCAGGCTACCGGCCCCTCAACGCCGTGCTGGCCGCTCTGCTGTTCGGTCTCATCACCTCGCTCGGCTTCGTCGGCCAAGCACGCAACTGGCCGATCGCGGCGCCGATCCTGTCGATGCTGCCCTATCTCGGCACGATCGCCCTGATCATCGTGCCGGTGCTTGCCTGGCAGCGCATGCGCCGGGTAATGGCCGCGCCGGCTGCTCTCGGCGAACCCTATTTCCGCGACATGCGTTGAGACCGTCATGCCCCGCCTGCTTGTCAAGAACATCGATCTGCTCGCCACCTTCGACGGTACGCGCCGCGAGATTTCCGACGGCGCCTTGTTGATCGACGACAACGTCATCGAAGCGGTCGGCACCACCGCGGAACTCAGTGCCTCCAGTGCCGACGAGGTGCTCGACTTATCGGGCCATGTCGTCATGCCGGGCATGGTGAACACGCATCATCATATGTACCAGAACCTCACCCGTGTGATGGCTCAGAACGACGAGCTGCTTGTCTGGCTGAAGACGCTCTATCCGATCTGGGCCGAGCTCGACGACGATGCGATAGGCGTCTCGGCGCGCGTAGCGATGGCCGAGCTCATCCATTCGGGCTGCACGACCAGCTCCGATCACCTCTACATCTTGCCCAACAACTGCACGCTCGACGCGACGATCGGTGCGGCCCGCGATATCGGTCTGCGTTTCCACGCTGCGCGTGGAGCCATGTCGCGCGGCGAAAGCCAGGGCGGCTTGCCGCCGGATCGCTGCGTCGAAAAGGAAGAGGATATCCTGAAGGATGCCGAACGGCTGATCGGCGGCTATCACGACGCGTCGCGGCATTCAATGAGCCGAATCATCCTGGCTCCTTGCTCGCCTTTCTCGGTGACTCCGGAGTTGATGCGCGATGCGGCATCGCTGGCGCGCAGCCACAAGGGCGTGAACCTGCATTCGCACCTTGCCGAAGAGCTTTTCGAGGAGAAGTACTGCCTCGAAATCTATGGCAAACGGCCGGTCGAGTTCGCCGAATCCGTCGGCTGGCTCGGTGACGACGTCTGGTTCGCCCACTCGATTTTCATGACCAGCGACGAGATCGACCGCTTCGCCGAAACCGGCACCGGGGTCGCCCATTGCCCGTCGGCTAACATGCGCTGCGGCCAGGGCATCGCGAAAATCCGCGAGATGCTCGACAAGGGCGTGAAGGTCGGCCTTGGCGTCGACGGCTCGGCCTCGAACGACACGTCGAACCTGTTCATGGAAGCGCGGCTGGCGCTGATGCTTCAGCGTGTCGCGCCGCACCACTACCTCTCCGAAAAGCCCGGCGGCCGCGGCGGTTTCGGCGGCACGCCGACGGCGCTGTCCGCGCGCGAGGCCCTCGAAATGGCGACGCGCGGTGGCGCTGCCCTGCTCGGCCGCAATGACATCGGCCATCTCGCGCCCGGCATGTGCGCCGACTTCATCGCGGTCAAACGCAGCCAACTCGGCCTTTCCGGCACCGAGCGCGACCCGCTCGCCGCGCTGGTGCTTTGCGGACCCTTCAAGGTCGACTATTCCTACATCAACGGCCGGCAGATTATCGCGAGAGGCGACTTCGCCTCTTTCGATGTCGAGGCGGCGATGGCCGACCACCGGGCCGTGATGGACCGCATCTATCGGCAGTGAGATAGCACAGGAAGGACGCAACAATGACGATTAAGCGAGCTGCGGAGCAGGCGGCCCTCGACCAATGGTATTGCATTGACGCGCTGAACGAGATTCCGGTCGGCACGATGCCGAACCGGCTTCTGGGCGTCGATCTGTTGGTAGCCCGCGATACGGCAGGCCCGGTCAATGTGTCGCGTGCCGGCGACGGCAGCCAAGTCCCGGCCAAGGAACGCTACGGCTATCTATGGATCACGCTCGGCATGCCGGCCGGCGATGTGCTGTCGATCCCGGAGGCCTATGAGGACGATCGCCGGCCTGTCGTTTGCGGAGCGATCGCGGTAAAGGCGTCCGGCCTGCGCATCGTCGAGAATTTCCTCGACATGGCGCATTTCCCCTTCGTCCATACCGACATATTGGGCGCCGAGCCGCACACGGAAGTGCGGCATTACACAACCGAAATCCGCCGCGACGTGGATGAGGTGTGGGCGACCAACTGCGAATTCTTCCAGCCGCAGGCAGCACTCTCGGCGACCGGCGGCATCATGACCCAATACATGTACCGGGTCGCCAATCCTTTCGCGGTGATGCTCTACAAGACCTGCCCCAACTCGGCTACCCGGTGGGACGTGATCTGTCTGTTCGTGCAGCCCCTCGATCCGGACCGCTGCCGCGCGCACCCCGTCATGTTCCTGATCGACGACGTATCGACCACGACCGAACTTGTGCAGTTCCAGCAGCTCATCTTCCTGCAGGACCGCATCATCCTGGAGAACCAGCGGCCACTTCTTTTGCCGCTCGAGCCGCGCGCGGAAATCCCGACGCGGGCCGACGGCTCGTCGATCGCCTATCGCCGCTGGCTGAAGGAGAAGGGCATCACCTACGGCACGACGGCGCAAGCCGCATGAGCGGCAGCCCTTCCGATATTGTCATCGGCATCGACGGACGGGCAATCACGCTCTGGCGCTTCGCGACGGCAGTGCGTAGCTGTTCTTCGGCGGAGGACAGGTGAGCGACCTGAGCGGCAAGACGCTTCTGGCCAGCGGCTTTCACGCGCCGGAGCGCGGGCTCGTGGAAGAGTTGCTCCATGCCCTGATCGCAATCGATCAATCAGGCATCATCGCCTCGGTGCTGCAGCCGCATGATGCCGGCTATGACGAGGCGCTGGAGGCCGCGCGCCGGACCGGTTCGCTGGCGACCTTGCCGGCGCAGAGTTATCTGCTGCCCGGCTTCGTCGATCTTCACGTGCACGCGCCGCAATATCCGCAGCTCGGCAGAGCGCTGGACGTGCCGCTCGAGGCCTGGCTCCACAAACACACGTTTCCCCTGGAGGCGCGCTACGCCGATCTCGCCTTGGCGCGGTGCAGCTACGGCCTGCTGGTCGACGACCTGATCGCTAACGGCACGACCACAGCGCTCTATTTCGCAACCATCCACCAGGACGCGACAAGGCTGCTCGTCGACATTTGCCTCGAACGTGGGCAACGTGCGCTGGTCGGTAAAGTGGCGATGGACAATCCCGACGAGTGCCCGGCCTATTATCGCGATACCTCGGCGGACGCGGCCATCGATGGCACGCGCGCTCTGATCGACTACGTGCATGGGCATCCGGACAATGCCACGGGACGGGTAAAGCCGGTCATTACGCCGCGCTTCATCCCCTCCTGTACCGACGCCGCCCTCAAAGGGCTCGGCACGCTTGCGCAGGAATGCGGCTGCCATGTGCAGACGCATTGCTCGGAGAGCGACTGGGCGCATGGCTACGTGCTGCAGCGCCACGGGATCAGCGACACGTCTAGCCTTGATCGCTTTGGCCTGCTGCGCGCCGGCAGCGTGCTCGCGCACGCCAATTTCATTACGCTTGCCGACATGGAGACGATCCGCGTGCGCAAGGCGGCCGTGGCGCACTGCGCCGTCTCCAACGCCTACTTCGCAGGCGCCGTGTTCCCGTTGAGGGCGGCCCTCGAGAAGGGTGTCAAGGTCGGGCTCGGCACCGACATTTCCGGGGGACCGAGCGCCTCGATGTTCGATGCGATGCGCGCGACGGTCATGTCGTCGCGCATGCTGGAAACCGGCACCGACCCGGCGCTAGCGGCCGAGACGCGCGGCACGGCCGGAACAGCACGCGTCGACTTTCGCGAGTCCTTCCACCTGGCGACGGCAGGCGGTGGCGCGGCACTCGGCTTGCCTGTGGGGCGATTCTCGCCTGGCTACCATTTCGATGCGATCCTGGTCGACACCGCCGCGCCCAGAGGCACAATTCACCTGTGGGACGAACTCGACGACGGCGACGGCATCCTTCAGAAGATCGTCTACTCCGCTTCCAGGGCCAACATCGCGTCGGTCTGGGTCGGCGGGAGAGCTGTTCTCGCCTAAGCGGACCGGAGGCTGTGCCGAGAACCAGGACTCTTCCCGTTTTATTCCTTGCGTCGGGGGCACGTCATGGATTTTGATCAGTATTCGCCGACGTCGATGACAGCCTGGGCAAAGGCTTGCGGGGCTTCTTGAGGCAAGTTGTGGCCGATACCGCCGGTGATGATCCGGTGCGTGTATCTGCCCGAGAATTTCTTGGCGTAGGAACTGCTGTCGGGATGGGGTGCGCCATTGGCATCGCCCTCAAGGGTAATGGTCGGCACTGTGATCACGGGAGCTTCGGCCAGCCGGTTTTCCAGAACGTCATATTCCGGCTCGCCCGGTGCCAGGCCGAGCCTCCAACGGTAATTGTGAATGACGATGCTGACGTGATCCGGGTTGTCCAGTGCTGCGGCGCTGCGCTGGAAGATGTCATCATCGAAATTCCACTGCGGCGAAGCGAGTTGCCAGATGAGTTTGGCGAAATCGCGCGTGTATTTCTCGTAGCCGGCGCGGCCGCGATCCGTGGCGAAGTAATACTGATACCACCATTGAAGCTCCGCCTCCGGTGCCAGCGGCACCATGCCGACCTGCTGATTTCCGATGAGATAGCCGCTCACCGAGACGATCGCCTTGCAACGCTCAGGCCAGAGCGCGGCAACGACATTGGCCGTTCGAGCGCCCCAGTCGCAGCCGGCGATCGTGGCCTTTTCGATCCCCAGCGCATCCATCAGGGCGATCGTATCCGCGGCGAGCGCCGACTGCTGGCCGTTGCGCATCGTCTCGTCCGACAGGAAGCGCGTAGTGCCGTAGCCGCGCAGGTAGGGCACAATCACGCGGTACCCCTTTGCGGCAAGCAGGGGAGCGACATCGGCGTAGGTGTGAATGTCATAAGGCCAGCCATGAAGCAGGATCACTGGGGCACCTTCGGCGGGCCCCAGCTCCGCATATCCGACGCTCAGATTTCCGGCATTGACCTGCCCGAGCGAGCCGAATGATTTCTGCGTGGCTTGCGTAGCAGATGCCCTCGCCTCGACCGTCCAAGTGGCCGCCGGCTCGCTCAAGCCGAGTTCGGTGGCGGCGAACGTCATTGCTGCAGCACCAACAATGCGCCGGCGGCGATGATCGACCGTGTCGGGAGCCTTACTCGCATTCATGATGAAGCCTCTGTAATGACCAACAAGCAGGAACGACCGGACCGCCCGCCTCATCGGCCGACAGGAAATGTTGCCTATTTCGATGGTGACTGCGGGCGGCGGACCAACCACTGTAACACTCGGCCAGGAGGCAGTGCGGCGAACTCTGAGTGAATGCCGGTCAGGTCAAGCGTTTCCTCGATTTCCCTCCTCAGAAATTCGAGACCTAGGCCGTCCCCGCGCTTGGAAGCGGCTGGATGTAGATGTAGCATCCGCAGGAACGGCAGCATGAGAATGACTCCTGATCTTCTGTTTGGGCGAGAGGACATGTTGCATCTGGTCTTATGCTCGAAGTCGCCCTCGGCTTCAGACGAGGCCCTCACGATCCATTGCGATGCGCACGGCCGGTCGGGCAGCCATTCGGACGCGAAGGGCTTGCAAAGGCGCGGGAACAGGGACTTGGAAGCGGGCCGCCCAAAGCAGCATCACGAAAAGATAAAAATCCGCGACGCTGGGCTTGTCGCCGAACAGATAGTCGGTCTCGAGCCCGTCAGCGACGAACTCGAGTTGGCTCGTAATCGTCGCGCTCGCCCTGGCCTTTTCGGCATCGCTGCTTTGGTGCCACATCGGCTTGAAGCTTCGGTGTATTTCAGTTGAGATGTAGGTCAGCGCTTCGAGAAGGCGGGTACGGCCCAACGGCCCCGCCACTGCCAGTGGCGGGTATTGCGACGCAATCCAGTCGAGGACGGTGATATTTTCCGTCAGCGTTTCGCCGCTATCCAGCACGAGGGCTGGAACATAGCCCTTGCGCGTGACGGTAGTGAAATCATCCCCGGAGCCTGTCCGTTTGGTCTTGAGGTTCACACTTTCGCGCTCGAAGGAAACACCGGCCTCTTCCAGAGCGATGTGGTCCGCCAGGCTGCAGGCGAGAGGGCTGTAGTAGAGTTTCACCGCTTTTCCCTTTTCTGAACCCGATTGAATCCCGCAATTGGTCGTCGCCGAGCGGAAAACCTGCCCCGCGCCACGCGAGACAACCGCTCCAGAAACTCGCACTTGGCGGAGACGACGACTACGACACCGACAGCTAGACGTGCCTATGCCGAGGTATGGTCGGACTGAAGTTCGGGATCGCCGTGCGCAATGCCGGGACGTATGCCAGCTCAGCGGCCAACGGTTATCTGGAGGAATCCAGAACCTTCCATGATGGCATCATCGCCGGCCCGGCCAGTCCTTCGCTCAGGAAATCCTAAACGAAAGTATTGGACGCACGTGCCGTTGGCACGATGGCTCACACCCGGCCACGGCCGGCATATTCCGCGCGGCACGAGCAGACTGGAAACGCGAAAGCCGTGGTCTGACTTTTGCTCGATTGCCACCAACGCGATGACGCAGCTTCCGACAATAGGAGTCGCCATCATGGCCGACCTTTCCGAAACCTCCACAGCCGAGCACACATTGCGCGTCGAGGCGCCCGCCGCGATCGAGGTCGACGTCTCCTCGCTGACGCCGGGAACGTCGCTGATCGTCGACTGGCACGGCAAGCCGGTTGTCGTGCGCAACCGCACCGAAAAAGAGAGGAAGGACGGCCAGGCAGTCAGTCTCGCCGAGCTCAAGGATCCAATTGCCCGCAACGCCAACCTGCCGGCCGATGCGCCGGCAACCGACGCCAATCGAACTATGCCGGGCAAGGAAGCCTGGGTGGTGATGATCCAGGTCTGCACCCATCTTGGCTGCATCCCGCATGGTCAGGAAGGCGATTTCGACGGCTGGTTCTGCCCCTGCCATGGTTCGCAATACGACACTGCCGGCCGCGTCCGGAAGGGGCCGGCACCCGAGAACATGGCGGTACCGGTGTTCCAATTCGTTTCCGACACCAAGATCCGTATCGGCTGAGGCAGGGGGCATTTCGATGAGCGGCGGCAAACACTCGACCTATACGCCCAAAACCAGAATCGAACGTTGGTTCGACGCCCGCCTGCCGCTGCCGCGGCTGGTCTATGACAGCTTCATCGTCTATCCCGTCCCGCGCAACCTGAACTATGCCTATACGTTCGGCGGCATTCTCACGATCATGCTGGTTTCACAGATCCTGACCGGCATCGTGCTGGCGATGCATTACGCCCCTGATACGGGGCTGGCCTTCAACTCGGTCGAGCAGATCATGCGCGACGTGAATTCGGGCTGGCTGCTGCGCTATCTCCATTCCAACGGCGCGTCGTTCTTCTTCATTGCCGTCTACCTCCACATCTGCCGCGGGCTCTACTATGGTTCGTACAAGGCGCCGCGTGAGCTGCTGTGGGTGCTCGGTTGCACCAACCTCCTGCTGATGATGGCGACGGCCTTCATGGGCTACGTGCTGCCTTGGGGACAGATGTCGTTCTGGGGCGCTACTGTCATCACCAGCTTTTTCACCGCCATCCCACTGATCGGCGACTGGCTCCAGCAGCTTTTGCTCGGCGGCTTCGCGGTCGATAATCCGACGCTGAACCGCTTCTTTGCGCTGCATTACCTGCTGCCATTTGTGCTTGTGGGCGTGGTGACCTTGCATATCTGGGCGCTTCACGTCGTCGGCCAGAACAATCCGACCGGCATCGAGGTCAAATCGAAAACCGATGTCGTGGACTTCACGCCCTATGCCACCGTCAAAGATGCCTTCGGCATCCTCGTGTTCCTGTTCTTCTTCGCCTATTTCGTCTTCTACCTGCCGAACTACCTCGGCCATCCCGACAACAACAGCATCGCCAATCCGCTGAAGACGCCGGCCCACATCGTGCCGGAATGGTACTTCCTGCCGTTTTATGCGATCCTGCGGGCCATCACCTTCAATATCGGGCCGATCGATTCCAAGCTCGGCGGCGTGCTCGCGATGTTCGGCTCGATCGCCGTGCTGTTCCTGGTGCCGTGGCTCGACACCTCGAAGGTGCGCTCGGCGGTCTATCGGCCCTGGTACAGGGTGCTCTTCTGGCTGTTCGTTGCCAATGCCCTCTTTCTCGGCTGGCTCGGCTCCCGGCCGGCGGAAGGCGCATACGTCGTCATGTCCCAACTGGCGACGCTTTACTATTTTGCGTTCTTCATCATCGCCATGCCGGTGCTCGGGCTGATCGAAAAGCCGCGACGGCTGCCGAATTCGATCACCGAAGCAGTTCTCGAAAAAGACAAGGCCAGCGCCAGAGGCCCGATCGCCGGGCCGGAGACCAAACGTTGAACCGGGCATCGCGGTGATCGTTCATGAACTGGTGGAACTCTCCTCTGGTCTACATCGTGTTGCTCGGCCTCGCCGGGATCGTCGTTTGGTCTCTCATCCCCAGACGCTTCGCCAATGCGAAGCTGGTCGTCCAACTCGCCTTTTTCGTCGCGATGTCGGCCATGGTTCTCCACCTGCGCGTCGTGCCGTACGAGGCCGCAGGGGACAACGAGACAACCGGAGGAGCGATCCTCATCGGCTCGGTCAAGCTGCTCTGGTGGGTTCACCTTGCCTGGGCGCTGATCGGATTTGTCCGTATCTATCTCGTCTTCGAGCGAAAGCCGCGCGAGGCACGTCTCCTGCAGGACGTCGTGGTCGGTGTCGTCTACGCTGGAATGTTCCTGTCGATCCTGGCGTTTGTCTTTGCAGTGCCGGTCGGAACGCTCATTGCCACGTCGGGCGTGTTTGCCGTCATCCTGGGACTGGCGCTCCAGAATACGCTTGGTGACGTATTTTCGGCGATCGCGCTTAACCTCGGCCGCCCTTACGTGCTTGGAAACTGGATCATTCTGGGCGACGGAACCGAAGGCCGCGTTATCGAGACCAATTGGCGGTCGACCCAACTTCTGACCCCGACACACAATGTCGTGGTGCTGCCAAACAGCCTTCTCGCCAAGATCGGGGTAACAAATCTAAGCGGTCCGGACGAGAGCCATGGACTTGCCGTAACCGTCAAGGTGGCGCCAACGAAGACGCCGGCGATCATCGTAGACCTCATGCGCACTGTCTTGCTGAGCTGCAATTCGATCCTCCAGGACCCTTCGCCTTCGGTCACCATCAGAAGCCTGGATGCCACAGCTATCGAGATCGAGTTGTTTTTTCGCGTCGCAAGTATCGACCAGCGAAGTGCCGCTCGGAACGAAATCTTCGATCTCATTTATCGCCATTCAAAGTCGACCGGCATGCTGCTGGCGGAGCCATTTTCAGGCTCGATTGCCATGACCAACCGGCCGGGCCACGAGACGGCGGCCTCCCAAGGCTTCACCCCGATCGAACTCATCAATTCCATACCGGTATTCTCGGCGCTAACGGATACCGAGCAGGGTTCGCTCGCCAAAGCGGCCTCGGTTCGCACCTACCATAAGGGCGAAATCATCGCACGACAGGGAGAGATGCTGCCGTCGCTCATGATCGTTCGGACGGGCGTCATCGTCCGGCAAATTGGCGAGGACGATGATCAACTGCAGGAGATCTCCCGGCTTGCACCTGGCGATTTCTTCGGCGAGACCGGCTTGCTCGCCGGTATTGGCGAGATGTCGAGTTTGCGGGCAATGACCCCTGTCACGGTTTACGACATAGACCAGGAAAGCTTTGCGCCGCTGCTGCACGACAGGCCCGAAATGGCCGAAGATCTTGCCGCGATCCTGTCGATGAGGGTGTCGGCTTTTAATGAAAGCGGCATCGCCGGACAGCACCACGCGAGCTCCAAATTCGCGCTCCTCAAAGCCATTCAGACAGTCTTTCGAGCCGCTTCGTTCAAGCGCGTTCGAGCACCTGGCTGACAAGGCATGCAGAAGGACAGAGATCCATGACCATCCGCCAAAGCGGTATCACAGGCATCGATACACTCATCCAGCCAGCTATCCGTGATTTTGCGGACGGACTGAAGATAAGGCGCGTATTGCCGTCCTCGGATCGCCTGATGATCGGGCCCTTCATCCTGTTCGACCATTTCGGCCCCGCTATATTCGACGCAGGTCACGGTTTCGATATGGGACCGCATCCGCATATCGGCGTTGCGGCCGTGACCTACCTGATCGATGGCGAGATCGTCCATCGCGACAATTTGGGAAAAGTGCAGACCATCCGTCCTGGCGAGGTCAACTGGATGACGGCCGGGTCGGGCATCGTCCATTCCGAGCGCACGCCACCGGAAGTCCGGGCGTCGGCAAGCAATCTCTTCGGCGCTCAGGCTTGGATCGCCCTCCCCTCCCGCTATGAAGAAATTGCCGCCGACGTCGCACATTTTGGCGCTCCCGAAATACCGAGGATCTGTGCCGACGGCGTCGAGTTTACGTTGATCGCCGGCGCGTCCGACGGGTTGGTCTCGCCGGTAAGGACGTTCTCCGACATGGTCTATGCCGAAATTGTGCTCACGAGCGGTGCGCGCTACCAGGTGAAACCCGAACACCGTGAGCGTGCGATCTACATCGTCGCCGGTGAGGTTGGAATTGTCGGCCAGTTCGGTACGTTTCATGAGGCCGAATTAGTAGCTCTGGCGCCCGGCGCTGAGATTGTGCTCCAGGCGCCTGCCTTCCATGCGGCGAGACTGATGCTGATAGGAGGTGAGCCCCTGGCCGAGCCACGTCATATCTTTTGGAACTTCGTCTCCTCTTCAGCCGAACGGATCGAGCAGGCAAAGGCGGATTGGCGCGAACGCCGCTTCCCCGGCGTGCCGGGAGAGCACGAGCTCATGCCTCTGCCAGATGGCAGCGTGTGAGGGATAAGGCAGCGGATGGTGACCTCAGCGCCGCGACAGCTTTACGCCGGGTGGCGCAGGCAGACCACTACGATATCAAGTAGAGATCGTTCATCGTTTCCTCATCGAGCAAACCGTCGAACCAGACGTCGAAGATTGTCTCGAGCAGGAACTCGTCGTTGCTTGCTTCGGAAAACAGCGTGAGGGACGCGTGCAACTTCTTCGCATCAACGTCACCGAAGACAGCGCGAGCGCTTAGGCCGGAGAGCCGTTGCAGGGTGCCAACGCATTCCCGATAACGGCCTCCGAGGATCGGAAACGAGAGATAGGCGCTGGCTTCGTCGAGCGATGTGATTGCATATGGCTCAGGCGCTGTACCACTTCGCCTTGTGGCCAACCTTGGGAAGATGAACTCCATGTAGGGAGTGCACATCATCCCTCGACGTAGAATGGCCAGCGCGTCGTCGTAGACCGGATCCTGTGCGCTGACGAATCTCTGCAAATCATACTCGTCAGGCATTTGGATGGATCCTTGGGAAACCCTCAACATTCGTGCCCATGACTAGCCGCCGACGACATCTGCATAGTCCGGGTGCTTGGCGAAAAAGCGGCTCATGAAGGGACATTTCAAGATCGCTTTACGGCCGGTCTTGCGGAGCAGTTCGAAGGTTCCTTGGGCCAATTGCGACGCGATCCCTTGTCCGGAAAATTCCGACGGGACTTCGGCGTGTATCAGCGCAACCTTCCCGCCCTCGAGCCGATAATAGGCCGCCGCAAACATATCACCGGCGATCGGCAGCTCGAAACGGTGCTGTTGGACGTTTTCAACGACTTGTGCATCCATCTTTATCTCTCGATTGTATGTCACGTGTCACCGGAGGCAGATTGGCGGGCCGCTATCGCATCGCAGGCAACCGCAGAGTGACGGTCGTGCCTGCCCCAAGTGTGCTCTGAATATCGATGCTTCCGCCTGATTGCTCGGCAAAGTGCTTCACCATCGGCAAACCGACGCCGCCGAGGCCTTCGCTTTTGGTGGTGAAGAACGGATCGAAGGCGCAGAGCATCGTCTCGCTGGTCATCCCGATACCGTTGTCCGCGACGCGGATGTCTACCTGACCGGCGGCAGAGTTCTCAGAGGCCAAGCCGGCATCGATCGAGATGAAACCGCCGTCAGGCATTGCATCGCGCGCGTTGAACAGAAGATTCAGAACCGCATTTTGCAATCCAAAGCGATCGCATCTCACCAAAGGCAGGTCGGACCCAACCCGAAGCTCAAGACCGAAATTGGCATCCAAGGCGCTCCGTACGAGGGTTTCGATCTCAGCCAGGCAAGCACCTACGTTTGTGTATTCGATTTCCGCGTGGCTCTCTCGGGCCAGGCTGATGGTTTGCCGGACAAGGCCACCAGCCCGCTCCAAAGCCGTTTTGGCGCCGGCTATTACAGGCCCGAGCGCCGGAGCCGCTTGGATGCTCGGATCGCGGGCCAGGTGGTTCAACGCCGACGAGGCGACCTGAATGAGATTGCCCAGGTCATGGACGATGCCGGCCGTCGACATTTGCACGGACATACCACCTCCAGGGCCATCGGGCGGGCCGTCGAAGACATCTTCTTTTATGTCCGGACGAAACATTTCGTTCCCCGCTGGCTAAGTCGGCACCTATTGGCTTCAACACGCTATAATTTATGGCTTTTATTTTCCATTATATCTAAGAAGACGCCGATCCATACTTCCGTATATTCAATCGCGAGACGATGCTCTATTGATAGCCGATCCCGCTGATGTAGTTGGCAAGCAGCCGTTCCTGCAGTTCCTCTTGTTTGAAGAGCGCCTTCATCGCATCACGGATATCGAGGACGCCTAGCGGTTTCGAGTCGGCCCCGAGCACCGGCACATTCTGAAGGCCTCGCGCGGCCATGGTCTGCCACACTGAATGAAGGTCGTCATCGGGACCACAGGACACGATGGACCTGCTCATCAAAGCCGCAATCGGCGCTTCTGTTGGCCCTGAATTCGCCAGATGGCGGACAAGGTCGGACTTGCTCAGCACGCCTGCCGCCTCCCCACTGCCGTGGCACACCACGACCAGGCCTATTGCGGGCCTGGAAAGTGAGAGTGCCGCACTGCGGAGTGGAGCGTCGACATCGACCACCATGAGACGGGCCGATATTACTGGATGCAGACTGTCAATTCGCATGACGCCCTCCTGAGAGCGCCTCGCGGCCGCGGCCGCGGGGCTGGGATCGGTTCCAGTGTTGGTCGCCGAGCTCGGCGCCTTCGTCCGGCCGGTCAGAATGGCGCGCAAACAACTCCATTCTGACCCATTCCAAAGATTAGCTCAGTGCTGCTTTGCTCAGGCCAAACTTCGCATCGCCCGAGCCCGGGACGGGTTTGAAGCCGATATTCAGACGGTTCCAAGAGTTGACCGCCATGACAACGAAGGTCAGATCGGAGATTTCCTTCTCGGAAAGCTGCGACCTGACTCGATCGTAGATCTCGTCGGGGACACCCTGCTCGGGCAGCTTGGTCAAGACTTCCGTCCATGCCAAGGCTGCGCGCTCGCGAGGAACGAACAAGGTCGAATCCCGCCAGGCTGCCAGGTGGTAAAGGCGCAGTTCGCGCTCGCCATGGATCTTCGCCTGTTTGACGTGCATATCGAGGCAGAAGGTGCACCCGTTCAGCTGCGCGGCTCGGACTGCAACAAGGTCGCGGATTGGCTCTTCGATCGACCCCTCTCGCGTCGCACCAAGACATTCAATAAATTTCTTTAGAAGTTCCGGCGACTGCTCCGCATAACTCGCGCGTTGGGCGACGGCTTTTCCTTTCGGAGCGACCGGTGGCGCTGCAATATTCATTACTTATCTCCTTGAGGTGTTTGCAATCCATTGCACCGTAAGGATGACCGGTGAGACGAACTGTTGCTATCGTGCCGATGATATGTATTGCCACTCGATTGGGTTGGGGCGCCTAAACCGAAGTATAGGAGGTGGAAATTGGCACCTGACCGCTGCCCTCGGCAATTCGCTTTGCCGCATGCATCCGACAGACGCACAGCGTTTAGGTCACTTGAAGGGCAAGGCTGAACCGACCGGTGTCGATAGAACCTGGATCGAAACTGCGGTCACTCTTCAAAGGGAGCGTTCATCACAAGATCAACTGCCGAAGTCGCCTTGTAGCCTGAAACAAAGCGCTCGCCGAAGTCCCGGGCAAAGTTGTCGTAGGTGGTTTCGGGCCTGATCTCGGCGATATGGCAAAAGCATCGCGTCATCCGCCGCTTCATCCCGAGGCGCGGAAATTCGCCAACGATCTTTGCAATCTCGGCTGACGAAACGAGGCTGTATTGCAAGCCGACGACATCGAGGCAGATGCCGGCTGTGCACAGCGCCACCTCAGCCTCCTTGTAGAGGCCAATCGACGGCGTCGAGTTGAGGGCGACGCTGTCCCAGATCAATTGGGCGCGCCGCTCGTCGAAGCCGCCCTCCCGAACGAAGGCGCGGGCGAGATCGGCGCCTTCCACTTCGAAACGGCGCGGCCCGGCGAAGTCCTCATTGAGCGTGACGTCATGCAACAGGGTTGCAACCGCAACAACCTCCGCGTCGTGCTGGATATTCTGAATCTGTCCGATCCGGGCCGCGAAAAGCCAGGATCGGACCACGTGGTTGAACAGGTAGGGTTCACATCGAGCGCGGGCATGTTCGATCGCTCGGCCAACAAGCGGAGTATGGGGGACCAAAATCCCCGCAAGTGTGCGGATGGCGATCGAATTCATGTCACTGACCGTCCCTTCGCGTACGCCCCGATGGTCCTGGGGGCTACGATTTCATTTCGCGTTCGTCGTCAGTTCCGTCTCGCTGGTGTCGACGACGAAAATAGCAAGCAGACGAGCGCCTTCCGTCTTGCTGGCGTTTTCGCTGACGGCATGACGGTCGCCAGGGAATTCCGAGAAACTCTCGCCGGCGCGATAAGTCTTCACCGGCCCGTCATTGACCTGGCTTCGGATCGCCCCCTGCAGGACCGTGGCATAGATGAACGCGGATTTGGGATGGGTATGAGCCGGCGACGTACCCCCAGGCGCGTACTCGACGAGCACGGCTTTCATGCTCTTGCCGGGCACGTTTGGCAGAGCCTGGTCGTAGACAAGCTTCACGCTGGCGGCGTCATTGGCCATTGCTGCGGTGACGGAAGCGGCGGTGAGCGCGGCGCAGAGAAGTGTTTTGATCATGTCTGGTCTCCTTGTTGTGCGAATGGCGGGCCTATCCGATGATTACTTACTTCGGTGGTGTGTATCGGCTGAGCCAATCATCGAAACGCACGGCGCCGATGCACGCGTTCTCGCCGGGCACCAGCGTTCGATCGTCGATTGCCACTTGGCCGTAGTAGAGCGCGCCGGGATCCGGGACGACTTTGCGCGGGTCCTTGGTGGCCTTCAGGAAGCGCTCGACAAGTTCGCTCATGCGAACACGCTCCGGGCCGGCAATTTCGATCATGCCGTTCAACGGCGCGGCAAGCGCGACGTCCGCCATCGCATCGGCAACATTATCAGCCGCCATGGGTTGGAAGTAGGCCGGCGACATATGAATGGTATCCCCGACGGCGCCCGTGTTTGCGATGGCGGCGGTGAATTCGAAGAATTGAGTGGCGTGAACGATGGTGTAGGGAATTCCGGACTCCCTGATCAGCTTTTCCTGAAGCAACTTGCCGCGGAAATAGCCCATGCCCTGCAGCCGGTCGGTACCGACGACCGACAGCGCCACGTGATGACGGACGCCGGCGGCCGTTTCGGCGGCAAAAAGATTACGCCCGGATGCCGAGAAGAACTCCAGGGCAGCCTTTTCCTCGAACGACGGCGAGTTCGCGAGGTCGATGACGACCTGCGCACCGGCAAGCGCGGCCGCCAGACCCTCTCCCGTAACGGTGTTGACGCCCGAATTCGGCGACGCCGCAAGTACGTCGTGGCCTTTGTTTCGCAGTCTCTCCACGGTCTTTGAACCGATCAGCCCGGTTCCGCCGATGACGACGATCTTCATGTCTGGTCTCCTGGTGTTGCGTGTCTATTTTCGTTGCTCGATCGGATGCTGGGCGTTTCCGGCCTGCTACTGACTGACCGATGCAGCAGCATCCTCGATGAGTGACGTGACCTCGTCGGGATGCGAAACCATGAGCGCGTGGGACGCACCCTCGATGACGACGGTCTTTACCGCGTGCGCACGCTTGGCCATGAAGCTCATGACGGCTGCCGGGATGTTGCGGTCATCCGAGCCGTAGATCATGTAGGACGGCAGCGTCTTCCATGAGGCGACGCCCGAGGCTTCAGCCAGAGCCGCCTGCGCAACAGGGCGTTGAGTGGCAGCCATCAGCAAAGTCTGCTCTTGCGGAACGTCGGCGGCGAACTGCGCGCGGAACTTGGCCGGCTCGATGAAGAGGTCTTGTCCGCCGTCCGGCAACGCGACTGGAGCAAGCGCGCTCCCCAAGGTGCTACCGGGAAACATGCTGGACAACGTAAGGCTCGATTCGCCCGTATCGGGCGCGAAACCCGCCACGTAGACCAACGCCTTCACATTGGGATTGCCATTGGCGGCCTCGGTGATGACGGGCCCGCCATAGGAATGCCCCACCAGCACGACCGGCCCGGAAACCGACCGGACGATGGCTGAGACTGCTTTCGCATCGCTGGCAACGCCGCGGAGCGGATTAGCTGCGGCTATCGCCACATAACCGTCTTTGCTGAGCTTGGTGATGACTGCATCCCAGCTCGACGATTCCGCGAAGGCGCCGTGCACCAGTACGATCGTCGGCTTGGGCTGAGAATTCGCGGCCTGCGCCATCCCGCCGCCCGACGCGGCAAGCGCTGCGGTGAGGGCCAGGACTCGAGTTATGTTTCGCATTTGCTTTCTCCCGTGTCGCCTGTGGTGACCAATGCTCAGGAGAATGCGCCGACGCGGCCCGCCAACCTATTGTGCGGAAGGGTCTGTCATACAATGCCAAGGTGCAGGGTAGGTCACCGGGGAGATCAGGTGCCCTGCAGCAAATTGAGGTATCTATGCCGGGTGTGCATTGTCGGCGGTCGCCGGAACAGACACTGAGGGCGCGCCGCAAAGCCTCCTCTCGTCAACGACATAGTCCCTGGCCTTCGGCCTGAATCGCCCAATGCCTTCGTATGGATCAAACAGCCGGACCGTCTGATCGTGTCGCTGCGTCACGACATTTATATTTGTATGGGTGAATATCATCCAAGCCATCAATGGAGTTACTGAAATGAAAATGACAGTCCTTGCTGTCGCCGTGCTTGTTATTACAGCAGGAAGCGCCACTGCCGGAAGCGACCACTATGGATCAAACGGATCCCAGCAGCCTGCGACTGCGTCTTACAACATGTATACATCCTCGATCAAAAAAATGAACAATGATATCGGGGTGCCGAAAACCGTACGCAAGCCGACTGTTCCCAACGATGAATACGGCCAGGGCATCTGGGGTCACTGATCCCGACCTACAGAAAATTGAAGGACCGGGGCGAGACCTCGGTCCTTCCGCCGTATCGGCGAGCCGACTTCTCTCTTGCGCGTCGATCCCTGCAATGCGACTTGCTGCTTACGTGGCTCAATTTGCGCCACGTCGACAAAACGTCTCGCCTCCGACCTATTTGGCGCGACTCGTGCGGCAGCTTCCCGGAAAATCGTCTTGAGGATGACCGATTGCTCAGCCATTTATTCGGAAGTCTATTGGCGCGACGACATCGCAGTCGTGGCTCAGAGCACTGCCATCCCGCCGTCGACCCGCAGATTGATGCCCGTTACGAAACTGCTCGCGTCCGAGGCAAGGAACAGGGCGGCTTTTGCCAGCTCTTCCGGCTGCCCCATCCGGCCCAGGGGTATTGCCTCTGCCATCGCTAAACAGCCCGCGCTGCTCAAACGGTATGCCTAGCTTATCGAGAATAGCCGTATCCACCGGACCTGGGCTGAGCACGTTGACCCGGATGCCGCGAGACTTCAGTTCGATCGCCCAAGCGCGCGCAAAGGCATTTATGGCCGCCTTCGAGCCCGCGTAAACAGCATGACCGTCCAGAACCTTCTCGCTGGCCAGCGAGCCTGTGAGGATGATTGCGCCGCCATTCCGCATGATCGGAATCAGCTTCTGGACGCCGAAGAAGACGCCTCGCGTATTGACGGCAAATTGCGCATCATATTCCGCCTCGGAGACGTCGGCCGAGTGCGTGATGGTGTTTATGCCGGCGTTCGCCATATAGATGTCGAGCGCCCCGAACCTCTGACGGATCTGTTGCGCTACCTCGTCATGGTGCGACACCTCGGCCACATTTCCCTGAATGCCCAGCGCGCCTGCCCCGATCTGTGCGACCGCTTCCTCGACCGCCTGCCGCCGGCGGCCGGTAATGACGACTTGCGCGCCCTCGGCCGCAAAGATTTTTGCAGCCGATAGTCCGATCCCGCTGTTCCCGCCGGTGACCACCGCGATCTTGCCCGAGAGTACGCCCATTTCGTTCCTGCCTTCGAAAAATGGCGCCGGTGCTGCTGCGATAGTCGCAACTGCTGGCCAAGAAAATTTCACGCCTAATTGAGACCGCCAAAATGAGCGGCAATCGCAAACGGCTAGCGATTGATAAACTCCCGGTGCTTAGCCAGTTTGACGTCTTGGAGAGCGCTTTGGCCATCAAGGCAGAACAAGCGCGCGGCGGCGACCCCCGACAGCGCGACGTAGTGTCGAACGCCGGCGATCGCCTCCGGGCTGCACAGGCGCAGTTGCCCGAGTGGCAGCCGTGGCGCAGCATATGTTTCGCGCCCCTGCCAGCGCTCCAGCTCGATGGCGCAGTGGTTCGGTTCCACAATCCGGGACATGAGCCGACAGAAGCTATCCTTTGATGAAGGCGAGCAGGTCAGCATTGACCTGATCTTGGTGCGTGGCCGTGATCCCGTGGGGCGCGCCGGGGTAATAGATATCCTTTGCGCCTTTGATCAATCGGGCCGACTTGACTGCCGAGTCCTTGACGGGGACGATCTGGTCGTCTTCGCCATGCAGGA
Organism: Mesorhizobium sp. M0664; assembly: GCF_040320565.1. Taxonomy (NCBI): domain Bacteria; kingdom Pseudomonadati; phylum Pseudomonadota; class Alphaproteobacteria; order Hyphomicrobiales; family Phyllobacteriaceae; genus Mesorhizobium; species Mesorhizobium sp. M0664. The sequence continues at coordinate 138,693 of NZ_JAMYPW010000002.1, forward strand.
CGAGGGTTGGTACGTCGAATTTCTTGAGGTCCTCGGTAAAATCGGTCTCGGAGAACGCCTTGACGCTTTCGTACGCGTTCACGAGACCCGCCTGCATGCTCCAGAGCCAGAACTGATCCAGAGTCCCCTGGGAAACCTTGGCGCCTGGCCTGTTCGCGCCATAAAACAACGGTGCGAGGTCCCGGTAGTACTGCGACCGATCCTTGACGAGGCCAGCCCTTATGCCGTCGAATACCTCGATCGGCAGGCCTTCCGGATTGGCCGGCGTCTTCACCATGATCGGCGGAACAGCGGCGATAAGAACAGCCTTGGCCACCCGCTTCGTCCCGTGCCGTCCGATATAGCGAGCAACCTCGCCTCCTCCGGTCGAATGGCCGACCAGCGTGGCGTTCCGGAGATCCAGCGCCTCGATCACGGCTGCAAGATCGTCCGCATAGCCGTTCATGTCGTTGCCGGACGTGGCCTGGCTCGATCGGCCATGGCCGCGCCGGTCATGCGCAACGACGCGAAAGCCGTTATGGGCAAGAAAGAGCATCTGGCCGTCCCAGGCGTCGGAATTCAGCGGCCAGCCGTGCGAAAACGTGACGACAGGACCCTTGCCCCAATCCTTATAGTAGATTTCGGTGCCATCCTTGGTCGTGATGGTGCTCATCGTCTTGGTTCCTTTGATTGAGGGGGAAGAGGGAAGGTTTTGTTTTCGGCTCGTTGCCGAAGCAGCGCGGGGCAGTCCGGCGGCTGCCGTAGAGATCAGGCCTGCCAACATGACATCGCGGCGAGATCCGCCGACGGAGAAAAGTCCGTCTTTGTTCATCGTGTCCATCCATGTGCTTTGAACGTCCTGCTCACCATCACGACCGTCGAGTCGGCCTGAGCGGTCGCGTTCGGGGAGGAGCGAGCGAGGAGCGGTAGAAACGCGACGGTCGTGATGGCTTGCGAGGAACAGGATGCACCGATCCGGGCCGCGAACCTACTCTACGGAGGCATCTGTCATACGATGCCAAGGTGCAGGGCAGGCACGCCGAAGATAGGGCCGGGCTAAGGCAAGCTCTTATAGACACACGTCAATTAGGCTTGGGTAGCGGCGCGGGGACCGACGCGGCATGGCCGGCGTCAGTTGCTGTTGCATGAAATGTTGCGCGTTTTTCGGTCAGGCTGGCGCTGCCAAAGAGCGCCGCTCAGTAGTAACCGATGTTTGGCGCGGGCCTTGCCGCGAAACACCAAACAGGACCACCGATGTACATCAGGATCACCCGCAGCAGGACGAGCGTATCAACAGGCAGGAAGGCCTGGGCGCGCTGAGAAAGCACCTGAAATGGCCCGGCGCGCCGGGCGATCCTATTGGATGGGGCATGGATCGGCTTGTGCCAAATTCTAGACCTCGCGCATCGGCGCGGGCAGCGTTTCCCACGCCCGGATCAGCTCACCGATGGAAGCGGCTTCCATCTTGCGCATGACATTGCCGCGGTGAAGCTTGACCGTCACTTCACTGATGCCGAGGTCGAAGGCGATCTGCTTGTTGAGGCGCCCGCGCGCCACTTCACGCAGGACCTCGCGCTCGCGCGGCGTCAGCGTCTCGACGCGCTCGATGTTGCGCTTGACGATCACGGCATCCGCCCGCCGCATGGCATCCACCGCAATGCCGGCGATCACAGCGTCAAGCAGCGTCTGATCCCGCACCGGTTTGGTGAGAAAGTCCACCGCGCCGGCCTTCATCGCCTGGACAGTCATCGGGATGTCGCCATGCCCGGTCAGGAAGATGATGGGTTTGGGGTTGCCGTTTTTCGCAAGATGGTGCTGCAGATCGAGACCGCTCGTCCCTGGCATGCGCACGTCGAGGATCAAGCAGCCGGGGCTCTCCAACACGTCGGCGTCAAGCAATTCACGGGTTGAGGTAAAGCACACCGGCAGGAAACCCGCCGACAGGATCAATTCAGACAGCGCCTCCCGAACAGAGGCATCATCATCGACAATAATGACCAGCGGCTGCTCGGCTTCAGCCCTTCGCTGCTGTGATGACGGCGTCGATCTCGGTAAGGGCAATTGGTCAACTCTCATGTTTAGCCTCCGTTTCTGGGTTGCGCAAAGCGTCGCCGATCGCCGCAAGCAGTGCCTGGCCATCGAACGGCTTGCGGAAAAGCCTGCCAATGCCCTTGGCGCGGTGCTGATCCACTATCTCGTGGCGGCCGGTGATCAGGAACACAGGCAGATCCGGACGCGCCTTCTTGACCAAGTCGCGAAGTTCAAAGCCGTCCATGCCGGGCATCCCGATGTCGGTGATAAGCATGTCCAATCCAGACAGGCCGCTGACCAGTAACGACCCTGCCGACGAGAAGCTGCGGGCCACATAGCCGGCGGACTCCAGAAGGTCCTCCAGCGACTCGAGCAGCCTTGGGTCATCGTCGACAATCGCCACGACAGGCCTCCGCTTGCTCACCCTCAGTTCCCCCCTGCCCGGCGCGAGTGCGTGATCGGTATTCCCAATCGCTCGGCGATGCGAACGAGGTCGGCGAGCGACGCCGCGACCATCTTCTGCATGACGTTCCTTCTATGAATTTCCAGCGTAACTTCGCTGATCCCCAGTTCAGCGGCCGCCTGCTTGTTGAGCAGACCGCTGACCACCAGCGGCAGCACCTCACGTTCGCGCGGCGTCAGCTCGAGATAACGTTGCTTCAACACGCCCAGCTCGGCGCGCTCCGATCGCTGTACCCGATCCTGGGCAATCGCCGCATGGATTGCGGCCATGAGGTCTGCATCGCTGAAGGGCTTAGTCAGGAAATCCACGGCGCCGTGCTTGATCGCACGCACCGAGGACGGGATATCGCCATGTCCCGTCAGGAAAACGATCGGTGGATGATCGCCCTCGGCAATCTGCCGCTGCAGATCGAGGCCGTTAATATCCGGCAACTCGATATCGAGGATGAGGCAGGCAGGGACGTCCGGCTTGTCAGCGCGGATATAATCGCCCGCCGATCCGAACGCTACGGCACACATGCCGTGTGCAGCCAGCAGCTCGCTGAGCGCCTCCCGAATGCGTTCATCGTCATCTACGATGAAGACAATTTGGCCGTCCGTCGTCATGACGCCGCTTTCGCTTCAATCGGCAACGTGAAGATAAACGTCGCTCCACGTGGTTCGTTCTTCTCGACCCATAAACGCCCGCTGTGCGACTCGATGATCGAACGGCAGATCGCTAGTCCCATGCCCATCCCTTGCTCTTTCGTGGTAAAGAACGGTTCGAATATCCGGTCGGGAAACTCGATGCCCCGGCCGCGATCTCTGACTTCGGTCTGGACAACATCCCCGATATGGCGCACGCGGATGCTGATAACTCCGTCATCCGCACCAGAGTCCATCGCCTCCATGCCGTTGCGGATGAGATTGACCAGAACCTGCTGGATTTGGACGCGATCGAACGCGACTAGCGGACTGTCGCTTCCGACATCAACGCTGGTGCGAACGCCCCGCCGCATCGCTTCCTCGGCCACGAGGTCGCGTGCCTCTGTGATGACACTGCTGAGCGTCGCATTGGTCCTCGTCTCGGTGGATTGCTTGAACAGCGCGCGGATGCGGCCGACGACGTCCGCCGCCGAATTGGCGTCCCGGATTATGCGCTCGGCCGTAATCTTCGCGCGTTCGACGTTCGGAGGGGCGCCGGACAGCCAACGGTGGCATGCATGGGAATTGGCGACGATCGCGGCCAGCGGCTGATTCACCTCGTGCGCGATCGAAGCGGAAAGCTCGGCGAGACTTGCAGCCTGAGTGGCTTGCGCGAGTTTGTCGGAGGCTTGTCGCAGCGCTTCCTGGGCGCGCACCTCTTCGTCGATGTCGAGGGAAACCCCGTACCATTGCACAACCGCCCCGTCTTCATCACGCCGCGGCTCCACCCTGCACTCCGCCCAGCGATAGCCATCTGTTTCGCGCCAGCGAAACCGCATCGCGGAACCGCCGCCTGTTTCGAAACAGCTCAGCAACGTGCGCAGCACCTCGGGAGCATCTTCGGGATGAACCAGTTCTTGCAGCAATTCCTCGATGCGCGGCTCTCCGAGTGTTTCGAAATTGGCGATGGCGGCGCGGAAATGGTCCTGGTATCGCTTGTTGAAGTAGACCGGCCCGCCGGTCGGCACCGCGCTCCAAATGCGGACCGGCACAGCGTCGATCATCTGCTGAAGCTGCAATTCGCTCCGCCGCAGGGCCTCTTCGGCTTGCATCTGATCGTCTATGTCGTGACAGAGGCCGTACCACTGCGCGATCAGGCCAGCGTGATCGCGCATCGGCTCCGCCCGGCTCGACATCCAGTGATAGATGCCATCGGCGCGGCGCAAGCGATACCTCATGGAGAAGCGCTCACCGGTGGCGAGGCAGTGACTGAGCGTATCGCCGAATGCTGCTGCGTCGTCCGGATGGACGATGGCCGCTATCATCGCCGCCAGCCGGCTGATGCCCTGTTTGTCCAAATCCGTTACGTCAAGGCCGAGAAAGTCGACCATTCGCTTGTTGAAAAAGGTCGGCTCGCCGTCCGGCGTCAGGCGCCAAACGTGGCTCGGAACCATGTCGACAAGCTGTGAGAGCTCCCGCTCCCGGTCGCGCAATGCCTCCTGCGCGCGCACCTCATCGTCGATGTCGATGCTGGCCGTGTACCATTGCACGATCGTCCCACTCTGGTTCCGCAGCGGCTCGGCGCGGCCCTCCCTCCAGCGGTACACGCCGTCCGCGCGACGCAGGCGATACCTTATGGGATAGGGTTCGCCGGTGGCGAGCGAGCGGCTGAGCCATTCTCTCATCCTGGGTCCATCGTCGGGATGGACGGCTGCCGCGACCAAGGTCGCCAGGCGGCTCGTGCCCGGCTCGTCCCAGTCCGCGATGTCGTTGAGGCCGATATAGTCTGTCGTGCGCTTGCTGAAGAAGGTTGGTTCGCCGTTGGGCGCCATGCGGGCGATGTGAGCGGGGATCATTTCGACCAGCAACGAGAGTTCTCGCTCCCGCTCCCGCAAGGTCTCCACACTTTGGCGCAAAGTGAGCACCGCCGCCTGATGCTGCCTGGAAATGGCGGCCACGACGAGCGCCGAAAATGCAGAGATGGCCAGAAAAAGCTGCAGCATGATCTGGTTGTGCTTCTGGGACTCGGGATCGCCGGCAAATTGGCTGGCGCCGGATATCGTGAATACCGCCGTGATCAGAGCGAGGACGGTCAATGCTACGGCGGCGCCTCTGAACTCAAAACGCACCGCGGCCCAAAGAAGAGGCGGCATGATGATGTAGGCGAAGGGCAGATAGCCGCTCAAGGAAAGGGCGGCGATACCAAGAAAGATCAGCCCCAGGACGCAAGCTTCCATCCATCGCGCTGCCGAGAGCTGCGCTTTGCCGCGCCAGTTCTGGAACACGACCAGCGCCAGTGGCGCTACGATCAGGACTCCCGTCGCGTCTCCGATCCACCACAGCGGCCAAGCCGTCACAAAGGTTTGCGATTGTATGCCAAACCAAGCAAGCGCCGCACTTCCCACCGTTGCGCTTGCAACTGGCGCAATTCCAGCGGCCAGTACGACGAATGCGAGAACGTCCCGCAACGTTTCCAGCCGAACTGGGCGCTTGCAGGTCTGGTTCACAAGCCATGCGCCGGATACCGCTTCAAGAGCGTTGCCGGCAAAGATCAGGAAGGCTGCGGGCAGCGGAGTGTGGAACCACAAGAAGTTGCTGAACAGTTCTGCCACACAGGCCCCCAGCACCCACCACGGCCAGCTATACCTGGAGGCGAAGACAAGAGTAGCGATGAAAAGCCCGCTCGGAGGCCAAATGGAAATCCCTGTTCCAGGTATGATTGCGAGCGACTGGGCGAAGCCGCAGCCCAGGACATAGGCCGTAATAAAAAGCCCCAGATGCAGGAATTGGGGACGGTGCGACCAGACGCGCGACAACCTGCCTCTTCCAAGATCGCTGATCATGTTGCCGCGAATCAGGCCCGGTTCATTCGTCGCGAAAGGTCGGCCACTTCCCGGTCCGGATCGGTTCAAGTCATGCGCTAACGCGAGCGTTGCGCTGGAATCGGTCTCGCCAAGTGAGTTGGGCGCTATCGTCATCGGGTGCCCCTAACGGACAAACAAACTCTGGAGATTGTCGGCGCTTCGTGTAGCACTTGCTCTTGATAGCTGGACTGGGCTGACGGACTCACGTCGCCACCCTAATCCCGCCACGCCCCAACCGCACCTCATGGAAATCCATGCATTGCACGGGGCGGCGGCGCCCCTTCACCGAGAGCCAAAAACCAAGCGCTTACTGAGCGCCGCCAGTTATTGCGCAGCTTTCGCTTCAACCGGGAGGGTGAAGATGAATGTCGCCCCACGCGGCATGCTATTCTCCGCCCAAAGGCGTCCGCCGTGAGACTCGATGATCGAACGGGAGATCGCGAGCCCCATGCCCATTCCGTTCCCTTTCGTTGTAAAGAACGGCTCGAATATCTTGTTGGGACGTTCGAGACCCGGGCCTCGGTCGCGGACCTCGGTCTGGATCGTGTCCTCTATCCGGCGCACGCGCATTGCAAGAACCTTGTCGCCCGCCGTGGTGTCCATCGCCTCCATGCCGTTGCGAATGAGGTTGACCAGGACCTGCTGGATCTGGACGCGATCGAACGCAACGAGCGGAAGGTTGCTTTCGACGTCGATGTCCATGCGAACGCGACGCCGCATGGCTTCCTCGGCCATAAGGTCACGTGCTTCGGCAACGACGCTGGGGATCGGCGTGCTGGTTCTCATTTCAAGCGAAGGTCTGAACAAGGCACGGATGCGGCTGACGACATCCGCCGCCGAGTTGGCATCGCGGATGATACGCTCGGCCGTGATCTTCGCGCGCTCGACGTTCGGGGGCTCGGCGGACAGCCAACGGTGGCATGCGTTGGAGTTGGCGACGATGGCGGCCAGCGGCTGGTTCACCTCATGAGCGATGGATGCGGAGAGTTCGGCAAGGCTCGCCGCCTGGCTCGCACGCGCAAGTCTCTCTTGTGCCAGCCGAAGCTCCTCTTGTGTCCGCACCTCATTTTCGATGTCGAGGCAGATAACGTTCCACTGCACTATGGCGCCTTCAGCGTTGCGCATCGGCGCGGCGCGCGTCTCGACCCAGCGATATTCACCATCGAAGCGCCGCAGACGGTGCCGTCGCGCATACGGCTCGCCTGTGGACAGACAATCGGCATATCTCTCTTTGACACCTGTCAGGTCGTCGGGATGAACACCGGCGTCGAGTGTGCCAGCCAGCCGGGACTTTCCCGCTTCGTCCAATTCCTCAAGATTGTATCCGAGGAATTCGCGGAGCTGCTGGCTGCGATATATCGGTTCGCCATCCGGCGCGGCGCAATCGATCATTGCCGGCAGTGTTTCAACGAGCTGCCAGAGAGCCCGTTCTCTCTCGCGCAGCGCCTCTTCGACGCGCAGCTGATCGTCGATGTCGTGCGTAAGGCCGTACCATTGGACGATGCGTCCACCCTGGTCCCGCAGCGGCTCCGCGCGGCCCTCCATCCAACGATAAACGCCATCGGCACGGCGCAGGCGATACTTCATGAAGAAGCGCTCGCCGGTGGCAAAGCAGCTGTCGAGTGCTTCCTTCAGGCTGGCTGCATCGTCGGGATGGACGACGGTGGCAATGAAGGCCGCCAGCAGGCTCGTGTCCGGCTTTTCCGCGTCCGCTATGTCCAGGCCGAGAAAATCTATCAGGCGCTTGTTGAAGAAGGTCGGCTCACCGTTGGGAGATAGCCGCCAGAGGTAGCTAGGAACCATGTTGACGAGTTGCGAGAGCTCTCGTTCCCGGTCGTGCAATGCGGCTTGCGTGGTCACCAGGTCATGGATGTCGACGCTCACGCCGTACCATTGGAGAATGCTGTCATCTTCGTCGCGCAGCGGCTCGGCGCGAGTCTCGGTCCAGCGATAGCCGCCGTCGGCCCGCCTCTGGCGATATCTCTGAACGTAAGGCACGCCCGTTGCGAATGAATGGCGGATCGCCTGCCGTGCGGTGTCGATATCGTCTGGATGGATCACGCTCAGCGACGGCGAGCCGTCCGGGGCGGTGATGTCGTGGAGCGTGGCCCCGGTTACATCGGTGAACCGTTTGTTGACGTAGGAAGGCGTCCCTTCCCGTGTCGTACTCCAGATCAAAGCGGGCACGGTGTCGATCAGCTGCTGAAGGCGCCGCTCACTTTTGCGCAACGCCGCCTGCGCGCGCACCTCATCGTCGATGTCGAGAGAAACCCCGTACCACTGCACGACCGTTCCGTCGTCATCGCGTCGCGGCTCGACCCTGCACTCAGCCCAGCGATAGGTGCCGTCTTTTTCGCGCCAGCGAAACCGCATCGCGGAGCCGCCGCCAGTTTCGAAACACCGCAGCAACGTGCGCTGCACCTCGGGAGCATCTTCGGGATGAATCACCTCGTACAGCAACGTTTCGATTCCCGGCTCGCCGAGCGCGTCAAAGTTCGCGATAACGGAGCGGAAATGGTCCTGGTATCGCTTGTTGAAGTAGACCGGCCCGCCGGTCGGCATCACACTCCAGATGCGGACCGGCACGGCGTCGATCATGTGCTGAAGTTGCTGCTCGCTCTGCCGCAACGCCGCTTCGGCGTGCATCTGATCGTCTATGTCGTGACAGAGGCCGTACCACTGGACGATGCGGCCAGCGCCATCGCGCATCGGCTCCGCCCGGCTCGACATCCAGCGATAGACGCCATCGGCACGGCGCAGGCGATAGCGCATGGCGAAGCTCGCACCGGTAGCGAAGCAACCACGAAGTGCATCGCCGAATGCTGCTGCGTCGTCCGGATGAACGGCGGCCTGTATCATCGCCGCCAGCCGGCTCATGCCCGGTCGGTCCAGATCCGCTACATCGAGGCCGAGAAAGTCGACCATGCGCCCATTGAAGAAGATCGGCTCGCCATCGGGATCGAGCCGCCAGATATGACTCGGGACCATATCCACGAGCTGCGAGAGTTCCCGCTCCCGGTCGCGCAATGCTGACTCGGCCCGCTTCTGGTCCTCAATGTCTATTGTCGTGCCGTACCATTGAACGATGCGCCCCTGGCTATCGCGAAATGGTCGTCCTGAGCTTCGAAACCAGCGATAGACGCCATCGGCGCGCCGCAGGCGATGCTCGGTATCATAGGGATCGCCGGTTTCGAGGCAATGCCGCCATCTGGCGGCTACAGGATCATAATCGTCGGGATGGACGGCTCGACGCCAGCCGAACTCGTCGTTGTCTTCGGAAGTGTTGAGACCCTCATGCGTGTTGCCGAGGAACGCCAGGGTGTTTGGGCTGACATAGGTGAATCTTCCGGCGGCATCGGCTGCCCACGCGTGGCCGGGCATGCTCTCAATGATTTGCAGCGCAAGCGTTGCTTCGGGGTCGATTTCGCCAAGTGAGTTGGACGCTGCTGTCATTGGCTTCTCCTGTCGGACAAAAAAGCCTGGGGACGGTCAGCGCTTGATATAGCACTTGTTTTCAATATCTGGACAGGCGAACTCACCGCCTAAATCTAGTTCCGCCATGCCTCGGCTGCATCTCATGGAAATCCATGCATTGCGCGGAGTTATCGCCGCTACGGGGGCCCTAACGATGGCCTCGCGCGAGGAGCGACGCGGATCGATGCATCAACACCTACCACTGGGAATACGAGCCGGACAGGTAAGACGCTCGGCTGCCTCTTCGTCGGCTGCAGAGTGAAACCGGAAAAACCTCTGCATTCGTCATCCCTGTCTCGTCCGGTTAACACGGCTCATGAGATAATCTGGAAGCCTCTCCCGACCAACACATCTGCTCCAAAGTATAGGGCGTGGACGCGGTTTTAGTTCTGCGGAGCGGCTTGGCGGCCGAGCAATTGTTTGGCGACAATGAGACAGGGCGCAGCGACCGCGAACAGCAGGACGAGCGCGAAGAAAGCTTCGTCGAACGAGATCGTGGCGACCTGCTTCTCAAGCGCGCGCTGCAGCAGCGGCAGGGCGGTCTTTGTCGCCGTAGTGCTGTCGACACTGTTCGCCAGAGCGTTCGCAGTTGCTCTCAAGCGCTGGTCTACGGCTGGATCGCCATTGACGAGGTGGGACGCCAGTATCGTCCGGTTGTGGACATTCTGGTGATCAATATACGTTTGCAAGAGGGCTGTGCCGGTCAGACCGCCCACCTGCTTGCCGAAGTTGAACAGCCCGATGCCAAACGGCAACGCATTGGCGGCAAGGCCCTGCAGCGTAACCAGCGTCAGTGCCACGAACAGAAGGCCGAGGCCGAATCCTCGCAGCAGCAGAGCAAGGGTCAGGTCCGGTGATCCGCTACCGCTCGTCGAAGCGGACAGCAGCCACATGGCACCTGCGAAGAGCAGAATGCCAAATGGCGCAAGCGTGATCGGGCGCATCCCGGTCCTTTGGATGACGAAGCCGGACAACAGAAGTCCAAGCGCGAGCATGGCTCCGCTGGGCAGCAGAAGCACTCCTGCGCCCGTCGCGGTAAAATCGAGCACGTTGAGGGCAAAAGCCGGAATAAGATAGGCGCTGCCTGAAAGGGCAGAGCCGGCGACGAAGCTGACGAGAAGGCCAAAGCGAAAGTCCGGATTGCCAAGGGGCGAGATGGCCAGCAGTGAGCCTTCTGAACGAAAGCGGGTCTCCCAGACGGCCAGGAGGCCGGCAGCCGTCATACCGGTTGCGGCAAGGCAGGTGATGTCGGTGTCGTCGAACCAGTTGAACCTGCTGCCTTGCAGCAGGACGTAGGTCAAAAGCGCGGCGCTGATGCCGAGCAACAATATCCTGACGGCAGGAAACCTGGTTTTCCGCCAAAAGGTCCGATCGCCGTCCGCCGCCAACAGGACAAGGGAGACGATGCCGAGCGGAATGATGCTCAGGAATATCCACTCCCAGGTCAGATGGTCGACAAGCCAGCCCTGCAGGGCTGGCGTGACGGTCGTCGGAGCCATGACGGCGCCTACGGCAAAAACCGCCTGAACGACCGGCTGATGCCGGTGCGGGAACCGAAAGAACAGCAGTGTCTGGCCGGCGACGAGAACTGTGCCGCCAGCCAGCCCTTGGACAATGCGGCAGATGCAAATCCAGGTGAGGTCCACTGACAACGTCAAGGCCGCGGATGCCAGCAGAAGGGCGACAACCGCCGCGCGCAGGCAGGCGGTCGGCCTGGCTGCCGTCACAAGTAGCGGAGCGACAAGGAACGCCGTCAGCTTGGCCGCGATGAAAACAACGTCGATCATCGCCAGTTCGTCCAACGTTGCGTAGGTGTCGCCGAGCATGTCGATCCGGCCGATGGACAGTGCAGTGGATGCGACCGCGTCCATGAAGGCGGCCAGCACGACGCCGGTTGCTATCAAGCAAGCGCGCAATGTACCGGGATGGCGCTGCACAGCCGCCGTTTCGGCGAGGTGCATCATTGTGCTGAGCGCCCGTCCGCAATCCCGCCTGTCTGCATTTCCTGCGCTACAGCCGGAGCATCCCTGGTGCCGACGGTGATGGCAACACGAGCCGAGAGTCCCGGAACCAGGCGGCCGGGCAACGGATTGCGCGTCATCCTGATCTTGACCGGCACACGTTGGACGACGCGGATGAAGTTTCCGGTGGCGTTGTCCGGCGGCAGCAGGCTGAATGCCGCGCCGCTACCGGGAGCGAAGCTGTCGACAAGGCCGTCGATTTGCAGATCTGGATATTCATCAACCATGACGCGAACCCGTTGGCCGATCTCAACCTGCTTCAGCTGTGTTTCCTTGAAGTTGGCAACGATCCAGACATCGTTAACCGGAACGATGTCCAAGGCTGCTGTCCCTGGGGTGACATAGCGGCCGACACGGATCTGGCGATTACCGACGATGCCGCCGACCGGGGCCCTCACGACGGTGTTGGCCAGGTCGAGCATTGCCAGGTCGAGCGCTGCCTGTGCCTGGGACAGGGCTGCCTGCGCACCGGACAACTGTGCATCCAGGACACCGAGCTTCAATTTTTGAGCCAGCAGATTGGCCTCTGCACCGTCCAGCGATGCCTTTGCCTTGTCATGGCCGGCCTGCGCATCCTGCAGCTTCTGATCGCTTGCGGTCCCGTTCTTCTGCAGCGTGACGTAGCGGTTCAGGTTGGCGCGGGCGAATTGCAGGTCGGCTGCGGCAGATTGCTTCTGCGCCTCAGCCTGCGCGATCAATGCGTCCTGCAGTTCACGGGTCGCCTTGATGTTGGCGATTTCCGCCTGCCGGGCGGCGACGTTGGCTTTCGCCTGCTCGGCCTTGGCCTTGTAGTCGCTGTCGTCGATGCGAAACAGGACAGCACCCTTTGACACACTGGCATTGTCGTCTATGTCGACTTCGACGACGTAACCGGCGAGCTTCGGCGCGATGCTGGTAATGTCTCCGCGGAGATAGGCGTTATCGGTCGTTTCCTCGAACCGGCCCCGCGTGAACCATTGCCAGCTCCAAATAGCTGCCATTGGAATCACCATAAGGGCGACGATGGCGATTGCGATCTTGCGGGCTCGGCTCATGATTGCCTCGACACCCGGTCGATGCGCTCGCTATCGAAGGAGGTATCCGCCTCCCGAAGAGCGAGATGTTCGGCAAGGCTGCAAACGCACGGTGCGCAGTACAGGTTCACGAGAACGTCTCCGTCGAGCTGCGGCTCTGCAGCAAAGCAGAACTGCAGAACGATCGCGGATTTCACGCCTCGCCGCTATCACGCGGACGAACATCCCATCTGCCCTGATCGGTAGTTCGTACTGAACCTCAGCACAGGTCGTATTGTCAGTCAGCCGGATTCAGGCGCGCGAACCTCCGGCGCGGATCTCCGTAGTGCCGAAGACCGCCCACGAGAAAATTCACTTTGAAGCGTTTCCGGATCATCCTGTGGCAGCAATGATCGCAGAGAGCGCCCTCGCGGCGCGCGCGCCATGCTGGAAACTCTGCATGTTTGCCGAGGGCAGCCGCTACCAGGAGCAACTCTGCGCTGTCGGCGGCGACGGAAAGATCGAATGTCTGGTTCCCGGACCAGGCCGTTTCTGGCCGACCCAGCTTGGCCCTGCGCCAGTGCCCCAGTTGATCGTCAGTCCGCGCAATCCGCCTGGACCACGCCTGCTGGAGATTCCCGTCGACCCCCGGCTGCTCGAGGCAGGCGACCATAGCGGTTCGACTATTTCGAGCACGCCCGCTTCACCGCTGCGGTGCGCGAACAAGGCAAAGTGGAAGTGACCTTGCAAGACGGCTGGTGGGCCGTCGTCATGGGTCTCGCCCGCCCAGAGATCGGCCAGCGAAGGCCGCGCCATCGAGGTCGCCGATGAATTCGCGTTGCCGACCTAAGGCCGACCACGCATTCACCAGACCATTGGGTCAGATGCGCCGACCGGTTGCTGCGTCGAACAGATGCGCACATGCGCGGTCGATCTCGATCCCCACCCCTTCGCCCTGCCTGAGCGCAAGCCTTTCTCGGAAAAGGCAGGAAATTTCTTCACCGGAGCAGTCGACCCTGGCGAAGATTTCCGAGCCTGTCGCCTCGAGAAGCGTGATCGTGCCCGGCACGCCTTGCCCCGTCGCCCGGATATGTTCCGGTCGAATGCCGTAGACGAGTTCGCGTCCTGCGGCATCCGCGGGCTGGGCGCCTTCCGGCAACGGCAGGACCAACCCGCCTGCGCTGCGGAACACGCCCTCCTCGATGCGGCCGGCAATGAAGTTCATGGCGGGCGAGCCGATGAAACCGGCAACGAAGAGGTTGGCCGGATGGTCGTAGAGGTCCAGCGGCGCGCCGATCTGCTCGACCAGGCCGTCATGCAGCACGACGATCTTGTCGGCCATCGTCATGGCCTCGATCTGGTCGTGCGTGACATAGATCGTCGTGGTACCCAGCCGCTGGTGCAGGGCCTTGATCTCGCCGCGCATCTGGACGCGCAACTTGGCATCGAGGTTGGAGAGCGGCTCGTCGAACAGAAAGACCTGTGGGTCACGTACGATCGCGCGGCCCATGGCGACGCGCTGGCGCTGGCCGCCCGAAAGCTGGCGCGGATAGCGGTCAAGCAGCTTTTCCAGGCCGAGGATGCCGGCTGCCTTCCGGACCCGGCCAGCGGTGTCGGCCGGGTCGGCTTTCTTGATCTTGAGGGCAAAGCCCATGTTGTCGGCAACGGTCATATGCGGATAGAGCGCATAATTCTGGAACACCATGGCGATGTTCCGGTCCCGCGCGCGCAGATTGTTGACCATACGTTCGCCGATGGCGATCTTTCCGCCGGAGATCGTTTCAAGGCCCGCGATCATGCGCAGCAGCGTCGATTTTCCGCATCCCGACGGGCCGACCAGGATGACGAATTCGCCGTCGGCGATGTCGACGCTGACGTCGTGAATGATCTTGGTGGCCCCGAAGGCCTTCTGCACGTTGCTGATTGTTACCGATGCCATTGGATCTTTCCTGGAAAAGAGTGATGTCAGGACGCGCCCTCAGCCGCCCTTGACGGCGCCGGCGGTCAGCCCCGCGACGATCTGCCTTTGCGCGAACATGGTCAGGATCAGCACTGGCAACGTCACCACCAGCGCCGCCGCGGCGAGCGGCCCCCAGCTGACCTGCTCGTAGGACAGCATGTTGTAGACGGCGACCGGCAGTGTGCGCGTCTCACGGCTGGCGAGCACGACGCCGAAGACGAAATTGTTCCACGAGAAGATCACGGACAGGATGAAGGCGACGACGATGCCTGGCTTGGCGATGGGCAGGGCAACCAGCCGGAAAACCTGCCAGGAGCTGGCGCCGTCGATGTTGGCCGCCTCCTCCAGTTCCATCGGCGTGGTCTCGAAATAGCCGATCATCACCCACACCACGATCGGCACCGTCACCACCAGATGGATGATGATCTGCGGCCACAGCGTGCCGAGTATCCCGATCCATTGGAACAGCAGAAACAGCGGGATGAGATAGGATAGCCCAGGTGTCATGCGGGCGATCATGATGACGACCGCCGATCGTTCAGCCTTGAGCCGTGCGATGCCATAGCCGGCCGGTACGCCGATCAGCAGCGCCAGCAAGGTCGCCGTACCGGTCACCAGAACCGAATTCCAGAGATAGAGCAGGAAATTGTTCTCCTCGAACACCTTTACATAGTTCGACCAGGCGAAGCGTTCGGGGATCAGGATCGGCGGATAGGCACCGTTGTCGATCTCGAATTTCAGCGACAGCGAGATCATCCAGAGGAAGAACAGGATCGCCGGCGAGACGAAAACCAGGGCAGCGAAAAACAGACCGATCTGGTTGAGCAGCCGTGAACTCATCTATTTGCCCTCCGTATCGATCCACTGCGAGCGTTGGCGCAGCATCAGCAGGACAAACGACAGGGCCACGATGACAATGAAGAACACCACGGCCATGGCCGAGCCGTAGCCGATATCGTAGTAGGAGAAGGCGGTGTTGTAGAGATAGATGTTGATGGTCTCCGACGCCGTACCCGGCCCGCCCTGGGTCATCGCGTAGATGATGTCGAAGCTCTTCAGCGCATCGATGGTGCGGATGATGACCGCGATCATCAGGAACGGCGCGATCATCGGCAGAGTGAGATAGCGGAATTGCTGCCAGGCATTGGCGCCGTCGATCTCGGCGCTTTCGAAGGGCTCGCGCGGCACCGAGGCCAGCCCGCCAAGCACGATCAGCATGACGAGCGGCGTCCACTGCCAGGTCTCGACCGCAACCAGCGACGGGATGACCGTGTTGGCGTTGAATATCCATTCCTGGGCCGGGATGCCGACCAGCGACAGCAGGTAGTTGAGCACGCCAAGCTGAGGATGGAACATCATTGTCCAAACCAGTGCGACGGCAACGGGTGTCGCCATCATCGGCATGACGAAGACGCCGCGCAGCAAGCCGCGCAGCGGAAACCTGGCATCGAAGATCAGGGCGGCCAGGGTGCCCAGCAGCATCGGCGCTGCAACCGAGAGGAAGGTGTAGGTCAACGTATGAACAAGGGATTCCCAGAAACGTGGGTCGCTGGCCAGGCGGAGATAGTTTTCCATCCCGGCAAAACTCCGCGACTGGCCGAGCGTCCAGCGATTGACGCTCATCCACAGGGTGAAAGCCCAGGGGAAAACGATGACGGCGCCGACGACGACGAGTGCGGGGACGACGAATGGCCAGTAGTTGGGAGCCAGCCGGATCGTCTGGCTCCCGTCGATAACCGGCATCGTCACCCCGGTCTGTTCTGGGGTGGTGGCCGACATCAGCCCTGCTCGCTCCTGTCGAGAACCGGCTGGAACTGTTCGGTGGCCTTCTTCAGCTCCGCGGCGGGATCGGCGCCGGCAATCATGTTGGTCAGCGCCACGCCATAGATGTCGCGGAATTCCGTGACCGGGATGATGACCGGCAGTGCCAGCCGACTGATATTGCCCGAGCCGACCACGGCATCAAGCCAGCTTGCCGGCATGGTGACGCCTTCACGCACCTTGGGATCCTCCAGCACGGATTTGCGGAACGGAACACCGGCGCCGGCCTGCAACAGCCGCGCGCCCATGGTTGGCGATACCGCCCACTGGCAGAACAGATAGGCAGCCTCCTTCTTCTCGCTGGCGGCGGTAACGCCAATCCCGTCGCCGAAGGTGCCCGAGGCATGCGCCTTGGGACCCTTGGGCATCACGCCGTAACCGACCTTGCCGACCACCCTCGATTTTTCCGGATTTTCCATCGGCGGGGCAAAACCCACGCCGTCGAGCCACATGCCGATCTTGCCCTGCAGGAAGGCCGACTGTGCTTCGGCCCAGTTGAACCCGGTAACGCCCGGAGGGGCGGACTTGGTCATCAATCTTTGATAGAGCGCGGCAGCCTCGATCGCCTCGGGAGCCTCGGTGCGCAGCTTGCCCTTGTCATCTAGCGGCGTCATGTCGTAGCCGAGCATCAGCGACGTCCACACCGGCGTGTTTGCGTTCTTGAGCCCGCGGGCGACGAAGCCGTATGTATTGGTCGAGTGGTCGGTCAGCGCTTCGGCGGCTGCCACAAGTTGCTCGAAGGTCTCTGGGTATTTGATGGCCTTGGCCTCGAACAGCTCCTTGTTCCAATACAGGATCCAGTAGTCCACCGAGAACGGTAGCGAGCGCAGCACGCCCTGGCCGTCCTTGGCAAACAGCATGCCGGCTTCGGCGAAGTCGCTTTCGACCAGCGCCGGGTCGGTGAGCGACGGATCGGCGAGATAGCCGGCGATGTCGGCCAGCCAGCCACCCTTCTCGAACTGGCGCTTCTGCACGTGGTAGCTCAGATGCACGACGTCGAAGCTCGGCTTGCCCGAGCTCAACTCGATCACCGTCTTCTGGCGCTGCTGCTGCTCGGGCGTTGCCTCGGCATTGACCTTGATGCCGGTCAGTTCCTCGAACTCGGCGAGATATTTCAGGATGGTGTCGCTGCGCGGGCTTTTCACCAGATTGACGTCAAGCGTCGTCCCGGCAAAGCGTTTCCAGTCAACGCCTGCGGCAAAGCCGGGGCGAAGCCCCACAAGGCCGGCAGCGGTTAGCGCCGCGGTTCCGGCAAGGAGTTGCCTCCTGGTTGGGTTGAACAGATTGGACGACATTTCTTCCTCCCGGTTGCTGTCGTTGTGGATGCGCCGCAAACCGCGGCGCGGCTATATTTCCTCAGATCTGGAGCGCCAGCCGGCGCGCATTGTCGATATGCAGACTGATCGCTTCAACCGCTCTTTGCGGATTGCGGCTCTCCATGGCTTCGATGACCGCCAAATGTTCGCGCATCACCGGCACCACACGACCGTCGATGCGGAAACGCTCCTGGTGGATCAGCCGGATTTTCACCGAGTTGACCAGATAGGCCTTGGCGATAATCTCGTTGCCGAGCGCATTGATGAAGGTGTCGTGCATCGCCCAGTCGATGTTCTGGGCCTTGGCTTCCATTTCCGGCGTCGGTGCCTGCCCGAGAGCTTGGGCCAGCATCTCTTCATGTTCGCGCCGCATGCGGGCAAGTTCGGCATCAGAAGCGCTGGTCGTGAATAGCGCCACTGCCTCGCGTTCCATGAACAACCGAAACTGAAACGCCTCGCGGATCAGATTGATATCGATATGCGCGATCTGCATGCCGCGCTGCGGGATGGTGGTCAGCAGTCCCTCGGCCTCGAGACGCGGGACGATCTCGCGAATGGCACCCAGCGGCAGCCCGGTGAAAGCGACCAGTTCGCGCTGTGACACGAACTGCCCCGGCCGCAGATCGCGGGCCAGCAAATGCCGCGTGAAGCTGGCATAGGCCTTCTCCCGGAGAGTGATCGGTTCGCTGCCGTCTTCCACTTCAGCTCGCTTCCTTGTCGGTCAGCCCGGCCTTGTCGGTCAGGCTGCCTCTGTCGCAAACAGCCTGTCGAAGGCAGCGGCAAGCTGCCGCTGTCCCTGCGGATCGATCGGCTCCAGGGGCGGGCGGACCGCCAGCCAGCGCTCGTCGCCGGTCTTGCGCGCGACCATGACCTTCACCGCCGGCGTGACCGGGTATTTGAGCAATTCGAGCACGAAGTCTTCGACGCGTGGGTCGTCGCCCCCGTTTTCGACCATTGCCCGGATTTCGCCGGTAACAAAATTAGCCATGCCGGAAATCGCGCCCTGTCCGCCGCGGCGCACGCTTCTCGCGAGATGCCGTTCGTCGCCGATGAGGATCACCAGATCGCCGTGCGCCTCAAGCAGCGCCTCACTGTAGCTCCAGTCCCCGCCGGAATCCTTCACCCCGGCCACCACAGCGGGAAAGGCGGCGCGCAGCCGGCCGATCAGCCCAAGCGGGAGCGGCACCATGGTGACTGAGGGGATGTTATAGAGCAGCACGTCGCGCGCCAGCGGACCGAGTGCGGCGAAGACGGCGGAAAACCATCCGAACAGCCCGTCCTCGCCGACATTCTTGAAGTAGCTCGGCGGAGCGAGCAGAATGTTGCGAACGCCGCGCTGCAAAGCGTGCCGGGCCTGATCGGCGGCATCTTCGGCTGCATCGACCAGCACTGCGGCGACGAGCTGATGTGGCGGAATACCGGCCGCCAGCATGGCCTCGGTGACGATCCGTCGCTCGTCGGTGCCGACCGAGGCTCCTTCGCCGGTGGTGCCGAACAGCGTCGCGCTGCTGCAGCCGGCGCCAAGGCAGGCTCGGGCATGCGCGATTATCGGCGCGAGCGCTATCTGCCCCGACGGGTCGAAGGGTGTGGTCAGGGCAACCGAAAGACCAAAGCGGGAAGCCAATACGATCTCCGTTGAAATCAATGTGGATGTAGCGTTAGCACGCTAACATGTCAGGTGTAAACGGGTGATGTTGCCAACTCGGCATCGCCGAACGGCGCTGCCGCGGCAGCGCCATCGCCGATCATTTTCCTCCGCTCGAACATCACATATGCAGCTGTCCCCGAGCCTCTGCGGGGTTGGCTGCACGAGGCAGCCTAAGCTCGATCAAGTGGCGACGAGGTGGCCGTCGCCAACATCTTCGAGCTTGAGTTTCCGGGGCTCGTCACCGATGCGCCGCACAGCGCTTGGAATTTCGCTGTCCAAACGGGCGAACCGGGCGCGGCGCCGGCCTGGATCGGGAACCGGAACGGCTTCGATCAGCCGCTTTGTGTAAGGATGGCGCGGGTTGGAGAAGATCTGGTCGCGGGTGCCCATCTCGACGATCTGCCCCAGATACATTACCGCCACGCGATCGGAGATGTTCTCGACCACCGCCATGTCGTGCGAGATGAAGAGATATGCGACGCCGAATTCGCGCTGCAGCTCCTTCAGCAATCTTAACACGCGCGCCTGCACCGACACGTCGAGAGCAGAGACGCTCTCGTCGGCAATGATCAGCTTTGGTCGCAGCGCCAGCGCCCGCGCAATGCAGATTCGCTGGCGCTGCCCGCCGGAGAATTCGTGGGGATAGCGCTCCATCTGGTCAGCCGAGAGGCCGACGCGTTCGAACAGGGCGGCGATCTGGGCATGCCGTTGCTCTCTGTCGCCGAGGCCGTGGATCAGCAGAGGCTCGGCGACGAGATCGCCGACCCGCATGCGCGGATCGAGGGACGCGAAGGGATCCTGAAAGATCATCTGCACATTGCGGCGGACAGCCTTGCGCTCCTTGCGGCTGAGCGCCGACAAGTCCTGGCCGCCGATTAAAAACTGCCGGTGTAGGGCACCAGCCCGGCGATCGCCTTGGCCGTCGTCGACTTGCCGCAGCCCGATTCGCCGACCAGCGACAGGGTTTCGTGCGGCGCGATCGAGAAACTGACGCCTTCGACCGCGTGCACCCTGCGGTCAACGCGGCCGAAGAAGCCGCCGTGCAGGTCGAAGCGGACGTGAAGATCGCTGACAGATACAAGCTCGGCCGGCATGTTGGCGGCGTCTTGTCGTTCTTCGACGGTCCGTCCGCCGCCAATGCGCGGCACGGCGGCCAGAAGCTCGCGTGTATAGTCGGCCTGCGGGCGATTGAAGATGTCAGCCGCGCTGCCCTGCTCGACCATCCGTCCGTCACGCATGATGATGACGCGGTCCGCCATCTCGGCGACGACGCCCATGTCGTGCGTGATCAGGATAACACTGGTGCCGTGCTCGCGCTGCAGGTCGCGCAGCAGTTCCAGCACCTCACCCTGAACCGTGACATCGAGGGCGGTCGTCGGCTCATCGGCGATCAGCACGTCCGGGTTCAGGGCCAGAGCCATGGCAATCATCACGCGCTGGCGCATGCCGCCTGAGAGTTCGTGCGGATAGTGCTCGAGCCGCCGTTCGGCATCCGGAATTCGGACTGCCTTCAGCGCCTCGAGCGCCCTCAGCCGCGAGTTGGAGCGCGACATCGAGGTGTGTGCATCGATCGCCTCCGTGAGCTGACGGCCGATGGACAGCACCGGATTGAGCGATGTCATCGGTTCCTGAAAGATCATGGCAATACGGTCGCCGCGGATGCGGCGCATGCCGCTCTCGCTGAGAGCCGCGAGGTCCTGATCGCCGAGCCGGATGGAGCCTGATCCGATGCGTGCCGCCGGCTGCGGCAGCAAGCCCATGATGGCCAGCGCCGTCATCGACTTGCCGGAACCGGACTCGCCGGCGATGCAAAGCGTTTCGCCGCGCGTCAGGCCGAATGTCAGGTCGGAAACGACGTCGCGCTCGCCCTCCTCGCCGCGCACGGCGACGCTCAGGCCTGAGACGCTGAGTACCGGCCTGAGAGAGCCACTCTCCGCGGCGGCCTGCCTGGATCGTTTGATGTCCTCCACCTTCATTCAAAGACGCAGCGGGGGAAGTAGAACGAAACCACCCAGTTGGGCATGTCGACGATCTCGCTGATGCGCAGGTCACCGCAAACCGAGACGAGCATATAGGCATCTACCGGATCCATGCCGTAGCGGCCGGAGAGCAGGTCGATCATCTGGGAAACGGCACTCCTGGCGCCGTCCATCAGATCCGGCCCGATACCGGTTGTCACCTCGTAGCCCTTGGCGTCGAGATGCCGCGACACCGGACCGGGCGTTGTGAAACGCGGCGTCCGCAGCCGGGCATCCTTGACCAGATCGAGCGTCAGCACGGCGTTCATGGGGCTCTCGATCGCCGTGCCGCAGACCTCGCCATCGCCTTGCGCGGCGTGCGTGTCGCCGACCGAGAACAACGCGCCCGCGACCTCTACGGGCAGGTAGAGCACCGTGCCGGCGGCGAGATCGCGGATATCCAGGTTGCCGCCCACGCGCCGCGGCGGAACCACCGAATGCAGACCCGGCTCAGCCGGGGCATTGCCGATGGTGCCGGCGAAGGGCTTGAGCGGCACCCGGCCGCTCTTGCCGAACAGCGCCGGTTCGAGCGAGGCGGCGTCGTACTTCCAGATATTCAGTGCCGGTTGGGAGAAGTCATTCGCCAGCAGACCGAATCCCGGGATGTTCGCCGTCCAACCGAAGCCTGATGGCTTGAACGCCTCGATGGTGATTTTCAGGGCATCGCCCGGTTCTGCCCCGTCGACATAGATTGGCCCAGTGACCGGGTTCACCTTGGCAAAGTCGAGCAAAGCAACGTCGTCGATGGTGCTCTCCATCGTCAGCTGCCCGCCGGACGAGTCCAAGCACTGGAACTCGATCGTCGCCCCTGGCGCCACCCGTTCGGCCGGGACAAAGGAATTGTCCCAGCCGAAATGATGGTGGCGCCCGTGGATGGTGTAGTCGCAGTTATTGCACATCGGTCACATACACATTGTCGTAGTTGATCGGGATGTGGACCGGGTCGACATAGAGGTTGTCGGCGCCACCCATGCGGGTTGATTTCATGGTGAAACGCTGCTCGTTGAAGACCGGTGCCCAGGGCGCGTCTTCCATGATCTTGCCGTAGATCTCGCTCCACATCTTGGCGCGTTCGCCAGCCCTGGCCGGGTCGACGATGGAGTCGGCTTCGGCCGCCTTGGCGTCGAGCGCCTTGTTGCAATACCACGACCAGTTCCAGCCGCCCGGGACGGCACCAGCACAGCCGAGGATCGGGCCGTAGAAGTTCGACGGATCGGGGAAGTCGGCGATCCAGGCCATGCCGCCGGACCAGATCATCGGCGCACCGGCCTTGTCGCCGCCGGCGGCGATGACGTTGGCCTGCGCGAGCGACTGGATGCTGGCCTTGATGCCGACCGCCGCCAGATCCTGCTGAATGGCCTGCGCGATGCGCGGGTTGGGATCGGTGTTCATGGCAAACAGCTGCGTGTCAAATCCGTCGAGATGCCCGGCCTCGGCAAGCAAGGCCTTGGCCTTGGCCACGTCATAGGGATAGCCCTTGAATTCCTTGTCATAGCCAGGCATCGACGGCGGCAACGGCTGATTGGCCGGCACCGCACGGTTGTTGATCAGCTGGACGATGCGGTCCTTGTTGATCGCCATGTTGACCGCCTGCCGCACCTTCACGTTGTCGAAGGGCGCCATGGTGGTATTCATGGTGATATAGCCGGTGTGTAACTGGCCGCCCTCGACAACACGGGCCTTCTGCTCGGGATCGGCCATCACCTCCTGGAATTTCGCCGGCGGAATGCCGTCGCCGGGAACGTCGATCTCGCCTTTCTGGAGCCGCAGCAGCGCCACGATCGGCTCCTGGCCGATCTCAAAGGTGATCTTGTCGAGATGCGGCAGACCCTCGTGCCAGTAATCCGGGTTGCGCTCGAATACGACGCGCTGGCCGAGCGTCCATTCGGCGAGCTTGAAGGCGCCGGTTCCGACCGGATGTTTGCCGAAGTCTGCGCCGTATTTTTCGACTTCTTCCTTCGGCACCACATGCGAGAAGTTGATCGCCATGACATGCAGGAAGGTGGCGTCGGGCCGGGTCAGCTCGAACTTGATCGTGTAGGGATCGACGACGGTTATGCCCGCCAGGCTCTCCGCCTTGCCGGCAGCGACGTTGTCATAGCCTTTGATCGAGCCGAAGAAGCCGGCACCCGGGCTCTGTGTCTTTGGATTGGTGACCCGGTCGAGCGAATATTTCACGTCGTCGGCGGTCATCTCGCGGCCATTGTGGAACTTCACTCCGTGGCGCAGCTTGAAGGTGAAGGTCTTGCCGTCGGGCGCAATCTCGTAGCTCTCGGCAAGGTCGGGCCGCAGGTTGGTGGTGCCCGGCTCGTAGTCCATCAGCCCGTTGAACAGGCTCTTGATCATCGACCAGTTCTGCCAGTCATAGCCGATGGCCGGATCGAGCGTGGCGACGTCGTCCTTGTAGGTGATGGTGATCGCGCCGCCCTGCTTGGCATTCGGATCGACGGCGTCTTCGGCACGTACGCTTGTCATGCCAAGCACCAGCGCAAGCGCCGATGCCGCCACGGTCGATATTAGATATTTTCTCATGTCATGTTCCCTTTCTCTGGTTTTCTTGGTTTTCATCTGAGCTTGATGCGTGGATCGATGAACGGTGCGACAGTGTCGGCCAGGAGATTGCCGAGCACGATGGCAAAGGCCGAAACCAGGGTGACCCCCATGATGATCGGAATGTCGATGCGCTGAATGGCCTGCCAGGCTAGCTGGCCGATGCCTGGCCAGCCGAACACGCTTTCGACAACCACGATGCCGCCCATGAAGATGCCGATATCGATGCCGATCATGGCGATGACCGGCAGGATGGCGTTGGGCAGCGCGTGCCGGAGGATAATGGCGCTGCGTGCAAGACCCTTGGCACGCGCGGTACGCACGTAGTCCTGGCGCAGCACGTCGATCATCGACGAGCGCATCATGCGGGCGTACCAGCCGGCGCCGAGAATTCCCATGGTCAGCGACGGCAGCACCAGATGACGCCAGGTGCCGTAACCGCCGATCGGGAACCAGCCGAGCCGCACCGCGAACACATAAAGCAGCATCAGGCCGACGACGAATTGCGGCGCCGAGACGCCAACGAAGGAGGCGACCATCAGCGACTGGTCGGTGGCGGTGCCACGCTTGACGGCGGCGATGAGGCCCATCGTCAGCCCGATCACGACTTCGCAGGCAATGGCGCCGACCATCAGCAGCAGGCTTGCCGGCAGCCGCGAGACGATAAGCTCCGTGACCTCCGAGCGCTGAATGTAGGAGCGCCCCAGATCGCCGCTGAGAAGGCTGGTCAGATAGTGCCAATACTGGACGACGAAGGGCTGGTCGAGGCCGAGCTGCCGGCGGATGTTTTCGACCGTCTCGGGTGTGGCGCTGCGGCCGGCGATCTGGCGGACGGGATCGGCGGGCAGCAGGTAGAGCAGCGCAAAGGTGATCAGAGAGACGCCGAGCAAGATGAGCACCGACTGGACAACGCGGCGGCCGAGATAGGCGATCATGCCCGCCCCCTTTGCGTCGGATCGAGGATGTCGCGCAGTGCGTCACCGATCAGGTTGAAGGCCAGCGCCAGTGCCAGGATTGCCGCACCGGGAAAGAAGACCAGCCAGGGCGCGGCCTGGAAATAGGTCTGGTTCTCGAAGATGATGTTGCCCCATGACGCGGTCGGCGGTTGCACGCCGATGCCGAGATAGCTGAGCGTCGCTTCGAGCAGCACCGTGGTCGAAATACCGAGCGTGCCCCAGACGATGATCGTCGGCAAAAGATGTGGCAGGATATGGCGGAACAGGATGCGTGGAGCGCTAGCGCCGATGGTGCGCTCGGCATCGATGAACTCGCGTTCGGAGAGCGAACTTGTCTCGGTGTAGATGACGCGGGCGGTCTGCACCCAGTTCACCAATGCGATCACCATGGCGACGATCCACAGGCTCGGCTGGAGCACCGCCGCCAGGCAGATGGCGAGCAGCAGCGCCGGGAAAGCCATCATCAAATCGGTGAAGCGCATAAGCGCGCTGCCGATCCAGCCGCGGAAATAGCCGGCGGTGATGCCGACCAGCGTGCCGATCAGAAGCGCCACGCCATTGGCGACGATGCCGATGATCAGCGACGTGCGCGCGCCGAATAGGAGACGGGTCAGCAGGTCGCGGCCAAGCAGGTCGGTGCCCAGCCAGAACTGGGCTCCCGGCGGCAGTGGCGCGCCTTCAAGCGTGAGCCCGTCGAACATCTGCTCGTTTGGATCGTAGCCTGTCAGCCACGGTGCAAGAATGGCGCCGGCCAAGACAACGGCAATAATCCCGAGGCCGAGCAAAGCGAGAGGCCGTTTTAGCAGACGTCGCCAGACGCCGGCGCGAGGCTTGGCTGGCATACGCCCGGCGGCCGAAAGCTCAGGCGCGATCGGATTGGTCATCGTCGCCTTCTTCTTGTGTCATCGCCACGATCCTGCGCGCGGCTTCCTCGACACTGATTTGCCAGCTCATCGCCAGCGAGCGGAGCTGCGCATAGGCACGGCCGTCCTCGGCGCCCTTCGACAAGACCTCTACCGCGCGTACGATGGTCTGGCGCTCCGCGACCCGCTGACGAAGCGAGGCAATCTCGCTGGCCAGAAGCTTGCGCGCCTCGAAACTCTGCCTTGCGATTAAAAGTGCGCTATAGACGCCGGCATTGCCGACCGGTTTCAGCAACTGCGCATCGGCCTTGTGCGACAATGCCCATTCGACGCGCCCCGGCGCCTCGGAGCCGATCAGTGCTATCAGCGGCATCGGCGCCTCGCCCGGCTTCCACGGAAATTGCTCGTCAAAGCCGAGATCGACGTCGAAGAAGACGAAGTCCGCCGCCAAGGCTTCGGCCGGCAGTTCCGGCCAGAAGCCAATCGCCTCAAGGCCGATGGCCGACAATTGCCTTGTGATCGCCTGCACGGTCGGATGTGGACGATGCAGGACAAAAGCCCTGGCGCCTCCAAGGTTCGGGATACGCGCCATCTTGCTCACGACACCACCCGCAGGCGTGGCCGCCCGAACGTCTCCGTCCGGTCATAGCGGGAAAGGTAGGGATCGGGTGCCACGCCCTTCGTCAGTGTGACCGTTTTGAACGATGTTCCATCGATACGTCCGATTAGCACCGGCAAGGTAGCATGCTGGGTTTGCTGGTCGATGGCGATGTCGCCCAGCGGCGTTCGAAATGATGTTTCGGAAAAGACCTTGGGAAGGTCCGTCCATTGTGCACCGGGGTTAAGGGTGAGGATCTCGGCGAGCATGCGCACCGAGGCATAAGCCGCCGCCTCGAAGGATGAGGCCGGCATGACGGAAGGCACTGGAACCGCACCGCGATCCGCCCCCGAGATGTCGTGAAAATAGGGCCCAACGGAAAGGTGGCCATCGCCTGCCCCGTTGAGCGCCGGCAATTCGCATTCCGTGAGATTGCAGGACAGGATCGGGCAACGCTCCGGCCTGAAATGCGGGTCGCGCCGGCCAAGCTCCGCATAGGCAGCGATGAAGGCATAAGAAGAAGGGCCGATGAGATTGTTCAGAATGAAATCAGGTCTCGTCGCCTGTATCTCCGCGATCAGCCGCGCAACATCGACCTCGCCGAGCGGCAGATAGCGTTCGCCCAGCACCTTGCCGCCAGCGTCCGCAATCAGGTCGCGCGCCACGCGGTTGGTCTCCCAGCCCCAGATGTAGTTGGAACCGAGCAGGAAGCCATCGGCGCCGAAACGAGGCACGACATAGGCGAGCAGCGGTACGAGATGCTGATTGGGGCAGGCGTGTGTGTAGACGACATGCTCGTTGGCTTCGAAGCCCTCGTACGGGCAGGCGTACCACAGCGTGCCGCCTGCCCTTTCCAGGATTGGAATGACCTCCTTGCGGCTCCACGAGGTGACGCAGCCAATGATGTGACGCGCGCCGCTGTTGGCGAGAATGTCCGCGCAGCCGCTTGCATAGCGATCGATGTTGCCCTGCGGGTCGCGCTCGATCGGGATGAATTCGAATGGGATAGCGAGATCGCCGTTGACGTCGGCGATGGCGTTCATCGCACCCGCACGGCAGGATTCGGACACCAGCCGGTAGTTGCCGGACCGCGAATAGAGAATGCCGATGTCGATATGCCGTTTCAAGCAATGCCTCAAAAATGACAATGCCCCGCAGCCACCGCCGCAGGGCGAGGCATACGAGGCATTCTTGCCGCCCGGCGGTCGGAGCCGGTATTTGTCCTCACCGTATTACGCCCGCGCTCCCAGTCAAGAGCCGCCACGCGAAACTTTGGCCAGCCGAAACGGTTCGGCGCGCAGCACGCAACTCATGCCGCTGGTCGTTTAGAGTCCGCCAGGAACCAAAATTGCTGATGTCCAGCTATGGGGCCCGGACAAACCCGGTTCGCTACCATTCAAAGCAACGACTTTAATATCGGTTTACCTGAATCTGCTAGCAGCAATGACGCCGGTTTTCGTCGGTCAAGCAAAGGGTTCCACCTTGCCGCAGCAATTCAGCACTCCGTTCGGTCACCGGGGCGATGCCAACTGGCCGAGGTTGCACGGCTTCATGGGCGTCGAGTTGGAACGCGCGCCCGATGTTCTCGTGCCTCGCGTCGCCTTGGCCCGGAAGCTCGGTGGATGGGACTTTGGTGGCGGGAGCCGGGCTTGAGCGTCATTCGCGCCTTGCAAGGCGCCGACCTCCCGGCAGTTGCGAACATGTTTCAGCGCGTGCTGTTGAAGGAGAGGACCGAAGCGCCGGCCTCTCTCGTGGAATACATGCAACGGTTTTATCTGGATGCGCCCGGTTGCGCAGACAACCTCCGGTCGCTTGTCCATGTCAACGACGCCGGTCGCGTCTCCGGATTTGTCGGCGTCCACGTCCTGCCGATGACGTTCAACGGCCGACAACTACGCGCGGCCATCTGTAGCTCGCTCATGGTCGAGGACCATGAGCACGACCCGCTGGCCGGCGCCCGCTTGCTGAAAGCTTACCTGGATGGTCCGCAGGACATCTCCTTCAGCGAGACGGCCAACGATATTTCCGTGAAATTGTGGACCCGGCTGCGCGGCGTGGTCCTGCCGCAATACAGCCTTGACTGGGTCCGTGTGATGCGCCCCGCGGCCTTCATGCTCAGCCTTTCCGCCAATCGCATGGCGCTTGCGCGAATGCTCAATCCGCTGGCGCGTGCAGTCGACCGATTTTACTGCAGAAGGATGACGTCCAGCGAACGACGTTGGTCGGGTGTGGCGGTGGACGGGGCAGGCCACGGAGCATTTCGTACATCCGAAATCGACAGCCATGCATTTGCCAGGCTCATCGAACCGTTTACCGCTCAATTCGCCCTGCGGCCTGACTGGACGGAAGATCAACTCGACCACATCCTGACAGATGCGGCACAAAAGCCGGATCTGGGGGAGCTTGTCTACGTTTGTGTGACGTCGCCAGTCGGCACCAATGTCGGCGCTTTCGCCTACTACGCACGGAAGTATGAAATTGGTCGCGTGCTGCAGATCTTCGCCCTCCCCGGCCAGGCGGGCCCGGTGATTGACTGCCTGATCGATCACGCCGCCGCGCGCGGCGTCAGCGGCCTGCGCGGACGTATTCAACCTGCACTTCTGGAGGCGATGCTTGGACGACGCATTGCTTTCCTGACCGTTGCCTCAACGGTGGTACATTCACGCGATCCAGAGCTTTTGGACGCGATGAAGGACTCGCAAGTCTTCCTGAACGGCCTTGCGGGCGAGCAGTGGAGCCGGCTTATCGGGAGCCGCTTCAGCTAGAGCGGGATGCGTTCAAGTTGAAGCGGGCATCCCGCTCTAACTATTTATTTTAGGCGCGTTTCCACTTGGCTGCAGAGTGCTTGGGTCAAAACCCAATCACTCTGAACGACCGAGTTCGACCCTTTGCCGTCATCCAGTTGGGAGCGTCGCATGACGCTCCGTGACCCAATCACGACGCTCACTCCGGTCAGTGGTAACGTCCGGATTTGGCGCGCGATTCCGACCTCAGCGAACGAAGTTATGACACGCCATTCCAGTGTATGCTTGCTTCGCCAAATTGGGTGTGCGCTGCAATAGCAGCCCGAGACAGTCGCGCTTGCCGAAGGGGCTGTCGGCTTTGACGGGATTGGCGTAAGCTACAGTTAAGGGGGTGCACACATGCACCGCATCATCGCCATACTGATCTTGGTTCTCGCGGCCGTGTTCAGCTCCGCACGGGCGGAGGTGCTGATCGGCGTCTCGGCTGCGATGACGGGACGGCTCGCCTGGATCGGCGAGCAGGGACAGCGCGGCGCGGAGATGGCAGTGGCCGACGTCAACACGGCGGGCGGCGTGCTCGGCCAGAAGGTGAGGCTCATCTCGGTCGACGACTTCTGCGATCCCGAGCAAGCTGTGGCGGCCGCCAAGAAGCTGGTGGCTGACGGGGTCGTGCTCGTCGTCGGGCATTATTGCTCCGGGGCCTCGATCCCCGCATCAAAAGTGTACGAGGAGGCGGGCGTCGTTGAGATATCCCCAGGCTCGACCAATCCGCAGCTGACCGAACAGGGCCGTGCCAATGTCTTTCGCACCATTGGCCGCGACGACGCGCAAGGTTTCATCGCCGGCAACTACCTTGCCGATCGCTGGGGCAACAAGAAGATTGCGATCCTCCACGACAACTCGACCTATGGGAAGGGTCTCGCCGACGAGACCAGGAAGCAGCTGCACAAGCGGGGCGTGACTGAGGCCGTTTACGACGCATACATTCCCGGGAAGGACGACTATTCGGCCGAGGTCGCTACGTTGCAGACCGCCGGCGTCTCCGCCTTATATGTGGGTGGGTATCATGCCGAGGTTGCGCTGATTGCTCGCGCTGCACACGACAGTGGCTACACGGTTCAGCTCATATCCGGAGATGCTTTGGCGACCGAGGAATTTGCCCTGATCGCCGGCCCCGCGGCGGAGGGGACCCTCTTCACGTTCCCGGCGGACGCGAGGCGAAGCCCCGAAGCGGCCGCGGTCGTTGAGCAGTTCCGTGCGGAGAATTTCGAACCCGCGGGCTACACGCTGTTGAGCTACTGCGCGGTCCAGGTTTGGGCCCAGGCGGTCTCGAAGGCAGGTTCGCTGGAGCCGAAGGCCGTCATTGCGGCACTGCACGAACAGGAATTCGACACCGTGATCGGCCGGGTCGATTTCGACGACAAGGGCGACCTCACGAAGCAGAGCTGGGTTTGGTACGTCTGGCGCGGCGGAGAGTACGTGCCGGTTGAATAGGGTTCGCTGATCGCCGGCGTGCCGGCTGAGATGTCTAGTCTGATGCAGACCAGTGTGGCCGGACTGTTCCGACTCGCCGAGATGCTTGAACGCCTCGGCATACGTGGCCGGCTGTTGCTCGCCTTTTTCGGGATCAGCGCCCTTGCGGTGCTGGCAACGGCTGCGGCGCTTTATGCCTTCCTCCAGGTTGGCGACGTCGTGGACCGAATTACCACGGATCGAGTGCCGTCGGCGCTCGCCTCCCTCCAGCTGTCGCGCCAGGCCGAACGGGTCGCTGCTGCCGCGCCATCGGTGCTGGCAGCGACAAGCAGGGCTCAGCACAGCGAGGTCTCGGCTGCCGTCGCGCTCGAGATGTCCCGCCTTGAGGCCCTGCGCACGGACCTCCGGGATGCCACGTTGGGCACAGTGCCTTTGGCCGAGATTGAGGAAGCCGCGATTGTTCTGAGGCGCAACCTGAAGGAGCTCGACTCTCTTGTTGTCGCCCGGCTCGACGTGGTCGCCCGCAAGGAGGAGCTCCTGAACCGCCTCGCCGCGACGACAACCGGAAGCCAGCGCCTTGTCGCCACCGGCATCCTAGTGATGGATTCCAGGCTGCCGCAATGGCGGGCGGTCGCGGCCGACACGTCGCTGTCGCCCGATCGACGCGCAGCGGCGATGGCCGACCTGGTCCAGGCGATTGCGGCCTACATCCCCCAGCAGAAGGCGCAGCTGGAGATCTCGGCAGTCAACGACGCGCTGGTGAAGGTCGCGAACGCGCCGACGCCGGGCGACCTGGCGTTGATCCTTTTTCCGCTACGCCGTTCGCTCACTGCTCTTGAAAAGGTTTCCACGGAGATCGACGAAAAGCTGCGGACCCGCTTTCGGCAGCGTGTCGATGAGTTCAAGGGCTTGACCGACGGCGAGGGCAGCATCCCCAAGGCGCGGGAGGACGAGTTTGCTGTCCTGGCACACGGCGAAAGGCTTCTGGCCGAGAACAATCGACTGTCGCGCAATCTCACCGCTGGCGTCGATCGCCTGGTCGCCACGGCAGACCAGGAGATCGCTGCGTCCGGTCGCGAAGCCGCGCTCGTCCAGCGCTACGGCACCGCGGTTGTGCTCGGCTCCGCCTTCCTCAGCCTCCTGAGTTCGGTTCTGGTTGTCTGGCTGTATGTCGACCGCAGCCTCCTCGCCCGACTGGGGGCCGTGAGCCAGGGCATGCTCGCGATTGCGGGGGGCAACCTTCGTGCGCCGCTGCCAGCCGCGGGCAGCGACGAAATCGGGCGCATGGCCGAAGCGCTGAGACTTTTCCGGGATACTGCCGTCGAGGTCGAGGAAAAGAACCTGCGCGACGTTGCGGAAGCTCGTCAGCGGCTCATCGATGCCATCGAAAGCATCTCCGAAGGATTCGCTCTGTACGACGGGGAGGACCGGCTCGTCCTCAGCAACAGCCGCTACCGCGAATTGCTCTACGCCGGTCTGGAGACCGAACTGACGCCCGGCACGATATTCGAGCAAATCATTCGCCGATCCGCTGAGCGCGGCTACATCAGGGACGCCGAGGGGCGGGTCGAGGAGTGGGTCGCCGAGCGCCTCTCGCGGGACCGCAACCCTGGCGAACCTTGGGTGCAGCGGCGAGGCGACGGGCGATGGGTCATGATCAGCGAGCGGCGGATCAGCGCCGGCGGCACGGTCGCCGTCTATTCGGATATCACTGAGCTGAAGCAAAGGGAGGAGAACCTCGCCGAGAAATCCGTGGTTCTGGAGGCGCTTTCCAGCAAGCTGGCGAAGTATCTGGCGCCCCAAGTGTATCGCTCGATATTCACCGGCCGCCAGGAGGTCAGGATCGCCAGCCAGCGGAAGAAACTGACAATATGCTTCTCCGATATCGCGGGCTTTACCGAGACCACTGACAAAATGGAATCCGAGGATCTCACCCAACTCCTCAATCACTATCTGACGGAAATGTCGAAAATTGCTTCGGATCACGGCGCTACGATCGACAAATATGTCGGCGACGCGATCCTGATGTTTTTCGGCGATCCCGAGACTCGCGGCGTCAAGGAGGACGCGCTGGCTTGCGCGCAGATGGCACTTGCAATGCAAAAGCGGATTAGCGAGCTTGCCGAAGTCTGGCGGGACATGGGGATCGAAACACCGCTGCGCTGTCGCATCGGCATCCATACCGACTACTGCACCGTCGGTAACTTCGGCAGCGAGGACCGGATGGACTACACGATAATCGGCGGCGCCGTGAATCTCGCCTCGCGCCTGGAGCAGGAGGCGCCGCCGGGGACAATCCTCATTTCCTACGAGACGTTTGCGCAAGTGAAGGACGCAATCGACTGTGAAGAACTGGGGCAAGTCCAGGTCAAGGGGATCGCCTATCCCGTCGCCACCTACCGCGTCATCGATCTGAAGGCCAATTTGGCGGCCGCTCGTCGTGCTGTTCGGACCGAGCTGCCGCACTTCAGGTTGGAACTTGAACCGGAGCTGATGTCCCCTGACGAGCGTGGCGATGCCGCCAATGCACTTCGAGACGCGCTGGATCGGCTTCGTCACAAGCCTGGGTAGTAGGGCTTGGTCCACAACGACCCCTCCCAATGGACACAAGGAGTGGGATGTGGGACGCCGCTCATTGGCGCTGTCGATGCGAAGGCCGCAGAACGGTCGCG
Source organism: Mesorhizobium sp. M0664 (assembly GCF_040320565.1). Taxonomy (NCBI): domain Bacteria; kingdom Pseudomonadati; phylum Pseudomonadota; class Alphaproteobacteria; order Hyphomicrobiales; family Phyllobacteriaceae; genus Mesorhizobium; species Mesorhizobium sp. M0664. The sequence goes on from NZ_JAMYPW010000002.1 coordinate 171,759, forward strand.
GTCAGTCTTCGAACTCGGGCGGAACGTCGGCATCGGAGCCGAGACTTAACATTCACGGCATCACTGGCATGGGTCCGGATATGGCGCAACGTGCTCGTTCTCGCAGATGAGACGAACGGCAACTTCCCGCCCATCTCGGCCATGACGGCGGCCTGGGACGTGGCCGGTCTCGAAGCAGGTCAGGTACCGAGTTCTTCGACTTCCTCGACGAGTTGCGGACGCATGTGCAGATAACGCGTCGCCTTGCGTTTGGCGATGATATCGGCCCAGACGTGTTCCACTTGTGAGGCGGCCAACCCCGCCGCCTGCCCCACCACCTCAGCCGCCACGCCGTTGTTGAGACCGTAAAGGCAAAGATCCATACGGTCATAGGGAAGCGAGAAGTAGAACTCCTCCTGGGTCTGCGCCAGCGAGTAGGTATCGGTGGTCGGAGGCCGGTTGCGGATTTCTTCCGGAATACCGAGATGGGCCGCAAGCGCATAGACCTGTGTTTTATAGAGGTGGGCAATCGGCTTGACGTCCGCGGCGCCGTCACCGTTCTTCACGAAGAAACCCTGATCGTATTCCAGCCGGTTCGGGGTTCCAAGAACGGCGAAGTTCAGGCGATCCGCATGATAGTATTCAATCTGCTTGCGGGTGCGCTGCTTCATATTGGTAGCGGCGACGACGCCGAGATAGACAGGCAGCGGCATTCTCCGTTTCGTCTGCTTGCCCTCCGGGTCTTGCACCACCAGGGACGAGATATTGTAGCCCCCGCCCTCAAGGGCGTTCGCGATCACGATCTTCGAAGCCCAGCCTTCGCCGTATTCCGGGACCAATTCGCGGATGAAGGCGTCGCGACGCCTGTAGCAGCCCATTGCGCGCAGGATCGGCCCGATATCCTCCGTCACAGCCTCGACACCGAAAGTTTCGGCGACGAGGCGGCCGAGCCGCAGACTTTCAGGATCGGAATCGCTTTCCGGCATGAACAGGCAAAGCACATTCTTGGGGCCAACGGCTCGTACCGCCAACGCGACCGACACGCTCGAATCGATCCCGCCCGAAAGACCGAGCACAAGGCCCCGCTTGCGAAGCCCGCGCAACTGCTGGCGCAAGGCCGTTACGATACGGTCCGTTTCGGTGATCAGGTCGATTGCCAGAGCCTGCGCCAGAAAGGTCCGCGCATCCTCGGTCGGGCGAACATTCATTGCGCGGCCTCCATGGTTTCTGCCGCAAGCCGACGGCTGACCTTGCCGGTATCGGTCTTCGGCAGCTCGCGGCGGAACTCGACGACCTTGGGGACCATGAAGTCCTCAAGGTGGCGTGCACAGTGACGTATGATATCCTTTTCGGTAAGCGCCGGGTCGGACCGTACTATAACTGCGCCGATCGCATGCCCGAGCACGGGATCCGGCACACCGACAACCACCGCTTCCGCGATGCCCGGATGAGCGTGAAGCACGGCTTCCACTTCCTTGGGCGCCACCTTCTCTCCCCGCGACTTTATGATGTCGTCCTTGCGGCCGACGAAATAAAGAAAGCCTTCCTCATCGGCCCTGAAAAGATCGCCGGTGTAGAGAACCTTCTCCCAAGGGTTCGGACCCCGGCGCAGGGCTCGTGCCGTCGCAGCTTCGTTTCGCCAATAACCCTGCATGACGTGCGGCCCGCGAATGACCAGCTCACCCGCTACGCCCGGCGGCACCCGTTGCCCCTCGTCGTCGACGACAAAGGCTTCGGTGTTCGGAATGGCTATTCCGACCGAGCCCGGCCGGCGGTCGAGCTCCTCGGGCGGCAGATAGGTGCAGCGCTTGCATTCCGTCAGGCCATACATCGAATAGAGCCTGACACCGGGGAAAAGGAACCGAAGGCGTTCTATGTGAGGCGGCGGCAAGGCAGCCGCCGTGTTGGAAATATAGCGAAGGCTGGGCAGGAAGCCCGGCGCCAGGTCCCTCAACTGCAGGATCATCGCTGCCATCGTGGGCACGAGCGGAAGCCCGGTGACGCCTTCCTGGCGGATGCGTTCAAAGACCGCCTGGGGAAAAGCGAAGGACTTCTCGAGCACGAGCGTGGCTCCGAGCCTGACGGCCATCAGCAATTGATAGAGGCCGTAGTCGAAAGCGAGGGGCAGAACATTCAAGATGATGTCGTCGGGCGAGTTGCGCAGGTAGTTGGTGATGGAGTCGGCCGCCGCGTCGCAATTGCGGTGCGTCATCATCACACCCTTGGGCCGGCCGGTCGAGCCCGAGGTGTAGATCAACATCGCAAGATCGACGTCAACGCCGCGATGGTCAATCTCCCTGACTTGGACCGTCAAGCACTCCGCCAGGGATGTGGCCCCTGCCGGGCATTGGCTATCGGCAGCAACGGTGGAAGCCACGAAGATGCCGGTCTTGCCGGAGGACGTCTCGCCGGAGGATCCGGACGCCTCGGCGACCACGGGCATCAGTCTTGCTTGCGTGAGGATCGCGGCGGCATCGCAATCGGCGATGATGTAGGCTAGCTTTTCGGCCTTGGTGGATGCGTTGATCGGACTGAAAGTCGCGCCTGCTTTAAGAACTGCGAAAATCGAAACCGCAGCCTCCCAGCAATTGTCCATGAAGATCAGCACCCGGTCGTCGCGCCTGACGCCATTCAAAAAAAGGGCGGCGGCCAAGCGGCTCGAGAGATCGTCCAGCTCTTTGTAGCACAGCCTTTTGTGCTCGGTGATCAATGCCGTTTTGGCTGGATGGGCAGCGGCCTTCGCCGTCAGAAAATGTTCGATCCGCACGGACGCTCCTCACCGATGGCGCCTATGCTGCCAGCGCTTCTGCTTTTGCCTTGACGAAGGCTGAGATACGGTCAATCGAATCCAGATTGGCCGGTACGATGTCGGCATCGACCATCGCTATGCCAAAATCATCCTCTATGAATGCCACTAGCTCCAACACGGCCGTCGAGTCGATGATGCCGTTCTCGATCAGTGATGCGGTGTCTGCAAGCTCGTAGGACGTGTCGCCGAACAGGAAGTTGTCGACGATAAAGGTTTTGACCTTGTCCTTGATTGCTACCATGATTTTTCATTCCCTCGATTTCTCAGGCCGCTCGTGCTTCACCGACCTTTTCGCCGGTGAAAATCTTCTGCCACAGTTGCGCCGACAAAATGCCGACGAAAGCCGCATTGTCGCGGAATCCGGACGCTGGCTGCAAGCGGCATTTCTCGTGCAGGTTCGCCACCGCCTTGGCGTTGAATAGTCCTCCGGAGGCGATACTCGCCTCGCTCAGCGAGTCGCGTACGTAGTCCAATTCTCCGGCTCCCACGAAGGAGCGGGCTTCCGGCGCCCGGTAAGGCTGTTTGGTGCGCTCGCGGATGGCCGTCGGAAGCAGGTGCTTGGCAGCTTTGCGCAATATGTGTTTTTCCACCAGTCCCTTCAGCTTCATCTCCGGCGGAAGTCTTGCCGCAAACTCCACCAAGCGATGGTCAAGGAAGGGGAACCGCCCTTCGATACCGTGCGCCATGGCCATGCGATCGCCCTGGCTGGAGAGGATGTAGCCCGGCAGGAGGAAGCGGGTTTCTAGATATTGCGCCTGATGCAGCGGATGCCACCGGGAAAACGCCTCAGGCAACCGGCTGGCCAGGTCCTCGGCTGCGTCATACCCCTTCAATGTCGCGCGCAGGTCACCGGAAAAGAACATCTTCGCCGCTGATGTGGTCTTGAAACGCGGCCGATGCGAGAACAGCGGATCGTCCAGGGCAGCGCTGCCGGTTCCGAAGAACGCAGCCAGGTACTCCACGGACTGCTGTTGCAGGCCCGGCAGATAGGGATAAAGCTTGCGGAACAGTTGTGGCCTTATGCGCGATGCCGGCTGTCGCGCGCAGAAACGGCGAACCCGCGCTTCCTTGAAGACATCATAGCCGGCAAAGACCTCGTCGGCGCCTTCGCCTGTCAGCACTACTTTCAAACCGGCCTGGCGAACGAGGCCGGACAGTTGATAGAGGGGGGCTGGGGCCGTGCGGATGATCGGCCGCTCGGTAAAGCGGATGACTTCGGGAAACGCACCGGCGATATCGCCGGCACGACACGCAATGGTTCGATGGCGTGTGCCAAGTGCTGACGCCATTTCGGTCTGGAAGGCGCTTTCGTCATGCTCGCCGCTGTCGAACGTCACGGAAAATGTCTGCAGCTTAAGAGGAGTCATGCCGGCCGCGAGTGCCGAAACGAGGGATGAATCGAGCCCGCCCGAAAGGTAAGAACCGACCGGCACGTCGGCGCGCATGCGAAGCCTCACCGCGTCGGTCAACAGGGCCTGCAGTTCCTCGGCCGCGTCGTCCTCATTGGTGATCTTCGATGGCCTATCCGGATACGGGTAGTCTAGGTGCCAATATGGTTTGACCGTGACTTGCCCCTGTGTCGCGATCATCACGCTTGCCGGCTCCAGCTCGTGGATGTTGCGGAAAGCCGTGCGTGGAGCGATCGGCGCCCACAGCGTAAAGATCTGGTCGAGTGCAATTGGATCGATTTCGGCCGAGACGCCGGGTACCGTCAGCAGGGCCTTTATCTCCGACGCAAAGTAGAGCACCCCGTCCTTGCTGGTGTAGAACAGCGGCCGAACACCCATGCGGTCTCTTGCAAGCACCATCCGCCGCCGCCGGTTATCCCAAATCGCGAAGGCGAAATCACCGTTCAGGAGCGACAGACAGTCTTCGCCCATCTCGTCATACAGCTGCAGGAGAACCTCTGTGTCGCTCGACGTGCGGAAGCGTCGGCCCTTGGCCAGCAGCCCTTCGCGCAATTCCACGTAGTTGAAGATCTCGCCGTTGAACGCAACCGTCAAATCGCCGGTTTCGTCGGACATCGGCTGCTGGCCATCACCAATCCCAATCACCGACAGCCGCGCATGCCCAAGTCCAGCCTCGGGCGCTACGAATTTCCCTTGTTCATCCGGCCCGCGATGGGCGATCGCAGACGTCATGCGCGCAAGCAAAGCTTCCGCATCCCGGACTGAACCGAAATAGCCCCCGAATCCGCACATCCACACAGCTCATACTGAACAGCAAGCCACGAAACATAGCGGTCATAAGCGCCTCAAAGGTTAATCGGATACGTTTCAGCGAGCATGTGGTTAACAGGATGTTAGGACAAAATGATGCTTTTTGCGGACCGACTTGCGCCCCACTTCAGATGTCAGCTTGAAGGCATCACGGCGAGCGGTGCAAATCACTGCTTCGAGTACGGCCGGTACCAGTCGACAAACTTCTTCAGCCCGTCCTCTATCGAAACGCTAGGCCTGAAGCCGAAATCCCGCTCCAGCGCGGTCATGTCGGCGTAGGTCTTCTCGACGTCGCTCGCCTGCATCGGCTCGTTGTGGCGGATTGCCTTGACCTTGAGCAGCCTTTCCAGAATGTCGATGAAGTCGCCCAGACGCACCGGCCGGTTGTTGCCGACATTGTAGAGCCTGTTCGGCGGAACGTCAGCCGCCGGCGGCTTGTCGAGCACGGCGACAACCGCCTTCACAACATCGTCTATGTAGGTGAAATCGCGCCACATTTCGCCATTGTTGAAGACCCGGATCGGCTTGCCCTTGAGCATCGCCTGGGTGAACATCCAATAGGCCATGTCGGGACGGCCCCAGGGACCGTAGACCGTGAAAAACCGCAGGCCGGTCTGCGGTATGCCGAACAGATGGGCGTAGGTGTGGCTCATCAACTCATCGGTTTTCTTGGTGGCGGCGTAAAGCGAAACGGGCTTGTCGACCTGATCGGCTTCGCTGAACGGCACGCTGCGGTTGCCGCCATACACCGAGCTCGACGAGGCATAGACCAGATGCTCGAATGCCGGTTCGGCGCGACAGAATTCGAGCACTTCGAGGTGGCCCATGACATTGGAGCGGATATAGAGCCGCGGATTGTCGAGTGAGTGGCGCACGCCCGCCTGCGCGGCAAGGTGCACGATCCTAACGATGCCTTGCCCGGCCAAAGCGGCTGCAAGCGCGCCCTGTTCGGCAATATCGATCTGGTGGAACGAAAAATCCTTATGGGGCAGAAGGCCGGCAAGCCGCCCCTTTTTGAGCGCCAGGTCGTAATAGTCGTTCATGTTGTCGACGCCGACGACCGCTTCTCCCCGGTCGAGCAGATGGTGGCAAACGTGGCTGCCAATGAACCCCGCGGCTCCGGTGACAAGTATAGGCAACAAGCTTCTCCACGCGCATAGCCGGGCCGGCATCTGGAGCGGCAGATCCGGCCCATTTTGTCGTGCTATAGTCGAAAGCCGAGGTGGAGACCACCATTAAGCTGATGCGTCAGCTTGCCTCGCGCATGGCTTCGGCCGCCTGCAGGTCAACCGACACCAGTTGGCTGACGCCTTGCTCGGCCATGGTCACCCCAAACAGCCGGTCCATGCGCGCCATGGTGATCGGGTTGTGTGTGATGATGACGAAGCGCGTTTCGGTGGTTGCGGCCATTTCGTCCATCAGATTGCAGAAACGCTCGACATTGTGGTCGTCGAGCGGCGCGTCGACTTCGTCGAGCACGCAGATCGGCGCCGGGTTGGTCAGGAACACGGCGAAGATCAGCGACATCGCCGTCAACGCCTGCTCGCCGCCGGACAGCAGCGTCATCGTCTGCGGCTTCTTGCCGGGCGGACGCGCCAGGATCTCGAGCCCCGCTTCGAGCGGATCGTCGGACTCGATCAGTTGCAGCTCGGCGGTGCCGCCGCCGAACAGATGCGAAAACAGCCGTTGAAAATGGCCGTTAACCACCTCGAAGGCGGCGAGCAGCCGCTCGCGGCCTTCGCGGTTCAGGCTATGGATCGCCTGTCGCAGCTTCCGGATCGCCTCGATGATGTCGTCGCGCTCGGAGACGATGGTCTCCAGCCGGTCCGACAGTTCCTTCTGCTCCTCCTCGGCGCGCAGATTGACGGCACCGAGCCGTTCGCGTTCGACCTTCAGCCGGTCGAGCTGACGCTCGATCTCGGCCATTTCGGGCATCGGGCTGTCGGGTTCGAGGCCGGTGTGGCGGATCACCAGATGCGGCGGCGTGTTCAGCGTTTCCTGGATGCGCGCCTCGACTTCCAGCCGACGCTCGTCGGCGGCGGTCAGCCGCTCTTCGGCGCGAACGCGGGATTCGCGCGCCTCGGCCAGCGACTGGATGGCAGCAGTCGCAGCCTTGTCCAGCTCGGACTGGCGGTTCTCCGCTTCCTGCAAGCGGTCGCCTGCTGCCTTGCGCAGGCTTTCGGCCTCGGCGAGTTGCGACAGCAGGGCGCGCCGCTTGGCGTCGATCTCGTCGGGGGCGTCGGCCAGTTGCTCGCGCTCGGCCTCGGCCTCCGCCTTGCGTTCGCCGAGCGCCGCGATCTGTGTCGAGGCGTTTTCGGCGCGCTCCACCCAGTTGCGCCGTTCCGCGCCGATGGCATCGAGCCGACGCGCACGTGCCTCGGCCTCCCGCCTCAGGCCCTCGTGAACGGCACGCGCATCGGCAAGGGCGGCGCGGTCGCGGGCGACATTGGCCGCCGACTGCTCGAGCTGCAACTGCAGGTCGCCGAGATCGGGCGCGTCTTGCAGCAGCATTTCCGCCTCGACGAATGCCGCCGCCGTTTCCTCATGGCTGTCGACAATGCGTGCGCGCGCCTCGTCAAGTGCGGCACGCCGGCTCGACAGCTCGCCGCCGGCTTTTTCGGCCTCGGCCAGCGTGTTGCGGGCAGCGTCGAGCCCGTGCTGGGCGTCGCGCCCGGCCTGTCGGGCGTTGCGTTCGGCCTCGCTCGCCTGGGCAAGCGCCTGTTCGGCCTGGGCAAGGGCTTGTTCAGCTTCGCGCAGGGTGCGCGTGGCATGGACTGCTTCGGCATCGAGTTCGGCCAGCCGGTTTTTCTGCGCCAGCCGCTGCGCGGCGGCGGTCGGGGCATCGGCGCTGGCGGTGAAGCCGTCCCAACGCCAGAGCGCGCCTTCGCGGCTGACCAGCCGTTGACCGGGAGCAAGCAGCGTCTGCAGCCGTCTTCCGTCGGCGGCTTCGACAATGCCGATCTGGGCCAGCCTGCGGGCCAGCTGTGCCGGCGCACGCACAACGCTGGCGAAGCTCCTTATGCCTTCGGGCAATGCGGCGTCGGCAGGCTGGATTTCGCTCTGGCCCCAATGCACCGGCGCACTGCGGTCGAGCGGCACGTCGAGATCTTCGCCAAGCGCGGCACCCAGCGCCGTCTCGTAGCCACGCTCGACGCTGATCTGCTCCAGCACCGAGGGAAATAGATCGCCGCTGGCGGCGTTGAGGATCTTGGCCAGCGTGCGGGCCTCGGTTTCGATCCGCGCCAGCTCGGCCTTTGTGTCCTGAACCGGTGGGCGGGCAGCACTTTCGTCTGCACGCGCCTCGGCGACCGCCTGTTCGGCGGCAATGGCGGCTGCCTCGGCCTTTTCGAGCAGCGCCAGCGCCTGATCGACCAGTAGCCGCTTCTCGGCGGGATCGGGCAGGCCGGCGACCCTGGAGACGATCTCCGACAGTTCGCGGTCGACATCGGCAAGCTGGCGGGCAAAGCGGTCGCGGCGCTCAGCGGTGTCGCGCAGCGTCCGTTCGATCTGGTTGCGCGAGGCGGCAGCCTCCGCCCGTTCGGCGGTCAGCGCGGCGAGCCTGGCCTCGCTCGAGGCAAGCGTCGATGCCGTCTGCTCGAAAGCCGCGCGGGTGCTGGCCTCGCGCTCGGCGGCGCCGGCGTTTTCGGCATTGAGCGCGGCTTCTTCGGCGGCGAGGCGTTCGAGGATATCCGCATTATCGCGGACCATGCGCTCCTCGCGGGCAAGGTCGCCATCGAGCTGTTGCAGTCGGCGGTCGAGCTCTGCCTGGCGGGCGCGGATGCGGCCCGCCTCTTCCTCGATCTGCGCCTTGGCGATCGATAGACGCTGGAAGGCGGCGGCGGCAGCGGCTTCCGCATCGCGCAAGTCCGGCAGCCGGTGGGCGTTGATGCCTTGTTCCCTGGCGGCAGCCATCTGGGCGGCGGCACGGTCGCCGACCAGCGCGGTGGCAATCGCCAGCGCTGAACGCGCTTCGCCTTCCTGTGTCTTGGCGAGCGTCCAGCGCAGATGCAGCAGCGTCGCTTCGGCCTTGCGGATGTCGGCCGACAGGTTCTTGAAGCGCGAGGCCTGGCGGGCCTGGCGTTTCAGGCTTTCGATCTGGCTTTCCAGCTCGCCGACGACGTCGTCCAGCCTTTCGAGGTTCTGTTCCGCCGCCTTCAGCCGCAGCTCGGCTTCGTGGCGGCGCGTATGCAGGCCGGAAATTCCGGCCGCCTCTTCCAGCAGCGCGCGGCGCGCCTGTGGCTTTGCCTGGATCAGCTCGCCGATGCGGCCCTGGCCGACCATCGAGGGCGAGCGGGCGCCGGTCGACTGGTCGGCGAACAGCAGCTGAACGTCCTTGGCGCGAGCCTCCTTGCCGTTGATGCGGTAGAGCGAGCCGGCCTCGCGCTCGATGCGGCGCGAGACCTGCAACTCATCGGCGTCGTTGAAGGCGGACGGCGCGGTGCGGTCGCTATTGTCGAGGAACAGCGTGACTTCGGCGGTGTTGCGGGCCGGACGCGTTCCCGAGCCGGAAAAGATGACGTCGTCCATGCCGGACGCACGCATGTTCTTGTAGGAGCTTTCGCCCATAACCCAGCGCAGCGCCTCGACCAGGTTCGACTTGCCGCAGCCGTTCGGCCCGACGACGCCGGTCAGGCCGCGTTCGATGACGAACTCGCCGGGTTCGACGAAGGATTTGAAGCCGAGCAGGCGAAGGCGCGAGAACTTCATTCGCGCCGGCCCATAGCCAAGTTTCGCAACGCTGTTCCGCGGTTTTGCAAGGAGACCCCGCGGCAAGACAAAGAAGTGCGCACGCCGAAGCGACGCCGCTTCGGCGCTGCCGAAACGTCAGAGCAGAGGGTCGATGATGGCCGACATTTCCGCAATCGACATCGCCCCTTTGTAGGTCTTTCCGTTGATGAAAAAGGTCGGTGTGGAATCGACCTTGAATTCGTCGGCGCCACGCTTCTGGACGGATCTCACATCGTCCAGAAGTTTCTGGTCCGTCAAGCAGGCCTCGAAGGACTCCTGTGTAAAACCGGCAAGCTTGGCGATTTGCAGCAATGCGTCCTTGGTATTGTTCACACCAACCCAGTTCGCCTGCTGCCTGAACAGCACGTCGACCATCGGGAAATAGTTGTCCTTGGAGCAGCGCGCCAGCATGAAACCGGCCTCGGCGCTGGGATCGAACGGAAACTCGCGCAGTATGTAACGGGCCTTGCCGGTATCGATATATTTCGTCTTCAGCTCCGGAAAAGTGGTCTCGGCGAAATGCGCGCAATGCGGGCAGGTCATCGATGCATATTCGACGATAGTGACCTTTGCATCGTCCTTGCCGAGCTGCATGTCGGGCAATGCGCCGGGCTTCAGCAGTGCCGCCATATCGACCGTGCCCTGAGCCTCCGGCGCCGCCGCGGCGGCCGGAGCGGCCGGCTTCGCAGGTTCCGGAGCCGCAGGCTTCACATCCTGCGCCTCGGCTTTCTCGCCCGAGTCGCTGCAGGCGGCAAGCAGCGCCACCGCTGGTATTGCGGCCAGCGAAGTCAAAAGGTTTCTGCGGGACAAGGAACGGATCATACGAATCACCTGGCAATAGTTGGATTTTGCAATGCAAAGTCTACAAAAAGCGAGAGTTGGCGCGAATTAAGGCATTACCGCCCCTATTCCAATCGCCAAATCCGGGCATACCATCACGATAGCGCGAGATCACGGTTTCTTTTGACCGAGAATGGTGGCGCCAAGCCGCTCTAGCGAGGCGCGCAGCCCGCCGTCCTCGATCAAACCAACGGTGCCCGACAGCTTCGCTTTCTCGGCCGCAGTCAATGGCCGCAAACTGGGTTTCGGCTTGTCCTTGCCCGCCATTACCGGCTTCTGCACGATCCTGATCCGACCGATCGCATTGAAACCGAGGAAGGCATTGACCCGGTTGATGATCTCGCCGGTCTCGTGCTGCAGATGCAGTGCCGCTACACCCTCGCAGGCAATCACCAGCACCGCCGGTTCGAAAGGATCGTCCTCATGCATGCGGCGCGGCCACTGGATCTTTTCCGGGCGCGAGCGGCCGGCAAGCCGCGGCCCGGCAATTTCTTCCCATGACTGGACCAGTCCGATCGACATACCGGCCCGTTTGCGCAGCACCGGGTCGAGGATCTCGGTTGCGAGATCGCTCACCGGAACGGGATTGCCGAAGGGCCTTTTCCCTGCCATGTGCGTTCTCCAGCTTCAGCACCAATGGATTAGGGCCGACCCTCGATCAATGGCACTGCACGACCAGACCCGCAAGGCCGTATCCGGAGACAATGTCGAGATCGCCTCCCGGCTGCTTGGCTGGTACGACGCGCATCACCGCGACCTGCCCTGGCGCGTTTCGCCGCGCGCGCTGGCGGGCGGGGCGCGGCCCGATCCCTATCTGGTCTGGCTTTCCGAGGTGATGCTGCAGCAAACCACGGTCGAGGCGGTAAAATCCTATTTCCGGGCGTTCGCAGAGAAATGGCCAACGATCCAGGCGCTGGCGGCGGCACCGACCGAAGACGTCATGAAGGCCTGGGCCGGGCTCGGCTATTACTCCCGCGCCCGTAACCTCAAAGCCTGTGCCGATCTCGTCGCGCGGCAAGGCGGCCGCTTTCCGGACAGCGAGTCCGGCTTGAAGGAACTGCCCGGCATCGGCGCCTATACGGCGGCGGCGATCGCAGCGATCGCCTTCGACCGACCAGCCGCGGTCGTCGACGGCAATGTCGAACGGGTCGTCTCTCGGCTGTTTTCGATCGCCACGCCGCGGGGCGAAGCCAAGGGCGAGATACGCGGCCAGGTCGAACGCATGGTTCCCCCGACAAGGCCCGGCGACTTCGCGCAGGCGATGATGGACCTGGGCGCGACGATCTGCACGCCGCGCCGGCCCCGCTGCATGCTGTGCCCCGTTCGCGAGGGCTGCAGCGCCACGACCTCGGGCGACCCCGAACGCTTTCCGGTCCGCCTGCCCAAGGCCGAAAGACCCTTACGCCGCGGTGCCGCCTTCGTTGCCGTCAGGCGCGACGGCGCCATCCTTCTGCGCAAGCGCGCGGACAAAGGCCTGCTCGGCGGCATGACTGAGGTGCCGACGACCGGCTGGACGGCGCGCATAGACGGCGCCACCACGGAAGCGGCAGCCCCCTTCCCCGGCAACTGGCGGCAGGCCGGACGCATCGGCCATGTCTTCACCCATTTTGCGCTTGAACTCGACGTGTTCAAGGCGGACACCGACAGTGCCGCCCCGGTCGGGCATTTCTGGTCGCTGGCCCATGAAATTTCCGGGGAAGCGCTGCCGAGCGTCGTGAAAAAGGTAATCGAAGCGGCGATACCGGGCGCGACGAAAAAGCAGCGGCCGCGTTGAAAGAGAGAAGAATGACTGAAATCCGCCACATCGTTTTCGATATCGGCAAAGTGCTGATCCACTATGATCCGGACCTGCCCTTCAGTCGCTTGATCCCCGATCCCGACGAACGGAAATGGTTCTTCGACAATGTCTGCACGCATGATTGGAACATCGAGCAGGATCGCGGCCGCAGTTGGGAAGAGGCCGAAGCGCTGGCGATCGCGCAATATCCCGAGCACGCCGAAAATATCCGCAATTTCCGCCGGCACTGGCACGAGATGGTGCCTCACGCCTATGAGGACAGCGTCGCCATCATGATCGGCCTAATCGACAGCGGCCATGACGTGACGATGCTCACCAATTTCGCTGCAGATACGCTCGCCGAGGCCCGCGAGCGCTTCGATTTCCTCAATCGGCCGCGCGGCGTCACCGTTTCCGGCGACATCCGCCAGATCAAGCCGGATCGCGCCATCTATGACCACCACGTCGCCGCGTTCAGCCTCGAGCCGTCAGCGACGCTGTTCATCGACGACAGCCAGAAGAACGTCGACGGCGCCAAGGCGGCGGGCTGGCAGTCGGTGCTGTTCACCGATGCAAAGACGCTCAGGGCGGACCTTGAGAGTCTTGGGATCAAAATGTGATTTGAATCGGTTCCAGGAGTTGGTTGAGCCTTCGCATTAACCGATCTGCCGCAACTCGGAAGCCGTCAGGCGCCCGCCCGCTCCATGCCTAGCCGAGCAATGCGGCGAAGCTCGTCGATCGGGGTCAGGCCGCCGCTGCGCTCATAATGCCAGAAGGTCCATCCGTTGCAGGCGTCCAGCCCCTGCACCTCGGCGCCGATCTTGTGGATCGACCCGGCACTGTCGCCGATGGCCAGCGTGCCGTCGGCGCGCACTTTTGCCGCCCAGCGCTTCTTGGCGTCGTAGAGCGTGGCGCCTGGCGCCACCAGGCCATTGTCGAGAAGGGTGACGAAGGCGACGCGCGGCTCGGCGCGCTTGCCGGTCAGTACCGTCAAATTGGCGCCTTCCAGCGGCCGGACCGCATCGATACGTTCCATGGCGGCATCGATATAGGTTTGTTCGCGCTCAATGCCGACGAAGTGGCGGCCAAGCCGCTTGGCCACAGCCCCGGTGGTGCCTGAACCGAAGAACGGGTCGAGCACGATGTCGCCCGGCCTGGTCGATGCCGTCATGACGCGGGCAAGCAACGCTTCCGGCTTCTGCGTCGGATGCAATTTGTCGCCATTGTCGTTCTTCAGGCGCTCGCCGCCGGTGCAGATCGGAAACAGCCAGTCCGAGCGCATCTGGACGTCGTCGTTCGACGCCTTCAGCGCCTCGTAGTTGAATGTGTAACCCTTGCCCTTCTGGTCGCGCGATGCCCAGATCATCGTCTCATGCGCGTTCTGGAAACGGCGGCCACGGAAATTCGGCATTGGATTGGTCTTGCGCCAGACGACGTCGTTGAGGATCCAGAAGCCCAGGTCCTGCATCTTGGCCCCGACCCTGAAAATATTGTGGTAGGAGCCGATAACCCAGATCGTGCCGTTGGGCTTCAACACACGGCGCGCCGCCAGCAGCCAGGCGCGGGTGAAGGCGTCGTAGGCCTCAAAACTGTCGAACTGGTCCCAATGGTCGTCGACGGCATCGACCTTGGATTGATCGGGCCGGTGCAGATCGCCATCGAGCTGCAAATTATAGGGCGGATCGGCGAAGATCACGTCGATCGACTTTTCCGGCAGCCGTTCGAGCGCGGCGACGCAGTCGCCCTTCAGGATCGTATCCAGCCACTCGGATTGCTGGGGAACATCGGAAAGCTCGTCGAGAAGACGCACGGCAGACATTGTGACACCCAAGGCACGCGTTACTGTTTACTGTCCGTTATGGTTACCGATCAGCGTAAATATTCAGTGAAGCAGCCCGCCGAATTTGCGAAGCCCGGCCTGTTGGTGTATGCCGCGCCGCCTGAGCCGTTTGGACCAAAAAGCCCTCGGCATTCCCTTCATCCCGCTTTCCGGATCACCATGCCCCAGCCAGACCTTGTCATCTTCGATTGCGACGGCGTGCTCGTCGATTCCGAAATCATCGCCGCGCGGATCGATGCCGAGCTGTTGACCTCGGCCGGCTACGAGATATCGGCCGAGGAGATTTCCGAGGTCTATGCCGGGTTGACTTTCAAGGACATCATGATGCGGGTCGAGGAAAAGTCCCGGATCCCGTTCCAGGCCTCGCTGATCGACAAGGAGGAACAGCTGGTCGATCGTAGGCTGCGCAGCGACGTGCGTGCCATCGACGGGGCGCACGAGGCTGTCGCCGCGGTAGCAGTGCCGCGCTGCGTCTGTTCGAATTCGCGCTCGGAGCGGATCGAATTCATGCTGGAGAAGGTGCAGCTTTTGCCGTTCTTTGCCGGCCGTATCTTTTCCTCGCTGGAAACTCCGACCGGGAAAACCAAGCCGGCGCCGGACGTGTTTCGGTTCGCCGCGGAAAAGCTCAAGGCCGATCCTGCGAACACCTTTGTCATCGAGGATTCGGTGCATGGCGTCACCGGCGCCAAGACGGCGGGAATGCGCGTCATCGGCTTCACCGGCGCGGCGCACAGCTATCCCGGCCACGCCGATGCGCTGACCGAGGCCGGCGCGGAAACGGTCATCCGCCGCTGGGCGGAGCTGAAAAGCGTGATCGCCGCGCTGTCGGAATGGTCGGCGGACGCCTGAGAGGCCGCCTCCAACCGCCGTGGCACGAATGCAGCGGCTTAGTTGGTCGCGGCGGCTTTCTTCTTCCTCGGCTTGTCTGTCGCTACTTTCGGAGCGCCCTCGTCATACCCGGCATATGCCTGGTAGTCCTTCGCCGTCGGCTCCGGAACGACGACGTTGGAATCGGTGAAGACGAACTGCGTGGCACTCGAAGGATCGGTAACCTGGACCTGATAGGAGTGAAGCTGCGAATAGAGAACTTCGGTGCCGTGCATCACCGCGATGCGGATCGGCATGGTGATGGTCCCGGGGGTGAACATCGGGCCAGGCACGACCTTGCCGGCGACGGCTATCTTCATCGACAAGGAGCCGTTGGCGCGGCTGCAGTCGCGGGTCACATCGGTGATCGAAGCCTGATAGATGATCTTGGCGGAATCGTCCGGCTGATCGACGCCTGCCGCGTCCACTGCCGGCTGGGCGGCTTCCTCGGCGGCAACATCGGGTTTTTTCTTCGGCTTCGGACCGCTCTTGGCGTAGGTATTGAAGAAGGCGGTGCCGTCACGCAACGTCACTTTCGGGCAATAGGCCTGCAACTGGCTGGAAAGCACCTTTGGATCGGGTGGCGGTGGCGGCGTCGCATCCTTTTTGCCGAAGCCGAGAATTCCATTGTCGCTCGATTGGCAACCTGCGGCGGCAAGCATAAAGCCGGTGAGCGCCACACCCGCGACAAAACGACCGTTGAATGAATGAAACGCCATGAACTGCACTTCCCTCTCGCAAAGCCGGTGACGTATATCAACCGCGCGGCAAAAATGCGACTGATCCAGCGCAGAAATCCACCACCTCGCGGCGGGCGAAAATTCCCGGCAGCAATGGAAACGTGACGATGCAATATGTGAGTACCCGCGGGGAAGCGCCCGCGCTTGGATTTTCCGACGCGGTGCTGGCCGGACTGGCGCGCGACGGCGGGCTCTACCTGCCGAGCGCCTGGCCGCATTTTTCCGCAGCCGAGATCCGCGCCATGCGCGGCCTTGCCTATCCCGATCTTGCCATCCGCGTGCTGTCGCCGTTCCTCGGCGGCGAGATCGCGGCGCCGGTGTTCGAACGGCTGGTGCGCGAAGCCTATGCAACCTTCCGCCATGAGGCCGTCTGCCCGCTGGTGCAGACCGGGCCGAACAGCTTCGTGCTCGAGCTCTTCCACGGCCCGACGCTCGCTTTCAAGGACGTGGCGATGCAGCTTCTTGCACGGCTGATGGACCATGTGCTGGCCGAGCGTGACCAGCGCGCCACCATTGTCGGCGCCACCTCCGGCGACACCGGAGGGGCCGCCATCGATGCCTTTGCCGGGCGCAACCGCACCGACATCTTCGTGCTTTTCCCGCACGGCCGCGTCTCGCCGGTACAGCAGCGGCAGATGACGACCTCGACCGCCGCAAACGTCCATGCGTTGGCGATCGAAGGCAATTTCGACGACTGCCAGAGCCTGGTAAAGGACATGTTCAACGACCACGGTTTTCGTGACCGGGTATCGCTGTCCGGCGTCAACTCGATCAACTGGGCCCGCATCATGGCCCAGATCGTCTATTATTTCTCCTCCGCGCTGTCGCTCGGCGCGCCCGACAGGCCGGTTTCCTTCACCGTGCCGACCGGCAATTTCGGCGACATCTTCGCCGGCTATGCCGCCAAGAAGATGGGGCTGCCGATCGAACGGCTGATCATCGCCACCAACGACAACGATATTCTGGCGCGCACGCTGGCAACCGGCGAATACCGCATGAAGGGGGTCTTTTCGACCACGTCCCCCTCGATGGACATCCAGGTGTCTTCGAACTTCGAACGCTTGCTGTTCGAAGCGTCCGGCCGCGATGCCTCGGCCGTGCGGCGCTACATGAACGGGCTCAAGCAGTCCGGCGCCTTCACCATCGAGGCCGGCGAAATCGCCAAGATCCGGTCCGAATTCGACGCCGGCCGCGCCACCATGGACGAGGTCGCCGCCACCATCCGCACCACACTTGCGGCGAGCGGCTATCTGCTCGACCCGCATACCGCCGCGGCCGTGCATGTGGCCGCCGGCAAGGCTGCGGGTGAGGTGCCGATGGTGGTGCTGGGCACTGCGCACCCGGCAAAGTTTCCCGCCGCCGTCGAAGCCGCCAGCGGCGTGTCGCCTGCCCTGCCTGCATGGCTAGGCGGGTTGATGAGTGCCGAGGAAAAATACACGGTACTTCCATCCGACCTGAAAATGGTGGAAGATTATGTCGGCCGCCACACGCGGGCGGCGCGTTAGGGAGTAATTGCCATATGGGTGTTGAGGTAAGCCGTCTGTCGAACGGCCTGACAGTCGCCACCGAAACCCTTCCAAGCCTCGAATCTGTTGCCCTTGGCGCCTGGGTCAAGTCGGGCGCACGCAACGAGCGTGACGAAGAGCACGGAATGGCGCACTTGCTCGAGCACATGGCTTTCAAGGGCACCAGTCGGCGAAGCGCCTTCGAGATCGCCTCGGAGATCGAGGACGTCGGCGGCGAGATCAATGCCGCCACCAGCGTCGAGACGACCTCCTATTATGCAAGGGTTCTGAGCGACGACGTGCCGCTGGCCGTCGATATCCTTTCCGACATCCTGCAGGAATCCGAATTCGATCCGCAGGAGTTGGAACGAGAGCAGCATGTGATTCTGCAGGAGATCGGCGCCGCGCACGATACGCCCGACGACGTCGTTTTCGATCACTTTACCGAGACCGCCTTCCGCCACCAGACTATCGGCCGCTCGATTCTTGGCACGCCGGAAACCGTCAAATCCTTCACTTCGAAGCAGCTGCACGACTTCATCGAACGACAGTACGGCGCCGAGAACATGGTGATGGTGGCGGCCGGCGATATCAAGCACGACGATTTCGTGCGGGAGGTCGAAAAGCGTCTCGGCAGCTTCCGCGGCAAGGCCGACGGCACCATCCCGCAATATGCGCAGTATGTCGGCGGCGATTTTCGCGAGGACCGCGACCTGATGGACGCGCAGATCGTGCTGGGTTTCGAGGGCCGCGCCTATCACGTCCGCGATTTCTACGCCTCCCAGGTCCTGTCGATGATCCTGGGCGGCGGCATGTCGTCGCGGCTTTTCCAGGAAGTCCGCGAGAAACGCGGCCTGTGCTATTCGGTCTACGCCTTCCATTGGGGTTTTTCCGACACGGGCGTCTTCGGGGTCCATGCGGCGACCGGACAAAGCGATATTGCCGAGCTGGTGCCTGTGATCATCGACGAGCTGCAAAAGGCCGGTGAAAACATCCTGCAGGAGGAGCTCGACCGGGCGCGTGCGCAGTACCGCGCCGGGCTGATCATGTCGGCCGAGAGCCCGGCCAGCCGCGCCTCGCAGATCGCCAGGCAGTTGCTTCTGTTCGGCAGGCCGATAGCCAAGGAAGAGTTGATGGAGCGGCTGTCGGCGCTGACGGTCGAGCGGCTGACGGACCTGTCGTCGCGGCTTTTTTCGACCAAGCCGACGCTTACAGCCGTCGGGCCGGTGGGTACGCTCGCGCCCTATGAGGCGATCCTCGATTCGCTTTCGGGCACGCAGACCACTGCCCGCAAGCTCGCCGTCTAAGCCTACTCGAGCGTCGTGTTCGCGCTCCCTTTCTTTCGCCGCGACCTGCCGGCACTGAAGGGCGAGCTTGTCACGCTGCGCGTACCGCTGACCAACGACTATCGCGAGTGGTCGGTGCTGCGCAGTGAAAGCCGCGCCTTCCTTGAGCCGTGGGAGCCGCGATGGACCCCTGACGAACTCGACCGCACGGCGTGGCGGCATCGTATCGGGCGCTACCGCGAGGACTACGCGCAGGGGACGGCGATCGCCTTCTTCATCTTCGAGAAAAGCAGCGGCAAGCTGGCCGGCGGTATCACCCTCGGCAATATCCGCCACGGGGTCGCCCAAAGCGGCCATATCGGCTACTGGATCGGCGAGCGCTTCAGCGGACGCGGCCTGATGACCGATGCCGTAAGAGTGGTGACGCGTTTCGCCTTCGAAACGCTGCGATTGCACCGGATCGAAGCTGCCTGTATTCCCGACAACGCCCGGTCGATCCGCGTGCTTGAAAAAGCCGGATTCCGGCGCGAAGGACTGCTACGATCCTATCTCAGGATCAACGGCATCTGGCAGGACCATTACCTATACGCCCGAATCGCGGACGATCCGCCGGGCGTTGGAACAAAGGGCTGATTTTGACGAATTTTCTGCGCAAGGGGTCGCTGCTTGCCTTTATGCTGGCGGCAATCGTCACGCTCTGCGCGGCGTCCTCGGCCTTTGCCGTAGAACCGATCAAGATCGCCCGCGACGACGTTGCGCTCGATCTTTCGGGGGCCGTCTTGATCTACCGGAACCAGGGCGAGAATTTTCAGGTGTCGACCGCGCCAGGCCCGGACGGCATCGTGCGGCGCATCGAGGTCGAGGCAAATGATGCGCGCTCGAGCGGTGACTGGGCGGTGTTCGCGCTGGCCAATACCACCGACCAGCAGCTCGACAGGCTGATTGTCGCACCGCATTTCCGGCTGGTGAATTCCGGCCTGTTCTGGCCGGATCTCGGCTCGACCCGTATCGCCGCGATCACGCCCAGCGAAGGCTTTGCGCTCGACCGCCAGACCAGCCCCGACGCCGACGTGTTCCGGGTGACGTTGAACCCCGGAACGGTGATTACCTTCATCGCCGAGCTCGCCTCGCCCAAGCTGCCGCAGGTCTATCTGTGGGACCCTGAATCCTACAAGGACTCGGTCAATTCCTACACGCTGTTTCGTGGCATCGTCATCGGCATTGCCGGCCTGCTGGCGCTGTTCCTGACCATTCTTTTCGTCGTCAAGGGGACCTCGATGTTCCCGGCAACGGCGGCCCTAGCCTGGGCGGTGCTTGCCTATATCTGCGTCGATTTCGGCTTTCTCAACAAGATCATAGAGATCTCACCGGGCAATGAGCAGATGTGGCGCGCCGGAACGGAGGTGGCGCTCGCGGCGACCTTCGTGGTGTTCCTGTTTGCCTATCTCAACCTCAACCGGTGGCACGGCCATTTCAGCTACGGCGCGCTGGTCTGGATTCTCGGGCTGGTGCTGATCGCCGGTGTCGCCATCATCGATCCGGCGGTCGCCGCCGGCATTGCCAGGCTGTCCTTCGCCGCCACCGCGCTGACCGGGCTCGGCCTGATCATCTTCCTCGGTATCCGCGGTTACGACCGCGCCATCATGCTGGTGCCCAGTTGGGTGATGGTTCTGCTGTGGCTATGCGGATCGTGGATGGCAATCACCGGCATGCTGGACAACGATATCGCCCAGCCGGCGCTGGGCGGCGGGCTGATCCTCATCATCCTGCTGATCGGCTTCACGGTGATGCAGCACGCTTTTGCCGGCGGCGCCCTGCATCAGGGCCTGTTCTCCGATCTCGAGCGGCAGGCGCTGGCGGTTGCCGGATCGGGCGATACCGTGTGGGACTGGGACGTGCTGCGCGACCGCGTCGTCACTCGTCCCGACGTCAGCAGTCAGCTCGGCCTTGCCCCCAACAGTCTCGGCGGGCCCGCCCGCAACTGGCTGCCGGTGCTGCATGCCGACGACCGCGACACGTTTCGCACGACACTCGACGTGGTGCTCGAGCACCGGCGCGGCCGGGTGTCGCAAAACTTCCGCCTGCGCGGCGCCGACGGGCACTATCACTGGTTTTCGCTGCGCGCCCGGCCGGTGATCGGCTCGGACGGCGAGGTCATCCGCTGCGTCGGCACCATGGTCGACGTGACGGAGCAGAAGAAGTCCGAGGAACGGCTGCTGCATGACGCCGTGCACGACAATCTGACCGGCCTGCCCAACCGCGAGTTGTTCATGAACCGGCTGGAGGCGATCATTTCGATCGCCCGCACCGAAGAGAAGGTGCGCCCGACCGTCTTCGTCATCGACATAGACCGCTTCAAGCAGGTCAATGACGGGCTCGGCATCTCGGCCGGCGATACCATCCTTTTGACTATCGCGCGGCGGCTGCACCGACTGCTCAAGCCGAAGGATTCGCTGTCGCGCTTTGCCGGCGACCAGTTCGCGCTGATGCTTTTGTCGGAGCAGGATCCGGCCCGCATCGCGGCCATTGCCGATGCCATCAAGCACGCCATCAACAACCCGATCACCTTCGCCAAGCGCGAGATCGTGCTGACGGCCTCGATCGGGCTGATCACCTGGACCGCCACGCAGACCTCGGCCGAGGACATGGTCAAGGATGCCGAGCTTGCCATGCATCAGGCCAAGCGCTTCGGCGGCGACCGGATCGAGCCGTTCCGTCCCGCCTTCCGCACCGTCGGCACCGACCGGCTGCAGTTCGAGTCCGATCTGCGCCGCGCCATCGAACGACGCGAATTCACGCTTGCCTACCAGCCGATCGTGCGGCTGGAGGACGGCAGCGTCGCAGGCTTCGAAGCGCTGCTGCGCTGGGACCATCCGCGTCGCGGCATGATCCCGCCGGCTGATTTCATTCCGGTCGCCGAAAACTGTGGCCTGATCGTGCAGCTTGGGCTGTTCGCCATGCAACAGGCTGCCGAAGACCTGGCGGGATGGCAAAAGCAGATCGGCGATGCGCCGCTGTCGGTCTCGGTCAATCTGTCCAGCCGTCAGCTCATCCGCCGCGACCTGGTCAGCGACGTCCGCTCGGTGATCGCGCGAGCCAACCTGAAACCGCGCTGCTTCCGGCTCGAACTCACCGAATCGCTGGTGATGGACAATCCCGAGCAGACCGCCCATGTGCTGACCAAGCTGAAGCAGCTTGGCATCGGCCTGTCGCTGGATGATTTCGGCACCGGCTATTCATCGCTGGCCTATCTGACGCGCTTTCCATTCGACACCATCAAGATCGACAAGAGCTTCGTCGACGACGCGACGCCGAAACGTGCGGTGCTGCTCAAATCCATGGTCAATATGGCGCATGAACTCGGCCTGTCGGTTGTCGCCGAAGGCATTTCGGACGAGAGCGATGCGCTGGAGTTGCGGCAGATGGGCTGCGAGTACGTGCAGAGCTTCATGTTCGGCGCGCCGATGCCGGGCGACCAGGTGCTGAAGACGCTGAAGGAACAGTATCCGTTGACCCAAGCGTGACAAGTTTCAGGACGTAATGAGGTTCAGGCGTGACCGGCAGCCAGGCTGAGATGCGCGAGATCAATGCCGATCGAGGCGAGGATCCGGTCATATTTGCGATCGATGTCGGCGTCGAACAGAAGCTCGGCACTTGCCGGGCAAGTCAGCCAGCCATTCTCGACGATCTCGTTTTCAAGCTGGCCCGCACCCCAGCCGGCATAGCCAAGCGCCATCAGAGCCCGCCGGGGTCCGCGGCCGGAGGAGATGGCGCGCAATATGTCGACGGTCGCGGTCAGACAGACATCGTCGGACACGGCGAGCGAGGATTCCACCCGGTAGTCGCCCGAATGCAGAACGAAGCCGCGGCTACGATCCACCGGTCCGCCATTGCGCACGACGAAGTCGCGCGCCGGTGGCGGCAGGCGAATTGCCTCCAGCTCGTTCATGATGCCGAGTTGCACGAGCAGGTCCGGAAACAGCATCTGCTGCGTCTGGTTGATGATCAGCCCCATCGCGCCTTCGTCGCTGTGCGCGCAAATGTAGATGACAGAGCGCGTGAAGCGGTCATCCTTCATGCCGGGCATGGCAATCAGGAACTGATCGTCGAGAAAGCCGGGTCCTGCGGCCGTCCTTTTATGGCGCAACAAATCCATGGCCACAGCGTAACGCGTTTCCGGGGCGTCGAAAAGATGGGCGGCGCCCGATTTGATCAGGCTCGTAAATCGAAGGTCACGCAAATATGATGCCGGCGGCGTCATGAAATCATTGTGCGGCCATCAACAGACGATCAAATCATTGCCATGCAAAGCTTGAAAATCCTGCTGCTTGGCGTAGCCATTGGATCGGCGACCGGCCTCCCCGCCTCAGCCTCCTCATCGGCCTGGTACAACAGCGAAGGCGGCAGGGTGCGGCTGGTGACGAGCGGCAAGGCCGATGAGGCCGGGCGTCTCCAGGGCGTCCTCGACATTGCGCTGAAGCCCGGCTGGAAGACCTATTGGCGCGATCCGGGCGATGCGGGCGTGCCGCCACAGATCGACGTCTCGGCCAGCACCAACATTGCCGACGCGACGCTTTCGTTTCCGCCGCCGCAGCGCCACGACGACGGCTACGGCAAATGGGCCGGCTACGACCACCCCGTTTCGTTGCCGGTGACGTTCACGCTTGCCGCGCCCGGCCAGCCGGCCGTCATCGATGCGGACATTTTCCTCGGCATCTGCGAAACCATCTGCATCCCGGTGCAGACAAGGCTGACCGTCGATCCCGGCGCCGATCCGGACAACGCCGAGGACGCGGCACTGGTCAAGGCAGGCCTTGCCACCCTGCCCGCCACGGCAACGCCCGATTTCGGCATAAACGTACTGCCGGGCGACCACGAAACGCTGATTGTCGAAGCGAGCTTTCCGGGCAGCCCCGAGGGCGCCGACTTCTTCGTTGCCGGCGAACGCGACTACATGTTCGGTGCCCCGGCACGCAGCGAAAAGGATGGCAAGCTGATCTTTACTGTGCCGATCCTCGACAGGCCGTCGACAACGCCAACCGATGGCGGCCTGCACTACACACTGACAAGTGCCGCAGGCGCGGTCGAAGGCCTGTTGCCATTCCCGTGATGCCAACGTCTGGACGGTTGCCGGGCGCGCCTTAATTCGCTATCGCAAGGACACTCCCTTCCATTTCCAAGCGAGGACCATCATGACGATCTCCGTTGGCGACAAACTGCCCGATGCGACCTTCAAGACAATGACCGCCGACGGTGCAAAGCCGATAACGACGGGCGAGATATTCTCAGGAAAGAAGGTCGTGCTGTTTGGCGTTCCAGGCGCCTTCACGCCGACCTGCAGCAACAATCATCTGCCCGGCTACCTGGACAATTACGACGCCATCCTGGCGCGCGGCGTCGACACTATCGCCGTTGTCTCGGTCAACGATGTTCACGTTATGGGGGCCTGGGCCCGCTTCAGCGGCGGTGAAGGCAAAATCCTTTATCTTGCCGATGGCAATGGCGATTTCGCCAAATCCGTCGGCCTCGACGCCGACCTCTCCAGCGGCGGCATGGGGCTACGCTCGAAGCGTTTTTCGATGATCGTCGATGACGGCAAGGTCACCGCACTCAATGTCGAGACAAAGCCCGGCGTCGACGAATCCGGTGCGGCTCACATTCTCGGACAGCTTTCCGTCCTGGCGACAGCCTAGGCCAGGCACGGCAAAGGGCGCCTTCGAGCGCTCAACGTCCAAAGGACGCTGACTTTTGCATCGGCGCATGATCCTTCCGAAAGCCGACCCGGTTTTTCGGGACCATGCGTCGGCCCTTCGGGACTGCTTGCTTCTGGGGACCTCGATTATGTCTGACATCGTCTGGCGCAGCGTCGCGATCGGCATCGGCGCAACCGCGCTT
Source organism: Mesorhizobium sp. M0664 (assembly GCF_040320565.1). NCBI lineage: Bacteria > Pseudomonadati > Pseudomonadota > Alphaproteobacteria > Hyphomicrobiales > Phyllobacteriaceae > Mesorhizobium > Mesorhizobium sp. M0664. The sequence continues at coordinate 196,244 of NZ_JAMYPW010000002.1, forward strand.
ATGGATGTCTGGGCGATTTTCCTGAACAAGGCGTTTGCTCAGCCGCGGCCGAACTGGGGGCTGGTCGGCCGCTGGGTCTGGCATCTCAGGGAAGGCAAGGTCTTCCATGACGACATTGGCGAGGCCTCGCCCTACCCGCATGAATCAGTACTTGGCTGGGCCTTTCATTATGCTGTCGGCATCGTCTACGGCGTCATACTGGTCGTGCTGGCCGGAACGGCCTGGCTCACCGCGCCGACCTTCCTGCCGGCTTTTATGCTCGGCATCGTCACCGTCGGCGCCGGGTGGTTTCTGCTGGCGCCCGGCATGGGCGCCGGCTGGGCCGCTTCGAAGCGGCCCAATCCGATGCAGGTCCGCGCCCTCAATCTTGTGTCGCATACGGTGTTTGCCATCGGACTGTTCGGCACCGCTCTTCTGATCCGCTGACACGCCAGTTCAACCGGATCAATAACTCTGGGTCGAGCGCCGAACCTTCTTGGCCGCCGATTGCCTGGAGTGGGTGCCTTCCTCCGGCGGCACGGACGCGAGCACGGGTTTCGCCGACTTCGTCTTGAATGGCGCCATGCCGAGCCGCGCCAATTCGTCGGCGCGCTCGTTCTCGGGATGGCCGGCGTGGCCCTTGACCCAATGCCAGGTGACCTGGTGGCGGTTGCGCGCAGCGTCGAGCTGCTGCCACAGCTCGGCATTCTTCACCGGCTGCCTGGCGGCCGTCTTCCAGCCGTTGCGCTTCCAGCCGTCGATCCAGCCGAAAATGCCGTCCTTGACGTAGTTGCTGTCGGTATAAAGATCGACGACGCAAGGCTCCTTGAGCGCATTGAGCGCCGAGATGGCCGCCAACAACTCCATGCGGTTGTTGGTGGTCAGAGCCTCGCCACCATGGAGCTCCTTGATTGCGCCGTTGAAGCGCAGGATTGCGCCCCAGCCGCCAGGCCCGGGATTGCCCGAACAGGCACCATCGGTGAAGATTTCAACGCGCTTGGTCATGTCAGTCCATATTCGGAAGGAGAGTTGATCGCCCGGTGGAAGCGCATCCGGCGGATATACTCGGTCGGGTGGCGTTTCATCACCAGGCCGCCGTCCGGGACCGTCAGCCAGTCGTAGAGCCGGGTCAGCATGAAGCGCAGCGCCGAACCGCGCGCCAGCATCGGCAGCGCAGCTTTCTCGTCACTGCTCAACGGCCGCACGCTTTGGTAGCCGGCAAGCAGCGCCGTGCCCTTGGTCAGATTGAAGGAAAAATCCTTCTCGAAGCACCAGGCGTTCAGGCACGTGGCAACGTCATAGGCATAGAGGTCGTTGCAGGCGAAATAGAAGTCGATCAGCCCGGACAGTTTCTCGCCGAGGAAAAACACATTGTCCGGGAAAAGATCAGCATGGATGATGCCTTGCGGCAGACCGTTCGGCCAGTTCCGCTCGAAATCGGCGAAATCGGCATCGACCTCGGCCGCCAGTCCCGGCTCGACCTCGTCGGCGCGGGCGCGGGCGGCATTCCACAGCTTGCGCCAGCCATCGATGGCAAGGGCGTTGGGGCGGGTCATCGGAAAATCCGCGCCGGCGAGATGCAGTGCCGCCAGCGCCTTGCCGACCTCGCCGCAATGTGCAGCCGTCGGCCGCCGCAGCGACAGGCCTTCGAGAAAGGTGATGATGACCGCCGGCCGGCCGGCAAGTGTTCCGATCACGCCGCCATCATGTGCGGTGACCGGGAGCGGACATGAAATGCCCTTTCTGGCGAGGTGGGCCATGAGGCCGAGAAAGAACGGCAGGTCAGCCTTGTCGACGCGCTTCTCGTAAAGCGTCAGGATGTAGGAGCCGCTGCTGGTGTGCAGCAGAAAATTCGAGTTTTCGGTGCCTTCGGCGATGCCCTTGTAGGACAAGAGGTCGCCGACCGGATAGTTCCTGAGGAATGCGCCGAGCTCGCCCTCGTTGACGTCGGTGTAAACCGCCATCGTTGCTACGCGGCCCCGTTGACGAAGGCCATGTCGGCAGCCGTCAGTTCGACATCGCGCAACACCCGCATCACCGGAAAGTCCTCCGTCTCCGTCGCCGTCACGGCCAGCTCGATGGTCACGTCGAAGCGCTGCCTGAACGCATCGACGATCTCGTCGACGATGATCTCCGGCGCCGAGGCGCCCGCCGACAGGCCGAGCGTCGAAATGCCGGCAATCTCATTCCACGGAATTTCGGAGGCGCGCTGCACGAGAAGCGACATCGAGGCGCCGGCGCGCTCGGCCACTTCGACCAGGCGCCGCGAGTTGGACGAGTTAGGTGCGCCGACAACCAGGAAGAGATCGGCGCCGGCCGCTGTTTCCTTGACCGCTTCCTGGCGATTGGTGGTGGCATAACAGATCGATTCCGCCGCCGGCGCGTGCAGCTCGGGAAAACGCTGCTGCAGGGCGCGGATGATACCGGCGGTATCCTCGACCGACAGCGTCGTCTGGGTGACGAAGCCGAGCGCTTGTGGGTCTGCGGGCACGAAGCTTGCGGCGTCGGCCTCGGTCTCGATCAGAGTTACCGCGCCGTCCGGCAACTGGCCCATTGTGCCGATCACCTCCGGATGCCCGGCATGGCCGATCAAGAGCACGTGGCGGCCAAGCCGCTGATGGCGCATCGCCTGCTTGTGGACTTTCGAGACCAGCGGGCAAGTCGCGTCGAGATAGAACAGGTTGCGGGACTGGGCGTCGGCCGGCACCGATTTCGGCACGCCATGCGCCGAAAAGACGACCGGGCTCTGGCGATGCTCGGGCGGGATCTCGGAGAGCTCCTCGATGAACACCGCGCCAAGGCTTTGCAGCCCTTCGACGACGTAGCGGTTGTGCACGATCTCGTGGCGGACATAGACCGGCGCGCCGTATTTCTTCAGCGCCAGCACGACGATCTGGATGGCACGGTCAACGCCCGCACAGAAACCGCGGGGCTGGCAGAGCCGGATGGTCAGCGGCGGCTTTGTGTGAAGCATGATTGCATCTTACGCTGATTGTGGGCCGGTTGATCGGACTATGACTTCTGAGCTCAAGGCGCGAAATGAGGTGCGCGGCCCTGCCCTGTCAAGGGTAGTGGCGGCGATCATTGGTCTTTCGCCGGGCGGCGGAGCCAGGAGATCAGGACGCCGGCAAGGGCGGCGGCAAGGCCGTACCAGGTTATCGCATATTGCAGATGGCTGTTCGGCAGGTCGATGACGGTGACACCGCCAACCGGCAGCCCGCCGGGGTTGGGCGTGGCGTTCGCATCGATGAAGATCGGCACCAGCGCCGCACCTGTCGGCAGGCCGGCGCTCGAGGCCATCGCGTCACGGTCCTTCCAGTAGAAGATGTTCTTCTGCGGGTCATTGTCGGGAAGCATCATCGAGGGCTTGGCCGGCAGCGGGTTGCGGGCGAGCCCCGTCACCGTCACTTTGCCCGTTACCTGCCCCTGCGGCCGCTTGGCTGGATCCTTGAAATCGTAGGCCACGAAGCCGCGGTTGATCAGCACGAAACGGCCATCGTCGAGCTGCAGCGGCGTGAAAACGTCGAAACCGGACTGGCCTTCCCAGGTGGCGAGGAAATGCCGCTCGTCTTGATGCAGGAAAGTGCCGGTCACTATCACCGGCGTGTAGTCCACGTCGCCGGCGGCAGCAAACCGCTTTTCGACCTCGGCCAATGGCACGGGCGCCGAATGCGTGCGCTGGTCGATCGTCTGGAGAAGGCCCTCTTTCCAGTGCAGGCGCTGAACCTGCCAGGTGCCGAGCGCCAGCAGGATCAAAAACACGACGATACCCAGGCCGAGCGCCAATGCGCGCTTGGGCCGCGACCGGCCGGCCACCGAACCTGATGCCTCGCTCATTCGCCGCGGTCCAGCCGGCCCTCGGCCGCCTTGTTGCGGTATTGCAGCGTCAGCAGCACGCCCTTGATCAGCCGGAGCGCCGCCAGGCAAAGCACCAGCGTCAGCGGAATCCACAGCAGCAGATGCAGCCAAAGCGGTGGATTGAGCGTCACCTCCATCCACAACGCCAGGCCGACGACGATGAAGCCGATGATCAGGATAACGAACACCGCCGGCCCGTCACCAGCATCGGCGAAAGAATAATCGAGGCCGCAATTGCTGCAGCGATTGCCGACCGTGAGGAACCCGGAGAACAGCTTGCCCTCGCCACAGCGGGGGCAGCGGCCATGCAAGCCGGCCGAGATCGGATCGATTGGTGGCCAGATCGCCTTGTCGTCGCTCATGGGATCATCCTAGGAGCATTTGCCGCAAAAGATAAGGCGGCCACGTCGCCGCAGCCGCCTTGTCGATTTCCTCAGTTCGATCTCAGTGCGGTTCGATCATCGCGCCGTTCGATGCCCAGACGTAGATCGAGGCAAACAGGAACAGCCACACCACGTCCACGAAGTGCCAGTACCAGGCGGCGGCCTCGAAGCCGAAATGCTGCTTGGGCGTGAAATCGCCCTTTATGGCGCGGATCAGGCAGACCAACAGGAAGATCGTGCCGATGATGACGTGGAAACCATGGAAGCCGGTCGCCATGAAGAAGGTGGCGCCGTAGATCGAATCCCTGAAGCCGAACGGCGCGTGCATGTACTCGTAGGCCTGCACCATCGTGAACAGCATGCCGAGGCCGACGGTCAGCACCAAGCCATTGATCAGGCCCTTGCGGTCGCCGTGGATGAGCGAGTGGTGCGCCCAGGTCACCGTGGTACCCGACAGAAGCAGGATGACGGTGTTGTAGAGCGGCAGATGGAAAGGGTCGAGAACTTCGAGGCCCTTGGGTGGCCAGACGCCGCCGGTGAAGGCAGTACGGGCGTATTGATGGACCTCGCCCGGAAACAGGCTGGCGTCGAAGAAGGCCCAGAACCAGGCGACGAAGAACATCACCTCGGAGGCGATGAACATGATCATGCCGTAGCGCAGATGCAGCGACACGACACGGGTGTGGTGTCCCTCATGCGCCTCCTTGATCGTATCCGACCACCAGGCGAACATCGTGTAGATGACGATCAGCAGGCCGATGAAGAACAGCCATGGATTGGCGACATTGAAACCGAAGATCGGGAAATCGCCGCCCTTGAGGTATTGCATGTAACAGACGCCGCCGAACGCGGTCACCAGCGCCCCGACGGAGCCCAGGAACGGCCACGGGCTCGGGTCGACGAGGTGGTAGTCATGTTGTGGTTTTGCGTGTGCGTCTGCCATATCAACCCCCGAGGCTTGCTTCGGTATCTGAAATCTTGTTGCGGCGGCCGTCGGCCGGCACCGATGATGCGACCGGCTTGGTCTTGTCGACCGGGAACATCGTGTAGGACAGGGTAATCGTCGTCAGATCCTTCAATTCCGGCGCGTTGACGATGTCGGGATCGACATAGAAGACGACCGGCATGTCCAGTGTCTCGCCCGGCTTCAGCGTCGTGTCGGTGAAGCAGAAACACTCGACCTTGTTGAAGTAAGGTCCGGCCAGTTCCGGCTGCACGTTGAAGGTGGCGCGTCCAGTGATGGGACGGCTGAATTTGTTGGTCGCGCTGAAATGCGCCTCGGCGGTTTCGCCGATCTTGATGGTGATCGAGCGAGCGACCGGCTGGAATTGCCAGGGAACGCCGGCGGTGTTGGCGTCGAAGCGGATGGTGATGTCGCGATCGAGCACCCGATCGGCATATTGCTGGGTCGCCCGTTTGACGGTGCCGCCGTAGCCTGTCGCCTGGCAGAACATCGCGTAGAGCGGCACCGCGGCGTAGGCCATGCCGATCATGCCGCCGAAGAACGCGATGCAGACGCCGGCGACGACGCGGTTCGTATTCTTCTTCTTAGGATCGGTGACTGTTTGCCTGGTCATGTTAAGCTCACATCGAGCCGGGGAAACTGTGACCAAATTTCACGATGGTCGCGACGTAGAATATGACGACCAGCGCCGCCAGCGCGAAACCGATTGCGGCCGAGCGATTGCGGCGGGCCTTCTGCTGACGTTCGGTCAACGTGACCAGTTCAAGCTTCTTTTCGGCCATGCTCATGCTCCACCAATGGTCAGCGCGCGCGCGACGACACAATCGCCAAGGTAGGCGGCGAAGATGGCGAAGAGATAGAGCAGCGAATAGCCGAACAAGGCCTTGGCCGGCTTCATCGCCCGGTCGTCATCGGCCATTTGCAGCACCCTCCACGCATACCAGACGAAGCCGGCGCCGAGCAGCAATGCAACGATGCCATAGACCGGCGTGGTGAACCCGAGAACCCAGGGCAGCACGCCAACCGGCGCGAGGACCAGCGCATAGGCAAAGATCTGGCGTCTGGTCGAGGCCTGGCCGGCGACATTCGGCATCATCGGAATGCCTGCCTTGGCGTAGTCCTCCGACTTGAACAGCGCGAGCGCCCAGAAATGTGGCGGCGTCCACAGGAAGATGACCAGGAACAGCACCAAGCTTTCGAGGCTGACCGATCCGGTTACCGCCGCCCAGCCTATGACCGGCGGAATGGCACCGGCAGCCCCGCCGATGACGATGTTCTGCGGCGTCCAGCGCTTCAGCCACATCGTATAGATGACGGCATAGAAAAAGATGGTGAAGGCCAGAAGCGATGCTGCCAACCAGTTGACCAGCACGCCGAGCGTCATCACCGACAGAACCGACAGCACCAGGCCGAAACTCAATGCCTCGCCTGGCCGGATACGGCCGGCCGGCACGGGACGGCCGGCGGTGCGCGTCATCACCGCATCGATGTCTGCGTCATACCACATGTTGAGCGCACCGGAGGCGCCGGCGCCGATGGCAATAGCTAGGATCGCGATCACCGCCAGCAGCGGATTGATGGTCACCGGAGCGGCGACCATGCCGACAAACGCAGTGAACACCACCAGCGACATGACGCGCGGCTTCAGCAGGGCGAAGAAATCGCCCGCTGTCGCTTCCGACATGCGGAAGCCCGGCTCGTCAATCAGTCTGTCTTCGGCAAGGGCCATGCGTACTTAAAGTCCATCATTCCGTTGGCCAAAACCGCCGGTCGGCCGGCGGTTCCGTATTAAAGGAGGCAACCGCCTACTTGATCTTCGGCAACTGTTCCCACTGGTGGAACGGCGGCGGCGAAGGCAGCTGCCATTCCAGCGTGGTCGCACCCTCGCCCCAAGGATTGGCGCCGGCGACCCGCTTCTTCTGGAACGCCTCGAAGACGCCGAACAGGAAGATGACGACGCCGATAGCCGAGATGTACGAGCCGTAGGACGACACCATATTCCAGCCGGCGAAGGCATCCGGATAGTCGATATAGCGACGCGGCATACCGGAAAGACCGAGGAAGTGCTGCGGGAAAAAGACCAGGTTGACGCCGACGAAAGTGACCCAGAAGTGGGTGTTGGCGATCACGGGCGAATACATGTAGCCGGTCATTTTCGGGAACCAGTAGTACCAGCCGGCGAAGATCGCGAAGACCGCGCCCAGCGACAGCACGTAGTGGAAGTGCGCGACCACGAAATAGGTATCGTGCAGCGGGCGGTCGAGGCCGGCATTGGCCAACTGCACACCGGTGACGCCGCCAACAGTGAACAGGAAGATGAAGCCGATCGCCCACAGCATCGGGGTCTTGAGCGAAATCGACCCGCCCCACATAGTGGCGATCCACGAGAAGATCTTCACACCCGTCGGCACCGCGATGACCATGGTGGCGAAGACGAAATAGCGCTGGGTGTCGAGCGATAGGCCCGTCGTGTACATGTGGTGGGCCCAGACGATGAAGCCCACCGCGCCGATGGCAACCATCGCATAGGCCATGCCGAGATAGCCAAACACCGGCTTCCTCGAAAAGGTCGAGATGATATGGCTGATGATACCGAAACCCGGCAGGATCAGAATGTAGACCTCCGGATGGCCGAAGAACCAGAACAGGTGCTGGAACAGGATCGGATCACCGCCACCGTCCGGGGCGAAGAAGGTGGTGCCGAAATTGCGGTCGGTCAAGAGCATGGTGATGCCGCCGGCCAACACCGGAAGCGACAGCAGCAGCAGGAAGGCGGTAATCAGCACAGACCAGGCGAAAAGCGGCATCTTGTGCATGGTCATGCCGGGCGCGCGCATGTTGAAGATGGTGGTGATGAAGTTGATAGCGCCAAGAATCGAGGAGGCGCCGGCGATGTGGATTGACAGGATCGCCAGGTCCATGGCCGGTCCGGGCTGGCCCGATGTCGACAGCGGCGGATAAAGCGTCCAGCCGCCGCCGACGCCGTAGGCGCCGGGCGCACTCGGGACGAAGGCCGAGAAAATCAGCAGGATGAAAGCCGGCGGCAGCAGCCAGAACGAGACGTTGTTCATGCGCGGGAAGGCCATATCCGGCGCGCCGATCATGATCGGCACCATCCAGTTGGCAAAGCCGCCGATCAGCGCCGGCATCACCATGAAGAAGATCATGATCAGCGCATGCGCGGTGGTGAAAGCATTGTACATGCTCTTGCCCCCGTCGATGGCGGCGTCGCCATTCATGCCGTAGACCATCTGCGCCAGGCCAGTGAATATCTGGATGCCCGGCTCCTGCAATTCCATGCGCATGACGACCGACAAGGCGCCACCGATGCAGCCCGCCATGATCGCGAAGATCAGATAAAGCGTGCCGATGTCCTTGTGGTTGGTCGAATACACCCACCGGACCCAGCCATGATACGGCTTGTGGTCGTGGTCGTCGTGAGCTGCAGCGTGCGCCATGGTCGGCTCCGTTCCCTGAATCTTTTCTGGTCGCGGCATCAATTGCCGGCGGCCGCTACCTTGTTCGTGCCATCGACCTCGGCCATCAGCGCCTTGTTGGCGCCGGGAAGGTCGGTTTTGGCTGCCGCCAGCCAGGTCTTGTATTGTGCATCGGAGACGACGCGAATGGCGATCGGCATGAAGGCGTGGTCCTTGCCGCAGAGTTCCGAGCACTGGCCGTAATAGAGGCCTTCCTTGTCGGCCTTGAACCAGACCTCGTTGATGCGGCCCGGCACCGCGTCGGTCTTGATGCCGAAGGACGGCATGGCAAAGGCGTGAATGACGTCGGTCGCCGTCACCAGCACGCGGGTCATGGTGCTGACCGGCACCACCATCTCATTGTCGACGGCGAGCAGGCGCGGATACTCGGCGCGATCTTCCTTGCCGGCAGCAGCCCTGTCGGCATCCTGAAGGATCGCGGAATTAAAGGAAAGCGTGTTGTCGACCTGGTATTCGTAGTCCCAGTTCCACTGATTGCCGGTCGCCTTGACGGTCAGCTTGGCTTCTTCCGGCGGCGTGTATTGCGCGGTCAGCAGTTGGAACGAGGGAATGGCGAGACAGAGCAGGATAACCACGGGACCGACAGTCCAGATGACCTCGATCAGCGTGTTGTGGCTGGTGCGCGACGGCGTCGGGTTGACGCTCGCCCGGAACCGCAAAATGCAGTAGGCAATCAGGAAAAGCACCAAGGCGATGATCACAATGATGAACGCGAACGAGTAGTTCCCGAACCACTCGATCTGCCGCATAATGTCGGTCGCCGGAGGCTGAAAACTGGTTTCCCAAGGTTGGGGCTGGGCTGCATGAGCGGATGCAGCGGCAAACAATGTGGCGGCGGCACTAGCTACGATTTTGGCGGTTGCCAGGAATTTTCTCATCGCCCTCGTCATCTCCCAGTTCCTCGCGATCGGACCGCAAGAATGTCGAACAATGGCCGGGACGGGAATCCCGGACAATTCAAGGCTGGTTCAAACCATACTCTATTTGCCTCCGCAAGAAAGGAGCGCCGGAACCCGTGCGGCATTTTTGCGCGCAAGTGCGGCGCTGGCTTCGTGCGGTGACGGCTCGCCGCGAATCACCAGAGCGGCATCCGGGTAGAATGAGCCGCGCGGCGTGCGGAGCTGTCGCAATTAGGGCGAAATTGGCACTGAAAAGCGCATTGTCGCCTGTGTCGGGGCAGATCGCCGGGGTCTCGTCCTTTACTTGGGTTTAGTGCGGCTTAAAGTGCCGTGATTCGCAATGGAGCCGTCATGAACCCTTGGCTTTCGAGAACCTTGGCGAAGGTCATCTTTGTTGCCGCCGCAATAGGCTTGTCCGGCGCCGGCCTGGCCAATGCCGCGCAGCCAAGCGGCACGGTGAAGTCAACGCATGGGGCGTGGTCGATTATCTGCGATACGCCCGCCGGTGCTACATCCGAACAATGCGTGATGATGCAGAACGTCGTCGCCGAGGACCGTCCGGAAATGGGTCTTTCCGTCGTCGTGCTGCGCACAGCCGACAACAAGGCCGAAATCCTGCGTGTGCTGGCGCCGCTCGGCGTGCTGTTGCCGAACGGCCTCGGCCTCAATGTCGACGGCAAGGATATCGGCCGCGCCTATTTCGTGCGCTGTTTCCAGGACGGCTGCTATGCCGAGGTCATCCTGGAAAAGCCGCTGCTCGACACGCTGAAGACCGGTACGTCCGCCACCTTCATCGTTTTCCAGACGCCGGAAGAGGGCATCGGCATTCCCGTCGACCTCAAGGGTTTCGCCGACGGCTTTGCCGCCCTGCCTTGAGACTGGGTCTTGTAACACGATCCAGTGATGTTGACCGGCCGAGGTCACGGCAAATCTCATTTCAGATTGTCTGTGCGGGCCTTCGCGCCTACATCGTGGGAAACAATCCTCCTGCGAATGGACCTGCCATGAACAGCCTGATCGGCCAATTTGACATTTCCGACGATCGCATCAAGCAAATCGTTGCCGAAACTATTAACGGCGCCGACGACGGCGAACTGTTTCTCGAATATAGCGAAAGCGAATCGCTGATGTTCGACAATGGCAAGCTGAAGACCGCGAATTTCAACACCGACCAGGGTTTCGGCCTGCGCGCCGTCGCCGGCGAAGCCAGCGGCTACGCCCATTCCAGCGATCTCTCCGAAGCCTCGCTGCTGCGCGCCGCCGATGCCGTTTCGACGGTGAAGAGCGGCTATTCCGGCACGCTTGCCGCAGCGCCTGCCCGCACCAACCGCCACCTCTACGGCGACGGAAACCCTATCCCCTCGCCTTCCTTCGAGGCCAAGGCCAAGCTGCTTCAGGAAATCGATGCATGGCTGCGGGCCGAGGATCCGCGCGTCAGGCAGGTGACGGCGTCGCTCGCCGCCTCCTGGCAGCATGTCGAGATCATGCGCGCCGACGGCCAGATGGTGCGCGACATCCGTCCGCTGGTCAGGATCAACGTGTCGGTGGTGGTCGGCGACGGCGACCGCCAGGAGAGCGGCTCCTACGGCATGGGAGGCCGCAAGGATTTTGGTGAATTCCTGATCGAGGACAGCTGGCGGCACGCGGCCAAGGAGGCATTGCGGCAAGCGCTGGTCAATCTCGAAGCGGTTCCAGCACCTGCCGGCACTTTCGACATCGTGCTGTCGAGCGGCTGGCCGGGCGTCATGTTGCACGAGGCCGTCGGCCACGGGCTGGAAGGCGATTTCAACCGCAAGAAGACGTCGGCCTTTGCCGGCCTGCTTGGCCAGCAGGTGGCAGCGAAAGGCGTCACCGTCGTTGATGACGGCACCCTGCCCGAGCGGCGTGGCTCGCTTACCGTCGACGATGAGGGCACGCCATCGGCCCATAACGTGCTGATCGACGATGGCAAGCTGGTCGGCTACATGCAGGACCGCCAGAACGCCCGGCTGATGGGCATGAAAGCCACCGGCAACGGGCGACGCCAAGGTTACGCGCACGAGCCTATGCCGCGCATGACCAACACCTACATGACAGCGGGCGACATGGAGCCGGACGAGATCATCGCCTCGGTCAAGAACGGCATCTATGCCGTGTCGTTCGGCGGCGGCCAGGTCGACATCACTTCGGGCAAGTTCGTGTTCGGCTGCACCGAAGCCTACATGATCGAGAACGGCAAGGTGACGCAACCGATCAAGGGCGCCATGCTGATCGGCAACGGGCCGGATGCCATGCATCGTGTGGCGATGATCGGCAACGACATGAAGCTCGACACCGGCATCGGCATGTGCGGCAAGGCCGGACAGGGCGTGCCGGTCGGCGTCGGCCAGCCGCATCTCAGGATGAACCAGATGACAGTCGGCGGCACCAGGGTTTGATGGAGTTGACGCCGAATTATCGCCGCTCCGGAACAACCAATCCCCGCCGCCCACTGCATTGAAGTAGGAGTAGCTTGCGCCTTGAATTTGCGGAGAGCTTCGACTATCTTACATTCGTCTTACACCTAAGGACGTGCGCAGATGGCTGCCGCAAAGAAGCTCGTAACTACGGTCTCGACCAAGGGACAGGTCATCCTGCCCAGCGCGATCCGGAAACGGAGGGAATGGCATGCCGGCACACGCCTTCTGGTCGAGGATACCCCGGAGGGCGTGCTACTGAAGCCTGCGCCAGTCTTCGCCGAGACACGGCCAGAGGACGTGTTTGGATCGCTGCGCTATAGTGGCAGGCCGAAGACGTTGGAGGAAATGGACGCGGGCGTGCTCGCCGAAGCGCGGCGGCGCCATGCTCGCAATTGATACCAACCTGATCGTCCGCTACCTGACGGGCGATCACCCGTCGCAGTCTTCCCGCGCCCGGGCGCTGATCGATAGCCAGCCGGTCTTTGTCGCCGTCACGGTGATGCTGGAAGTCGAATGGGTGTTGCGCAGCGCCTACGGTTTTGCGCCGCTTGAAATCGCCCGTACGCTACGGGTGTTTAGCGGGCTTCCCACGGTAGAGGTGGAAGACGGGGCGGTCGTGTCGTCCGCGCTCGACCTCTCGGAACAGGGGTTGGATTTCGCTGATGCGCTGCATCTGGGCAAGTCCGCTCACTGCGCTGGCTTCGCGACTTTTGACCGCAAGTTCGTCAGGGCCGCGAAGGCGGCCGGATACGAACGCGTGCAAGAAGCATAGCAGCTCACAGCGGCCCAGCGCGGCACAAAAGCGCGCCACAGGGTCAGCCTGGTTTCAGGCATAGATGCCGGAGCGGACTGCCTCCAGATAGGCAAGCACCTTGTCCGTCTTGCCTTCGCGAACCAGATCGTAGGCGGTCTTTCCGGCCCAACCGGGGATCGGCTGATGCTTGAACCAGATCGCCGCACGATGTTCATCACCGGCCATCTCGCCGGCCATCGCCAGGATACGGACGATGGGACTCAATGCGGCGTCGACCTTGCGCGCACCGGACTCGGCGGCAAGCGTGTTGCGCGCGAGACCGGTCAGCCCCGCCAGTTCTGTCGTATTGACCCCCTAGCAGTTCAGCGACCCGCCTTGGCGAGAGAAACGGCGCCCGCTCCTCGCCGAAGCACGATGGCGAAATTTCGAAGGCTGCGGTGCTCGTGGCAATTCCCTAGCACGGTCTGAACGACGTGCGCTAAAAATGTGCTTTTTTGGTGCGCGTTTCAGGCCCTGGCTGCTAGCGTCTTCGTCTCGGCTTCTCCAACAGCGCCACGGCCTCGACATGCGGCGACCACAGGAACTGGTCGATCGGCGTCACGCTCTTCAGGGTATAGCCGCCGTCCATGAGGATGCGTAGGTCCCGCGCCAGCGTTACCGGATTGCAAGACACCGCGGCGACGAGCGGCACGTCGGAGCGCGCGATCTGCTTCGACTGGTCCTCGGCGCCGGCGCGAGGCGGGTCGAAGACAACGCCGTCAAAGGCATTCAACTCCTTGAATGTGAGCGGCCTCCGGAACAGGTCGCGACGTTCGCCGGTCACCCGCTTCAGGCCGCTGGCGAAACGGAATGCCCGGTCGAGCGCCGCGAGTGCTGCCGCATCGCCTTCCACCGCGTGAACCTCCGATCTTGCGGCCAGGCGCAGCGCGAAGCTGCCGCAGCCGGCGAAGAGATCGGCGACCTTTTTGGCGCGCGCGAAATGCTGGCCGACAATGTTGGCCATCGCCTGTTCGGCAGCTTCGGTCGCCTGCAGGAAAGCGCCCGGAGGCACTGCGACGGCGACGCCGCCAAACAGGACGACCGGTTTGTTTGGTTCGATAATGACCTCGCCGTCGACCGACAGCCTGGCTAGCCCCTCGGCGATGACGAAGTTGGAGGCGACGCGGCGCTGGTTCTCGCCGAGTTTGCCGGAATCGTGAACCGCGACATCGAGGCCGGAACCGGTCACCGTCACCGCCATGTGGAACGATTTGGTCGTGGTGCAGATCAGTCCGGCAAGCATCCTCAAACGGTCGAGCGCAGCGACGATCTGCGGCGCCGAGATCGGGCATTCCTCGATCGAGATGATCTCGGATGACAGCGCGCGAACGAAGCCGAACTGCATTCGCGCCTCGCTCCGCCGGGCGGTGAAGACGACGCGGCGGCGCGTGTGCGGCGCGCACGGCACCAGCGCCCCGACATCGCAAGCGATGCCCTTGCTCTTCAGCGCATGCACGACCTTTTCGCGCTTCCACCGGTGATAGGCTTCAGTCTCGAGATGCTGGACGGCGCAGCCGCCGCACGCGCCGAAATGCCGGCACGGCGGATCGACCCGCAACGGCGAAGCCTCAAGGACCGACATCAAGGTGGCGCGATCTTTCTCCCGCGCGGCGGTGACGACCTCTCCCGGCAGCGCGAACGGAATGAAAACCTCGCCGGTTTCCGTCTCGGCGATGCCGTCGCCCTGCGAGCCCAACCTTGCGATCGTGAAACGGGTGCTCATCGCTTCTGGGTCTCGACGTCCTTGATGCCGCCGAGCAGGAACTCGCGGTTGCCGTCGCCGCCCTCTATCGGTGACAGATGAAGCCCCAGCGAGCGCCAGCCGGGAATGGCATCGAGCCAGTCCTGCATCAGGCCGGCAATGCGCGCCGCATCATAGGGGTCCTTCAGCAGGCCGCCCTTGCCGATCGCCTCGCGGCCGGCCTCGAATTGCGGCTTGACCAGAAACACAGCTTTTGCGCCATTCCTGGCCAAGGCAAGCGCCGGCGGCAGCGCCAGTTTCAGCGATATGAAGCTGACATCCGAGACGATGAAATCCGGCACACGGCCGCCGAGATCGGCGGCCGATAGTTCGCGCGCATTCAGGCCTTCAATTACCGTCACGCGCGGATCGCCGGCGATGTTGGAGTGCATCTGGCCGTGCCCGACATCGATCGCCGTGACATGCGCCGCGCCGCGTTCGAGCAGCACCTGCGTGAAGCCGCCGGTCGAGGCGCCGACATCGAGCGCTTCGCTGCCGGTGGGGTCGAGGGCGAAATGGTCAAGACCAGCCTTCAGCTTCAGTGCAGCGCGCGACACGTAACCTTGCGCCGGATCGTCAACGACGATGTTGCACTCAGGCAGAACGGCCTGGCCCGGCTTGAGGGCGACGATGCCATCGACCGTCACGGTGCCGCGCTCGACCGCGTCGCGGGCACGCGAGCGGCTGGCAAACAGGCCGCGCTGGACGAGCAATTCGTCGAGCCGCTGGCGTATGCTGGCTGGCGGAAGGGAAGTCATCGGCCTTCATGGCGAAAGCCAACGATGATGGCAAGGAATTTGGCGATCAGACAAGGCATGGTTGGAAAGGCGGTGAGCGCATCAAGCCGCTGCGCTGTTTGTCGAGCCTCGCACGAGACCCGACGCAATGCTAAGAAAGAGATGCCGTTTAGCCGTCGAAACGTGGAGGAGGAACATGCTGACGGGAACCTGCCACTGCGGCGCAGCCCACTGGACCCTGGAGGGCGATCCCGGTTCGATCACTGCCTGCAATTGCACACTTTGCCGTCGCTACGGCACGCTCTGGGCTTACGACTATGTCGACGAACGCATCCGCCTTGCCGGGCCCGTAAGCGCCTATCGGCGCGTCGGAAAGGCTCATCCTTCGCTTGAGATTCTCTTCTGCCCAACCTGCGCTTGCGTCCTGGCCTGGCGCGGTTTGCATCCCGATGCGGCTGGGCGCTACCGCATCGCCGTCAATGTGAGGCTTGCGCCGCCCGAGGCCGTCGCCGATCTCCCGATCGACCATTTCGAGGGTCTCGATACATTCGAGGATTTGCCGAGAGATGGTCGCTATGTGCGGGACATGTGGTTCTAGTTTCTAGAGTCTCTTCGGGATCATGCTTTAGAAGATGGTCCGCGAAACCCGCCGTTCGACGGCCGGCGTCAGACCGTCGCTGCTGTCGCCGGACACCTGTGTGCGCGGCCGGTCAGCGGAACTGGACGCCTTCGGCAAGGTATCGGGCACGACGACGAATTGCGGCGCCTGCTTGTAGGAGAAGCCGCCACGGATCTCGCCGATCTTGCCGGCGACGACGCCCATCACCGCCTCTTCGAGTTTGCGGTCGTAGCGCGTTTCGGCTGTAGCCGACAAGACGACGATGGCCGCAAGCGCGATGCCGCCCAAAAGCGATCTCATTGGTCTGCTTTCCCCTGCCTGTTGCCTTCTAGCAGGGCAGCGTTGAAGAACGGCCAAAGGACACGGTAAGCAAATCGCCAAACGGCAGCGTAAACAGCATGTTACGACTGTTCGCCGGCAATTTGATTCAAGCGTTTGAGATATTGATTCAGACTAGCATCTTGCAGCCAAGTTGAATCGCGTCGGCGTCGTGGGAATGCGTCTAAAAGCTAGGCGCGCTGGGCCTGCGCGGTATGCCCCAGCGCCACGAACACGGTGCGCACGATGCCGGCGCTGTCCAGCCCGGCATCGGCATACATCTTTTCCGGCTTGGCATGGTCGACAAATGTATCGGGCAGCACCAGCGGGCGCACCTTCAGGCCGCTCTCCAGCAGCCCTTCATGGGCCAGGAACTGCAGCACATGGCTGGCGAAGCCGCCGACCGCGCCCTCTTCCACCGTCACCAGTATCTCGTGTGAACGGGCCAGCCGCCGGATCAGGTCCTCGTCGAGCGGCTTGGCGAAACGGGCATCGGCGACCGTGGTCGAAAGCCCGGCCGCGCCAAGCTCCTCGGCCGCGGCCAGGCAATCCTGCAGCCTGGTGCCGAAGGAAAGCAGCGCAACCTTGGTGCCTTCCCTGACGATCCGACCCTTGCCGATCTCCAATACCGAGCCGCGTTGCGGCATCTCGACACCAACGCCGTTACCGCGCGGGTATCGGAAGGCGATCGGGCCGTCATCGTAGCTTGCAGCGGTGCGTACCATGTGGCGCAGCTCGGCCTCATCGGCCGCGGCCATGACGACGAAACCGGGCAGCGTCGCCAGGAAGGTCGTGTCGAAGGCGCCGCAATGGGTGGCACCATCGGCGCCGACGAAGCCGGCGCGATCGATCGGAAAGCGCACCGGCAATTTCTGGATCGCCACGTCGTGGACGACCTGGTCGTAGGCGCGCTGCAGGAAGGTCGAGTAGATCGCCGCGAAAGGCTTGAAGCCTTCCGTGGCAAGGCCGGCGGCGAAGGTCACCGCATGTTGCTCGGCGATGCCGACATCGAAGGTCCTCGCCGGAAACGCTTCGCCGAACAGATCAAGCCCAGTGCCGTTCGGCATGGCGGCGGTGATAGCGACGATGCGGTCGTCCTCTCGGGCCTCCTGGATCAGGCTTTCGGCAAACACCTTGGTGTAGCTCGGCGCATTGGCGGGCGCCTTGGCCTGGGCGCCGGTGATGACGTCGAATTTGTTGACGCCATGATATTTGTCGGCCGCCGCCTCGGCCGGGGCGTAGCCCTTGCCCTTCTGGGTCACGACATGGATCAGCACCGGGCCGTCGGCATTGTCGCGGACGTTCTTCAGCACCGGGATCAGGTGCTCGAGGTTGTGACCGTCGATCGGGCCGATGTGGTAGAACCCCATCTCCTCGAACAACGTGCCGCCGGTGACGTAACCGCGCGCATGCTCGACCGCTCGCTTGATGGCGCGATCGGCGCGCTCGCCGAGATAGGACGTCAGCTTCTTGCCGAAATCGCGCAAGCCCAGATAGGTCTTGCCCGACGCCAGACGGGCCAGATAGGCGCTCATTGCACCGGTCGGCGGAGCGATCGACATATCGTTGTCGTTCAAGATGACGATCAGCCGGGCATCGAGTGCGCCGGCATTGTTCATCGCCTCATAGGCCATGCCGGCCGACATGGCGCCGTCGCCGATGACGGCAATGACATTGTTGCGGCCATCGGACAGATCGCGCGCCATCGCCATGCCGAGGCCGGCTGAAATCGAGGTCGAGGAGTGGGCTGCGCCGAACGGATCGTATTCGCTCTCGACGCGACGCGTGAAGCCGGACAGGCCGCCCTCCTGCCGCAGCGTGCGGATGCGATCGCGGCGGCCGGTCAGGATCTTGTGTGGATAAGCCTGGTGGCCGACGTCCCAAATCAGCCGGTCGTCCGGCGTGTTGAAGACGTAGTGCAGCGCGACGGTCAACTCGACCACGCCAAGGCCGGCGCCGAGATGGCCGCCGGTGTGGGAAACGACGTCGATCAGTTCGGCGCGAAGCTCGGAAGCCAGCTGCGGCAGGTCGCCTTCGGCAAGCGTGCGCAAATCGGCTGGGACGCGGACCTTGTCGAGAAGCGGCGTATCGGGCTTTGCGTTCACTGTTTGCGAGCCTGGTCAGATTTTCTGTTCATCGTGAAATATGCCGCTGGCCGGCGAATGTAAATGTGGCGGTAACGCGCATCAGCTTTCGGGCAGCGGGATGAACTCTTGCTCGTCTCCAGGAACGATATCGAAGCGGCCCGTCTTCCATTCTTCTTTCGCCTGCTCGATGCGTTCCTTTGAGGACGATACGAAATTCCACCAGATATAACGTTTCGAACCGAGCGAAGCGCCGCCAAACAGCATGAAATGGGCGCCGCGTTCCGATGAGACAACGATCTCATCGCCGGGCCGGAAAACCAGCAGCCGCTCGGCCGGGAAGCGGTCACCGGATATCGAAACCTCGCCTTCCAGCGTATAGATGGCGCGCTCCTCGGCATCGGCCGGGATTTTCACGCTGGCACCCGGCGCCAGCCTGAGATCGGCATAAAGCGTGTCCGAAGCGGTGGCGACCGGGGAGCGCAGTCCGGAAAACGCACCGATGATCACACGGCCGCTGACCCCCTCGGCCTCGACTTCGGGCAGGCGCAGGGCTGCGGTGTTCTCGAAGACCGGCGCGACCTCCTCCTTGCCGTCCGGCAGCGCCAGCCATGTCTGCAGGCCGGAAACCGACATCGGCGCGCCGCGCAATTCTTCCGGTGTCCGCTCCGAATGGACGATGCCACGGCCGGCGGTCATCAAATTCACATCGCCGGGCTGGATTACCATCTCGGTGCCGAGCGAATCGCGGTGCCTGATCTTGCCGTCGAACAGGTAAGTCACCGTAGACAGGCCGATATGTGGGTGCGGACGCACGTCGAGCGCCTGGCCCGCTCGCAGAACGGCTGGACCCATGCGGTCGAAGAAGATGAAGGGTCCGACCAGCCGGCGCCTGGCCGTCGGCAAGGCGCGGCGAACCTGAAATCCGCCGATGTCCTTGGCATTCGGAATGACCATCAGCTCGATCTGATCGCTGGCGAAGGCATCGCCCATCTGCGGATCGTTTCCGGGAAAGAAGCTCACGCGGTCCCCTCAGGCGAAGCGAAGTGCAGATTTGGCTTTCGCCTTGGCCGCCACCTCTTCGCGATTGCGCGGATGCTGTGTCGTCTCGAGGCTGTCGAGCAATTCGCGCGCCGAGGCGGCAATGGCCTCGACGGCATGGTCGAACGCATGCTGGTTCTGTTTCGACGGCCGCGTCGTTCCGCTCAGCTTGCGGACAAACTGAAGCGCGGCATCGCGGACCTCGTCATTGGTTGCCGGCGGATCGAAATTGAACAGGGTTTTGATGTTTCTGCACATCGTTCGCAATCTCCTCTCGTCCTGGAGCCGTTTCAAACGGGATGAGTTTTATCCTCAATCGTGATGATGTCCAAAGCCGGTAAGCAAAATTGTCGTTCGAGGCCGCGCCTCAATCCGCGTCCAACGGCTCTGTCCCCACCGGCTTGCCGTCACGCGACAGCCTGATTTTCTCGACCTTGTCCTCGGCCGCCTTCAGCAGCCGGTCGCAATGCGCCTTCAGCGCCTCGCCGCGCTCGTAGATGCGGATCGACTGGTCGAGCGGAACGTCGCCGCGCTCCAGATCGTCGACGATCCTCTCCAGCGCCTCGAGCGCCTGCTCGAAGCTCATCGCCTTGACATCCTCGTTGGTCTCACCAGCCATCGTCTATCCCTTCATCAGCCGCCCGACATGGGCGGCGACTGAAAATGCCAATCCCTGCAGATCGTAGCCGCCCTCGAGCACGCTGACGAGCCGGTTGCGGCTACGGCGCCCGGCTCGTTCGAGCAACTGGCCGGTCGCCCAGTCGAAATCATCCTCGGTCAGGTTGATCTCGGCCAGCGGATCGCGGTGGTGGGCATCGAAACCGGCGGAGATGATGATGAGGTCGGGCGCAAAATTGTCGAGCGCCGGCAGGATGCGTGACAGAAAGGCGTCGCGGAAACTATCGCTGCCGCTCTGCGGCGCCAGCGGCGCGTTGACAATGTTGCCGGCGCCGGTTTCGCTCACGGCCCCGGTTCCCGGGTAAAGCGGCATCTGGTGTGTCGAGCAATAGAGCACCGATGGATCGTCCCAGAAAATGTCCTGCGTGCCGTTGCCGTGATGCACATCCCAATCGACGACGGCGACGCGGTCGGCGCCATGGTTCTTCTGCGCGTAGCGTGCCGCGATCGCGGCGGTGTTGAACAGGCAAAAGCCCATTGAGGTGGTCTTTTCGGCATGATGGCCGGGCGGCCGTGCGGCGACGAAGACGTTTTCGGCACGGCCGGTGAAGACGTCGTCGACCGCGGCGTTGGCTGCGCCGATCGCGGTCACGGCCGCCTGCCAACTCTTCGGGCTGGCGGTGGTGTCGGCGTCGATACGGGCGATGCCGGTGTCCGGAATCGCTGCGCGGACACGTTCGACGAATTCGGGCGGATGCGCGTAGAGGATGGTTGCCTCGTCGCCTTCGGGCGCCTGGACGCGATCGAGCGCCGCGAAGGCCTCGTCGTCAAGCACACGCTCTATGGCGCGCAGACGGTCCGGTCGCTCCGGATGACCGGGCGGGGTTATGTGCTCGAGAAAAATCGGGTGGGTGTAAAGTCTCGTGACCATGCCCCGATATAGGCGCGCCTCGCCGCTTTGGCCATGTTTTCGCGCGCTGGTGACGCGATGTTCAACAGGGTTTAGGCAACCGGCGTCGGCTGAGCCCACCGCGAGCCGCCTTGGGATCGGCGAAAAGATGACCTCAGGCCGGTGATCGGTCAACCTCGGGCTGCATCGCCGACGGTCAGTCAGGCTGAGGCAGCTTGCCGGTGCGATTGAGCAGCCCTTCCAGAAGAACCTTGAACGCCTTCACTGCCTTCTTCGACGTCGCTTCGGGATGGTTCGAATTTGCGATCCACTGCGCCGCATGCAGCGAGGCGCCGCTGACCAGCCTTGCCGCGGCTTCGGGATCGACGGCGAGAATTGTCCCCTCGTCGCTCAGTCTTTGCAGGCTCTCTGTCATCGAGCGGATGCATGTGCTCTGGCTTGGCCATTGCGATGGATCGCCGAGCACCGCCGGCCCGTCGCGAAGCACGATACGCTGGATCTCCGGCTCCAGCGCCATCTCGATATAAGCGGTGCATTCGTCGACAAAGCCCTGCCAGAGATTGTCCGGCTTGGCCGAAACGACCTTCAGCCGGGCCGACATTTCGGCATCGATCTCGGCAATGACCGCCTGGAGCAGGCCCTTCTTGTCGCCGAAGTGATGATAGAGCGCACCGCGCGTCAGCCCGGCCGATGCCGTGAAATCGTCCATCGAGGCTTCGGCATAGCCGAGCGTACCGAAGGCGTGGCGTGCCGCGGCAATCAGCTTGGCGCGGGTTTCGGCAATCATCTCCTTGCGTGGTCTATGCATGCTCTGGCCCTATTAACATACGTCTCGTATGCCAATTGACATACGCCGCGTATGATCTATTTAAACTCATACGCCACGTATGTAATCGCCGAACCGGCCGTTGTCGAGGAGCCAGACCATGCAAAATCCCTATTCCCAGATCTTTCGCGCGCCCGGCGCCAAGGGCTTTGCCGCGGCCGGCTTCGTTGCCCGGCTGCCGATGGCCATGGCTCCGATCGGGATCGTCGCGATGCTGTCGCAGACCGATGGCGAATACTGGCTGGCCGGCGCCGTCTCAGCGACATATGCGCTGGCCAACGCTTTCGTCGCCCCGCAGGTATCACGGCTGGTGGACCGCCTCGGCCAGACGCGGATTGTGGTGCCGACCACCATGATTTCCACGCTCGCTTTCGCGATCCTGATTGCAGCGGCCAATCAGCATTGGCCGATATGGACGCTATTCGTCTCGGCGCTGCTCGCCGCCGTCATGCCCAGCATCCCGGCAATGGTGCGCGCACGCTGGACCGAGATTTTTCGCAACCGCCCCGAGCTGAACACGGCGTTCGCCTTCGAGTCGGCGGCGGACGAACTGGTGTACATCGCCGGCGCATCGCTGTCGGTAGGGCTGAGCGTTGCGCTTTTTCCGGAAGCGGGAGTGCTCGCGAGCACATTGTTCCTCGCCTTCGGTTCGACGGCCTTCATCCTGCAGCGCTCGACCGAACCGCGAGCCCGACCGGTGGAACATGGTTCAGGCGGCTCGGCAATCCGCCTGCGGCCGGTCCAGATCATCACCTTGGCCCTGATCTTCATCGGCGCGACCTTCGCCACCACGGAGGTGAGCACGGTGGCGATCACCAAGGAGCTTGGCCAGCCAGGGGCCGCCAGCTTCGTCATCGGCGTCTACGCGCTCGGATCGTTCGTCGTCGGCATCATCATCGGCGCCCTGAACCTGAAACTGCCGCTGCAAATTCAGCTTGCCATCGCAATCGCCATCATTGCGCTTACCACGCTGCCGCTGCTCGTCGCCGACACAGTACCGCTGCTGGCACTGGCCGTCTTCGTCAGCGGCGTGGCGATTTCGCCGACCTTCATCACGGCATTCGGCCTGATCGAACGGCGCGTGCCCGAGGCGGTGCTGACCGAAGGCGTGACCTGGGTGATGACCGGCATCGGCATCGGCATGGCGCTCGGCTCGTTCGCCGCCGGCTGGGTGGTGGACGCTTTCGGCGCGCAGAACGGGTTCTGGGTATCGGTGGCATCGGGCACAATCGCGCTGGTCATCGTGCTCGCCGGCCAGCGCAGCCTTGCCGCGCCGGGCTGCGACATGGCTGCATGCGACGCAGCGGCGGTCGCTGCGGAATAGTTTCCGGCGCGTCCGGTCCCGAGTCGGGCCGGACGCATACCAGCATCGTGAGAATGGCTTAAAGAATCTCGGTCTTGGCAATGTGGATGCCAAAACCTTCGAGGCCGACATAATGGCGCTCGCGCGAGGCGATCAGGTTGATCGAGGAAATGCCGAGATCCTTGAGGATTTGCGCGCCGAGGCCGATCTCGCGCCATTCGTTTTCGCGGCGGCGAGCCTCTTCGTGATCCTCGCGGTCGCCGGCAGCCGGGCGCTTGCGCTCCTGATGGGCGACGCCGACCGAGCCTTCGCGCAGATAGACGATGACGCCGCGCTGGCGCTCGCCCATCGCCTTCATGATGGCGTCCAGCCTGTGGCTGGTTCCGAAGACGTCGCTGACCACGTCCTCGGAATGAAGGCGCACCGGCACCTCGACGCCGTCGCGGATATCGCCGAAGACGACCGCCACGTGATGCATGGAATCCCAGGGCAGCGTGTAGGTGAAGACCTGTGCCTTGCCGCCGGGCGTCTCGATGTCGGAACAGGCGACGCGCTCGACGAGCGTTTCCTTGCGTTGCCGGTAGCCGATAAGGTCGGCAACCGAGATCTGCTTCAACCCGTGCTTTTCGGCGAAGGCCTGCACCTGCGGGCCACGCATGACGGTGCCGTCATCATTGACCAGCTCGGAAATGACGCCGACCGGCGGCAGGCCGGCGAGCTTGCAGAGGTCGACAGCGGCTTCGGTATGGCCCGAACGCATCAGCACGCCGCCTTCACGCGCGATCAGCGGAAAGATGTGGCCGGGGCGGACGAAATCGGAAGCACCGACATTGCCATTGGCGAGATTGCGCACCGTCAGCGTGCGGTCGTCCGCCGAAATGCCGGTCGTGGTGCCGTGCTTGAAGTCGACGCTGACGGTAAAGGCGGTGGTGTGGGCGGAATCATTGTCAGCCACCATCGGCGACAGGTTGAGCCGCTTTGCTTCCTCGCGCGGCATCGGCGTGCAGACGATGCCCGACGTGTTGCGGACGATGAACGCCATCTTTTCCGGCGTGCAATGGACGGCGGCGACGATCAGGTCACCCTCGTTCTCGCGGCCGTCATCGTCCATAACGACGACGATCTCGCCGCGCTCGAAGGCGCGCAGGGCTTCGACGATTTTCTTCTGGTCGTAAGGCATGGGTGCTCGCTTCGCTCGCGGGAACAGGGGAGTAAGGGAGTAGGGCAGTACGGGAGTAGGGAAAAGGAAAAAATGCTGTCGTGGGAGCTGCGTAACCTACTCCCCTACTCCCCTACTCCCCTACTCCCCTACTCCCTTCCCGTTTGTCCCCGATGACGCAGATAATGATCCGCAATGGCGCAGGCAACCATCGCCTCGCCGATCGGTACGGCGCGGATGCCGACACATGGATCGTGCCGGCCCTTGGTCATGATCTCGACGTCGTTACCGTCCTTGTCGATCGACTTTCGCGGCGTCAGGATCGACGAGGTCGGCTTGACGGCGAAACGCGCGACGATCGCCTGGCCGGTCGAGATGCCGCCGAGGATGCCGCCGGCATTGTTGGACAGGAAGACCGGCTTGCCGTCATTGCCCATGCGCATCTCATCGGCATTCTCCTCGCCGGTGATGCGGGCGGCCTCGAAACCGTTGCCGATCTCGACGCCCTTGACGGCGTTGATCGACATCAGGCCGGCGGCGATGTCCTGGTCGAGCTTGGCATAGATCGGCGCGCCAAGCCCCGCCGGAACGCCGTCGGCGACGATCTCGATGACCGCACCGACCGAGGAGCCCGCCTTGCGGATGCCGTCCAGATATTTCGTGAAGACGGCGACGGATGCCGGATCAGGCGTGAAGAACGGGTTTTCGGCGTCGCGGACGAAATTCCAGTTCCAATTGGCGCGATCGATCGATTTATCGCCCATCGACACCAGCGCGCCGCGCACCACCATGCCGGGCACGACCTTTCGGGCAAGCGCCCCGGCGGCCACCCGCGCCGCCGTCTCACGCGCCGAGGAGCGACCGCCGCCGCGGTAATCGCGCAGGCCGTATTTGACCTCGTAAGTGTAATCGGCATGGCCCGGCCGGAACTGGCGGGCGATGTCGCCATAGTCCTTGGAGCGCTGGTCGACGTTCTCGATCAGCATCGACACCGGCGTGCCGGTGGTGACCATCGTCTCACCGTCCTCATCGAGGATGAAGCCGGACAGGACCTTCACCTCGTCAAGTTCGCGACGCTGCGTTACAAAACGTGACTGGCCGGGGCGGCGCTTGTCGAGTTCGGCCTGGATCTCGTCGCGAGTGAAGCGGATGCCTGGCGGACAGCCGTCGACGACGCAGCCCAGCGCCGGCCCGTGGCTTTCGCCCCAGGTGGTGACGCGGAAAAGATGGCCGAACGTGTTGTGCGACATGGAACCAGCCCTGCCGGCGTCGGAGCCGGCTCAGCGCATGAGCCCGAAAATCGGAGCGATTTTCGGAAAGGATCATGCACAAAATCAAAAGTGCTACAGCGTCCCTTGCGCGTCCAGGAGGACGCGCGGCGCTGTCGCCTGCCTTCTATTGGCGTTTTCCACAGTGGTCAAACTGTGATCCCGCGGATTTAGTTTTGACACATTCGATTGGTTTCTGCTCAGTTCCGTTCCGTTGGACCGAGCCGCTGTACCGGCAATGATTAAAGAGGACGATGATGCGTATCCTGATTGGCGCTGTTGCCGCCACGCTGTTGATTTCCACCGCCGCCTTCGCCGGCCAGACCGAAGGCCTGATCAAGAAGGTCGACAAGGATGCGCTGACGCTGACGCTGGACGACGGCAAGTCCTACAAGCTGAACGCCGAAACCGACCTCGATGCGCTGAAGCCAGGCATGGACATCGTCCTCGCCTACGACGTGACCAATGGCGAGAACGTCGTCACCGATATGGAACTGCCGGACACCGGATCGACCGAGTAGGACGCGTCGATATTCAGCTGATGCCGGCCCGACCTGATCTCAACATACGCTACGTCATCGGTCTCAGAGCCACTCCAGGCGCCGGCCGTCCAGTCTGAGCACGCGATCCTGCGGCACTTCCATGCTGACCGCATCTTGTTCGGACATCCCAAGTACCAAGCGGAACATTACGCGCATGATGCCACCATGGGTCACGCAGACCGTCTGGCGATCGAGCGCGTCGAACCACGGCTTCACCCGTTCGAGCAGCATCTGGTAGCTTTCGGCGCCCTCGCCGGGCGGCTGGAAATTCCATTTATCGAGGCGGCGGCGCCTGGTCGAACCGGGATTGTTCGCCTCGAGTTCGGCAAAGGTGAAACCCTGCCAGTCGCCAAAGCTCAATTCCACGAGCAGCGGCTCGGTGCGATAGGCGTGCGGATCGAGCTTCATCGCCGCGCGCAGGCGCTCCATCGTCTCGCGCGTGCGCCGCATCGGGCTGGCGACAAAGTCGAAATCTTCGGGCTTGTCGATGAGTTCGGCCAGCCTGCGCCCGTTGCGGCTAGCCTGCTCGCGGCCGAGCTCGTTGAGGTCGGTATCGGCCTGCCCCTGCAGCCGGGCCTCGGCGTTCCACGCCGTCTGGCCGTGGCGCACGATATAGACGAGCGGGTACATCAGGTCTTCCGGAAGAGGTCAGGCGGTGGCGTCAGTCCTTGACCGTCGAAATATCCGGCGCGTCGACCGCCTTCATGCCGACGACATGATAGCCGGAATCGACATGATGGACCTCGCCGGTGACGCCGCGCGAAAGGTCGGACAGGAAATAGACGGCGGAATCGCCGACCTCCTCCTGCGTGACCGTCTGCTTCAACGGCGAATTGTATTCGTTCCATTTCAGGATATAGCGGAAATCGCCGATGCCGGATGCGGCAAGCGTCTTGATCGGGCCGGCGGAGATCGCGTTGACACGGATTTTCTTGGCGCCGAGGTCGACGGCCAGATAGCGCACGCTGGCTTCGAGTGCCGCCTTGGCGACACCCATGACGTTGTAGTGCGGCATCACCTTTTCCGCGCCGTAGTAGGTCAGCGTGAGCAGCGAGCCGCCGTCGGTCATCAGCGCCTCGGCACGTTTGGCGATGGTGGTGAAGGAATAGACCGAAATATCCATGGTGCGCAGGAAATTGTCGCGCGTCGTCTCGACATAGCGGCCGGTCAGTTCGTCCTTGTCGGAAAAGGCGATGGCGTGGACGAGGAAATCGAGCTTGCCACCCCAGTGCTTGCTGACATTTTCGAACACCGCATCGAGGCTGGCCGGGTCGGTCACATCACAATGGCCGGCGACATGCGCGCCCAGTTCCGCCGCGAGCGGCTCGACGCGTTTCTTGAACGCCTCGCCCTGATAGGTCAGCGCGATCTCGGCGCCATGGTCGACACAGGCCTTGGCGATGCCGTAAGCGATCGAGCGATTGTTGGCGATGCCAAGGATAAGGCCGCGCTTGCCGGCCATAAGGCCCCGTCCACCCGCCATGTCAGCGCTCTCCGAAAGGTTCTCTGCTTTGTGGAGTGCCTATCGCACAGCCACAGTGCCCCTTCAAGCGTTCAAAGCGGACAGTTCGGGGGACAAAAGCGTTTGCTCAACAGCGCCGCGCGTCCTTTGGACGTGCAAAGGACGCTGTAGCGCTTTGACCTTGCGGTCGTGGGCCGGTGGGCAAACCCGACACTTGGTGTCCGTGTGGCACGGCGGAAGATGAGCCTTTGGCGGAAGTTTCGTTGGCCAGCGGCCGAAGTCACGCTCATGACCCCAAGCCGACTTCCATGCTTTGGGCCGTGGACGATCGCTTTGCGCCTCATCTCGGCCATTCAAGTTAGCTCGGCCATTCCCTTAAACCGGACATTATAGGCGACCGCGCTGGGGGCCGGCATTCGAAACCCTTCACAATAGCCGTGATTCCGGAAGCTTCTTAGAAGCGGCCACTTAAGACTAGGTGTCGCCTATTGCAGTCCGATGCGTCCCGTAGCCGACGAAAACGCGGATAAGAAGCTAAACCGCGCTGGAGATCATATCGAAGCCAGTCGACCTCCGCCTGGACAACGGCTCCCGATAAACAGTCCACGCACCGCCGGTATCCCGGCAGCGCCTGGGAAAATTTCAGCCATTGCTCGGTCAGGAAGACGCAGGTGTTCCGTCAGCACGCCCTTTATGATCGATCGTACGTCCGTCGTAGCAGCCAAGTCTGTTCCGCCATGAAGCAGGTCTCGAGCAAGACCGGGCCAGCGATTGCCTACTCGCCCGCCGGCAACGGCGCCACCCATTAACAAGGTGACACTCGCGACGCCGTGATCAGTGCCGCCGTCGGTGTTGGGCACCACGGAACGGCCGAACTCCGTGACCACCAGCACCGCCGTCCTGTTCCAGGCAGGCCCGGACGCTTGGGCAAATGCAATGAGGCCCCGCGCGAGCCCATTCAAACTCCGCGCCAGCCTTCCGAAGTCCGCTCCCTGCGCCACATGCGTGTCGAAGCCGGCCACCTCGAGCATCGCGATCCGCGGTCCGCCCGTAGCTGACAGGGCAAGCGCCGCGCTCCTGGCCGCGTCGCCGAAGCGAGCCGCGTCGCATGCGGCATGTTGTTCCAGCAGGCTTTCGCTGCCCTTTGCGCCGGACGGCCAAGTGCCCTCGGCGTAGAGGCGGACGAGTTCGAGCCGAGGATTGGCCAGCGCAAGATGGGCCAGCATGTCCATCGATCGATCGGCCGGTCTGCCCCGCCACACCGCCTTCTGCCGGCGCGACAGTACAGAAGAAGCCCGGTCGAGCCATCCGGCGCTGCCGCCGTCGATATCGCCGTCGAACAGCGCCGCCTGGGCGGCCGCGTGGGACCGGCCCGCATCCGGAATGGCGGTCGCGGGCACGATGAGCAACTCGCCGCACGAGTAGTGGGGCAGGAGAGACCCGAGCGCCGGATGAAGCGCGAAGAGCCCGTCGAGCTTGAGCATCTCGGCGACGCCAGAGTTCGGGAAAGGCACGAGGGGCCCGCGCACCGAGGCAAAATGCGGATCGCCGTAGGGCGGCACAGCAGCTAGTGCATCTAGTCCGCCACGCACGTGGACGAGCAGAAGGCGAGGATCTTCGTCCACAAGCGAGGCACCGGCCAGACGCACGCTACCGAACGCGGACGCCAAGACCAAACCTTGCAGCGCTGCCCTTCGGGTCAGTTGCATTTAGGCTCGTCCGAACTTGGGTTCACCGGCGTACCCGCGGTCATATACCCTAGCAGATCCGTATTCGGGCTAAGACTTCCCGTTGTCAGAGCCTTGTTAGTCGGCTGCGCGTTGCGAACCAAAAGGCCGGCAAGTGCCGGGGCTGCGAAAGATGTGCCCGAACAGATGTTCCTCCGGAGCTTGCCGTTCTTTCGGCTCTTCCACAGTGACAGGACATTGACGCCCGGTTCGGCATAGGACGCGCCGAACGCCCCCCCGCGCCATAGCGTGTCGCACCAGGCGTTGCTGATGCCTTGGCATTTCCCAGGAGTTGCCACCTGAATATATTCGCTGTTGGAAGCCGAAGCGCTGTATATCGCTCCCACCTTGTTTCCTGTCGTCACAGGCGAAAAATAAGTCGCCGCATTGGCCGGGAAATAAGACTGTACCCAAGGGCCCTCTTCGTCTTCCCGGGGGTTGCCCGCAGCTACCACAACGCGCACCTGACGGTCGGCGATCTGATAAAGAAGGGCGTCGAGAAATTTAAGATCTTGCAACGTGCTTCCGCGTCTGGTGCTCTCCAGATATAATGCACCCCAACTCAAGTTCAGAATATCCCCAGCGACCGCGTTGTCCCGAACATGGCGAAGCGCGAGAAGAGGCGGGCCGAAAATTTCGGTCTTCAGCTTACTGAAGGCCTTTACGATCTTGAGCGGGGCGTCGGGGCTGACACCAACCAGACCTATATACTGGTCGCCCTGCTTGACACGCTTTCCGCCGATAACTGCTGCCACCATCGTCCCGTGCCCTACTGTGTCGTCGAGGCTCGACACGGTCTGGCATGGGCTGCTCGTGCAATCGATGGCTTCCTGAACCTTAAGGAGCCCGGCGGTGACAACGCTCCAATCCACTCCGCTGTCGATGATCCATACGGTGGGCGATCCTGAAGCCACCGGCTGTGGTGACCCGACGACCCTGCAGACGCTCGGAGGGACAACATCCGCAGTCGGCGAGATGCCCAGGAGTTCCGGCCCCTCGCAGGTGGCACCATCGAACAGGTTCACCACGAAAGGATCCGGCTCCTCATATCCCCTGGAGCGCAGCTCTTCGATCTCGCTCTCGGAAAAGGTCCCCGTCACGATGCTGATACCGATATCCGGCATGTCCACCGCGTCCAGCTTGCCCTTGCCTGCGATGAACTTGTTTAGCGCGCCGATATCCTTGCGTAACTCCGCCGCCCTGGCGATGTCGACGATGAAAGTCTTTTCGATGTCACCGCTGTCGGTGAAGCCCTCCTCGCCTGACGCTTCCGGTCTCGCTGTTCCGACAACGGCGAGGAGACAGCCGAGCAACAGCACACGAAGTTGAGCAAGTATCATTCGTACACCCTCCGGCTGTCGTTACTGATACCGCGAGGATCAGAATGCTCCCAATACGGCTTTCTGTCCATGAAAACATCGAGTCGATGCGAGCATGCCGCCTGCGCATTGCTTGCGACAGATGCAAAATGCGTTTAGGCTATTTGCATTGACCTCGGAGGGGAGCCTCGGCGATGCCCAGGGCAGAATTGAAGCCAGGTCGGCAAGTCCAAGAGATCGGCGCAGCGATCGTAGGGGCCTGGCTCAAGCTTTTGCCGGCCTCGTCACGTATCTTGTCCATGGATTCAACAGATCCCCTAACAATTACCATTGATCGGCAGATTTTCGCCGTCGGTGATACTATCAGACTTCGGCCGGAAGCAGGCCGTGCCATCGGCAACATCAGGGTCCGGACCGCCGCCGCCGGAACAGCGCCACATTCGCAGACGCTGACGATAGAAGATCTGAATGGTCAGCCCATAAAATACGAGGATGACCCTCTCGACGGGGGCGACGCGATCCCGAATGCTGTCGCGTATGCGGACCTGAAGCGTGATCTCAAATTGGTGCTGGAAGACATCGTGGAAACGGGAGTGTCTGTCGAAGTTCACGTGGACGAACCGAACTTGATCAACGTGGTGGTGCCCCAGGTGCCGAGGGGGGTCCTGACCCGCAGCGATCTGATCGATTATCTCCACGACTATCACAAATACGCCCAGGGCAGGCACTACCATGACGAGCTCGCCACGGCCGTGCTCTTTGGCTGCAGATAGTCGCCAGTCCCTACTCGGGCAATCCCGCTTCCCGCATGCCGTTGAGCAGCGTGTTGCGGTCTCCGTCCAGCTTGTAAGGTTCCTTGGCGGCGAACCGCCGCCGGGAGAACTCCGGTGCGCCACGCAGAACCAGCAACGTGTAGCTCTTCGCCTCTTGGCTTCGGCCAAGTAGGGCGTTCGCTGCGGCCAGATAGACCTTAACCCAGGTCGGCATGGTGGACGAGCGGCCCAGATCGACAACTGCCTTATCCGGACGGTGGGCAATGAAATGGGCAAGACCGCGGAACGGCCAATACCATGAAGGCTCGTACAGGGGATCGAGCACTCGCGCCCGTTCGAACCAGTCCAAGGCACTTTGGGGCTCGCCGGCAAATGTTTGATAAGTCCCTTGATAGGAGACCTGCTCGGGATCGTGCGGATTGAGTTCGAGCGCGCGTGCGTATAGCTGAGATGCGACGTCGAAATCACGACGGTGGAGGAGCACCCAGCCCAGTATGTTCAGGCAGACTGGATCATTGGGGGAAAGCGCCACCGCTTTTTTTGCGATGTCATAAGCCTCGGCAAGCACCGCATCCGACGGCCCCATGTCGCGAAACCATTCAAGCTGTTTATAGTGGGCGAGCTTGGCGTACGCGCGCCCGTAGGATGGATCGAGCTCGATCGCTCGCTGATACCACTGTCGAGCCTCCATTTCGGCCGCGATGTCGCCCAGGGGCAGGGCATTGCCCCGGAGCACGCACTCATAGGCCGCGAGATTGGCAGGTGGTTTACGCCGCGCCTTCTCGGCGCCTGCGGCCGTAAGACGGCCGATAACGGTCCCGACGATCTTCCCGATCAGTTCGTCCTGGACATCGAAGATGTCCTGCTCGTCCCCGTCGTAGCGCTCGGCCCATAAGCACTCACCCGAGGTTGCGTCGACCAGTTCGCATGTAATGCGCATTCGCCGGCCCATGCGGCGGATGCCGCCTTCAATGACGAAATCCACGCCACTATCCGCCACCAGGTCCACATCCTCGAGCCGCGTCGACGTGTAATGAGACGCAACCGTAAGCTGAGTAAAGCGCGTCAGTTCCGTGACGAAGTCTTCGGTGAAGCCGCCACTGAAATAGGGTTGGACGTCGCCCGCGCTCTTGAACGGGCGAACGAGGATGGAGGGCTTGCTCGGACCAGCCAACTGTGCAGTCGATGCAGGCGGCAGCCCTTTAGGCTTGTGGAACAACGAGTATACGGGAATCGGGCGTGGAATGTTCTTGAGATGCTGTTCGCCGCAAAACTCAAACGGAAGATGAATTTTGTCGCGAACTTCGTCGTGCACCTTTCCGGAAAGGCAGATTCCGCCCGGACTGGCGAACTGTTCCAGGCGCGCGGCTATGTTGACGGTATCTCCAAACACATCGCCATCGGTATCGACAATGATATCACCGAAGTTGATCCCAATCCGGAGAAAAATTTCCTGGCTGGCTTTCGCCGAAGACTGGCCGACAAGCAGTTCCTGGACTTCCACTGCTGACTGCACGGCTTCGAAAGCGCTTGGGAACTCGGCGAGCATCCCGTCTCCGGTCGTTCGCACAACCCGTCCCCGGTGCTGCGTGATCCTAGGCTCTATTTCGTCCTGCATGAGATGCTTGACGAGCGCGAAGGTGCGCTCCTCGTCCCGGGCCATCAGCGACGAGTAACCGACCATGTCAGCAGCCAGGATAGCCGTCAGACGTCGCTGAAGATTGCTGTCGCCCGCGTTCATTCTCTCCCTCGGCGGGTTATATTATGTTCGACGGTGGCTTGACGATATCAAAGCGTCTCGCAGGAGTTTGCATCATACTCCAGTGCGTGTCAGCGTGCGAATGAGCAATTGGTGCCGATAATGTAGAGGATTGAACAGTGAGGGCCGTGCTTGGGTGAAGGGTCCATAAGGCCGGAGCGGCAGGCGGCCGAGGCAGGTGCCGGCGGGTCAAGCCTGGTTTACGGCCCCATCGTGATCACCGATCCCACGCTCGGATGCCCGATCACGGTCGCGGTCGGTCCCGTACGAGGGGCCAGACCTTCTCGTTTTGTGTCAGGGTGGGGCAACAGCACGCAGGAGGCGGCAACCGCCTGCGTGTATGAGGCCGATGAAACCTATTTCGCCCAGATGATCCCTCATGAGCGACTGTCACGCGCCCGCGCCGGCGAATTGCGCGGGCGCGTGATCGAGCCGCCTGCACTCACACTTTTCAGTGACGCGCAGTATTGCGAGCGGCTGCATTGGAACAAAAACGTCGATGATAGCCGCGCGGTCCCGATCCGCTGGCGCAGGTCGCAGCCGCTGGACTGGATCCGGAGTGATCCGCGCTTCAGCACGAGCGAGGCCTGGGTGCCTGCGGGATTGTGCTTTCTCGGGTATCCCAACGATGAGTCATCAGGTCTGCCCCCGGCTGACTCCAATGGTCTTGCGAGGGGATCGAGCATGGAGGACGCGGTCGTGCGCGGCTTCTGCGAAGTCGTGGAGCGCGATGCAACGGCCATATGGTGGTACAATCGGCTGGTTCTGCCTCGGATAGACCTGACTTCGCTGTCGGATGGACTGGCATCCCAATACGCCGATTGGCTGCTGACGCAGAACCGCGAATTGCGGCTTCTGCTCCTGACGCTTGACCTGCCCATCCCCATTGTCGCTGCAATTTCTCATCACGTCGGGGGTGGCGCGATTGCGTTCGGATTCGCGGCCGGACGATCCATGTCGGAGGCGGCCCGGCGCGCGGTGGGGGAACTTGCAGAATGTGAGGCGAACCTAACCCTGCTCAAACGGAACGCCGATACGTCCGGCACGGCGGCCTTCACCCCCGGCGCGCTGCACCTCTATCGGTGGCACATGGACGAGAACATTCATCGCCTTCCTCACCTGTCTGGCAATTCAGCAATTCAGGCCTCTTCGGCCGAGTTGCGACTGGATTGGAACTATTGCCTCGACATCTGCCGCGAGCACGAACTTGAGATCTTTGCGGTCAACCTGACGCACAACGCCGAATCGCCTGTTGCACGAGTGTTTGTACCTGGACTTCGTCCTACCAAGCCCCGGTTGGGCGGCGGCAGGCTCTATGATGTCCCTGTGCGCCTAGGTTTGAGGCCATCAGTTTCCCAGGCCATCCACGAGGTTCCCTTTCCATTGTGATCGTATGGTCGCGGGCATGCCCACCGCGGAAGGCACGCTTTTCACACACGGTATCAAGCGCCAGCCTTTTCGACCGTCAGCGCTTTCGCCGGCGCATCAGCGCCTCTAGCTCGGCGTCGCCGCCTTCCGGCAGCATCAGCCGCACGTGCGCGTAGAGGTCGCCGTGACCGCCGGCCTTTTCCGGCAGGCCCCTGCCCTTCAGCCGCAGAACCTTGTCCGAGCTCGACCAAGGGGGGACGTTGACCGCAATCCTGCCGGTCGGAGTTTCGACTGCCACCTTGGCGCCATGCACCGCATCGGCCAGTTCCACCGGCAGGTCGACATGCAGGTCGCGGCCCTCGACGCGGTAGCGCGGGTGCCGGCGGAAACGGATCTTGACCAGCGCATCGCCCGGCTGCCCCGGTCCTTGCTCACCCTGGCCTTTCAACCGGATGGTCTGGCCGTCCTCGACATAGGCCGGCAACTTGACCGCCATCTTGCGGCCGTCGGGGAACATCGCCGTCACTTTCTCGGCGGTGGCGGCTTCCTCGATGGTGACGTCCAGCGTCACGTTGAGATCTGCGGCCGTCGGCGCCTGACGGCGGCCGCCCGTGCCGGCGCCGCGCTGCTGGCTGAAAGCATCGCCGAAGATCTGGCTGAAGATGTCGCTGTTGCCGTCGAACGGATCGCCGCCGGGACGGCCCGTGCGGAATTCGAAATGCGCGCCGCCCGGCCCTTGCTGCCGGCGGAAACCGGCGAAAGGATCGGCGCCGCCGGCCGCACTCTCGAAACCCTGAAACCGCGGTTTGCCTTCGGCGTCGATCTCACCGCGATCGAAAGCCGCCCGGTTCTTCTCGTCGCCGACGATCTCGTAAGCCTGGTTGGCGGCGGCAAAACGCTCCTTTGCCTTGGGATCCGGATTCTGGTCCGGATGATACTTCTTGGCGAGCTTCCGGTACGCCGATTTTATGTCCTTGGCCGATGCGTTCTTGGCAACGCCCAGCACCTCATAGGGGTCGCGCATGCTTACTGCCCTGGAGAAGGAGTGGTTCCATGATCGCCTCCTATATGCGCTTGCATAGGAAGAAATTCCAGTGGCTTACCGCTATATAGCCGGCGGAAAATCAGAGCGCCTTGAAGTCCTGCATTCGCCAGGCGCTGCCGCCGGCCAGGCATACTTCGCCTTTGAACAGCGCGACGCCGTCGAAGCTCTCGCGCGACGCGGTGAAGCGACGGCATGTCTCACCGCTAGCCCTGAATTCTGCGAGCTCGGTGATGGAGCCGCGCGAGCCGGTGTCGGCATTCGCCCAGGGAATGGCCTGCCCGGCCAGTTGCTCGACGTCGGCGGAGGACACGGCGTTGCGGATCGTAGCCTGGTCGGAAGCGCGGTCCTGATCGAGCGGCGTGACTGAGGCCGGCGTGCTCGAGGTCAGTATCGAGCGGTCCACCTCCGCCTGCTCCAGGCTGAAGCCGCCCCCGCCACAGGCGGCAAGCGGCAGGATGATTGTCACGATCATGGCTTTGGCGCTGGCCGAAGCGATAACGCTCCATTGCCCACTGTCAAAAGCTTGCGCGATACGCGACAATCGGCAATCTCCCCAGCCGGCGACAAATTTGGGAAAACTATGAGCGAAACCGGGTTAACAAGCGGTGACTTTACCGAGGCGGCGGAGCCGTTCCGGCTTTTTGCGGCGTGGCTCGACGACGCGACGAAGAGCGAAATCAACGACCCCAACGGCATGGCGCTGGCGACGGTCGACGCCGAGGGCATGCCGAATGTCCGCATGGTGCTGCTCAAGGGGGTCGATGAGGGCGGCTTTGTCTTCTACACGAATTTCGAAAGCGCCAAGGGCCGCGAGATTCTTGGCAGCATGAAAGCGGCGATTTGCTTCCACTGGAAATCGTTGCGCCGGCAGGTGCGGGCGCGCGGCCCGGTGGAGATCGTCACCGAGGCCGAAGCCGATGCCTATTACGCGACCCGTCCGCGCGGCAGCCGCATCGGCGCCTGGGCCTCCAAGCAGTCGCGGCCGCTGGAAAGCCGCTTCGCGCTGGAAAAGGCGGTTGCCGAATATACGGCGCGCCACGCGATCGGCGACATCCCGCGGCCAAAACACTGGTCGGGCTTTCGCATCGTGCCGCAGACCATCGAGTTCTGGCACGACCGTCCGTTCCGGCTGCACGACCGTGTCGTGTTTTCGCGCAACGCCGAGGGCGGCTGGGACAAGGTGAGGCTTTATCCCTAGGGGACGACGGTGGACCGCCGATCTCCCCCTTGTAGTGAGACAGGCAGCTTCCGCACCGGCGCCCATTTTTTCAGCCCTTCTTCCTGGTCATGAAGGCGGCCAAGGCCGGGCCGCTTCTGCCGGATTTCCAAATTCCTACGATCACGATCTCGTGTGCGTGAAACGTTCCAGCTTGCCGCAACGAACCAGGAAAGGGCTCAACGCGCCGCCGGCGCAAATTCAGGAGGAAGCAATGCATTCACTCAGGTTGGTCACGATAGCCGGTCTTGCCTGCCTTTTCGCTTCGCAAGCCTTTGCGGAGGACGCGATGGGGACAATGACGGTGATGAAGGGTGGGGAGGTCATGGCGATCATGCCCGATGGGCATATGGGCACCATGATGCCCGACGCGAAGATGAGCGCCGAAATGATGAAAATGGCGAAACCGATCAAGCATTGCATGATGTTGATGACCGACGCCAAAGGCAAGACATTCATGATCGACACGTCTTCGGCAAAGGCCCAGGCCGAATGTAAAAAAATGGCGATGTAACAAAGAGATCATGGCAAGAAAACCCGCCGGTTGCTGCCGGCGGGTCCACGATGCGAGACAAGGCCAGAAGGTCTAGGCCTTCTTCCTGGTCATGAAGGCCGTCAAGGCTGCGCGGGCCTCGTCGGATTTGAGCCGCTCGCGGAAATGCTGGCTTTCCTGGCCGATGCGTTCGACAAGGGCGTCGCGCGAGCCGCGCATCAGGTCGCGCGCGATCTTCAGCGCTTGCGGCGGTTTGGCAGCGATCTGGCCCGCCGCCGCCAATACCGATGCTTCGAGTTCCCTCTCCTCGACCACCTCGTAGATCAGCCCGGCGGCCTTCGCGCGCTCGGCCGAAAAGCCCTCGCCGAGGCCAAGCAGCGCGAAGGCGCCTTGGCGGCCGAGGATCTGCGGCGCGAGCAGGCTCGAACCGGCCTCCGGCACAAGGCCGAGATCGACGAAGGGCGTCCGGAATAGTGTGCGCGGCGTGGCGAAGGTCAGGTCGCAATGCAGGTTGAGCGTGGTGCCGATACCGACCGCAATGCCGTCGACACCGGAAACCATCGGCTTTTCCACCTTGGCCAGCGCCATCAGGAAATCCCAGACCTCGGTACCGCCTTCACCGCCCGAGGCGACAATCATGAAATCGGCAAGGTCGTTGCCGGACGAGAAGGCACCGGGCACGCCGAGAAAGACATGGACGCGGATCGCCGGATCGGCGTCGCCCCCGGCAAGGGCCGCCGACATCGTCGCGTACATGGCGCGGGTCAGGGCGTTCTTCTTGTCCGGACGGTTGATGCGGATGATCTGGATGGCGCCCCGGCGTTCGACGAGGATGTGGTCTGTCACGGATTGGTCCTTTGTGAATTTCGGGCCTTTGTGAATTTCGGCGCGTGCGAACCTCAGGCTGAAATCAGCGCCTTGCCGGCAACGGCAAGGCTGTCGGCGCCGCCGACGACGCGCTCTTTGAGCGCGGCCACTTCGCCAAGCAGGTTCTCGGCGAAGAACCGGCAAAGCGCGATGCGGTTTTGGTCGGCAAGCGCGCCGCGCGCCAGATAGGCCCCGCCTGCGGCAAGCGAGATCAGCCTGAGATAGGGTGTGGCGCTGGCCAGCGCCTCGTCCGAACGACCTTCGGCCTGCAGGTCTTGCAGCAAACGGGTTGCCTGGGAGAGCTCGTCGAGCGCCTGGTCGAGGCGATCGGCGGTCCGGCCGAAGCCTTCAAGGTTCGACGCTCGCACCGCATCGGCGACGGCCTTGAGTTCGGCGATGTAGCCATGCACATGCCGGCCGCCGCCGAGCGGCAGCTTGCGTGTCACCAGATCGATCGCCTGGATGCCATTGGTGCCTTCGTAAATGGGCGCGATGCGCGCGTCGCGATAAAGTGCTGCGGCCCCTGTCTCCTCGATGAACCCCATGCCGCCATGCACCTGCAGCCCAAGCGAGGCGACCTCGACGCCGACGTCGGTCGAAAAGGCCTTGGCCAGCGGCGTCAACAGATTGGCGCGTTCCTGCCAGTGCTTTGCATCTTCGCTCTGCGACGCAAGATCGATGGCGTGGGCGCAGGAATAGCAGATGGCACGGGCAATCTGGGTCAGCGCCTTCATGGTCAGAAGACTGCGCTGGATGTCGGGGTGATGCACGATCGGCGCCATGCCGGCACCGCGATAGCTCGCCGCCTTGCCTTGGCGGCGATCGTTTGCATAGGCGAGCGCCTTCTGCGTCGCCGCCTCGGCGACCGCGACACCCTGAATGCCGACGGCAAGGCGCGCATTATTCATCATGGTGAACATGCAGGCGAGGCCCTTGTTCTCCCCGCCGACCAGCCAGCCGATCGCGCCGGGCGCGGTGCCTTCGAAGCCATCGCCATAAATCATCGTGCAGGTCGGCGAAGCGTGGATGCCCAGTTTGTGCTCCAGCCCGGAGCAGAAGACGTCGTTGCGTGCGCCCAGCGCGCCATCGTCTCCGACCAGGAATTTCGGCACCAGGAACAACGACAGGCCGCGCGTGCCGGCCGGCGCGTCCGGCAGCCGCGCCAGCACCATATGGATGATGTTGTCGGTGAAATCGTGCTCGCCATAGGTGATGAATATCTTTTGCCCGAAGATGCGGTAGGTGCCGTCGCCGGCCGGCTCGGCGCGGGTTCGCAAGGCATTCAGGTCCGAGCCTGCCTGCGGCTCGGTCAGGTTCATGGTGCCCATCCATTCGCCGGAGACCAGCTTTTCCAGGTATTTGGCCTTGAGCGCCTGCGAGCCGTGCTTGTCGAGTGCTTCGACCGCGCCCATGGTCAGCGTCGGGGCGATGCCGAATGCCATCGAGGCGGAGTTCCACATTTCGAGCGCGGCGACGCCGACCATGGCCGGCAGCGCCTGGCCGCCATACGCTTCCGGCGCGGACAGCGCATTCCAGCCGCCGCCGATCCAGCGGCGATAAAGTTCCTTCCAGCCGGGCGGGGTAGTGACGGCAGCACCGTCGAGCACAGCGCCGTGCTGGTCGCCGATCGTGTAGAGCGGCGCCACCTCCTCGCTGGCGAAGCGGCCCGCCTCGGACAGAATGGCGTCGACGAGGTCCTCACCGAGTTCGCCAAAAGTGCCGGCATCGAGCGCCGGCTTCAAGCCGGCGACATGCTTCAGGGTGAAGGCGATTTCCTCGACCGGTGCCCGATACATGGCGCTCGCTCCTCCTCAGTCCGGCCCTCCCCAGTCTGGCAGGTCTACTTAAGACCTGTGCCGATGCAAATCATCTGCTTTCGGAGTTCCCTGTCCATCTTCTTTTTACGTAAACGTCAAACTTTGTCACGCGGATTTTGCAATTGCCACGACGCAGGCTAAATTCGGCAAGAGAGAGCAGAACACCGAAATAGGATTGCCTCGTGCTCGCACGACCTGACACCTATCGCTGTAGCGAATGCGCCTGCTCTGGCGGACGGCCGGTTTTTGCTATCATGAAGGTAAGGTCGAGAACGGTGCAGCCTATTGGTCGGATCGCGGCATATTGTGCTCACCACCATGTTCGCTGACCCCTCATCGCAAACGCGAGGCCGAGGGAACGCTGTTGCAAGTGCCGGCGCTCGACCCGTTTCATATCCCCTCTCGCCAGTGACAACCATCAAGACCATCGACGGAGAAGCTGACCGAGCCGTGGCATGCGCGGGCCGCGATCGAAAGCATTTCCTTAACCAGGGCGGTTCAGGATTTGGCTTTGGCCAGCAAGGATGTGCTGTTTGAAAACGCCGGCGCGCGCCCTTGTCCGCTCAGCGCTTCTCGTTGTCGCGGCCGCGATGACCCTGGCACTGACGCCGGCAAAGGCCTCGGATTTCTCCGAACCTTGGAAGGATGCCGACCGGGCGCTGGTCGTCGACGCCTACGAATACAATTCCATCGACTGGACCCGACTAGCCGCCGACAAGCGTCTTGTCGGCTTCATCAACAAAGCATCGGACGGAATGCCGCCACCCTATTTCTGTTTCGGCGACGAGACCGAGACGCGGCTGTGCAAGACGCTCTGGAAACGCCATGCGATGGCACAGGAACTGTTCCAGACGCGCAAGGTGGTGGCCAAGGCGCTGGGCCTGAAATGGGGTGCCTATCATCTCGCCCGCCCCGGCAACCCCGTGGGACAGGCCAATAATTTCATCAATTTCGTGAAACCCGGGCCGGATGACCTGCTTGCCCTCGACATCGAGGACGATGATCCCACCCAATGGATGTCGCTCGAGGATGCCGAGGAATTCGTGCGCCATGTGCATCGTCGGGTTGGCCGCTTTCCGGTGCTCTACACCAACGACACGACAGCCCGGCATATCGCCGACAACAAGTATAAATACCCGCTCCTGTCCCGGCTGCCGCTGTGGTATGCGCGCTACAAGCCAGACATCGGCGTGCATTTTCCGATGGGCAACTGGCAGGGTTATGCGCTCTGGCAGTTTTCGGCGCGAGCAAATTGCGGCCGGTTCCGCTGCCCTTACAGGGTCGCGGGCACACCCAACGATATCGACGTCAGCGTCGCGCCGATGAACGCCACGGAATTGCGCGCGCAGTGGCCGTTCGGCGGCCTGATCGACGTGCAGCCGGATTATCTCGCCTCGATACCGGTGCCGCTCTCACGCGAAGCCGGGCTCGCCGGCGGCACCATCACTTACGCAAGCGTGACGCCAGCAAGCTTCGAGGAGATGGTCGCGGTATTCAGGGCGCGCCTGGCCAGGTTCAGCAGCGGCTTTCAAATGGCTGCGGCGAAGGCGGCACCGGGCCTTCTGCGCGGGATTGCCGAATATGTCGCCTGGACGCGAAACGAAAAGCGTGCGGCATCGGTGCCAGGATTTGTCTCCACCGCCGATGCGGTCAGCAGCTTCTCGACCGAATTCGACCACGGCTTGCGCTGAGGCCGAAGCATCAGTTCGCCTGCTCGCGCGCCACCGCCAGCCAGCCAATGTCGCGGCGGCAAAAGCCTTGCGGCCAGTCGATCCGCTCGAGCGCGGCGTAAGCCTTCTTCTGCGCCTCGCCGACCGTGCGGCCGGTCGCCGTGATGTTGAGCACGCGACCGCCATTGGCGACGAGTGCGCCGCCGTTTATGGCGGTGCCGGCATGAAATATCTCGACGCCCTCAGCCGCCGCCGCCTCGACGCCGCGGATGACCGAGCCCCTTTCCGGCGTGCCGGGATAGCCCCTGGCTGCCATCACCACGGTGAGCGCCGCCTCGTCGCGCCAGCGCACCGAAGTATGCGCCAGCTGGCCGTCGGCGGCTGCGTTGAGCAGGACGAGCAGATCGTCCTTCAGCCGCATCATCAGCACCTGGCATTCCGGGTCGCCGAAACGGGTGTTGTATTCGATCAGCTTCGGCCCCTTGTCAGTAATCATCAGCCCGGCAAACAGCACGCCGGAAAACGGAGCGCCTGTTTCAGCCATGCCGCGCATGGTCGGCTCGACGATCTCGCGCATGGTTCGGTCGATCATTTCCGGCGTCATCACCGGCGCCGGCGAATAGGCGCCCATGCCGCCGGTGTTCGGGCCGGTGTCGCCGTCACTGAGGCGCTTGTGGTCCTGCGCGGTGCCGAAGGGCAGCGCGGTGGTGCCGTCGCACAGGCAGAAGAAACTTGCTTCTTCGCCGACGAGAAACTCCTCGACCACCACTTCCGCGCCGGCCTGGCCGAAGGAGCCGTCAAAACAGGCGTCGAGCGCGGCCAGCGCCTCGTCAAGCGTCATGGCGACGGTGACGCCCTTGCCGGCAGCGAGGCCGTCGGCCTTGATGACGATCGGCGCACCCGTCTTCTCGACATAGGTCCTGGCCGAAGCCAGATCGTCGAAGCGGCCATAGGCGGCGGTCGGGATGCCGTATCTGGCGCAGAGGTCCTTGGTGAAACCTTTCGAGCCTTCCAGCCGTGCCGCTGCCTTTGACGGTCCGAAGACACGGATGCCCTCGGCGCGCAGGTCGTCGGCAATGCCGGCGACCAGCGGCCCTTCCGGCCCGACCACGACTAGGCCTATTTCATTCTCGAGGCAAAACCGGGCAACCGCCGGGTGATCCGCAATATCGAGCCTCACCAGCTCGGCTTCGCGGCCGATGCCCGGATTGCCGGGCACCGCGTAGAGTTTGGTCAGCAGCGGCGACGCCGTGATCTTCCAGGCAAGCGCATGCTCTCGTCCGCCGGAGCCGATCAGCAAAACACGCATGCCCAGATTCCTTGCCATTTCACGACCAGGACTGCGCTATTGCGCCGCGCGCGACGGGTCAAGACATTTGGCTGCCGAAGCGCCGATTGCGCGTGGCGAGCGTGCGGAGGCTGCTTGACGCTTGACGGCATTCGCCTCTGCTGCCACTCCAGCAAAATGGAAACCGTCCAGTCGAAAGCGGCCCAGGGCCGCGTCGCCGATGCGCCGAGCGGCCACTGGGTCTATCGCGTGCTGCCGCGGCGGTTGTGGCCCTATGCGCAGCTTGCCCGGTGGGACCGGCCGATCGGCTGGCAATTGCTGCTGTGGCCATGCTGGTGGTCGGCTGCGCTTGCCGCGAGCGCCTATCCGCGTCCGACGGACCCGCTGCTCTCGCTGCTGCCGTCGCCGTGGTATCTGCTGCTGTTTTTTCTTGGCGCGTTCGCCATGCGCGGCGCCGGCTGCACCTACAATGATTTGGTCGACGAGGACATCGACAACCAGGTGGAACGCACGCGCTCGCGGCCGCTGCCG
The DNA here is from genome assembly GCF_040320565.1 of Mesorhizobium sp. M0664. Taxonomy (NCBI): domain Bacteria; kingdom Pseudomonadati; phylum Pseudomonadota; class Alphaproteobacteria; order Hyphomicrobiales; family Phyllobacteriaceae; genus Mesorhizobium; species Mesorhizobium sp. M0664. The sequence continues at coordinate 239,556 of NZ_JAMYPW010000002.1, forward strand.
GCCGGCAAGGTCACGCGCCGGCAGGCCTGGATGTTTGTTGTCGTGCAGGCACTGGTCGGCCTTGCCGTGCTTTTGCAGTTCAACAGCTTCGCCATCTTGCTCGGCATCGGCTCGCTGGTCATCGTCGCCGTCTACCCGTTCATGAAGCGGTACACCAATTGGCCGCAACTCGTTCTCGGCCTTGCCTTTTCCTGGGGAGCGCTGATGGGATGGGCGGTCGAGTTCGGCGATCTCGATAGGCCGGCAATCATGCTCTATATCGGCTCGATCCTGTGGGTGATCGGCTATGACACGATCTATGCGCATCAGGACAAGGAAGACGACGCTATTGTCGGCGTGCGCTCGACGGCGCGCCTGTTCGGCGACAATACCAAGGTCTGGCTGGCCGGGCTTTATGGCGGAGCGCTGGTCTGCTTCGCCATCGCCTTTGCCTCGGCACAGGCACCGGTGCCTGCACTGGCCGGGCTGATCGCCGCCGGCGCGAATCTGGCGCGGCAGATCGGCGTGCTCGACATCGACGATCCGGACCAGTGCCTGAGGCTGTTCAGATCGAACAACCAGGTCGGCTGGCTGATCTTCCTCGGCCTGATCGGCGGCGCGGTCTGGGTGGCGCTGAAGCCGCTGGTTTAGCTATTCCCGCGAAATAAGCTCTTCGCCGCCGATGACCAGCCTGAGGCCGAGGTCGCCGGCGCGGCGGCGGGCGAGGAAGCGCGGGCGGCGCATGGTCGAGACGCGACCCTTGCGGCGGTCCTGCGCCGGCAGCGCCTTGATGGCGGCGCCGAGCGATTCTTCCAGCGTGCGGGCGATGCCGTCGGCCTCGATCAGCAGCATCGGCAGGCGGTAAGCGTCGGCCCAGGCGCGCCAGTCGGCGGCGACGCCGTCGAGATCGTCGGCGACCAGCAGCGGCACCGACAGCATCGGGTCATTGTGCAGAAGCTCAAGCGTCACTGTGACATTGCCATCCGGATCCTCCATCGCGCGGGCGGCGACGCCGCGAAACGCGTTGGCGGGCAGAGCGATGATCGCCGGCACGCCGCTCATCTCCAGCGTGCGGCGGATAACCGCGCCGCGCTGGTCGATGGTGAAGGTAACGTCGCCATAGTCGTCGCGGGTGGCGTAGCTCACCACTTGCGGCAGGCGGAATGGGTCGAGGCGCATATTGCGCCCGGCCCAGACTGGCTTCAGTCCAGTGTTCATATCGTGCCTTTCCTGTTTCTCCTGAGAGCCGGTGTTTCCGGTTCTCCGGGCCGGTTTTCCCAGCCTCGTTTGTGGAGAAACATTAGCGCGGGCTTCTTATCCTCGCGCTTAAGAAAGTCGGTTAAATTTTGCTGATCCGGGGCGGATGGTTATCGGAATGCCAACCGGCGCAGGCCGGCGAAAGGATCAGATAACCTTACCCGGATTCATGATGCCGGCCGGATCGAAGGCGGCCTTCACCCTGCGCATCAGCTCGATCGCCATCGGCGGCGCCGTCGCGATCAATTCGTCCCGCTTCAACTGGCCGATGCCGTGCTCGGCCGAGATCGAGCCATGAAACGCGCGCACGACGTCGTGCACGGCCTTGTTCATGACGTGGTAAAGGCCGAGAAACGCCTCGTCATCGCCGTCGACCGGCCGGGAGATGTTATAGTGCAGGTTGCCGTCGCCCATGTGGCCGAAGCAGACGACGCGCGCGCCGGGACTGACCGATTGCACGGCGCCGGCGGCCTTTTCAATGAAGGTCGGGATTGACGCCACCGGCACCGAGATGTCGTGCTTGATCGAGGCACCTTCCGGTTTCTGCGCCTCGGGCAGCACCTCGCGGAAATTCCAGAACGCATCGCCCTGGGCCATGCTTGCCGCGATTACCGCATCGCCGACGATCCCTTGCTCGAGGCCTGCCTCCAGCACCTCCTCGATCAGCGCCCTTGCATCGTCGGCCGAACGGCCCGACGAGATCTGCATCAGCACATACCACGGCCAATCGCCGGCAAGCGGCCGCACCACGCCTTGTGCGTGGGCAAGCGTGAAGTCGTAAGGCCTCTGGCCGATCAGCTCGAAGGCGGTGAGCGCTGCCCCTGCACGGTCCATCGCCAGGCTGAACAGCGACAATGCCGCCTCCGGCGATGACAGGCCGGCAAACGCCACCTCGCGCCCCTTGGGCTTGGGGAACAGCTTGAGCACGGCGGCGGTAATGATGCCGAGCGTACCCTCGGCGCCGACGAACAGGTTCTTCAGATCGTAGCCGGTATTGTCTTTTTTCAGCTTGCGCAGATCGTCGAACACTTCACCGGTCGGCAGCACCACTTCGACGCCGAGGCACAGCTCGCGCGCATTGCCGTAGGCAAGCACGCCGGTGCCGCCGGCGTTGGAGGAGAGATTGCCGCCGATCTGGCAGGAGCCTTGCGCGGCAAGCGACAGCGGAAACAGCCGGTCGGCGGCATCGGCCGCTTCCTGCAGCGTCTGCAGGATGACGCCGGTTTCGACCGTCACCGTGTTGGACAGCGTATCGATCTCGCGGATGCGGTTCAGCCGCGACAGCGACAGCACGATCTCGCGGCCGGATGCGTCCGGCACCTGGGCGCCGACCAGCCCGGTGTTGCCGCTTTGCGGCACGATGGGCGTGCCGGTTTCGGTTGCCAGCCGCATGATGCGGCTGACCTCCTCGACGCTCCCCGGCCTCAGCACCAGCGCCGTCCTGCCGTGCCAAAGTCCGCGCCGCTCGGTGAGGTAAGGTGCGATGTCCTGCTGATCGCGCAGCGCATATTTATCGCCGACGATTGCCGCAAAGCGCGCGATGACGGCGGGGTCGAGATCGGGGGAAATGTCGTTCATGGGTGGAAACTATGGTGCTCAATCCATCTTGTCACGCGGGGCGATCTTGTCACGCGGGGCGGCGGCGCGCGAAAGCCGGTCATTGATCGCCTCGCCCAGCCCGTCGAACGGGATCGGCTCGACGGCGATGGTTTTGGCGCCGCTGCCATCGAGATCCTGCAGATGGGCGAAGAGATTGCTTGCCGCCTCGCGCAGGTCGCCGGTCTCCGACAAATTGCGCAGTGCGGCTGCATCGCGCCAGCCTTCGGCACGGCGGCGGCCGAAGGCCAGCAAGGCTTCGCCCGGCGCGACCTTCGCAGCATTGAGCCGCACTGCCGCACCTGGCGCATAGTGCGAGGCGAGCATGCCGGGCGCCTCGATGCCCGAAGCGCCGCGCAGCAACTTTGTCCCGGCCACTGCTTCGATCTCTTCGGCGGCAATGCCGCCCGGCCGCAGCAGCCGCAGCTTTCCAGCTTCGACCTTGACAATGGTCGATTCCAGCCCGACCGGCGTCGCGCCGCCGTCGACCACAAGCTTGATCCGGGGACCGAGATCGGCGGCCACGGCCTCGGCCGTCGTGGCGCTGATCCTGCCCGAGGAATTGGCGCTTGGCGCCGCCAGCGCGCGGCCGAACCTGGCGATCAGCTCGCCGCCAAAGCCTTTCGGCATGCGCAGCGCGATCGTTTCCAGACCGGCGGTGACCAGCGGATGAATGCCGTTGCCGGGCCGTTGCGGCAGCACCAGCGTCAGCGGCCCCGGCCAGAATGCGTGCGCCAATCTTTCCGACAGCGGGTCGAACAGCGCGATGCGCTCGGCCATCGCCGGGTCGGCTATATGGGCGATCAGCGGGTTGAAGCGAGGGCGGCCCTTGGCTTCGAAGATGCGGGCCACGGCAACGCCGTTGGTCGCGTCGCCGGCCAGCCCATAGACGGTCTCGGTCGGGATGGCGACGACATCGCCGCTCTCGAGCAGCGCCAACGCCCTTTCCATCGCCTCGCCGACGGCACGAATTTCAGCCACTGTCGTCACCTCACGGATGCGGGTGCCTAATACGCTGACGCCGACGGAGCAAGTCCGGGCGTAGGCGAATCGCAAATCGCTAAAATGCTATGTTTCCCCGCAAGCCGGCATCAACTGCCCTCGGCTAGGGTGCCGCCTTGTTGGGCAAGGGGAATTATCATGCTTTCGATGCGTATCCTTGGAGCGCTTGGTCTGGCGTTTATGGCCGGCACGGCACAGGCCTCGTCGCTCGTTTTTCTCGGGCAAACGACGGCGACGCCTTCGGTTGTAAATGCCGGCGCGCTCGAACGGGCGAAAACACCGTCGATCGTCGCGCTCGGCGAGAAGTTGCCTGACGTCAATGAAAACGTCGCCGATGAAAAGGTCGCGGCAATCCCGAGCCAGCCGAGTCATGGCTTCGACGGAAGTCCGATGATCATTCGCGGCGGTATCGTCGGCGATGCCTTTGCAACGCCCGCGCCCAAGGCCGCGCCGGCCACCGCTGCCGCGCCCGCCGCGGACAGCAAGGCCGACCCAAAGGTCGCCAGCAAAACCCCTGAACCAGCTGCGCAGCAGCCTGCGCCGCTAGCAGCTCCCGACCAGCCGAAATAGCGCCACAAGCGATGATTTTTCCCGGACGTCAGCCGGCTATCTTGGAGAAATCCGCGACCCGGTCGGTCGCCGCGCGGATGCGGGCGAGCAATGCCAGGCGATTGGCACGCACGGCCTGGTCCTCATCGTTTACCAGGACTTTCTCAAAGAATGAATCAACCGGCTCGCGCAACACGCTAAGCGCCAGCATGGCGGCGGAAAAGTCTTCGTTTTGAATTGCTTCGCCGGCTTGCTTCTCGGCCTGATTGACCGCGGCGTACAAGGTTTTTTCGGCGCCCTCCCGGAACAGCGCCGGCTCAACACGGTCGGCGATCGTCGTGTTCTTCTTCTCCTCGGCAGCCACGATGTTGGCAGCGCGCTTGGTGCCGGCAAGCAGGTTCCTGCCGTCCTCGCTGTCGAGGAAGGAGCCAAGCGCTTCGACGCGGCGGACGATTTGCAGGAGGTCGTCGTTGGACGATTGGCCGATCTCCCCCCTAGAGGGGGAGATGCCCGGCAGGGCAGAGGGGGGCGCGACAGAATGAGAGGCTGGCGGGACAGCGCCCCCCTCTGTCGGCTGCGCCGACATCTCCCCCTCTAGGGGGGAGATCGGGCGCGAACCTGCCGCCAGAACCGCGTCGATCAGATCATGCCGCGCGCCCTGATCGCGGAGATAGACTTTCAGGCGGTCGTGGAAGAAGGACAGGAGATCGGCAATTATCTCAGACGCGGAATGGTCCGGTAATTCGACGCCGCGTATTTCCGAGGACAGCGAACCTGCCCGTTCACTGATCAAATCGTCGGCTGATCCAACGCCAGTAGTGAAATCGCCCTCGTCGTCCGCTCGCCAAACCACCGAAAACCGATTGCCGCGATTGAAGGTAAGCCCGAACAGCGAGTTTAAAAACTGGCGCTGGAGCGGCAGTCTCACCCCGTTCTCGACCAAAGTCCTGACCACTCCCAGCGCCGCTCTTCTGAGCGCATAGGGGTCCTTCGATCCGGTCGGCTTTTCATCAATAGCCCAGAACCCGACCAGCGTGTCGAGCTTGTCGGCAAGCGCCACGGCCACCGAAACCGGATCAGTTGGCACGCGATCGGACGGTCCCTGCGGCTTGTAGTGTTCCTCGATCGCCGCGGCAACGGAAGGATGCTCGCCCTGCAGCAGTGCGTATTTGCGGCCCATGGCGCCTTGCAGTTCCGGGAACTCGCCAACCACTTCGGTGGTGAGGTCGGCCTTGGCGAGCACGGCGGCGCGGCGCGCCAGCGCGGTAATCTCCCCCCTCGAGGGGGAGATGTCGCCGAAGGCGACAGAGGGGGTCGGCACGTCCTGACGCGACGCCCTCTCGCGGACAGAGGATGCCGGCGCTTCACGCGAGGCGACCCCCTCTGGCCTGCCGGCCATCTCCCCCTCAAGGGGGGAGATCGACTGCGCCACGAGCGGCGCCAATTCTTCGGCCAACCTGGCAATCCGCTCCACCCGCTCGCCCTGCGTGCCGAGCTTGGCATGAAACGTTACATTGAGGTGGTCGAGGCGGGCCATGCGCTGGTCGAGCGGTTTTTCTAGATCAAGCCCGAACTTTTCCGCCGATGCCTGCAGCTGGTCGAGATCCGGCAGGTCGCCCTGGTCGGTCTTCCAGAAATAGAGCGCGTCGGACAGGCGCGCGCGCACCACCTTGCCATTGCCATGGGCGATCTCCTTGCCGCCATCCTTGGCCTCGATATTGGCGGTCAGGATAAAGCGGTTGGAAAGCTCTTCGCCCGCGCCATGTGGCCGCGTCACGAAGCACTTCTGGTTGGCGCGGATGGTGAGCCTGATTACCTCGGCCGGAATGGCGAGAAAATCCTGCTCGAATTCGCCCATCAGCACGACAGGCCATTCGACCAGGCCCGACACTTCCTCCAGCAGCCCCTCGTCCTCGACGAGGTCGAGCCCGCTGGCGAAGGCGAGGTTCCTGGCATCGGCAAGGATGATCTCTTTGCGCCTGTCGGCATCGAGCACGACCTTGGCCGCCTCAAGCCTGGCGACATAATCGTCGAAGCGGCGCACCGTGATGGCGCCAGGCGCATGGAAACGGTGGCCGTAGGTGATATTGCCTGAGCGGATGCCGTCGATCTCGAAATCGACGACCACCGGCTCCTCGGTTTCGGGGCCAAAGGTGCACAGGATCGATTGCAGCGGCCGCACCCAGCGCAGCGAGCCGGGCTTGGCCGAAGCCGGCCCCCAGCGCATCGATTTCGGCCAGGGGAAGTTGCGGATGATGCCCGGCACCAGCTCGGCGATGATCTGCTCCGCCGGCCTGCCCGGCCTGGAAATATGGGCGACGTAGAAGTCGCCCTTCTTCGGATCGGAATGAACATGCGCCTCGGCAATCGAGGCAAGGCCGACCTTGCGCAGAAAACCCTGCACCGCCGGCTCGGGCGCCTTGGTCGAGGGCCCCTTGATCTCCTCGCTGATGTCCTTCGAGCGGGCGGTCAGGCCGCGAATGTCGAGCGTCAACCGGCGCGGCGTCCAATATTCGCGCGCCGCCTCGTAGGTCAGCCCGGCGTCGACCAGCCCGTCGGTCAAAAGCTTCCTGAGATCGCCGGCAGCCTTGCGCTGCATGCGGGCGGGAATCTCTTCCGAACGGAGTTCTAAAAGCAGGTCGGGCATCGAAGGAACTCATGGACAAAAATAGCCGCCGCTTCGCGGCGACCTCCCCCATCGAGGGGAGGTAAGCGGGGGCATAGCAACTCGGCTGGCCGCTGTCACCCTTCCCCGCTCGATCGGGACATCTAACGGCGATTTCCGAAAAAATTCAGCCGCCTGTCGGACACGCGCCGGTCCGCCCGTCCTTGGATCAAAGATTTCCCTGAACCGAACGCAGCGCTGAAGCGACCAACGCTCAGGCAGAGAGCTATTGGCTGACCGACCATGAGAACGGCATCGACATTCCTGCAGATCCTCGCGCTCAGCGCCTGCTTCACGGCGCAAGTTCATGGCACGTTCTCGATGCCCGGCGTCAGGCAGGCGCTGCGGACAATAGCCGGTGCAAGCGGCCAAGGCACGTTGCCAATCAGCGCCCCTGCCGAAACCGCCTGGAGCTAAGCCGCCAAGCCGCCCGCCTGCGTCAGCAAAAACGCCTCGCCGCAGGCCTTGGCCAGATTGCGAACGCGCAGGATGTAACTCTGGCGCTCGGTGACCGAAATGACGCCGCGGGCATCGAGCAGATTGAAGACGTGGCTGGCCTTGATGCACTGGTCGTAGGCGGGGAATACAAGGCGGTGATATCCCTCCCTCTTGAGCGGAAGGTGGCCAGACAAGGTCTGGCCGGGAGGGGTCGCTCGTGCAGTGCTCGACGTTTTACTTGTGGTGCCTTCTGAGGTGACCCCCTCTGCCCGCTTCGCGGGCATCTCCCCCTCAAGGGGGGAGACAGGCGCGCCGGCTTCGAGCAGCGCCTTGCACTCGGCTTCGGCGTCCTCGAAATGCCTGAGCAGCATTGCGGTGTTGGCGAATTCGAAATTATGGCGCGAATATTCCTGCTCGGCCTGCAGGAAGACGTCGCCATAGGTCACCTTGTCGGCGCCTTCGCGGCCGTTGAAGTTGAGGTCGTAGACATTGTCGACGCCCTGCACATACATGGCCAGCCGTTCCAGCCCGTAAGTGAGCTCGCCCGCCACCGGTGCGCATTCGATGCCGCAGACCTGCTGGAAATAGGTGAACTGCGACACCTCCATGCCGTCGCACCAGCACTCCCAGCCGAGCCCCCAGGCGCCCAGCGTCGGGCTTTCCCAGTCGTCCTCGACGAAGCGGATGTCATGCAGCAGCGGATCGATGCCGATCGCGGCCAGCGAGCCGAGGTAAGGCTCCTGCAGATTGGGCGGATTGGGCTTCAGGATCACCTGGTATTGGTAATAGTGCTGCAGCCGGTTCGGGTTCTCGCCATAGCGGCCGTCCTTGGGGCGGCGCGAGGGCTGGACATAGGCCGCGTTCCAGCGTTTTGGGCCGAGCGCGCGCAATGTCGTTGCCGGATGGAATGTGCCGGCGCCGACTTCCATGTCGTAAGGCTGGAGGACGACGCAGCCATAGTCCGCCCAATAATTATGCAACGTCAGGATCAGCCCCTGGAACGAGCGGCTGGGGTGCATGTGGGCAGGAATGGTCACGGCGGCCTCGGCGGGAAAGGCGGGATGCCGGCACGTCCTAGATGCCTGGCCAGCAAGCGTCAAGGCAGAGGGGGGCAGGCCTTTGAAGGTGTTCCCTTCTCCCCTTGTGGGAGAAGGTGGCCGAGCGAAGCTCGGTCGGATGAGGGGTGTTCCAGCTTGGCACCGACGGCAATCCGTCCGACACCCCTCAACCGTCTCGGCGCTGCGCGCCGATCCACCTTCTCCCACAAGGGGAGAAGGAAGAAGGGTCACCCCTTAGGGGCGGGCGCCGGCAAGGGCTTTACGTTCGGGGTTTCCTGCGCCGTGTTGGATTCGATCGGCGGCAGGCCTTTCATCAGCTTTTGCTGCAAGGCGGCAAGCACATCCGGGTCCGGCTTCAGGTCGCGGGCCTGGTTCCACTGGAAGGTGGCTTCCAGCTTGCGGCCGACGCGCCAGTAAGCGTCGCCGAGGTGATCGTTGAGCACCGGATCCTCCGGCTTCAACGAAACGGCGCGTTCCATTTCGCGCACTGCATCGTCGAACTGGCCAAGGCGGTAATAGGCCCAGCCCAGTGAATCGACGATGTAGCCGTCGCTCGGCCTCAGGTCGACGGCCTTCTGGATCATCGCGAGGCCTTCCTTGAGGTTCATGTTCTTGTCGACCCAGGAATAGCCGAGATAGTTCAGAACCTGCGGCTGGTCGGGGTAGAGCTCCAGCGCCTTGCGGAAATTCGGCTCGGCCTTCGGCCATTCCTTCAGCCGCTCATAGGCGATGCCGCGCTGGTAGAAGATGTTCCAGTTGGCGGCGGTCGGCGTCTTCAGCACCTCGACTGCCTTGTCGTAAAGATTGGCGGCGGAGCGGAAATCCTCCTTCGAGGAATAGACGCCGCCGAGCGCCAGATAGGCGCGCATGTCGTCTGGATGCGCATCGACGATGGCCTTGAGGTGAGTGATCGCCTCGTCGTTGCGGTCGAGATCGGCAAGGTTGAGGCCAAGCTGCAGGTCCGAAAGCTGCTTCAGCGGCGAGCCGGCGGGAATGCGGCGATAGAGCGCGATGGCGCCCTCGCCATCTTTCAACTGCTCGGCAACGGCGGCAAGCTGAACGAGCGCCGCGTCGTTGTCGGGCCGCAGCGCCAGGGCATATTGCAGATAAAGCCGCACGAACGGCTCGCCGCCGCCACGGTTGAGCGCGGTGGCGAGATCGAGTAGGATTTCCGAGGCGCCGTCCGACGGACCGGCAACGAAGGGCTCGATCTTTTCGCCCTTGTTGATCTTGTCGCGAAGGGCCGCAATCTCGACCTTGCCGGGCGCAAACGCCTCGGCCTTGTCGAGCACCGACAGCGCCTTGGCCTTGTCGCCTTTGCGGGCGAGGAAAGAGGCGTAGGCCTGCGCGTTGCGCATCCATGTTTCGGGGGCCGCACCGCCGGCGGCCGTGTCCTGCACGGTGGCGGTGTAGAGCGCATCCGCCCTGTCGGGCAGGCCGGAGGCGTCGGCAATCAAGGCGCGGTGGAAGGACTTGAACAGGCTGAACCAGTCGGGGCCTTGCAGCTTGTCGATGGAAGCCATGGCCTCGCCGGCGTCACCCGCACCCTGCTTGGCCCAGCCGGTCATGACGCCGGAGATCAGCCGGTCGAGATCGGACTCGAGCGACAGCTTGAGCCAGTATTCGGCCTTGGAGAAATCCTTCTTGTGGAAGGAATCGATGGCCAGCGCCAGGCGCGAGAAGCGCTCGACATCGGGAACCGCCTTGAGCTTGTCGGCATAGACCAGGGATTCGTCGAAGCGCCCCTGCGCGATCAGCGACAGCATCAGGCTCTGCTGCAGTCCCGTATCGTTCGGATCGAACGCAAGCGCCTGCTTGTAATAGGAAATGGCGCTGTCGAGGTCGTTGTCGCCGTCGGCAATCCTGGCGGCGAGATAGGCCCCCGAGAAGGATGTGATCCTGACCGGCTCGGCGGTCTGTTTGGCATGCGCCGGCAAAGCCGAGATCGCCATGCCCGTCGCGATTGCCAGCCCCGTCAGCCAGCGCGCATATCCTTGCCGCATCATATCCCTTTCAGCCAAACGCCATCTCCGCGTCAGCGGGATCGCCGTAGACTCGATTTTTACAGGTAAAGCATGGCCTTTTTGGGGTCGTGCTTCAACCCGGCCCGAATTCACAATCGGGTCAAGCAATTAATAAACCATGCCGAAAGGGCCTGAACTGCGACTCTTGACCGCGTGGCGTCCGCTTTGGCGGTGCCTGCGCGGCGCTATTTCCCGACGCCGTAAGCGATCCATAAGCGCCAGCGGTTGAAAGCTTCCGCCATGCAACCTTGCGTGGCAAGATGCGCGCTCAGTTCTTGCCTCGCCAGCCGTCAGGGGGTGCCGATGCTGGAAATGCCGCGAAACGAAGAAGCCTTCGCCATCGTCGACCGTATCTACGAAGCCGCATTCGCAGCCGAGCTGTGGCCGGATGCCTTGGAGGCGACCAGCGCGATCTCGCGCTCGGCAAGCGGCGCGATCTTCATGATCAGCGATCATTCGCCGCTTCGCGCCATCGGCGAGGCGCGGGCCGAACCCTTGATCGACGCTTTCATGGCCGATTGGAAATTTTCCGAAAGCGTGCAGCGCATGTGCAGCACCCAGCCGGCAAGCTTTGTGCGGGTCGACGACTTCATGACCGGCGATGAGATCGAGCGGGACCCGATCTATGCGTGGGCAAGAGATTTCGGCGTCGGATCGCCCGTCTGCACGTCGATTCCCATGCCGAGCGGAGAGCTTGTGCTGTTCGTTTTCCAGCGCTGGCTGAAGGACGGCAAGTACGATCAAGCGGCGATCGACCTGCTGAACGGACTGCGTCCGCATCTGGCGCGGGCCGGCCTTGTTGCCGCGCGTCTTGGCATGGAACGCGCCAGGACCGCCGCATCGGCGCTGGGCGAAATCGGACTGCCGGCCGCTGTCATGAGCGGATCAGGCCGTGTGCTGACGGTCAACCGCCTGCTGGAAGATATGAAGGACGTCTTCATCCCCCAGGCCGGCGGCGGCATGGTGCTTGCGGACCTATCTGCAAACGCGCTTTTCCAGCAAGCCATCATGCACAACGCCGATCATCGCGTTGTGCGGTCCATCCCTGTCCCAGCCGTTGAGGGGCGGCCTGCGCTGATCGTTCACCTTTTGCCGTTGCGCCGTGCCGCACATGACATCTTTTCGTGCGCGGATATCCTTGTCGCGGCAACTGCCGTCAGCGTCAGCGCGACGGTGCCGTCGCCCGATATCCTTTCGGGCCTGTTCGACTTGACGCCGGCGGAAGCCCGGCTTGCGGTTGTGCTTGCCACCGGCCGGTCCGTGCAGGAAGCCGCCCTCGAAATCGGCGTCGCCGTCAAATCGGCCCGTACTTATCTCGATCGAATTTTTCGGAAAACCGGAACCGTTCGCCAGAGCCAGCTCCTGGCGTTGCTGAGAAGCGCGCGGCCGTTTTCGTGATCTCGGAAGCCACCTCGTGCCGGTGTTGCACTATGACAACAGCAGGCGTCGGAAACGCTGCGAAAACAGGGAATTTTCGGCGCATTGTAGGCATTTGCCGACTGTCCGGCGGCATCCGGCTTCACGCATGATCCGCACATCCTGGAGCTTGCGGCCGCACCGCCTTAGGCATCGCTGATACCGACGTTCAAAGCTCCTGACGAACAAGGACTGGGCTTGCCGCCCGCATGGCGGCTTCGAAGAAGGGGGTCTGTAATGACAGGTCGCAGTGGAAACAATTTTTCCTTGAGAGCGGGCGGGCCGGAGAGATCTCCGCCCCCGAGGCGCTCTTGGAAAACATACCTCTCAGGCGGAGCGATTTTCGCAGGCCTGTTCCTGGGTTCGATGCCATCACCGGCCTCTGCTTTCGTATGCGAAGAGGTTGGGGGTGGTGGCGGCTTCGCCGGCGCGTCACCCACAGGCATGGCGTGTGGCGGTTACTCGATTGCCCCGGGGGATATTGCGACAGCAATCGGACTTTCTTCTCAGGCGGCAGGATCCGACAGCGTAGCTCTCGGCTACCATGCAAGGGCCAATTTCAACAACACGATAGCCATCGGGACCAACGTGAACGCGACCCGCGCCGGTCAGGTCGTCATCGGCTGGGAAGTCAACACCTATACGCTGGCAGGAATCAACAGCTATGACAGCAAGACCGCCCAGGGAGGCATGAAATATCTGGTGACATCGGACGCTGCGGGCAATCTGGCGACGGCTTCCGTGAACATCGACGAACTCGAAGGACTGGCCGACGACGTTGCAGCCCATACCACCCAGATCGCCTCGCTCAACACCACGGTAAGCAGCCACACGATGCAGCTTGCCGATCACGAGACGCGCATTGTCAACAACACCAACCAGATCAACGCGCTCAACACGACGGTCGGCGATCATACGATCCAGCTTGCCGATCACGAGGCGCGTATCACCAACAATACCAACACGCTCAACCTGCACACCGCACAGATTTTCAGCCTCGACAGTCGCACCACGATCAACGAGGCTAACATCGCCCTGCTCGACGGCCGCGTCAGCGCGCTGGAGGGCGGGTTGCAGAACCTTGGCGAGCAGGTCAGCGAAAACCGCTCGGAAGCCCGCGCCGGAACGGCGCTTGCGCTGGCGACAGCGGGATTGCGTTACGACGACAGGCCCGGCAAATTGTCGCTGGCCGGCGGCTTTGGCCATTTCAAGGGCCAGTCGGGCCTGGCGCTCGGCCTTGGCTATAGCACGAGCCTGGATTTCCGCCTCAACGCCGCCGTGTCGGCCTCCACCAACCGTGGCGATGTCGGCGTCAGCGTCGGCGCATCGTGGACACTCAACTGATGCAGCGGGCATGACCTCAATCTTGCCGGGATCGGTGCGGCCGACGGGCAGAATGTTGCTGGCCGCCTTGGTGCTGACGGCAGCCGTTCCGCAGCTTGTCCAGCCTGCCCTGGCGCAAACGTCGAAAATCCAGAAATCGGCCAAGCCCCAGGCGCCGAAGCCGGCCAATATCGACCGCAACGGCGTGCTGATCCTGGTGCGCGGCTCGCTGCTGGCGCTCGACCATGCCAACAAGACGGGGAATTACACGGTGCTGCGCGATCTCGGCGCGCCGGGCTTCCAGACCAACAATGCGGCCAAGCTTGCCGAGATCTTCGCCAGCCACCGCAATGACGGCATCGACCTCGGCGGCGTCGCGGTGCTGGAGCCGCAATTGACGCTGCTGCCGCAGATCGAGTCCAACGGCATGTTGCATATGGCCGGTTTCTTTCCCTCGGTGCCGATGCAGGTCAATTTCGAGCTGTTGTTTGCGCCGGTCGAACGGCAATGGAAGGTGTTCGGCATCTCGGTCGCGCTCAGCAAGGCCGGCCCCGAAGCGCCGGCGACGGAGCCGCAACCGCCAAAGCCTGTCGCCACCGAAATACCCGACCCGCCGACGCCGGCGGTCAATCCCAGAAGGGCCGCCGAACAAGCCGGCAAGTGAGGCATCACGGCCCTGAAACTCAGGACGTTTGCGAAAGGCTTGCGTCCAGCGCCTGCATGGCGACGGTGACAAGATCGTGCAGCCGCTTTTTCGGCACGCCGTCGCGTGCCTGCACCGAAAGGCCGTGCATCAGCGTGGCGTAATAATCCCCCAACGTCTCGGCATCGGTGTCCGGCTTCAATTCGCCATCGCGCACCGCCTGCTTCAACCGCTCGACGATCGATGCGGTACGCGCCAGCCGATGCTCCGCCAGCCATTGCAGCACGGCGTCATTTTCGACGGCGCAATTGGTCGCGGCCGTCACCACCATGCAGCCCTGCGGCTGCCCCGGCCGCGTATAGATTTCGACGGCGTCGCGAAGCATGCGCTCGATGACGCGCCGGACATTTGGTTCTTCCTGCAGTGCGCGTGTGGCGAAGCCGCCCTCATTGGCCTCGTAAAGTGCCACCGCTTCGCGAAACAGATCCTCCTTCGAGCCGAAGGCGGCATAGATGCGCGCCGATGCGAGACCAAGCGCCGATACGAGATCGGCCATCGAGGTGCCCTCGTAGCCGCGTCTCCAGAAAGCGTCGCGGGCTTTCTCCAGCGCCTGGTCGCGGTCGAACTCCCTTGGCCTTCCCGCCATGGCGGTCTCCAATTTTTGTCGATCAACAAATAATCCGCTTGACTTCGGATTGCAAATCTCAATTCTTTGTCGATCATTAAATAATTGTCGACAAGGAGACCGGCATGAGTTCACTGGATCAAGGCGCGCCGCTCGGGGCGATAACGCAGGGAGCAAGCAGGGCGAAACATGGCGCAACGCTGGCGCTGCTCGCCTTCGCGCAGCTCATCATCTCGCTCGACCTCAACATAGTCTTCGTGGCGTTGCCGGAGATCGGCGCCGGCCTCGGATTTTCAGGCCAGACCCTGCAGTGGGTGGTCAGCGCCTACACCGTCTTCACCGGCGGCTTCCTGCTGTTCGGCGGCCGGGCCGCCGACCTGATCGGCCAGCGCCGCGTCTTCATCTTCGCGCTCTGGCTCTACGCGCTCTCATCTCTGGTCGGCGGCCTCGCCTGGTCGCCGGAAATCATCATCGCGGCCCGCGCCGTGCAAGGCATCGGCGCCGCGTTCCTGTTTCCTGCGACGTTGTCGCTGATCAACCGCCTGTTCGCCGAGGGACCGGAACGCAACCGGGCGCTCGCCGTCTGGGGCGGCGCGGGCGCCAGCGGCCTGACGCTCGGTTCGCTTGCCGGCGGGTTTCTGACCAGCGCCTTCGGCTGGCCGTCGGTCTTCTACGTCAACGTGCTGTTGGCCGGGATCGCCATCATCGCGGCTTTCGCCATCATCCCGCGCGATCGCAAGCGGCACGAGCAGTGCAGCTTCGATCTGCCGGGCGCGCTGACCGTCACCGCCGGCGCGACGCTGCTTGTCTTCACCCTGGTTCAGGGGCCCGAATATGGCTGGGGCTCTGGCGCAATCATCGCCAGCGCGGCACTGGCGGCATTGTTCCTGATCGCCTTCACCGTGATCGAGGCCAACTGCGCCGACCCGCTGATGCCGCTGCGCCTGTTCCACAACCGCAGCCTTGTCGCCGGCATGACGATAACCTTCCTCTACATGGCCACTTTCGGCGCGCTGCCCTACTTCCTCACCGTGCTGCTGCAGAACGTGCACGGCTTCACTGCCTTGCAGACGGGCCTCGCCTTTCTCGTGCCGTCGGTCGCCATCGCCACCGGCACGCAACTCGGCGAGCGTCTGGCAACGCGCTTTTCGACGCGCAGCACCCTGGTCGGCGGCATGATCGTCGGCGCGGTCGGCACAGCATTGATGGTATCAGGCGCGACTGCCGACAGCAGCTATCTGGCCATCGTACCCGGCCTGATCGTCTCCGGCGTCGGACAAGGCATCGTCTGGACCGCAATGTGGATTGCCGCCGCTTCCGGCGTTGCCCATGACCAGCAAGGCGTCGCCTCGGGGATGGCTTCGACGACGCTCAATGTCGGCAACGCCATCGGCATGGCCGTGCTGATTGCGATTGCGAACAGCCAAATCGGCGAATTGTCCGGCGATGCGTTGAAAATTGCCGTCGCCGACGGCATCCAGGTTGCCTTCCGGCTCGCGGCGGGCGGCATCGTCGTCAGTTTGCTGGCAGCAATAGTGCTTCCGGCAAAGGCTCGATGAGAACAGGCGGCGTCCCGGCCTCGCGCCGCGACGCCTGTCAATTCACCCGGCTGATGCAGAAATCGATGACGTCGATCAGTGCAGACTTCTGCGGCGTCGCCTCGAGCGGCGCCAGCGCGTCGCGGGCTATCTCGCCGAAATGGCGGGCGCGCCCGATGGTGTCGGCAATCGCCCCGTGGCGGAGCATCAGGCCGATGGCCTTTTCCAGCCCGGCATCGTCGGCGGCATTGTCCTCGATGGCGCGTTTCCAGAAGCTGCGCTCGGCCTTGGTGCCGCGCCGATAGGCGAGGATCACCGGCAGCGTCACCTTGCCCTCGCGGAAATCGTCGCCGACATTCTTGCCGAGATCCTTGCTGGTGCCGCCGTAATCCAGCGCGTCATCGATCAGCTGGAAGGCAAGGCCGAGATTCATGCCGTAGGAGCGGAGTGCTGCGCGATCGTTGCGCGTCGCCTGGGCGATGACCGGGCCGACCTCGGCGGCAGCCGAGAACAGCGCCGCGGTCTTGGCCTTGATCACCGCGAAATGCTCGTCCTCGGTGGTCTCGAGGTTTTTGGCGGCGGCAAGCTGCATCACCTCGCCTTCGGCGATGATCGAAGCAGCGCTGGACAGGATGTCGAGCGCTTCAAGCGAGCCGACATCGACCATCATGCGAAAGGCCTGGCCGAGCAGGAAATCGCCGACCAGAACACTGGCCTGGTTGCCCCAGATCATACGCGCCGTCTTCTTGCCGCGCCGCATGCCGCTTTCGTCGACGACGTCGTCGTGGAGAAGTGTCGCGGTATGCATGAATTCGACCGATGTGGCGAGCTTGACATGGCCGTCGCCGGAATAGCCGAACATCTGGGCGGCGGCGAGCGTCAGCATCGGCCGCAGCCGTTTGCCGCCGGACGAGATCAGATGGTTGGCAATCTCCGGGATCATCTCGACATCGGAGCCGGCCTTCGACAGGATCAATTTGTTGACGCGCCCCATGTCGGCCGCTGTCAGGTCGATGAGGTCCTTTATCGAGGCGGCTTCGCGCTTCCCGTTTTCAATGTTGAGAACGACACCCACGGCAAAACTCCCAACCTCGATATGCACGACGGCAACATGGTCCCTGAACAGACTCTAGGGTGTCACCCACTGCTGCGGCAAGAGGCGAATTGGCGCGCCGGCTCTGGTACATGATCACGCCCACGTTTACATCAACGCCGCAAACTGCGAGTTTAGGGCCATGATCTATCGATATGATCGAAATGGTGTGAGGCCATCTGTCCGGATACGCGGAGCGAAGGCGCAGGAAGCCATTCGGCTTTCAAGTCCTTCGCGACAAAGTAGCCGGGCAGATGGACCACATCCTCCGGACGCCGAAACGGCTGCAAGCTGCGTCGTCGAACCGCCCGGCCGGGGGAAAGACCCCGACCTTCACGCTTCTCCTCGCATCTTCTTGCCGTTTCAGGCGCCATTTCGACCATATCGATAGATCATGGCCCTAATCCGATGATAGAGCTCATCCGCACCAACGACGCCGTCATCATTTCGTTTGTCGAATCGCTGATGCGCGATGCCGGCATCGGCTGTTTCGTCGCCGACCAGAACATGAGCGTCCTCGACGGCTCGATCGGCATCCTGCCCCGCCGTGTCATGGTGGACGCCGACAAGGCCGATGCGGCGCGGCGCATCCTGACGGATGCCGGCATCGCCAACGAGATCCGCCAAAAATAATGTCCGCGTCGCCCGCTGCCCTTGTCCCGGACATGCCGGCTCATACGGTCGATGCCTTTCATCGCGGTCGCTTCTGGCTGGTTCAGCCGAGAAAGGCAGGCCACCGCGCCGGCATGGATGCGATGATGCTGGCGGCTGCCGTGCCGTCCTCGTTCGCCGGGCGGCTTGCCGACTTTGGCGCGGGTGCCGGTGCCGCCGGCCTGGCGGTCCTGTCGCGCTGCCCCGGTGCCGCGGCGGTGCTCGTCGAGCGTTCCCCGGAAATGGCGGCCTTCGCCACAACCACGCTTGCCCACCCCGGCAATGCACATCTCAGCGACCGCGCCTCGATGCTCGTCGCCGATGTCGCGCTGTCGGGCCGGGCGCGAACGGCCGCCGGCCTCGAGGACAACAGCTTCGATTTCGTCATCATGAACCCGCCGTTCAATGCCGCCGAGGATCGCGCGACGCCCGATCCGCTGAGAAAGGCCGCGCATGTCTCGGAGGACGGGCTTTTCGACAGCTGGATCCGCAGCGCGGCCGCGGTGGTCAGGCCGGGCGGCGGGCTGGCCGTCATCGCCCGGCCGGAACAGCTCGGCGCCATCCTCGATGCCATCGCCGGCCGCTTCGGCGATGCCGAGATGCTGGCCGTCCATCCTCGCCCCGAAGCGGCGGCGATCCGCATCGTCGTCCGGGCAGCACTTGGCGCACGCGGCAAACTGTCGATCCAGCCGCCGCTGATGCTGCATGCCTATTCAGGCAATGGCCCTTCGGAGCGGGCAGAGCTGATCAATAACGGGCTGGCGTCGCTGTTCGGAGACTGATCCATTCTGATTGCCGGGGTGACGGCATTGCCGTTGGCCGGCGAATTCCTACATGCCTCAAGCAAATCGACCGGAGACCGCCCCCTCGTGAAACGCCTTTTCAACCGCCTGCTGCCGAAATCCTGGCGCTCCGCCGTCGTCACCATTCCGGTCATCCGGCTGCACGGCACCATCATGCCCGGCGGCGGCCAGTTCCGGCCGAGCCTGTCGCTCGCTTCCACCGCCGGCCTTCTCGAAAAGCTGTTTTCCTTCGACGCGCCTGCGGTCGCCATCTCGATCAACTCGCCAGGCGGCTCGCCGGTGCAGTCGCGGCTGATCTTCAGGCGCATCCGCGACCTGGCGAGCGAGAAGAACAAGAAGGTCCTGGTTTTCGTCGAGGACGTGGCGGCATCGGGCGGCTACATGATCGCGGTCGCCGGCGACGAGATCTTTGCCGACCCGTCCTCCATCGTCGGCTCGATCGGCGTGGTGTCGGCCTCGTTCGGCTTTCCGGAGCTGTTGAAGAAGATCGGCATCGAGCGCCGCGTCCACACCGCCGGCCAGAACAAGGCGGTGCTCGACCCGTTCAAGCCGGAAAAGAAGGAGGACGTCGAGCGCCTGAAGGCGCTGCAGCTGGAGGTCCACGAGACCTTCATCGACCTCGTCAAGGACAGGCGCGGCAGCAAGCTCAAGGACGATCCCGACCTGTTCACCGGCCTGTTCTGGACGGCCAAGAAGGGGCTTGACCTCGGGCTGGTCGATGCGCTCGGCGACATGCGCAGCGTGCTGAAGAGCCGTTTCGGGCCGAAAACCCAGCTCAAGCTGATAACCGCGCCGCGCGGCCTGTTCGGCCGCTTCGGCCTGTTCGGCTCGAGCTTTTCGGCGCCCGATATCGCCGCCGCCGCGGCAAGCGGCGTCATCGATGCGGCGGAAGAGCGCGCGCTGTGGGCGCGCTTCGGGCTTTGAAAAGCCGGTGAAAGCGTCTAGCATTAATCATCAACCGACCCGACCGGCGGCCTTGCCGGCCTTGCGAGGGAGGAGTTTGACATGCCGCAGATCATTTTCTTCGCCGTCGTCGGCATTGCCGCCTATTTCGGCTACCGCTCCTTCGTCAGGGAAGCCGAGCGTGTGACCGCCAAGGTGCGGCGTACCGAAAAGCAGGCTGCCAACGGTACGATGGGAACATTGGTCAAGGACCCGAAGACCGGCGAATACCGTCTGGCCAAGGATTGACCGTCGTCCCCCTCGCGGCCGAGCCAGTGAACGCCGAGGCCAGCATCCGCGCGTCGCATGCGCACGCCAAGATAAATCTCGCGCTGCACGTCACCGGCCAGCGCGCCGACGGCTATCACACGATCGAAAGCCTGGCTGTGTTCACGCGCTTCGGCGACCGCATCGAAACGGAGCTTGCCGACAGCGATGGGTTTTCCGTGTCCGGCAAATACGCCTCCGCGGTGCCCGTCGACGACAATAATCTGGTGGTGAGAGCGCGCGATGCACTGCGGCGCGAGGCCGGTCCCCAGCACGCACCGGCTGTCGCCATCAGGCTCGAAAAGAACCTGCCGGTCGCGTCCGGTGTCGGCGGCGGGTCGAGCGATGCGGCGGCTGTGCTGCGCGCCCTGGTCCGGACCTGGAGGCTCGACATCGGCGATGCCGAACTGGCGTGGATCGGCCTGTCACTCGGCGCCGACGTGCCGATGTGCCTCGCAGCCAAGCCGCTGATAGCCCGCGGCATCGGCGACGAGCTGACGCTCGTGCCGGGTTTCCCGGCGCTGGGTCTGGTGCTCGTCAATCCCGGCACTGCCGTCTCGACGGGCGACGTGTTCGAGGCGCTTGGCCGCCGCGACAATGCGGGGCTGCCGCCGCTGCCGCGCAACCTCGACTTCCACAGCATCCGCAACTGGCTGGAGATCACCCGCAACGACCTCGAGCCTGCGGCGCGCGCAATCCAGCCCGCCATCGGCAAGGCGCTTTCCGTGCTCAACAAGGCCGGAGCCGGTTTTGCCAGGATGTCCGGTTCAGGCGCCACCTGCTTCGGGCTGTTCGAGACCGGCAATGTGGCCAAGCGCGCGGCCGTCGATATCCGCGGCCGCCATCCCGACTGGTTTGTCGCGGCGACGCGAAGCGTGACATCGGAGGCTGACGCCCATGGCCAGGATTGACGAGAGCCGCCCCTTCGTTCCCGTGCGCATCGCGGTACTGACCGTTTCCGATACGCGCAGCCTCGCCGACGACAAATCCGGGCAGACGCTGGCCGACCGCATTGCCGAGGCCGGCCATGTCCTGGCCGCCCGCGACATCGTCACCGACGACCGCGACAAGATCCGCGACAAGGTCCTGGGCTGGTCAAGGGACGAGGCGATTGATGTCGTCATCACCACCGGCGGCACCGGCTTCACCGGCCGCGACGTGACGCCGGAAGCGCTGGAGCCGATCTTCGAAAAGCGCATGGACGGCTTTTCCGAAGTGTTCCACCGCATCTCCTACGACAAGATCGGCACTTCGACGATCCAGAGCCGGGCAACCGGCGGCGTCGTCAACGCCACCTTCGTTTTCGTGCTGCCGGGCTCGCCCGGCGCCTGCAAGGACGCCTGGGACGGCATCTTGAAGCCGCAGCTCGACTATCGGCACATGCCCTGCAACTTCGTCGAGATCATGCCGCGGCTGGACGAGCATTTGCGGCGCGGCTGAGACGAACCGAGGTATCAGCCAAGCGACCTCGGTTTAGCGAATGACCGGCTCGCCGTGAAAACGCCGGCGCGACGGCGGCGACACGCCGAAGCCAACCTCCATCATCAGCCGCGGCGTGAGCGTCGGCACGGTGCCCATATGGAAGCCGAACGGATCCTCGACAAAGCCGAGGCCGGCCGGCCCGGTCAGCGTGACCGGGCTCTGCTCGCCGTAGACGCCCAGCACCTCTTCCGCCGAATGGCCGACCAGCAGCGTCAGCTGATGCTTCAGGATGCGGCGGTTATGGGAGCCGCGGACATAGACATGCGGCCCAGTGTCGGCGTCGACCGGCACCAGGTAGAAAAAGAACTTCAGCATGCGCCAGTCGTCGAGGTCGAAATGGTATTTGCCGAGCGAGGCCATGTTCTTGTCGGCGTCCGAGACGCCACCGGTCGGAAAGCTCCACCAGACGCGGGTGGTGATCAGCTTGGCCTGGCTGCCGAGATAGTGCGCTGCGATATCGAGAAGCAGCGGATCGCGCTGCACGGCGACCGCAGCGTTGCAGTCGAGGACCCGTTCGAAATAGTGACCGCTGAGCAGCGGGCGGCCGAAATGCTTTTCGGCATCGGCGTGTTTTTCGGGCAGGAATTCCAGCCGACGGTCGAAATTGCCGAAGCATGGCGTGCGCTCGGCGAAGCGGACAATCTCCTCATGGATGGCGGCCGGCAGCATCAGGCCCGAATAGAGCCCCTCCGTCCGCAGCGCGCCGACGACGGCATCGCGATCGACGCCGGCGAACATCGTTTCACCGACATTGCGCGCCGGCGGAACGGGCTTTGCACCGCGCCAGTGCAGGCGCCGCGCCGGCATGGTGCGGGCCAGCATGAACATCGGCAGCCATGCCGGATTCTCGCGAAGGTCGGAAAGATAGGTCGGGATGCGGGCGGCGATGCGGCGCAGCGTGCCGCCGTTTCGTGCGATCGCCTCGAGGCTTGCAGCGCCGGACTTGTCAGGGCTTGAAAGGGTCATCGGGGTCCTCAAAATGTCGAGGGAACAGCATCGACGTTAGCCGTCGCCGCTCCGGCACACCCCAAACCCTATTCGCCCATATCGCCGGGAATGGTAACCCCCGGCCAGATTTTGTGCAATGCACAATAAACGACGACCCGCCAGAAAATGTGCTTGGGCGGAGTTCCCATAACCGGGACGGTAAGCCGTCACTTCCGCGGCGCGACCCAGATCTCGGCGTGGAGCCTCCTGGTCGCCAGGCCGCGGGCGATCGCTTCGGCGCTGCGGGCGTTCTTCGACAGCGCCGCGGCCTGACGCTTGCTGATCACCAAGCCTTCGGCGAGAGCGCGATTTCCGGCAAAGACGCGCGACAGGAACGGCGTGCGGCTGCCGCGTGCCCGCGAGAACCGCGCCGCCATGGTTTGCCTGGCGGTATGGGCGGCGACCTCGTCGATCCAGCCCTCTCCCAGCCGCGCGCCCGGTTCCAGCAAGAGCAGCCAGTCGCCCTTGGCCTGCCTGATGCCGGCGGCGATGCCGCCGCTGACATAGTGGCAGCCGGCATGTTCGGCGACGCGGTGCGTCTGATCGGTCGAGCCGGTGTCGCAGACGAGAACGTCGCGCACCACGCCTTCGACCGCGCCGCCGATCAGCGAGGCGAGCGTGCGGGCAAGGCCCTCCTCGTCATTCAGGGTTTCGATCAGGACGCTGAGCATGTTTAGCCGAATAGCGGAAAGCGGTGGGCAGCGCCAGTTTTTGCGGCGCACCGCGAGAAAGTTCTTGCTTTGTTCTCAT
This sequence comes from Mesorhizobium sp. M0664, assembly GCF_040320565.1. Taxonomy (NCBI): domain Bacteria; kingdom Pseudomonadati; phylum Pseudomonadota; class Alphaproteobacteria; order Hyphomicrobiales; family Phyllobacteriaceae; genus Mesorhizobium; species Mesorhizobium sp. M0664. The sequence continues at coordinate 262,644 of NZ_JAMYPW010000002.1, forward strand.
CGATACGATAGGAATACATTCATGAGCAGAGCGATTCGACAGCGGGCGGACAGTCCCTGGGAAAGGGCCAAGATGGAACAGATCGTGCGTGCCGATATTGCAGCCTTCGGCGCTGGCAGGGCCGAAATGGCGAATGCGATGATCGAGCAGAGCGGCATGCGTGTCCGTCCGGACCGCAATCGCGGCAGGTCGGCGGGCATCAATCCGTCCGGCCGTTTCGAGCCGGTCAGCCGGCATGTGTTCGACGATGGATGGAATTCGCTGGAGGAGCTGCCGCCGTTCAAGACCGAGGTACAGGTCGAGAAGCCGCGCACCATCATCACGCGCAACGAATCGCCCGACATCTCCTTCGACCGCTCGATCAATCCCTATCGCGGCTGCGAACATGGCTGCGTCTATTGTTTCGCGCGGCCGACGCACAGCTTCATGGGCCTGTCGCCGGGGCTGGATTTCGAATCGAAGCTGTTTGCCAAGCCGGATGCGGCGCGGCTGCTCGACAAGGAATTGTCCAGGGATAATTACCAGCCGCGCACCATCGCCATCGGCACCAATACCGATCCTTATCAGCCGATCGAGAAGCAATACCGGATCATGCGCGAGATCCTCGAAGTGCTGGAGGCGCGCGGCCATCCGGTCGGCATCGTCACCAAGTCGGCGCTGGTGACACGCGATATCGACATTCTGTCACGCATGGCCGAACGCGGGCTGGCCAAGGTGGCATTGTCGGTGACGACATTGGACAGGATGCTGGCCAGAACGATGGAGCCGCGAGCGTCGACGCCGACCAAGCGGCTGGAGGCGATCAGGCAGCTTTCGGATGCCGGCATTCCGGCCTCGGTGATGGTCGCGCCGATCATCCCCGGACTGACCGACCCGGAGATGGAGCGCATCCTCGATTCGGCGCAGGCAGCGGGCGCGCGCGAGGCCGGCTATGTGCTGCTGCGCCTGCCGCTGGAGGTCGCGCCGATCTTCAAGGACTGGCTGCTGCGCCACTATCCCGACCGCTATCGCCACGTCATGTCGCTGATCCGTTCGATGCGCGACGGCAAGGACTACGATTCGGAATGGGGCAAGCGCATGAAAGGCTCCGGTCCCTATGCCTGGCAGATCGGCCGGCGTTTCGAGATAGCTGCCAAACGGCTCGGCCTCAACGCCGAGCGGCGCTCGCTCAGGACCGACCAGTTCGTCCCCGCCGCCAAGGCTACCGAGCAGCTGATGCTGCTGTGACAAAGCGTCTCGCGCCAGCCGCTTGAAGCGGCCGCAGCAGGCGAAAAATCCCGTCCGGCCTGTCCTGTCCCCGGGCTTGCAGACGGTAGCCCCCTCCTGGTCCGGTGCCCCGCCCGACCCGGAGGGGACTTGCGGAGAATCGGAGCCGATGCGAACCTCGCCGCACCATGGCTCGCCCGCGTTCCGATTCTCCGCTTCTCTTCGAAATCGTCGAGAAACCCGACTTCTCGTTCGAGACGAGGGCGATGGCCGAAGGCCTTTGGCCGGTGGCGGGGATGGACGAGGCCGGCCGCGGCCCGCTCGCCGGGCCGGTGGTGGCGGCAGCGGTGGTGCTCGATCCCGCCAACATCCCCGACGGCCTCGACGATTCCAAGCGGCTGACGCATTTGCAGCGTGAGGCGCTGTTCCTGAAAATCCTCGGCTCCGCGCTCGCCGTATCGATGGCCTCGGTCAGCGCCGAAGGCATCGATGCCTCCAACATCCTCAAGGCCAGCCTGGAGGCGATGCGCCGTGCCGTGGCCGGCCTGTCAATCCGGCCGAAGCTGGCACTGGCCGACGGCCGCGACGTGCCGCCCGGCCTGCCCTGCGAGGGCAAAGCACTGATCAAGGGCGACCAGCGCTCGCAGTCGATCGCCGCAGCCTCGATCGTCGCCAAGGTGATGCGCGACCGCATGATGTGCGGCTGCGGCAGCCATCATGCGCGTTACGGCTTCGAACTGCATATGGGCTACGCCACTGTGCGCCATCGCACGGCGATCGATCTGCACGGGCCAGTGGCACGACTGCACCGCGCCTCCTTCGCACCGTTCCGGTTCGGCGGCACCGAGGTGCTGGAGGAAGAGGGTTTTTCGGGTTTGGATTGACATTTGCGAAGGCGGCTAGGCGCGGATCTCCCCCCTCGAGGGGGAGATGGCCGGCAGGCCAGAGGGGGTCGCCTCGCGTGAAGCGCCAACGTTCTCTTTCGTTCCATAGGGCGTCGCGCCAGGACGTACCGACCCCCTCTGTCGCCTTTGGCGACATCTCCCCCTCGAGGGGGGAGATTACGCGCTCAGTCGCTTTCGCCAACAAAAAAAGCCGCCAGGTTTCCCGGGCGGCTTCGATGACTTGTTCATGCAGCCGTTCAGTTCAGCTTCGACTTCAAATCCTGCAGCGAGGCGTTGAACAGGTCGGCGCCGGCCTTGGCGTCGATCTTGCCGGCCAGCAGCGCCCGCGCGGCTTCGACCGCGATGTCGACAGCGCTGGCACGCACTTCGCCGATCGCTTCGCGCTCGGCCTGGCCGATCTTCTGCTCGGCCAAGGCGGTGCGCCGAGCGACATAGTCCTCGGTTTTCTTGTGCGCCTCGGCGGCAAGCATGTCGGCTTCGCGCTTGGCGGCGGCGACGATGGCCGCGGCCTCCTGCTCGGCTTCCTTGCGCTTGCGCTGGTATTGGCCAAGCAGCTGCTGGGCTTCTTCGCGCAACCGGCGCGCTTCCTCGAGCTCGGAGCTGATCTTGTCGGCACGCGCATCGAGCGCCTTGGCGATCATGCCCGGCACCTTGATGTAGATGGCGATGCCGAGGAAGATTACGAGGGCAACAGTTGCCCAAAGCGTCGCGAGAGATGTGGCGTCCATGATGCGCTCCTCACCCGGCCACGGATTTGACCGCGGCCGCGATTTCGGCCTTGCTGGCCTTGCCGCCGACAAGCGCCTCGACGATGGCCGAAGCGGTGTCCTCGGCGATCGTGCCGACTTCCTTCATGGCATTGGCCTTGATGGAAGATATACGCGCCTCGGCCTCGCCAAGCTTCTGGTCAAGCGCTGCCTCGATCGTCTTGCGGGCAGCCTCGGCTTCCGCCTTGGCCGCATCGTTGGCCTGCTGGCCGATCGCATTGGCCTTGCCCTTGGCTTCCGCCAATTCCTGCTCATAGGCGGCAACGGCGGCATCGGCCTCGCTTTTCAGCCGGGCAGCATGGTCGAGATCCTGGGTAATGCGGTCGTTGCGCACGTCGATGATGCCGCCAACGCGCGGCATCACCACCCGTTTCAAGAAGAGATAAAACAGCCCGAAGGTGATTGCCAGCCATAGAAGCTGCGAGGGGTACGTCGCCGGATTGAATGGCGGGAACGTGCCGTGCGCCTCGGCAGGCACGCCGGTGCCAGCGCTGCCGCCTTCGACGGCGGGCGCGGACTCTTGCGCAAAGGCAGATGTCACGAACATGGACTATCCCCGAAATTCAGGCCCGCCGCAGGATCGCGGCCGGCCTGTTCAATTCTTCCCAATGTTCAGCCGAACAAGCATTCAGCCGAACAACGCGAGAAGCGCGATGAGAAGCGAGAAAATACCCAGCGCTTCGGTCACGGCGAAGCCGAAGATCAGCCGGCCGAACTGGCCGTCGGCTGCCGACGGGTTGCGCAGCGCGCCCGCCAGATAGCTGCCGAAAATGTTGCCGAGGCCAATGCCCGCGCCGCCCATGCCGAGGCATGCGATGCCGGCACCGATGTACTTTGCTGCTTCTGCGTCCATTTGTTCAACTCCTTTGGATCTAAAATTCCGTTGCAAAATCGATCCGGCGGCAATGCCGGAAACCTTGTCAGTGCCCGGGATGCAGGGCGTCGTTGAGATACATGCAGGTCAGCACCGCAAAGACGTAGGCCTGCAGGAACGCGACCAGCAGCTCCAGCGCCGTCAGCGCCACGGCCATCGCCAGCGGCAGAACCGAACCAGCCACGCCGACCGCGCCGAGCGCGCTCAGGCTGACAACAAACCCCGAGAACACCTTCAGCGTGATGTGACCGGCGAGCATGTTGGCGAACAGACGAACCGACAGGCTGACCGGACGCGAGACGAAGGAAATCACCTCGATCAGCACCACCAGCGGCAGCAGGTAGACCGGCACGCCATGCGGGACGAACAGCTTCAGGAAGCCAAGGCCGTGCTTGGTGAAGCCGTAGACGAGGACCGTTCCGATCACCAGCGCAGCGAGGCCGAAAGTGACGATGATGTGGCTGGTGATGGTGAAGAAATACGGGAACAGGCCAAGCAGGTTGGCGACAAGCACGAACATAAACAGCGAGAACACGAAGGGGAAGAACTTCATGCCTTGCGTGCCCGCGGCGTCCCTCAGCATATTGCCGACAAATTCATAGGCCATTTCCGAGACCGACTGAAGGCGGCCCGGAACCAGGCTGCGGCTCGACGTGCTGAGGTAGAGAAACGCCGATGCGACAGCGACCGTCGCAAGCATGAACAGAGCCGAATTGGTGAAGGACAGGTCGTAGCCGCCGATGTGAATCGGAATGATCGGATGGATCTGGAACTGGTGGATCGGATCGACCTTGTCAGCAGCCACTTTAAATCCCCATCAAAGCCGCAGACGGCTTCAGCATTCTGTTCAATGCGCCGGCATGCGGCGCCTCAATTCATTCTTTCGGATCGCGCGGTTTGTCGCCCGTTCCGAATTCCGACACAAGCCCGGCTGAACGCAGAACGTTGAGCACGCCGGCGACAAAACCCAGCAGCAGCCCGACTATCAGACCCCATGGCGATGTCCCCGCCACGCGATCGATAAACCAGCCGAGAGCCGCACCGACCACTATCCCGGCGATGAACTCGCTGGACAGCTTGAGCGCCTGGCCGTACCCGGCCACACTGCCCGTTTTCCCGTCGTCTTTCCCCTCGAGCCGGTCCGGCCGCCTTGTCGCAAGCGATGCTTCAAGGTCGCGCCGGCGGCGCTCAAGATCGTCGTCGCGGATGTCGGCTTCATGCTGCTTGCCGCGGCCGGTTTTGCCGGTTCCGTCTGGCCCATTCTTGTCGGCCACGCAACCCCCCTGCCCGGTCAGACCGTCACCGTCCGTCCGCTTCTTAAAGTCGCCGGCAACATAGTTAGAGGGTCCGCGCCCGTCAAGCCACGGGCGGACGTTCAAGCTCAAGTATTTTTTCGTTATAAATCAGCCACTTGCTCGGGTGCGACATCGTGCCCGACGCGGTCTCTGGCGGGCTGCGGCCGAATCCCCGCGGCGATGCGTCTTCGATCGGCCGCTCTCGCGCGAAAGACGCAAGGGCTGCCCGAGCGCTCAGCTCCAGCCGCCACCATAGGTGCGGTAGAAGATGTGCAGGCCGATCCTGGTCATTTTCTGCATCGTCCGCGCCCAGCCCGGATGGACGTAGTTGGCGTAATAATGGGTCGACGAGCCGACTTCCGGAATGAAGATCTTGCCGGCTGTGACGGCCATGGCGACATCCTGGGCGGTCTTGTAGGCAGCGGGGTTGTCGATGCGCTTCTTCCTGCCGTCGCAGGCGAAGGAAAACTGGCAGCGGTTGAACCAGTTGTCGTTCTGGTAGACGACGCCGCAGATCGAGTTCGGATAGGCGGGGTTGCGGACGCGGTTGAGGATGACCTGGGCGACGGCGGCCTGGCCGCGCACGGATTCGCCGCGCGCTTCGAAATAGATGCCGTTGGCGAGACAGGCCTGCTCCGGCTTGGAAAAGACGCTCGCCGGCAGCGGCGTCTGCATCCAGGAATGATCGCCCTTGCTCAGCGGCGGAATGAAGCGACCGTCGTTCGGGTCCTCGTCCTGCAGCAAGGCCTCGAAGGGCGACGCCTGTGCATAATCGGGAGCGGACGAGGCGTAGGCGGTCGCCAGCACGTCAGGATGATCATTGTTGACCAGCGCGGCAAGCATCGCCGGCACGCCGGGATCCGGCTTCTTGTCGATGCGCGTGTGGAAGGCGGCGGCGATCTGGATTTCCTTGCCTTTGATCTCGGGCTTGGCGAAAGCCATCCTCAGGCCGCTGTCCATGCTTGGGCGGAGCAGCGAAGAGGTGCGCTCGAAGATCGAGCCGGCGTTGAAGTTCTTCGGCGGCGAGACGGGCGAGACCTGGATGATGCGGCCCTTCTTGTCAGCACGCGTGATGCGGTTCTCGTCCGGCGTCGTGGCGACGATGCCGCCCTTGCCGCGAAACGAAACGGCGCCGATGCCGGGCAGCTGGACACCGGAGCCGGAGAGCGAGCCGGTGCTGCTGGAATCGAGGAAGGGCATTTCGGCGGCGTGAACGGAGCCGGCGACGGATTTCTCGACATAGGCGTTCCAGCGGACGCTCGGCGCCTCCAGGCCGGAGACCAGGCTGGTCATGTCCTGATAGGCAGCGACCGTCGGAAAGCCGATCCAGATGCCAAGGCCAATAACGAGGGGAGACAGGAAGGAACGCTTTTTCTCACCGGCGGCGGCGACAAGCCGCGTCAAAACACGTCGATGCACGGAACTCTCCAGAACGCGACGGACCCCACTGGAGAGCTACAATGATGCATTAACCTTGATGGGGCGTTAACAGCTTAGAACGTTGTTTTCCCATCTCGTGTCGAAGTCAGGCGCTTTTGCGGCTATCCGTTGGCGGAAGAAAGATCGGCCACGCGATCAGCGCGCAAATAGCCGCACCCAGCCAGACGCCTGCCCACGAGCAGAGCACGAGAAGCCCGGGAATGGCGATCGGCACCAGGAAGAAGGCGATGAAGACCAGGCTGTTGGCGAGGCCGAGCGCCGTTCCGGCCTGGCTGGCGCCGGCCAGCGTCGCAAGCTCGGTGTAGGCAACGCCGTGCCAGGAGGAGACGCAGACGCCGGCCACGACCAGCATCGCAACGATCGCCGGCGACAGCATCGGCGCTTGGCCTGACAAGAATTGGCCCGAAAACAAGACGAGCGCCGCAAGCACGGTGAAGGCGGCCACGCTCAGCATGCTGTACAGACGCAGGAACGACCGGCGGTTGCCGTGACGGTCGGTGTAGCGGCCGCTCCAGACGCGCATGACCATGGCGCCGACCTGCACGGCAGCGAGGCTGGCGCTGATCACGGCTGTTCCCATGCCGGCGAAATCATGCAGGAACACGGAAGCAAAGGTGAGCACCGCCACCTGCGGAAAGCAAAGCAGGCCAATGGCTGTCGCGATGCGCCAGACGGCCGGGTTGCGCAGCGGCGCCGGGCCGGCCGGCTTTGCCGCGCTGCTCGAACGGGCGTCGTCATGCGCCGGCGGCTGATGCAGCCAGCGCCAGGCGAGCGAGGTCGAGACCGCGGAGGCAGCCGCCAGCAGTCCGAAGACCGCCGTGAAGCCATGGGCCGAAGCGAGCGACGGCAGCACCAGCGCGCCAAGCCCGCCGCCAAGCGGCACCGCCGTCTGCCTGATGCTCATGGCAAAGCCGCGCTCGCCTTCGCCGAACCAGGCCATGATGGCGCGGCCGCTGGAGCCGTTGACGCTGCCGCCGAGCAATCCGGTGACCAGCAGGGCAGCGGCGAGAAGCGCGATGCCGGGAATATGGGCCGGTGACGGCACGACCAGCGCGGCCATGACAAGCAGCCAGACCGCGGTTGCGCCGAGCCCCGTCAGCAGCACGCGGCGGTCGCCCCAGCGATCGGTCAGCAGCCCCCACGGCAATTCGCTCAGCGCCACACCCAGGCCGAGAAGACCAAGCGCCAGGCCGAGCTCGCCATTGGAGAGATGATAGCCCGAGCGCAGGAACACCGCCGTGGCCGGAATGCCGGAGAAGGTCGCGGAAAAGCAGGCATTGGCGGCGACGCCGATGCCCAGCACCTTCCAGCGATGATTGGCTCGAAGCACCGCCGCCTCTGACGGGGTGGTAACGGCGGCCGGGCGAAGCGGTTTGCATTCTGCTCGTGTGGCGACAGCGGACATGGTTCAGCTCCTGCATGGGTCGGCTGCATTCGGTCTTGACGCGCTCTCTCTACCGCCATAGCTTCGTACTGAATATCAGGAAGTTTTTGACGTAATGTCCCGAATATCAGGATTATTGGCATGCGACGCGTGACATTCGATCTCGACGTTCTGCGCAGCTTCGTTACCGGCATGGAGCTGGGCAGCTTCGCCAAGGCCGCCGACCGGCTCGGCCGCTCGACCTCGGCAATCAGTGCGCAATTGAAGAAGCTGGAGGAGCAGGCGGCGATGCCGATCTTCCGCAAATCTGGGCGTGGCCTGGCGCTGACGGACGCGGGCGAGACCATGCTCGGCTACGCGAGGCGGCTGATCGAGCTCAATGACGAGGCCGCCTCCGCCATCCACGATGTCGAGCTGGAGGGTTGGGTGCGGCTTGGGCTACAGGAGGATTTCGGCGAGGCGGTGCTGCCGGAGGTGCTCGGGCGCTTCGCCCGCGCCCATCCCAAGGTCAAGATCGAGGCCAGGATCGCACGCAGCCACGAGCTGGCCGAACGGATCATCTCGGGCAGCCTCGATATCGCGCTTGCCTGGCACAATGGCGCGACGCTGCCCTACAGCCGGCATGTCGCCGACGTCCAGATGCGCTGGATCGGCCCGGAAAAACAGATCGAGACCAGCCTGCGCGATGGCGAGGCGTTGCCGCTGGTGGCGCTCGAAGCGCCGTGCCTGCTGCGCAGCGTGGCGACCGAAACGCTCGACCGCGCCGGCCTGGCATGGCGGATGGCCTTCTCCAGCCCGAGCCTTGGCGGCATCTGGGCAGCCGTCGCCGCCGGGCTCGGACTGACGATCCGCACCGATATCGGCCTGCCGGCCAGCGTCAGGGCGATGACGCCGGAGATCGCCGGGCTGCCCGCCTTGCCCAAGATGGCGCTGTTCCTGCATCGCAAGGAGGCCGAGCCCGACGCGGTCGCGGCGCGGCTTGGCGACATCCTGCTGCAGGCAGCGCTCGAAGCGTTGCCGCAGACGCAATCGGCGCCTGTCTTGCGCAAAGTGGCGTAAAGGAGAAGTGGCGCCTAGCGGCGCTTCTTTGCCTTGCCGGCGAAAGGATTGTCCGAGGTGCGCAAGGCGATGCGGATCGGCACGCCGGGCATGTCGAAAGCCTCGCGCAGGCTGTTCGAGAGATAGCGGACGTAGGATTGTGGCATCGCATCCGGCCGTGAGCAGGAGACGACGAAGCCCGGCGGCCGCGTCTTGGCCTGCGTGACATATTTGATCTTCAGCCGACGCCCGGCGACAGCGGGCGGCGGATGATGCGCCAGGATGCCTTCCAGCCAGCGGTTGAGCTTGCCGGTCGACACACGGCTGTTCCAAACTCGATGCGTCCGGATGACGGCATCCATCAGCTTGTCGAGGCCACGCCCGGTCTCGGCCGACACCGGCACCGCCTGCATGCCGCGCGCCTGCGGCAGCAGCCGCTCGGTTTTTTCGCGCAGCTCGGCCAGCAACTCCTGGGGATGATCGACAAGGTCCCATTTGTTGAAGGCGATCACCGGGGCACGGCCTTCGCGGATGATCAGGTCGGCGATCTGCAGATCCTGCTTCTCGAAGGGAATGGTGGCGTCGAGCACGATGATGACGATCTCGGCAAAGCGGATGGCGCGCAAGCCGTCCTGCACCGACATCACTTCGAGCTTTTCGTGGATCCTGGCCTTGCGGCGCATGCCGGCGGTGTCGAACAGTTTTAAGCGGCGGCCATGCCAGTCCCAGTCGACGGAGATGGAGTCGCGGGTGATGCCGGCCTCAGGACCGGTCAGCAGCCGCTCCTCGCCGATCAGCGCGTTGATCAGCGTCGACTTGCCGGCGTTGGGGCGGCCGACGACGGCGATGCGCATCGGCTTGGTGTCGTCATAGCTCGGCTCGGCGTCCGGGTCGGTGATGTCCTCGCCGATCAGCACCTCGCTGGCGGCGACCTCATCCTCGCCGGCCTCTTCGTCCTCGCCGAAGGCGCGCGCCTCGCCAAGTGCCGCGATCACCGCGTCGCGCAAATCGGGCAGGCCCTGGCCGTGTTCGGCCGAGACCGGGATCGGTTCGCCAAGGCCGAGCTCCCAGGCCTCCAGCATGCCGCCCTGGGCGCCGCGCGCCTCGGCCTTGTTGGCAACGACGACAACCGGCTTGCCGGACTTGCGCACGATCTCGGCGAACGTCTTGTCGTCGGGCATCAGCCCGGACTTGGCATCGATCGTAAAAAAGATCAGGTCGGCCTCGCGGATGGCGATCTCGGTCTGGGCGCGCATGCGGCCGGGCAGCGTCGAGGCAGCCGCATCCTCGAAGCCGGCGGTGTCGATGACGTCGAAATGCAGGTCGTAGAGCTTTGCGGCATGGACGCGGCGATCGCGTGTGACGCCGGGCGTATCGTCGACAAGCGCCAGCTTCCTTCCCACCAGCCGATTGAAAAGGGTCGATTTGCCGACGTTAGGCCGGCCGATGATGGCGACTTTGAAGGTCATGGACTATCACGACACGCCGCCCGAGCCGCGGATCAGCTCGGACATCAATGTCGCCCGCTCGCGCGTGTTGCGCGGGGCGCCGTCATCCGCGGCGATCTGGTCGAACAGCTTCAATGCATCCGCCGCCTTGCCTTCCTTCCAGGCGGCAAGGCCAAGCGCCTCGCGCGCCGTATGGCGCAGCGTGTTGGTGTCGGCGGTGAGCGCCTCGACGCGGCTGGAGACATCGGCGAAAGAGCCGTGGTCGACCAGAAGCAGCGCTGCCCTGAGACGAGCCATGTCGCGAATGCCGGAGGGGATCTTGGTGTCGGCGGCGACCTCGTCGAAATCCTTGACGGCGGCGTCGACGTCGCCCTTGTCCGCCTTGACGGTTGCCGCGCGCATGCGGGCGAGCAGCGGATAGGCGCCGTAGCCGTCCTTCTCCAACGCCTCCAGAGCGGCAAGCGCCTCGTCGTTCTTGCCGTCATTGGCAAGCTTGAGCGCCTGCGAAAAAGCATCGCCCGAGCGGTTGGCGCGGGTCTCGTCCCAATAGCGGTAGCCGACGACAGCAGCAGTGCCAAGCACCACCAGCACGGCCAGCACGAGCAAGGCGGGACCGAAACGGTCCCACAGCGCATGCGCCTGGTCGCGACGAATCTCTTCGTTGACTTCGCGGATAAAACTGTCGTCCGACATGATCAAAACCATTCATGCCCCGGGCGGGGCGGTTGATGAGCCCGCGTTTTAGCGAAATTTTGCCGGCATGGAAGGGGTTCGGCAGGAAAATCGCCTATTCACGAGGCAGTCGCCGCCAACGGCGGCCGACAGGTCGATCGTACCCGTGCCATATTTCACCGGTAGGCGTCGCTTCTACATTCCTTGACCCGGTCAGATGCCTTTGCCCCGTTTGTCCCGCGTTGTTGCGTTTTCCATTGCCGTGTTTGCTGCCGGCGCGGCTTTTGCCGACCCGCCGGCGCCGCCGGCAAAACCGAAGCAGATCGTCATCATCTCATTCGACAGCGCCCGCGACATTTCGCAGTGGCAGCGCAGCCGGGCGCTGGCCGCACGCACGGGTGCGCATTTCACCTATTTCGTCTCCTGCGTATTCCTGCTGTCGCTCGAGACGCGCAAGGAATACACCGCGCCCGGCAAGACAGAAGGCAAATCGAACATCGGCTTTGCCGCCTCCAAACAGGAAGTCGCCGACCGGCTCGAGCAGATCAACCTCGCCGCCTCGGAAGGCCACGATATCGGCAGCCATGGCTGCGGCCATTTCGACGGCAAGGACTGGAGCAAGGCCGACTGGCTGAGCGAGTTCGGCTCGTTCAAGCATATTCTCCAAAACGCCTATTCGATCAACGGCATTGCTCCTGAACCGAAGGGCTGGCGCGATTTTGCCCGCAAGTCGGTGGTCGGGTTTCGCGCGCCTTATCTGTCGGCAAACAAGGCGCTCTACGAGGCGCTGCCCGCGGCCGGTTTCCTGCTCGACGCAAGCGGCGTTTCGCGTGGGCCGGTTGAGCCACCGACCGTCAACGGCATCACGCGCTTTTCGCTGCCGCAGATCCCGGAAGGGCCGAGCTCAAGGCGGGTGATCGCCATGGATTACAATCTCTATGTCAGACATTCCGGCGGCTTCGAGCGGCCGAGCATGGCGGAAGAGTTCGCTGACCGGACCTATAACGCGTTCCGCGCCGCCTTCGATGCGCAATACCAGGGCAAGCGCATTCCGCTTGAGCTCGGCTTCCACTTCACGCTGATGAATGACGGCGCCTACTGGAACGCGCTGGAACGCTTTGCCGGCGAGCTCTGCATCAAAGCGGACGTCGAGTGCATCAGTTTTCACGATTATGTTTCGCGGCGAGGCGAAAGGCAGGCGGCGGTGGGCGGCTGAGCCGCAAGCGCCCGCCGCCCGCCAGTCTTAGCTTGCCGGCTGGTCCTCAGGACGCAGCCCGGCTTGCTCACGTTCCAGATAGTGCTGGTCGATCGCCGGCAGCGGCTCGCCCTTGATCGTGGCTTCGAACGCTCGCAGCCGCTTGTGGACTGACAAGAGCTCAACGATCGTTGACCAGGAATTAACAAGATATTGGAACGAGCTGGTCACTTGGCTGAACGCGGAATTGACCTGGTTGACGAGACCCAACGTCAAGGTTCCGGCGACCAACGAAGGAGTCATCAAAAAAAGAGGGAATATGGTATTTAGTTGCAAGTAGAGATAGCGGACCACATTGAAATAGACGTAGTGGAAATAGAGCCGGAAGTAGTTCTGGCGCACATTTCCGAACAATTCGGAAACGGTCGGCGGCTGCGCTCGGGACTGATCGTCCTCACCATAAACAAGTTCCTTGCGGTAAGCGGCTTCGACGCGCTGGTTGCGAAACTGCAAGCCGGGCAGCTTTATGCCGGCGGTGGCAATGCATACCGTCCCAAACATCGCCCAGAAGATCGCAGCCAAGACCAACGGCTGCGGCACCTGACCGATGAAAGGCAATGCCGTAATGTGCTTTGAGTAGGCAAGCAAAATCGGCATGAAGGCGATCAAAGTCATTATCGAATCAATAAAGCTGGTCCCAAGATCTTCCATGATCTTTGAAAAGCGCATCGTGTCTTCCTGCACGCGCTGGGAAGCTCCCTCGATGCTCCGCACCCTAGGCCAATAGGACATGTAGTAGTCGTTCATCGCTGTCCGCCAGCGAAACACCCAATGGCTTACAAAGAAATTTGTCAGAACGTAAACAGTAACAGCCACCAGAGCGATGCCGAGGAAAGTTATTAACTGCGCATAAACATCATACTCTGTCGCCTTCACACTTTTGCTCACAATGCCCTGGATCAGATCCCAGAACGGCCCGTACCAGGCATTGATCGCTACACTCACCTGAACCTGAAAATAGGTCGTGAACAAGATCAGCGAGCTGCCAAGGATCGACCAGCGGTCCCACGGGTGCGGGGAATACCAATGCCAGAAGGCGTAAAAGAGCAGCACACCAAGTGTAAAATAGATGTAGAACCAAAGGAACGGAGGCGACCAGAAAACGGAAACGCCAATGATCGGCGCCGCGTCCGCTGCAGGGAGGGGAAATCCGACCAAAGCGCCTAGCTGGTCGCCGCCGAGAAACCACACGGCCACCATGACCGCACTCCAGACGGCGGCCGAGGTGAAAAAGAGCTTCGGCTGCGGAAAAAACGATACGAACACTGTGGCGAAATCCTCGGTCGGCGCAAATCAGCGGCGTTGGTCAGCGGGCATAAAGTCACACATTAGTGGGAAAGAAAATGCCCGTGCCCGATGCCCGCAACCGAGCAAGACCATAATCATGGCGATTTTGGCGCAGCCGACCAGGCGATCGCGCCGGAAGCGAGCAGGACGGCGGCGGCCACGATCGAGGCAAGGAAAAAGTTGCCCGAGGCCTGCGCAAGCAGCCCGGCAACGATCGGGCCGATGATCTGGCCGAGGCCGAAGGCGGCCGTCATCACCGCCAGCATCCGGCGTGGTGCTTGCGGAGCAAGCTGCCTGCCGGCCTGCAGGCCAAGCGCGGTGATGGCGATGAAGGTGCCGCCGACAAGAAGGCCGCCGAGCAGCGGCCCGGTGCGCCCGCCCATGACGACACTGGCGCTGACGCCGACCACCTCGACCAGGCACCCCAGTGCGTAGGTGGCATAGAGCCCGATCCTGGCCGTAAGCTTCTGCCACAGCCAGACCGAGGGGAAACCGGCAAGGCCGGTGACCATCCAGACCACGGCCTCGAAGACGCGGCCGCCGCCGCCCTGGCGGACGATGGCGACCAGGAACGTTGCCGTGACAATATAGCCGAAGCCGAACAGGCCGTAGGCGACAATGATCTTCACCAGCGACCGGTCTTTCGGCAGTGCCGGCTCGCTCCCGGTGGTGCTGTTCGCGGCCGAGGTGCCGCCGGCCAGCAAGGCGACGGCGGCAAAGCCGCAGGCCGAAATCACCGCCGACCACAGCCAGCCCGCCGCCCAGCCGGCATGTTCGGTGACGAGGAGCGCCAACAGCGCCGAGGATGCCGCGATGCCGAGGCCGACACCGCCGAAATACAGCGCCTGCAGGTCGTTTCGCCCGGCCGCGGCGAGATGACCGAAAACGATGCTGGTCATGAAGACCAGCACGAAGGCACTGGCGAGGCCGGCAAGAAAGCGGATGAGGAGAAAGCCGGGCATGGTGCCGCTCAGGCCCATCAGGCCGGCGAGGATCGCGGTGGCGGCAAGGCCGGCCAGCATCAGCTGGCGCTCGCGGCCTTGCGCCCAGCCGCCGGTGGCGGCAAGCGCGCCGACGAGGTAGCCGAGATAATTGGCCGATGCGATCCAGCCGGCATCGGCCGGCGACAGGCCGAGCTCTTCCATCATGCCGGGCAGGATCGGCGTATAGACGAAACGGCCGATGCCCATGGCGACGGCCAGGGCGATCATGCCGGCGATTGCCAGGCGCAAAGGCGAAGCGATGTTCATCGCGGTGCACCATAGGTGCGCCTGCCGGCGAGACAATCCGCCTTTTATTGGGCCAGAAGGGCTGCGCAGCCGCGTCGGCGGCCGGCTCACCTGAAGTGCCAGCAAGTCCTTGTTCAGCCGCAGCAGGTCCTTGGCGGGGCCGTCTCGAAGCGGGTACGACGCGCGGTCAGCCTGAACGGCATGTCGGCGAGTTCGCGCTCCGACATGGTGTCGAGCACCGGATGCGACAGCGGATCGGTCACCCAATTGATGGCCTCGCTGTCATGCCGGTGCGGCTGCGTTCCGATCGGGGAAAAGGCGCCGAGCCATGATAAAATCTTCATCGGATTTGCCTCCTCACTCTGCGTAACCCACTTAGAATCCGCCGTTCGTTAGCGTCTGGCAATTGAGATTTCCGCCGCTCCAGTTTAGAAAAACTGTATGGCTACTCTGAACCGCGTCCATCTCAACGGCTTGCGCGCCGTGGAAACCGTTGCCCGCCTGGGCTCGCTCGCGGCGGCGGCCGGCGAGCTCAACGTCTCGGTCAGCGCCGTCAGCCAGCAGATCAACCGGACAGAAAAGCAGCTCGGCCGGGCGCTGTTCGAACGAACGCCAGCTGGCCTGGTGGCGACGGAATTCGGCACCGCCTTTGCCGCGCGGCTCAGCGCAGGGTTTCGCGAACTTGCGCAGGCGATGGCGCTTGCCGATGAAAGCTCGGAGTGCACGCTGGTGGTTTCGGTGGCGCCGGCTTTCGCCTCGAAATGGCTGCTGCCGCGGCTGTCGCGGCATTTTGCCCGCCATCCGAACGTGCTCCTGCGCATCGATGCCTCGGTGCGGCTTGCCGATCTCGATCGTTCGGACATCGACGTCGCCATTCGGCTCGGCGACGGCAAATGGCCGGGCGGGCGGGCCGAATTGCTGCTGGCGCAGGAGGTGTTTCCGGTCTGTGCACCGGTGATCGCCAGCAAGCTGAGATCGATCGAGGACCTTGCTTTGACCTGTGCGATCACGGACGAAAGGTCGATGATCAGTTGGGAAAGCTGGTTCGAAGCGGCCGGGGTGAAGCCGGTCACCTTCATGAAGGGCGCGCGCTTCACAGATCCGATGCTGTGCCTGGAATCGGCGATTGCCGGTCACGGCGTCATGCTCGGCTGGCAGTTGCTGGCCGCCGACGCACTGGCCGACGGACGTCTCGTCGCGCCGTTCGGCATACGCGCCCAGAGCGGCCTCGGCTATTGGCTGGTAACTTCGGCCAGCAAGGGCGAAAGCCGCAAAGTCAGGGATTTCAAGACCTGGATCCGCGAAGAGATCGAGGCGACGATGGCGCAGTTCAGGTCGCTCGAGAGCGTCAGCTAGACCTGCCGGCACATCACGGTGGAAAGGTCGGCAGCGCCGGTCTATGTAAGAAACAGTCCCCAATCACGGCAGGCAGGATCATGACCACACATTCGCGCGGCGTTTCCGCAAGCATCGACCCGGTGAAGCTCGACAGGCTGGCGGAGGTCGCCGTCAAGGTCGGGCTGCAATTGCAGCCGGGGCAGGATCTGGTGCTGACCTCGTCTATTGCCGCGCTGCCTCTGACGCGGCGGATCATCGAGCACGCCTACAAGGCAGGTGCCGGCCTGGTGACGCCGATCTTCAACGACGATGAGATCACTCTCGCGCGCTTCCGCTACGGCGCCGACGCCGGTTTCGACCGCGCCGCCGGCTGGCTCTACGAAGGCATGGCAAAAGCTTTCGCCAACAATGCGGCGAGGCTCGCCGTGCGCGGCGAGGATCCGTCGCTGCTTTCTTCTCAGGACCCGGCAAAGGTGGCGCGTGCCAACAAGGCGAATTCGATGGCCTACCAGCCGGCGCTGGAGAAGATCACCGGCTTCGACATCAACTGGAACATCGTCGCCTATCCCGATCAGGCCTGGGCCAAGCAGGTATTCCCGGACGACGCCGACGACGTCGCCGTGGCCAAGCTCGCTGACGCTATCTTTGCCGCCTCGCGGGTGGATGTCGAAGACCCGATCGGCAATTGGACGGCGCACAATGCGGCGTTGAAGAGCCGCACCGAATGGCTGAACGGCCACAATTTCCACGCGCTGCATTTCACCGGCCCCGGCACCGACCTGACCGTCGGGCTGGCCGACGGCCACGAGTGGATGGGCGGCGCCTCGACCGCCAAGAACGGCATCACCTGCAACCCCAACATCCCGACCGAAGAGGTTTTCACCACGCCGCATGCAAGGCGCGTCGAAGGCCATGTCACCAGCACCAAGCCGCTGTCCTATCAGGGCACCCTGATCGATGGCATTGCGGTGCGTTTCGAGGCGGGCCGCATTGTCGAGGCCAAGGCCACGAAGGGCGAGGATGTGCTGCAAAAGGTGCTCGACACCGACGAAGGCTCGCGCCGTCTCGGCGAGGTGGCACTGGTGCCGCATTCCTCGCCGATCGCCAAGAGCGGGCTGCTGTTTTTCAACACGCTGTTCGACGAGAACGCCGCCTGCCACATCGCGCTCGGCCAGTGCTATTCGAAGTGCTTCGTCGACGGCGCCTCGCTCGGCCAGGACGAGATCGCGGTGCGCGGCGGCAACAAGAGTTTCATCCACATCGACTGGATGATCGGCTCGGACAAGATCGACATAGACGGCGTCCATAAGGACGGCAGCCGCGTGCCGGTGATGCGCAAGGGCGAGTGGGTTTAGGCCCGGGATCTCTAAACGAAGGCTGGCAAGCAGCGGCGCCTGCTGGCCCATGCGGAGTTGGCAATGGAGCTCGCGGTCAAGCGCATCTATGAGCCGCCGGCGCCCGATGACGGGCAGCGGGTGCTCGTCGACCGCATATGGCCTCGCGGCGTCCGCAAAGAGGACGCGGCGCTGACGCTATGGCTAAAGGACATCGCGCCAAGCAATGGGTTGCGCAAATGGTTCGGCCATGAGCCGGCGCGCTGGGCGGAGTTCCAGCGGCGATACCGCGATGAGCTCGACCGGAACGGCGAGGCGGTCGGCCAGCTGTGCGCTCTGGTCGACAAAGGCCGGGTGACGCTGCTCTACGGCGCGCATGACGAGGAGCACAATAACGCGGTGGCGCTGGCGAGCTATTTGCGTGGGAAAACCACAAGCGTTTGATACGATCAATATGCAGGCCGGCGGCATGTCGCCGGCTATCGCCAATCTCCAAGGTCGCAGTGGTGAGCGGAGCGCCGAAGCTGCCAATCTCCACCCTTGTGGGGGAGATGTCCGGCAGGACAGAGGGGGACGCGACGGATCATGGCGGGTCGGTCCTATTTCCCACTCACCGCCTGCTGATAAACATCAGGCTTGAAGCCAACGAGAACCCTGTCGCCAAGTTCCAGCACCGGACGCTTGATCATCGTCGGTTTGGCCAGCATAAGCGCCTTGGCCTTGTTCTCGTCCAAGCCCAGTCTGTCCTCGTCCGACAGTTCACGGAACGTTGTGCTCGCCTTGTTGAGCAGGATTTCCCAGCCGACCTTGCCTGACCAGCCGTTCAGCCGATCCGCTTCAAGCCCGTCTACCCTGTAGTCGTGAAAGCGATAGGCAACATCATGGCTCGCCAGCCAGGAACGCGCCTTCTTGACCGTATCGCAATTGGTAATGCCGTACATGGTGATCGTCAAAACGGATCCTCGGACCGGTCGAATCTAGCGGCACCCTAAAACCGCGCCTCTGACTTTTCCAGCGGCCTCGCCGGCCGTCGGCGATTTTCACGCTTGTCACGAGGAGATGGGCTTTCACGACGGCTGGGGCACGGTGGCGGATCAGTTGGCCGGCTATCTCAAGACGATCTGAGGCGACCCTGCTTCGCACTCACATTGCGGCCACGAAGCCGTCGTGGCCGTTCAACCGAACGCCGGTGCCGAGGCACCAACGCTCGCAACAAACTTGACGTTGGCGTAATGCCAATGTTGAACGCTCAGGCGCCGTAGCCGATGATGCCCTTGATCTCGAGGAAATCGTGGATCGCCCAGTCGGCGTATTCGCGGCCGTTGCCGGACTGCTTGTAGCCGCCGAAGGGCGCGAACGTATCCCATTCCGGATAGTTGATCGACACCTGCCCGGCGCGTAGCCGGCTGGCAATCTTGCGGGCGTGGTCGATATCCCCGGACTGCACATAGGCAGCCAGGCCATAGACGGTGTCGTTGGCGATCTTCACCGCATCATCATCGTCATCGTAGGAGATGACCGACAGGACCGGCCCGAAAATCTCCTCCTTCTCGATGGTCATGCCAGGCCTGACGTGGCCGAAAACGGTCGGTCGCACATAATAGCCACGGTTGAGGTGTTCCGGCCGGCCGGGGCCGCCGGTGACCAGCGTCGCACCCTCGGCGATACCTGCCTCGATCAACCGCTGGATCTTGTCGAACTGGACGTTGCTGACCACCGGCCCGAGCTTGGTCTCCTCCGAGCGCGGGTCGCCGACCTTGTGCCGTTCGGCGGCCTTTCTGGCGATCGTCAGCGCCTCGTCGTGACGGCCGGCCGGCACCAGCATGCGGGTCGGCGCATCGCAGGACTGGCCGCTATTGCCGAAGCAGGCGTTGACACCCTTGCGCACAGCCGTCTCGAAGTCAGCGTCGGGCAGCACGATGTTGGCCGATTTGCCGCCGAGCTCCTGCGCCACGCGCTTGACGGTCTCGGCCGCCGTCTTGGCGACGATGATGCCGGCCCGGGTCGACCCGGTGAACGAGACCATGTCTACGTCGGGATGGCCAGCCATGACCTGGCCGACATCCGGACCGGTGCCATTCACCATATTGTAGACGCCCTTCGGCGTGCCGGCGGCGTCCATCACCTCGGAAAAGATGATACCGCTGATCGGCGCGATTTCGGAAGGCTTTAAAATGACGGTGCAGCCGGCGGCGATGGCCGGCGCCACCTTGCAGACTATCTGGTTGAGCGGCCAATTCCACGGTGTAATCAGCGCGCAGACGCCGATCGGCTCCTTGACCACCATGGTGGTGCCGCGCTTCTCGCTGAATTCGTAATCCTCCAGCGCCTTGATAGTGGCTTCCATATGCGCCCTGCCCGCCCAGGCCTGCGCCTCGCGCGCCCACCTGATCGGCGCGCCCATTTCCTGGCTGACCGCCTGGGCGATGTCCTCGTAGCGCTCATTGTAGACGTCGAGGATACGCTTCAGCAGCTTCAGGCGCTCGGCCTTGGTCGTTTGCGAAAAGGCCGGGAATGCCGCCTTGGCTGCAGCCACGGCCTTGTCGACATCGGCTTTCGAGCCGACCGAGATTTTGGTGTAGGCCTCTTCAGTGGACGGATCGATCACATCCAGCGTTGCCGGAACCACCGGGCCGACCCATTTGCCGCCGATGAAAAAATTGAGATGATTGCTCATGGGCCGTGCTCCGGTTTTGTGGAAATGAGTGAGACTAGCTAGGCAGCATAGGGCAGTTGGCACCACGGCGCAGGCTGATATGCGCCACGTCGCCGACGCTGAATTGAAAACCCTCTGTCCGGCGCGGCGCGTCGATCACCACCTGTGTCCCCTGCCCCAACTCTGCATGAAGGCGCAAGGTGCGGCCGTGAAAGACGATGCTGTTCACCCGCACCGGTACAGTGCCGGCCGTGGCCTCGGTCGTCGCCAAAAGATCCTCCGGACGCACGCCGATGGTGCGCACCGTGCCCTCGCCAGGCAGTTCGCCCGTCTCCGAAACCGCTTCCAGCGGCAGGGCGCCGGCGGCGAACCGCAAGCGCTCGCCATCGCGGCCGACAAAGCGCGACTGCAGAAGGTTCATGGTGCCGATGAAGCTGGCGACGAATTTGGTGGCGGGCCGGTCGTAAAGGGTCGCCGGCGGCGCAATCTGCTCTATGCGGCCCTTGTTCATGACGACGATGCGGTCTGAGATCGACAGCGCCTCGGTCTGGTCGTGCGTGACCATGACGAAAGTGGTGCCAAGCCGCGACTGCAGCCGCTTCAGTTCGACCTGCATCTGCTCGCGCAGATGCGCATCGAGCGCCGACAGCGGCTCGTCGAGCAGCAGCACACGCGGCTCGCAGACGATGGCGCGGGCAAGTGCGACGCGCTGGCGCTGGCCACCCGACAATTCGGACACGCGGGCGCCGGGCTTCTCGGCAAGGCCGACCATGTCGAGCGCTGCGCCGACGCGCTTTGCCTGTTCGGCACCGGAGAGCTTGCGCAGCGACAGGCCGAAGCCGACATTTTCGGCAACGTTCATGTGTGGGAACAGCGCGTAGTCCTGGAACACGGTATTGACAGGACGGGCGAAGGGCCTGAGCGCCGTGATGTCGCGGCCTTCGAGCAGGACCTTGCCGTTCGACGGGCTCTCGAAGCCGGCGATGACACGCAGGCTGGTGGTCTTGCCGCAGCCGGACGGTCCGAGCAAGGTCAGGAACTCGCCGCGGGCAATGTCAAGATCGACGGCGTCGAGCCCGACGATGCCGCCGGGGAAAATCTTGGAGACCTTGTCCAGCCGGACGAGAGGATCAGGCGCCATCGCGAACCTCGGACGGCTTAGTGGTGTTGACCCACAGGATCTGGCAGTGCTCGCTGCCCGGATTGCGGAAGGCATGCAGCAACGTGCTCCTGAAGGCGAAGCTGTCGCCGGCCTTCAGCCCGTATCTGGTCGAATCGACCACCAGCTCGACCTCGCCCGACAGGACGAAGCCGAATTCATGGCCGGCATGGGCGTAAGCTTCGGCGGTGCCGCCACCGGCGTCAACGGTCACCAGCATGCCGGTCAGCGTGGCGGCCGGCGGCGACAGCAGCGCCTTGGCGATGCCTTCCGATTTGACCGGGATCTGACGCCGGCTGTTGGCGCGCACACAATAAAGATCGTTGCCGACATCCTTGCCGTCAGCGATCAGCGCTGACGGCTCTATATCGAGGGCGGCGGCAAGCGGCCAGATCACGCGGACCCGCAATGACGACATGCCGCGCTCGATCTGGCTTAGCGCACCTATCGAGACACCGGCCTTGGCGGCAAGTTCGGCCAGCGAGAGATTGCGCTCCAGCCTGAGCGCTCGCACGCGCCGGCCGACCCTGACGTCGGCGTCGTCCTTCGGCTTCTCAGCCGCTTCGTCCAGCATGTCCATTCGTTCGTCCTTGTTACAGTATTTTTGGCCGGCGCCGCGTGGTCTTCCCTTCTCCCCCTTGTGGGAGAAGGAAGAGCGAACTCAGCCGCCTGCCTTGACCTTCTCGAACATCTTGGCGAGTTCGTCATTCTGCTTCATCGGTCCGGTGAAGATCGTGGTCTTCAGCATCACCTCGGGATCGGAAGGCAGCTGCAGTTTCTCCAACTCCTCCTTCGGCACGGCGGCGAAAGCCGAGCTGGTCGAGCTGCCATAGCCGTAGGCCTGGATCAGATACTTTCCGGAATCCGTTTCCAGCCGGCTGTTGATGAAGTCATAAGCAAGATCGACGTTCTTGGCGTCCTTGAGCATGACGAAGCCGCAAGCCCAGGTCAGCATGCCTTCCTTCGGCTTCATGAACTCTACAGGCACGCCCTGCTTCTTCAGCGAGGTGGCCGAGGCGTTCCAGGTCATGGCCGCGACCAGCTGGCCGCTCGCCAGTGCCTGTTCGACCGAGGTCATGTCGGTGGTGTAGTTCGAGAGCAGCGGGCGCTGCTCGCGCAGTTTTTCCGCCACCTTGTCCATCTGTTCCGGTGTCATGTCGAATGGATTGACGCCGGCCAGAAGGGCCGCCACCACCGGTGTGTCGTGGACGGCATCGATGGTCGCCATGCGCCCGGCATACTGCTTGTCCCAGAGCAGGTTCCAACTGGCTTCGGGGTTCTTCACCAGATCAGTGCGGTAGAGGATCGAGGTATTGCCCCAGTCCCACGGCACCATCCAGACCTTGCCGTCGCCGGCCTGCAGGTCGGGCAGGTTCTTGAAGACCTGGAAGATCGAATCCCAGTTCTTGATGCGCTTGGTGTCGATCGGCTGCAGCAGGCCTTCCTTGTTCCAGCGCGCCACCTTGTCATAGCAAGGGTGCGCGATGTCGGGGCGGAAGCCAGCCTTGACCTTGGTGAAAGCGTCATCGTCGTCGCCAAACATCGAGGCTTCGACACCATCGGGGTGCGCGGCGAGGAAGCTCTTGTTGAAGTCGGGCAGCTCGTAGCCCGACCAGGTGAAATATTGCAGCTTGTCGCCGGCAAAGGCGACAGTCGACGCAAGCGCCAGCGCGAAAGCAGCCAGTCCGGTTTTCGTTGTCTTTGCCGTTATCGATTTCAAGTCGAATGCCATTGCAGTTCTCCTCTTTCGGTTTCTTCTGGTTTTGACAGGCTGGCGGGCGCTGGCCGCCGGGTGGCGGCAAGCCCGCGATGGCGCAGGATTTCGGCGAGTGCGGCGATGACGAACGACACGGCCAGGATCGCCGTGCCGAGCGCCATGACGGTCGGCAGCGATTTCGGGAAGCGCAGCTGGCTCCAGATATAAAGCGGCAGCGTCGGCTCGGTGCCGGCAAGGAAGAAGGCGACGATGAACTCGTCGAACGAGGTCAGGAAGGCCAGCATGAACGCCGAAATAATGGCGGGCAGGCTGAGCGGCAGCATCACCCGTCTGAAGGTCGTCCAGTCCGAGGCGCCGAGGTCGAGCGCTGCCTCACGGATGGTCTTCGGGATGGCGGCGAAGCGGCTGCGCATGACCACCACCGTCGTCGGCAGCGCCACCAATATATGGCCGAGCAAAATGGCAATGCGCGACGGCCCGAAACCGGCGAGATTGACCAGGATGAGCAGCGAGATGCCGACGATGACGCCGGGGATCAGGATCGGCAGCCGCGCAATGGCACTGATCGTGGCGGCCAGCGGCGAGCGGCCGTAGAGGTCGATATAGGACACGGTGATGCCGCAGAGTGTTGCGCCGGTGGCGGCAATGGCGCCGATGACGAGGCTGGTGGCAAGCGCACCGGACAGCGCCGAATTGCCGTAAAGTGTGCCGTACCACTCAAGCGTGAAGCCTTGCAGCGGAAATGCCGCCTGGATCGAATTGTTGAAGGAAAACAGCGGGATCAGCAGTATCGGCAGATACAGGAACACCAGATAGGCAAGGACGTAGGCTCCGAGCCAGCCGCCGCCTTGCTTTGCGTCCAGGCGCGCCGTGTTCATGTGCGGCTGCCGTATCGCCGGTCGGCGAAGCGCACCACCAGCACCACCGCGAGAATGACCAGCATGACGGCGACGGCGAGTGCGGCGCCGAACGGCCAGTCATTGGCCTTGCCGAACTCGGCCTGGATCAGTGTGCCGATCATTGTACTGGCAGGGCCGCCGACCAGCGCCGGCGTCACATAATCGCCGACGGTCGGCACGAAGACGACGAGAGCAGCCGCCAGCACGCCCGGCATCGAATTAGGCAGCACGATGCGACGGAAGCTGGTGAACGGTTTTGCGCCGAGATCGGAAGCGGCCTCGAGCAACGATTTCGGGATGGTGTCCAGCGCCACATAGATGGGCAGGATGGCGAACGGCGCATAAGCGTGGGCGAGCGTGACGACGACCGCTGCCGGCGTATTAAGGAAGGCCAATGTCGGCTCCGACCAGATGCCGCTTTCGATCAGCGCCGAGTTCAGCACGCCATTATAGGCAAGCACGATCTTCCAGGCGAAGACGCGCAGCAGATAGCTGGTCCAGAACGGCAGGGTCAGCAGGAACAACAGCAGCCCGCGCCGCCGCCCGCTGTGAAAGGCCAGATAGTAGGCAACGGGATAGGCGGTGACGACGGTTGCCAGCGTCACCAGGCCGGCGATGCCCAGCGAGCGCAGCGTCACCGTCCAGTACAGCGGATCGGTGGCCACGGTGACGAAATTCGCAAGGGTGAAACCAGCCCCCAGCAGCGAGCCGTCATTGCCGCGAAAGGCGAGAAAGAACACCAGGCCAAGGGCGAAAAGGATCAGCAAGAAGGTGACCAACCCGCCGGGCAGCAGCATGGCGAAGCGAAAACCCGGCGAAGACCGGGTTTCCGGCAGCGACTGCGTTAGGACGATGGTCGACATCGGCTCTCCATCGAAATTTGAAATCGATTAAGCTTTTTTCATATTTGTGAAATTGTCAAGCTGTTTCACGCTTGGGCATGAACGTCAGCGTTCGAAGGCGTCCAGCATCCGGTACCAGGCGATGGTCGCGGCAACGCCGACCTGCCGAAAGGCGTGAAACGGGATCGGTCGGATCGGCGAGACCGGGAACGGCAATTGCCTGGTGTCACCACTCGACAAATAGGAGGCGATGCGCTCGCCAAGCGCGGTCATCAGGCCGATGCCGCGGCCCTGGCAGCCAACCACCGCCAGCAGACCCTTCTCTGGCTCGTGGATATGCGGAAGATGGTCCGGCGTCATTGCCACCCGGCCGAACCACCGCTTTTCAATGGCAATGTCTGACAGCGCCGGATAAAGCCGCAGCAGCGCGCGCTCCAGATGCGCCCAGTCGGCCGGGCCGTTCGGCAAGGCCATGCGGCCGCGTCCGCCGAGCACCAGCCGGCCATCGGCACTCTTGCGGTAATAGACGAGGATGCGGCGCGAATCCGACACTGCCTGCCCTTCCGGCAGGATAGCCGCCGCGAGATTGGACGATAGCGGTGCTGTCGCGATCTGGAAGGAATGCAGCGGGACGATCGTCTCGGCGAGGCCGGGAAGCAGGCCGCCGGTATAGGCGTTGGTCGCCAGGATAATCGCCTTGGCCTTGAGTTCGGCGCCGCTTTCCGTAGAAACGTGCCAAATGCCAGCATTCTGGCTGATCTGCATCACGTTCTGGCGTTCGGCGATTTTCACGCCCGCCGCTACAGCGACGCGCGCCAGTTCCGACGTGTAGGCGAGCGGATCGATGACACCGGCGCGGCGATCGAGCCAGCCGCCGAGATAGCCTTGCGCGCCGGTCATCGTCGCGATCTCCGTCGCGCTCAGCAGCCGGACATCGGCGCCGCGCGCCCGCCACTGCCGATCCCGGCTTGCCGCCGCTTTCAGCGCGGTCTCGGTATGCGCGGCCTGGATCCAGCCATTGCGGACGAACGGCACCGCCAGTCTTTCGTCGCGGATCAATTCGAAGACGGTGTCAGCGGTCGAGGCGGCAAAGTTGACGAGCGCTTCGCCGCGTTCGAGACCAAAATGCTCCAGCAGCCAGTCCGGATCGTATTTCAGGCCGGGAATGACCTGACCGCCGTTCAGGCCGGATGCGCCATTGCCAATTTCGCCGGCCTCCAGCACCTGGACGGCAAGGCCGAGCCGGGCAGCGTGCAAGGCTGTCGACAGCCCCATGATACCGCCGCCGACGATAACGACATCGACGCATTGGCCGGCGGGAAAAAGCGACTGGAACGCGGTGGCTGTCCGCGGCTTCTGCCAGATTGGATCGGAAAACCGTACGGGCAAGCGTCACCTGGAGATTTCAGTAGGTGAAAACCCTAGCGACGGTTTCATTATTTTGAAAGAGCGTTTTCCGTCGCCGTTGGCGCACGTCAGGCTCAATCAAGGTCCAGCGATGCGAAGACCGCTTGAAAGAATTGACAAAGCTCGTCCTGCAGGCGGGATAGACCTTTGGCGGGAATTTGTTGAAAGTGCCGCGGCCGAAGGACAAGACAACAGGAAATGTAAGCCATGACGAACGCCACACATTTGCCCGCCGAAGGCCTCTTCGTGGGCCGCGCCAGGGCGAGCGATGCTTCCCATCCGCTGGTGGTCACGGTGCGTGACGGCACGGTCTTCGATATCACGTCAAATGTGGCGCCGACCGTGCGCGACGTTTGCGAATTGCCGGATCCGGCGGGGCACGTCCGCTCGGCCAAGGGGCGGCCGATCGGCCCGCTCGATGCCATTGCCGCCAGCAGTTTCGAGACAGCGCGCGATCCGGGGAAACCGTACCTGCTGTCCCCCGTCGACCTGCAGGCGATCAAAGCGTCTGGCGTCACCTTTGTCGTCAGCCTGCTCGAACGGGTGATCGAGGAGCAGGCGCGCGGTTCGGCGGAAAAGGCCGACGCCATTCGCGCCGACATCGCCGGGCTGATCGGCCACGATCTGTCGAAGCTCAAGCCCGGCTCGCCGGAAGCGATGGAGATCAAGGCCAAGCTGATTGCGCGCGGCGCCTGGTCGCAATATCTGGAAGTCGGCATCGGCCCCGATGCCGAGATCTTCACCAAGTGCCAGCCGATGGCCTCGGTCGGCTTCGGCGCCGATGTCGGCCTGCATCCGGTTTCGACATGGAACAATCCGGAGCCGGAGATCGCCATGATTGCCGCCAGCAGCGGCAGGATTGTCGGGGCGACGATCGGCAACGACGTCAATCTGCGCGACGTCGAGGGGCGCTCGGCGCTGCTGCTCGGCAAAGCCAAGGACAACAACGCTTCGGCAGCACTTGGCCCCTTTATCCGGCTGTTCGATGAGACGTTTTCCATTGGCGACGTGAAGCAGGCGATCGTACGCCTGAAGGTCGAGGGCGAGGATGGGTTCTCGCTGGAGGGCGCCAGTTCGATGGCCGAGATCAGCCGCTCGCCGGAAGAGTTGGTCGCCGCCGCCATGGGGCCGCATCATCAATACCCCGACGGGCTGGCACTTTATCTCGGCACCATGTTCGTGCCGTCGAAGGATCGGGGCGAAACAGGCAAGGGCTTTACCCACAAGGTCGGCGACATCGTCACCATCTCGTCGGAGAAATTCGGCGCCTTGGTCAACCGCGTGCGGCTGTCGCCCGACTGCCCACACTGGACCTACGGCGCCAGCCACCTGATGCGCGACCTCGCCAGGGCCGACCTCATCTAGTCCCGCAGCCTAACATCCGATAGTTTCTAGAATTCTCTGATTGGAAATTACCTGCTCGTCGGCATTCGGGAGAGTCCATTGATCGTCGCTCTTGAGGGCAAGACCCTTGTCGTTACCGGCGGAACGCAAGGGCTTGGCGAGACCATCGCCCGGCTGGCCTCAGCCGACGGCGGCGAAGGGATCGCCATTGTCGGCCGCAATGCCGAGCGTGGCAGACGCATCGCCGAAGAGCTTTCACGACCAAGCCGGCCCGTCGTCTTCATCCAGGCCGATCTTGCAGATCCGGCCGCGCCTGCAGCTGTCATGGCGGAAGCGATCAAAAGACTCGGCCGCATCGATTGTCTGGTGAACGCCGCGGCCCTCACCGACCGGGCCTCGCTGGAAACTGGCACAATCGACGACTGGGACAGGTTATTTTCCGTCAATGCGCGCGCGCCGTTCTTCCTCATGCAGGCGGCCGTAGCCGACATGAAGACACGGCGGGCGGCGGGGGCCATCGTCAACATACTGTCGGTGAATGCGCATTGCGGTGCGCCGGACCTTGCCATCTATTCCGCAACCAAGGGCGCGCTTTCGACGCTGACCAGAAACATTGCCAACGCGCATCTTTCCGATCGCATCCGCGTCAACGGCATCAACATGGGCTGGGTAGCGACGCCGGCCGAACAAGAGATGCAGGCGCGCACGCTGGGCAAGGGCGAAAACTGGGCAAAGATTGCCGCCGCCGGCCTGCCGCTTGGTCGATTGCTGACCATGGACGAAGTCGCCCAGCTAACGCTGTTCCTGCTCAGCGACGCCTCCGGGCTGATGACCGGGACGCTTATCGACCTAGAGCAATCCGTGCTCGGCGCGCCGCCGCGCAGCATTGCATGACGGTCGCAAGGCCGATCGTCGCCCGCCTGGAAAATATCAGCCAAACTGATGCAATCTGATGGGATTGCTGATGGCGCGGTGCCTTGCGCCAACGTCCATTGGCAATCGAGGCTTGCCATCGATCGAAAAAGGGAATGCTCTAATGCGCCCAGGTCGACGCTGGCAAATGCGATCACGGCTTTGGCCGCGCACGGTTTTTGGCCGCGATCGTCGTCGGAGGAGGAGTTCGGTTCAAATGGGAGGAAATCAAATGCTGACGAGGCTAAGACTGCTTGTACTTGGCTTGGTGGTGGCCCTGGCCATTCCGGCCGCGGCACAGGCCAAGACGTTCTACTGGATTTCGCATGGCGGCCCGGCCGATCCGGTCTGGACCTACTTCCTTGCCGGCGCCAAGCAATGGGCGGCGGACACCGGCAACACCGTCAACACGTCGTTCCACAATGGCGACGTGGCGTCGCAGCAGGAGGCTGTTCGCGCCGCGATTTCCGCCAAGGCCGACGGCATCACCACGACCAGCCCTGATCCGGGCAGCCTTGTGGAGATCGCCAAGGAAGCGCGGGCGGCGAACATCCCGATCATCAACTTCAACACGCCCGACCCGAAGGCGGACTTCAACGCCTATGTCGGCGGCGACAACGTCACCTTCGGCAAACATTGGGCGCAGTATCTGGTCGACAAGGGCCTTGTGAAGAAGGGCGACTTCGTCTGGATGCCGGTCGAGATTCCCGGCGCCACCTATGGCGTCCAGGAAGAGGAAGGCATCAAGAGCGTGTTCGAGCCGCTCGGCATCACCTATGAAATCACCGAAGCGACGCTCGACCAGGCCGAAGTGATCAACCGCATGGTCGATTACCTCACCGCCAACAGGGCCAAGGTCAAGGCGGTTATCGGCCTCGGCGACCTTGTCACCGGTTCGATCAAGCGGGTGTTCGACCAGGTCGGCGTCAAGCCGGGCGAAATTCCGGTCGTCGGCTGGGGCAACTCGCTCGACACCACCCAGGAAGTGCTGAACGGCTACGTCAATGCCGCGCAGTGGCAGGATCCGCAGGCGACCAGCTACGTCGCGCTCTCGCTCGCCAACATGGCGGCGAGCGGTATTCCGCCCGGCTTCGACGTGATCACCGGCGC
The DNA here is from genome assembly GCF_040320565.1 of Mesorhizobium sp. M0664. Classification (NCBI taxonomy): domain Bacteria; kingdom Pseudomonadati; phylum Pseudomonadota; class Alphaproteobacteria; order Hyphomicrobiales; family Phyllobacteriaceae; genus Mesorhizobium; species Mesorhizobium sp. M0664. The sequence goes on from NZ_JAMYPW010000002.1 coordinate 292,162, forward strand.
GCTCTATGAGAAGGACACCGCGGCAGTCTACGACAAGATCCTGTCCGGTAAATAAATCCGCGATCGAGTTGGTCACGGCCGCTTCGGCGGCCGTGACTGTCTCATCATTCCGCCGAAGCCGGTTGCGGTCGCGGCAAATCCAATCCTATCGCGGGTCCAAGGTGGAAAATCGTTCTCTTATCCAACGCTCGATCGCGCGGCCCGAGTTCGGGCCGTTTGTGCTGCTCGTCGTCGAGATCGCCGTGTTCTGGGGCATCAACCACGACTTCCTGTCGCCGCAAAACATCTCGAACACGCTGGCCTTTACGGTCGAGCTCGGGCTGATCGCGCTGGCGATGACGCTGTTGATGACATCAGGCGAATTCGATCTCTCGGTCGGCTCGGTGTTCGGTTTCTCGCCGGTCCTGATGTGGACGTTGTTTAACAGCGGCGTCGCCTCGCTGGAAGCCGCCTTCGTCATTGCGCTGGTGGTCGCTGCGTTCATTGGACTGGTCAATGGCTGGTTCGTGACGCAGCTCAAGATCCCGTCCTTCCTGGTGACGCTGGGCATGCTGCTGGTGGTGCGCGGCACCGCTTTGTTCGTCACCAACGGGTTTCCGCAGCGGACCTGGAGCGCCGAGGGCAGCTGGCTGGCGGAAGCGCTGGTCGGCGATTTCTTCATCGGGCCGTTCCGTATCTACATGTCGCTGTTCTGGTTCATCGCCGCCGCAATCGCGCTCGGTTACGTGCTGACGCAGAGCCGGACAGGCAACTGGATCCAGGCAGCCGGCGGCAACCCGAGTGCTGCAAGGGCGCGCGGCGTCAATGTCAGCGGCGTCAAGATCGGCCTGTTCATCCTGTCGTCGATCCTGGCCTCGCTTGCCGGCGTCATCTCCTCGCTGCGTACCTCTGCGGCCAACCCCAACAGCGGCACCGGCTACGAGCTCGAAGTCATCGCCATGGTGGTGATCGGCGGCACGGCGCTGACAGGCGGGCGCGGCACAATCATCGGCACGGTGCTCGGTATCCTGATCCTGCGCGTGATGCGCAACGGCATCGTGCTGATCGGTGTGCCGGGCCTTGCCTATAATATTTTCATCGGCGCCATCATCCTCGGCATGATGGCGCTCCATTCATGGCTGGAACGCCGGCATCAGGCAGGGACTTGATCCATGGCCGAACCGCTTGTCCGCATGGAAAATATCCGCAAGTCCTATGGCCGCGTGCAGGCGCTGGTTGATGCCAATTTCCATGTCAACGAAAGGGAGATCGTCGGCCTGCTCGGCGACAACGGCGCCGGCAAGTCGACGCTGATCAAAGTGCTGTCGGGCGCGGTCCCGCTGACCAGCGGCGATATCTTCATCCGCGGCAAGAAGGTGAATTTGCGCACTACCAGCGACGCCATCGCGCATGGCATCGAGACGATCTACCAGGACTCGGCGCTGGTGACGCAGCTGTCGATCGCCCGCAACCTGTTTCTCGGGCGCGAGCCGATCAAGCCGCCGCGCTTCCTCAATCGGATGGACCAGGAGGCAATGAACGTGGTTGCCCGCGACCTGCTCAAGCAGGTCGGCATCTCGAAGAACATCCCGCCGACGACGCCGATCGGCTCGCTCTCCGGTGGCGAGCGGCAGGCGGTGGCGATTGCGCGCGCCATGCATTTCGACAGCGACCTCATCATCCTCGACGAGCCGACCAACAATCTCGGCGTCGCCGAAACGCAAGGCGTGCTGAGCTTCGTGCGCAGCGCCCGCGATTCCGGCCATTCCTGCATCTTCATCGCCCACAACATCCATCATGTCTTCCAGGTGGTCGACCGCATCGTCGTCATGCGCCGCGGTAAGGTGGTCGCCGACGATATTGACCCGAAGAAGACCAGCGTCGCCGAAGTCGAACGTGTCATCACCGGCATGTCGGACAAGGAGATCCATGACGCGCTGGTCGAGGGCACGCAACGGCCCGGCTGAGCAGCCGGGGGTCGGGCTGATCGTCGAGGCACTGGATCGCATCGCCACATGGTTGCGACATGAAAGCCACCGTTTCGGATATTGCCAGGAGCTGCGGCCTGTCGACCGCGACGGTCGACCGCGTGCTCAACAACCGGCCGGGGGCCAGTGCCGCCAACCGGCAGCGCGTGATGGAGGCGGCCAAGCAGCTCGGCTATCTGCCGGTCGTCGACCAGGTCGCGTTGCCATCGCGGCCGGCGCATCTCGAATTCTTCCTGCCGATCGGCAGCAATGCCTTCATGGCCGATCTGGCCAGGCACATCGAGGATTATGCGGCGCGCCTGCCGCTGGTCGCCTCCTGCCGCATCCACAAGCTCGCCGGCATCTCGCCGAGCGCCTTGCAGGCGGCCGTCGAAAACCTCTCGCTCAAGGCGAACGGCGTCGGCGTCATCGCCATCGATCATCCGAGAACGCGCAACATCTTGCGCGAGATCGTCGAGGCCGGCATCCGCCTGGTCACACTGGTGTCCGATGTTCCTGGCGCGCCCCGCTCGGCCTATGTCGGCATCGACAACCGGGTGGCCGGCCGCACCGCGGCGCTGCTGATGGGACGGTTCCTCGGCGGCCGCCAGGGCCATCTGGCGATGGTCATCGGTGCACGCTCCTACCGCGGCCACGAGGAACGCGAGATGGGCTTTCGCTCCGTGCTCGGCGAGGAGTTCCCCAACCTAACCGTCACCAGCGCCGTGGAGATCAACGACGAGCCGGAGGTCAGTTATACCGCGACCATGAAGGCGCTGCACAACGAGCCGGAGCTGCTCGGCATCTATTGTATCGGCGCCGGGCGCTCGGGCGTGGCAAAAGCATTGCTCGAAGTCAGGCCGCAGACGAAGCCGGTGTTCATCTGCCATGATCTGACGCGCGAGACGCGCGGCTATCTCGTCGACGATCTGCTCGACGTCGTCATCGACCAGAATGCGCGGCTGATCGCCGAACAGTCGGTCATTCGCCTGCTCGGCTCGATCGCCTCGTCGGCGCCCTATCTGACGCGGAAATTCATCGAGCCGCGCCTGATCTTCAAGGAAAATGTCCCGGTGCAGTGATGTCGCGCGAGGCGATGGTCGCTCGGGCCTCGATCGTTAAAATTCGGTTGATACCGCAAATCTGCACATCACCTATGCAACTTTTGTGGTTGCCGAATCATTGGGCAATCGATAGTTTCGCAGGTGTCGGCCATCTACTCCTCCCAGATGCGATGCCGACGCTGAGTGCGGTACACCTCCTCCCGTGCCGTATTCGAAATCGAGCCCGCTGCCACCTCCTCCCGGCAGCGGGCTTTTTTTGTTCCAGCTCCGGGATAGCGGCCAATGCTTGCGGTCAGGACAGCACCGGACACGTTTGCTGATCCGCGGATCGATGAGCTTCGCTGCGACCGCCGCGGCTTGTCGGGCAGAATCCTGTCACAGTTGTCACTCTCACCGGTTCGCCGGCGGCCCTATCCTGCCTCACGACCAGCAATCAACGCCGCGCCGGCCATGGTGCGGAGGATCGGCACAGGAGACGCGAGATGGCACATCGCGATGGGACGAGACATCACCCGGCGGCGCGGCCCGCAATCGAAACGCCACGTATCGTTTCGCCGCTTGCGAGACTATCTGGCCCTGAAAGACGTGATCAGGCCTTCCGCCATGCGGACGAACTGCGCGCTCGGGCCCTCGGCGCCGACGCTTTGCAGGCTGACGCGGGCGCCCTCGAGCAACAGCGACAGCGTGTCCGCAAGAAGCTCGGCCTGTCCGATGCCGGCATCGCGACACAGCGAGACCAGCCGCTCGCGCTGCGCTTCCTTGAGTTCCTTGATCACTTGCCTTGCCGGATGATCGGCCTCGCTCAGCTCGATGGCGGCGTTGGCCATGTCGCAACCGCGACGATCCGACATCAGGCAATCGGCCGCCATCCGGACCCAGGCGTGCAGCTGCGCCAGCTTGTCGCCCGGATTCTCGGCCTCGAACTTTTCCCACATCGCGTTGGCGCTGCAAGCGGTCGCCCGCAGACATTCGATGATCAGGTCGTCCTTGGACTCGAAATGTCGGTAGAGCGTCATCTTGTTGGTGCCGGCGGCCTCGGTAATGGCGTCGATGCCGACGCCGCGAATGCCATGCTTGTGAAACATGTCCCGTGCCGTCTCCAGGATCCTGTCCCGGGGGCGAACACGCTCCACAACACCGTCTGTCATCAAAACCTCCGTGATTGCGTTTCCCGAAATTCCCTCGGTGCACCTCTTGACTAGGGTGTTACCGGTCTGTAACGTTAGAGATGTTACTTACCTGTAACACCCGCATTGCATCATGTCAAACTCGCAAGTGCCGGCCACCAGCCGCGCCCCGATCGGCAAGGGGACGAACCGCACCTTACGGCCTCGGCCGGCGAGCAAGAAAACACCCGATCCGCGGCTTGCCGCGAATCACCAAAAACCAGGAGCCGCTTCGATGTCGCAGCGCAATGATCTGACGATCGATGAAGTCGTGAGGGATCCGATGATCCGCATGCTGATGAAGGCCGACCGCGTCGACCCGCGGTCTTTCGAGGCGATGCTGCGTGCGCTGGCGGATGAGCAGGCCGAGCGCCGCAATGCGCCGCGCCGCCTTGAAGATTTCGGCTTTCTCGAAGATTCCGGCTCAACACGCAGCCGGCGGCTGTCCAGGGTAGCCAGGGCGTTTGGCCGGGCCAGAGCATCGGGCGAGGCTTGCATCTCATGGTAAACTTCTTCATTCATCGTCCGATCTTTGCGTCGGCGATCGCCATCATCATGGTGCTCGCCGGAGCGATCTGTTATTTCCTCCTGCCCGTCTCGCAGTTTCCCGACATCACGCCGCCCCAGGTCGTGGTCAGCGCCCATTACCCGGGCGCCAGCGCGCAGGTCGTCGCCGACACGGTGACGACGCCGCTCGAACAGCAGATCAACGGCGTCCAGGGGATGACCTATATGTCGTCGTCGAGCTCCAATGACGGCTCCTCGACGATCACCATCACCTTCGACGTCGGCTACGATCTGAGCACGGCGGCCGTCGACGTCCAGAACCGCGTTTCGCAGGCGGCTTCCTCGTTGCCGGCCATCGTCAACCAGGGCGGCGTGACGATCAAGAAGCAGAACCCGAACTTCGTCCTGATCGTCGACCTCACCTCGCCGGACGGTTCCGTCAACCCGGTCGCGCTGAGCAATCTCGCCTATCTGCAGGTGGTCGATCCGCTGAAGCGCCTGCCCGGCGTCGGCGACGTGCAGATCTTCGGCGAGCGGCGCTATTCGATGCGCATCTGGCTCGACCCCGACAAGCTCGCCAATCTCGGCATTACTGCCGTCGACGTGCAGAACGCCGTCGCCGAGCAGAACGTCCAGGTGGCGGCCGGCAAGATCGGGCAATCACCGGCTCCCGCCGGCACCGCCTTCGAGATGCAGGTCAACGCCGTCGGCAGGCTGAGCGATCCCAAGGAGTTCGGCGACATCGTCGTGCGGGCCAATACCGCCAACGGCTCGCTGGTCAGGCTGCGCGACGTTGCGCGCATCGAGCTCGGTGCGCTGCAATATTCGTCGTCGGCCTTCTTCGGCAAGGACCCGACGGTGGTGCTCGCGGTCTACCAGATGCCGGGCTCCAACGCGCTCGATCTGCAGCAACGTGTCAAGGACAAGATGCAGGAGCTGTCGGCCCGTTTCCCGAAGGGCGTCAGCTACGCCATGCATTACGATACGACACGTTTCGTTTCGGCCTCAATGCACGACGTGCTGATCACGCTCGGCGAAGCGCTGGTCCTGGTCGTCGCCGTGGTGTTCATCTTCCTGCAAAGCTGGCGCACCACGATCATCCCGACGATCGCAATTCCGGTGTCGCTGGTGGCGACGCTGGCCGTCATGCATATGCTTGGCTTCTCACTGAACATGCTCAGCCTGCTCGGCATGGTGCTGGCGATCGGCCTCGTCGTCGACGACGCCATCGTCGTCGTCGAGAATGTCGAACGCCAACTTGAGGCCGGCCTCAAACCGCTGGCTGCCACGCGTACGGCGATGGCAGAGGTTACCGGCCCGATCATCGCCACGACCGCCGTGCTGATGGCTGTGTTCGTGCCGGTTGCCTTCATTCCCGGCGTGTCCGGCCGGCTCTACAACCAGTTCGCCCTGACTGTGGCGATCTCCTTCGGCATTTCGGCCTTCGTCTCGCTGACGCTTACTCCGTCGCTCAGCGCCGCCTTCCTGCGCCACCGGCCGGAAACACAGTTCGTGCTGTTCCGCTGGTTCAACATGGGCTTCGAACGGCTGGCGCATGCCTATGCGAATGGCGTACGCATTCTCATCCGCCTGCGCTGGATCATGCTTGGCGTGTTCGCAGCCGGACTTGTCGCGACCTATTTCGTCTGGCAGCGCCTGCCCTCGACCTTCCTTCCGGTCGAGGACCAGGGCTATTTCTTCGCCGTCATCCAGCTCCCCGACGGGGCCTCGCTGGAACGCACCGACGCGGTGGCGCAAAAGGCACGCGACATCCTGCAGAACACGCCCGGCGTCGACATCGTCGGCTCGATCAGCGGCTTGAACTTCCTGACCAGCGCCGCGCAGTCGAACTCGGCGGTCGAATTCGCCATCCTGAAGCCATGGGACGAACGCGGCCCCGACCAGAGCGCCTCGAAGCTCGTCGCCGATGTGCGCAACAAGCTGCTGCAAATTCCGGAGGCTTTTGCGCTGAGTTTCGACCCGCCGTCGATCCCGGGCATCGGCACCACCGGTGGCTTCGAGTTCCAGGTCGAGGACCTGACCGGCCGCGGCAGCGTGGCGCTCAACGATGCGACGCAAGCGGTGATTGCCGAGGCGCGCAAGCAGCCCGAGCTCAACCCGCAGCAATTGTTCTCGTCGTTCTCGACCTCGACGCCGCAGTTCAACTACGATCTCGATCGCGCCAAGGCGAAGCTGCTCGGGCTCAACCTGCCGGACGTGTTCAATACGCTGCAGATCTATCTCGGCTCGCTCTATGTGAACGATTTCAACCTGTTCGGCCGCACCTTCCGGGTGACGATCCAGGCCGACAAGGACTCTCGCGCCGGTCCGGCCGACATTTCGCGGCTCTATGTCCGCAATGCCTCGGGTGGGATGGTGCCGCTGAGCACGCTGGGCAAGCTTGTGCCGATCGTCGGCCCCGAGACCGTGCCGCATTACAACAACAATGCGTCGGCCCTGATCAATGGCGGCGCCGCGCCCGGCTTTTCGTCCGGCCAGGCGGTGGCGGCGATGGAACGTGCCGCTGCCACGGCGTTGCCGAGAGATTTCGGCTACGAATGGACCGGCATCACCTATCAGGAGCTCAAGGCGGGATCGATCGCATCCGTCGTCTTTGGTCTCGCGATCGTCTTCGTCTTCCTGATCCTCGCCGCGCAATATGAGAGCTGGGCGATGCCGTTCATGGTGCTGCTGGCGGTGCCGCTCGCATTGTTCGGTGCGTTCGTCGTGCTGTGGCTGCGTGGCATGCAGATCGACGTCTATTCGCAGATCGGCTTCGTCATGCTGATCGGACTGGCGGCCAAGAACGCGATTCTGATCGTCGAGTTTGCCCGGCGCCGGCGCGAAGAAGGCCTCAGCATCGTCGACGCCGCGATGGAAGCGGCGCGGCTTCGGCTGCGACCGATCCTGATGACCGCCTTCGCCTTCATCCTCGGCGTGCTGCCGCTGATGTTCGCTACAGGTGCAGGTGCCGCAAGCCGGCAGTCGATCGGCACCACCGTCTTTGGCGGCATGGTCGCGGCGACGATCCTGTCGCTGGTGTTCGTGCCGGTCTTCTATGCGGTGATCGAGCAGCTGCGCGAGCGCCGCAGCGAGAGCGAACCGGTTTCCGAAGCGACCGAACAACCAACTGCCGAACCCGCCTTCGAGCCATTGGCCGAAGCGGCCGAATAGGACTGGAGAATTGATCATGCGTAAATGGAAAATTGCGCTGGGAACGGCCGTCGCCCTTGGGGCGATTTCGGTGGCGAGCGTTCACCTGCTCGACATGGGCAGCCTCAGCCTCAACGCGGGCACAGCCGGGGCGGCAACACCCAAGCCGGAAGCCTTTGTCATGCCGGTGCCGGTGGTGAGCGTCGTCAAGAAGACGATCCCGATCTATCTTGACTACGCCGCCCGGGTGGAGCCGATCCGCAGCATCACGCTGCAGGCGCGCGTGCCGGGTTATCTGCAGGAGCAGGTTGCCACCGACGGCAGCGACGTGGCGAAGGGCGACCTTCTCTACAAGATCGCGCCGGAGGATTTTCAGGCTGCCCTCGAGCAGGCGAAGGCGCTTATCCAGCGCGACACGGCGACGCTCGACTATGCGCGCTCCAATCTCGGGCGCGGCAGCGAACTCGCCAAGAGCGGCTATCTCGCCAAGGACGTGTTCGACCAGCGCACCAGCACCTTGCGTGAGGCTCAGGCCTCGCTCGCCGTGAACCAGGCCGCCTTGCGGACCGCCGAGCTCAATTTGAGCTATACCGAAATCCGAGCCCCGTTCGCGGGACGCATCGGACGCAGCCAGGCTTCCGTTGGAACGCTGGTCAGCGTTGCCGGCACCGTGCTCAATTCGCTGGTGCAGCTCGATCCGATCTACGTCACCTTCAATCCGAGCGAAACGGACCTGACCCAGATCGAGGAAGCCCGGGCCGCGGGACCGATCAGTGTCGACGTCCTGCTTCCCGGTGAAACGGAACCGCGCCAGAAGGGCGATCTTACCTTCATAGACAACACGATCGATCGCTCGACCGGCACGATCACGGCACGGGCGACGATCGGCAACGGCAAGTTCACGCTGCTGCCCGGCCAATATGTCCGCGTCCGGCTGCACGTCAAAGAGCAGCCCGATGCGCTGATGGTACCGCAGACGGCACTCGGCTCAGGCCAGCTCGGCAAATACCTCTATGTCGTCGGCAAGGACAACACGGTCGACCAGCGTATCGTTTCGCTCGGACCGACCAATGGCGATCAGGTCGCCATCTTGAGCGGTGTGGCCGAAGGCGACCGGGTGATTACCGGCAATCTGCAGAAGATCGGCCCGGGAATGCCGGTCTCGCCGCTGCCCGAGAAACCGGCCACCTGATAACCCCCATCAGGTCCGGTTCCGCGGCGTCCTCGGCTCCCACGCCAAGGGCGCCGTTTTTGCTATGTTTCGTTTTACGCAATTCCTTGGGAAAGCGCTACATCACGCCGGCTTCGAGAAGCCGGCGTGATGTTCAGCGATGAAGAACGGTTCGGTTTTTGCGGCCGTGCGGCCTGACGGCCTTGCCGGCGCCGCAAGCCAGCCGGCCAAGCGGAAGTCAAGAAATCCACAACCCGCCTCTTGTTAGATTGTCGACAATCTGCTTGTCTTGGTTTCGGTTCCTGGAGCAGCCGAATGGCAAAGCTGGATTTCAGTCCGATCGCGGATACGACACGCAGGGCCGAGATCGTGGGGCTGCTCCGGCGGGCGATCCTGACCGGCCAGCTGGAACCTGGACAGAAGCTCAACGAACTCAGGATTTCCGAGCAGATGCGGGTGAGCCGCGCGCCGCTGCGCGAGGCGATGCGCGAGTTGGTGCAGGAAGGCATCCTGACCAGCATTCCCTACGCCGGAACCTTTGTCATCGACGTCACCGCCAAGGACATCGACGACGCCTATTCGCTCAACAAGGTGCTCGACGAGTTCGCCATCGCGCGGACCTGGCCGCTTCGCGACCAGCGCTTCTTCGACGAGCTTGACCGGCGCCATGCGGCGGTGAAGCAGGCGACGCGCGACCTGGACACGACGCGGCAGATCGAAACGGCGCTGCAACTGCATGGCCTGATCCACGAATGGGCCGACAATTCGGTGCTGCTTGAAACGTGGCAACGGCTGACCAGCCGGCTGCAGATGTATTTCGCGCTGCACCAGCGGGCGCGCAACGAGCCGGTGCCTGCCGAAGATGCTCACGAGACCTATGTGCGGCTGCTCAAGGGCACCGACATGCCCGCCGCCCAGCGCCATGCCAAGGAGCATATCGATTTGGATTTCGAGGAACTGCTCGCCTATGCGCGCGGGCTGGAACAGCGCGGCTCAAAGGGCGCCGGCGCCGATCGTGCCGGCCGACCTAAAGGCGGCTGAGCCCGACAAATTTGACGGACATCCCGGAACACAGACAACGGACAGAAAACGTGCAGATCAAAACCATCAAGGCCTACCATGTCGTGCAGCCCTTCGTGGACGGGCCTTACCGCATGTCCAAGGGGCGTGTCGCCGATGCGTTCGACGCGGTGATCGTCGCCGTCATCGCCGATAGCGGGCTCACCGGCTGGGGCGAGATGGCGCCGCTTGGCAATTTCTATTCGCCTGCCTTCGCTGCGGGTACTCGCGCCGGTGTCGTCGAGATCGCGCCGCATCTCATTGGCCATGACCCACGCGGGCTAGCCAGTATCAACAGGCTGATGGACACCGTGTTCAAGGGCCATCCCTACATCAAGTCGGCGCTCGACATGGCATGCTCGGATCTCGCGGCGCGCGCCGTCGACGTGCCGCTGGTCACCCTGCTTGGCGGGCGCGAAAGCGAGACGGCCGAACTCTACAAGGTCGTCACCCACGGCACGGTCGACGCGATGGCCGCGCTCGCCAAGCACATCGTCAAGAACGGCTTTCATCGGCTGCAAGTCAAGGTCGGCGGCAACGTCCATGACGACATCGAACGCGTCACAGCCGTCGCCGCCGCCGTGCCGAAGGGCACCGTCATCTTCTGCGACGCCAATGCCGGTTGGACGTCTTACCAGGCGCGCCAGTTCGTGGATGCGACGCGCACCATCGACTACACGTTCGAGCAGCCCTGCACGACGATCGACGAATGCCTGTCGGTGCGCCGCTCGCTCGACAAGCCGATGGTGCTCGATGAATCCGTCGCCTCGCTTGATGATATGCTCGATATCCATCGCAAGGGCGCGGCCGACGGGCTGACGCTGAAGATCTCACGCCTCGGTGGCGTCACCAAAACGCGCCAGATCCGCGACCTTGCCGTCGACCTCGGCTTCATGATCACGGTCGAGGACACTGGCGGCGCCGAGATCGACACATCGGCCATGGCGCATCTGTCGCTGTCGACGCCGGAGGAACGCCGGCTGCACGCCATCGCCTTTCACGAATGGGTGACGGTGCGCACCGCATCCAACATGCCGCCGGTTTCGGGAAGCCGTATGGGCATTCCGGATGGGCCGGGCCTCGGCATCGATGTCGTTCCCGGCCTGCTCGGTGCGCCCTTCTTCGAAATCGGCAGCTGAGCTGCAACAAGGCTGCACCCAATCAAGCTGAATATGCCGCGTCCTTCTGACTGCCGTGCGGATTGACCGCTCATCCAATCGTCTTCGGCCGATTGCAGAGCGACAATGCCCAATTGCCGGTTGAAATATTTTTCATTTGCAAATAGAAATGTTCAAAACGTTGATTTGGACGCTGCGGCGCGTCAGGAACTGGAGGAAGCGACATGTCCCATCCGCAATTTGCAGCGGAACTTCTGCAGCGCGCTGAACAGCAGGGGCCGATCACCATCGGGCTTGCCGGCGCCGGACAGATGGGCACCGACATCGTCGTCCAGGTCGCGCTGATGCCGGGCATGCGGATCGGCGCCATTTCCGAAGTCAGGCCGCAGGCAGCGATCGACGCGGCGCTGCTCGCTGGCCATAACCGTTCCGACATCGTCCAGGCCGGCAATGCGGCCGCGATCGACCGCGCCATCGAGGCCGGCAAGATCGCGGTGACCGAAGATTTGCATGCGCTGGCGGCGGCCGGCCGGATCGACGTCATCATCGACGCGACGGGCAATCCCAATATCGGCACGCTGTTCGCGCTGGAAGTGATGAAGAACGGCAAGCACATCGTCATGCTCAATGTCGAGGCCGACATCACCATCGGCCGCTTCCTCAAGGACGAAGCGCGTAAGGCCGGCGTCGTATATACCGGTGCGGCCGGCGACGAGCCGGCCTGCACGCTGGAGATCATCGGCTTTGCCAAGAGCCTCGGCTTCAACATCATCGCCGCCGGCAAGGGCAAGAACAATCCGCTGAAGATCGACGCCATGCCGGCCGACTACGAGAAGGAGGCGGCCGAGCGCAACATGAATGCGCGCATGCTGGTCGAATTCGTCGACGGCTCGAAGACGGCGATCGAGATGGTGGCGATCGCCAATGCGACCGGCCTGGTGCCCGATGTGCCAGGAATGCACGGCCCGACCGCGACGCTGGAGGAGCTCGCAAGCGTGCTTTGCCCGCGCGAGGATGGCGGCGTGCTGCACCGCAAGGGCGTTGTCGATTACTCGATCGGCAAGGGTGTGGCGCCCGGCGTGTTCTGCATCATCGAGACCCGGCACCCGCGTGTGCTGGAGCGCATGATCGACCTCAAGGTCGGCAAGGGCCCCTATTTCACGATCTTCCGGCCCTATCATCTGACCAGCCTGGAAGTGCCGCTGTCGGCGGCGCGCGCCGTGGTCTACAAGCGGGCCGACATGGAGCCGCTCGACCATCCTGTGGCCGAGGCGGTCGCGGTCGCCAAGAGCGATCTTGGCGTTGGCCAGTCGCTCGGCATGATCGGCGAGAACGACTATCGCGGCTTCGCCATGACCTGGGGGGATGCGCGCGCCCGTGGCGCCCTGCCGCTCGGCCTTGCCGAACGCGCCAAGGTGGTCAAGCCGCTCAAGACCGGCGACTTCCTGACCTATGAAAATTGTGTACCCGACGATTCGATGGTGATAACCCAGATCCGCCGCCGTCTCGACCAGTCGGACGGACGGTTCGTTACAAACGCAGCCTGACCCCGCCGGATCTCCGCTTGATGGACGATGTCGTAATCGGGATCGACGCCTCGACCACGGCCGTGAAGGCGATTGCCTTCACCCGCGCCGGCGAGGAGCTGTTCCAGGCGCGCGAGACCTATCCGCTTTCAAATCCGAAGCCCGGCCATTTCGAGCAGGAGGCCGAACAATGGTGGACGGCGCTGCTTGGCGCATTGAAGCAGGTCACCGAGGCGGTCGGCACTACGCGGGTGGCGGCGATCTGCATCGCTCACCAGCGAGAGACCTTCACGCTGGTGGACAGCGCCGGCAAAGCACTCATGCCGGCGATCCTGTGGCTCGACGAACGCGCCCGGCCGCAGGTTATCAGGCTTTCGGCCGAACTCGGCCGCGAGGCGATCCGCGACTGGAGCGGCAAGCCGCCGGACCCGACGCCGGCGCTCTACGCCATTGCCTGGCTTGCCGAGCACCAGCCGCAAGTGCTTCGCCAGGCAGCGGCACTGGTCGACGTGCACGGTTTCTTCGTCCAGCGGCTGACCGGGCGATTGGTCACCAGCACCGCAAGTGCGGATCCGCTCGGGCTGCTCGACGTCGAGAAAGGTACCTGGCATCCCCGCCTCGTTGCGGCCGCCGGACTGCAGATGGAGCAATTGCCCGAGCTGGTCGCGCCAGGCGTGGTCTGCGGCAGTCTTTCCGCAAGCATAGCGCAGCTGACCGGCCTGAGGGCCGGCACGCCGGTCGTTGCCGGCGCTGGGGACGGCCAGGCGATGGGCCTCGGCATGGGCGTCTACGGCGAGGGCAAGAGCTATCTCTCGCTCGGCTCCGGCGTGGTCAGCGGCTGCTATTCCGGCAAGGTGAAAACCTCGGACGCGTTTCGCACGCTGGTTTCGCCGACCGGCTCCGGTTTCATGCTGGAGACCGTGCTGCGCTCGGGCATGCAGCTGGTCGACTGGATCGTGCGAACCACCGGTTCGCCCTCGGCGGCAGCGCTGGAGAAAGTGGCGCTGGATGTTGCCGCGGGCAGCGAGGGCCTGCTCATCATGCCCTATTGGGCCGGCGTCATGAGCCCGTATTGGGACGGTGCGGCGCGCGGCGCCATTGTCGGCCTGTCGCTCGATCACCGGCCGGAGCATCTCTTCCGCGCTGTCCTGGAAGGCATCGCCTTCGAGCAGGCCGTCGCCACCGAGGCCATGGAAGCCCAGGCCGGCGGACCGGCGGCGATGATTGCCGCCGGCGGCGGCACCAATTGCGCGCTGCTCATGCAGATCATGGCAAGCGTGCTCGAGCGGCCGCTCTCGGTTTCGCCGGTCAACGAAGCCGCCGCACTCGGCGCTGCCATGCTGGCGGCAGCGGCTGTCGGCTGGTTTGCCTCGCCGGAAGCCGCCGCGCAGGCAATGGCTGCCGCTCCCACCAGGCATGTCGATCCGGTCGACGGGCTTGTCGCCGCCTATCGCCGCCGCAAGGAAATCTACCGCGACCTTTATCAGGCGACGCGCGACATCCACACCCGCCTCAGCGCTCTCGGCGAAATCTAGCGGTTGAGCAGGCCCTTGGCCGCGTCTTCGTCGGTGATCAGAACCGATACCTTGGTGTTGGCGAGCGCAGCCCGCATTACCGCTACCTTTTCGCTGCCTCCCGACACCAGGATGATGCTCGGGATATCCGACAGATCCTGCAGCGGATAGGCGCAGACGCGGCGGTTGACCTCGTGGTCGACCGGGCGGCCCTCGGCGTCGATGAAATGACACAGAATATCGCCGACGGCACCGGCCGCCTGCAGTTCCTCGAGTTCGCTTGGCTTGATGAAGCCGTAATTGGCGATCGGGCTGTCGTTGGAAAACGAGCCGACGCTGAGCACGGCGATGTTTGCCCGGCGTGCACGGAAGACGACGTCCTGAACGCTGCGCTGGCTCATGAAAGCGTCGCGCTGCTCCGGCCTGTCGGCATAGACCGGCACCGGCAGCAGGAAGCACTCCGCACCGATCTTTTCGGCGAAATCCCAGGCGCTTTCTGTCGGGTTAAGCGGCTGGGCATGGGTGAGGCCGCCAAGCATCGAAACCACCGTCGTCCTGGCGATGGGCCGCCGCGGCAATTCATTGATGGCGAATTTCAGTGTCCGCCCCCAGCCCAGTGCGATGACATCGCCGGCATTCACATGGTCGGCCAGGTAGGCGGCGGCGGCGTGGCCGATCATCAGCGGCGCGTTGCTTCGGTCGGCCGCCGACGGCACCACAACAGCCTGGCTGAGCCCGAACCGCTGCTTGAGGCTTTCCTCCAAAATCACGCATTCGACGACGCTGTCGCGGATGCGAAACTGGACGACACCCTCTTCGCGGGCGGCGGAGAGAATGCGATGCACCTTGATGCGGCCGACGCCGAGAATTTCGGAAATCCGCTCCTGTGTAAGACCCTCGACATAATAGTGCCAGGCGGCGCGGGCCTTGAGTTCGGCGTCGGGGAAGCGCGGGGCTCTTTCGTTCTCTACGATCGTCATCTGTTTGCCTTGCCGCAGCCGCCGGCTCTGCTCATGATATTCCAATCCGGCGACTTCGAAATGCCCAAGATTTCGGAGACCTTGCGTAAGGCAAACCGGCGGACAGCGCAAACCCGTCGTCGAATGAAGCGGCAGGCCTTGACAATTTTCCGACGAACAGTTTAGCTGAACAAAATTGCATGTTAAAGATAAATTGTTCACAGGGAGGGGCCTGGTGAACAAAGTGGCCCGGTGATGCAGCGCCGGATTGCTGTGGAGGAGACAAAGTGGCTGTGAGCAACGACGCAAGCAATTTGAAGGCAGGCGAGTTGAAGGCAGGCTCTGGCGCGCAGGCTACGGCGGGCGCAAGGTTTTCGGCTGTCTTTGCCGGAACCATGGGTCCGCTGATCGGGCTGGCTCTGCTGTGCCTGGCGCTCTCGCTGACTACCGACACGTTCCTGACCATCCGCAACATCCTCAACGTGCTCGACCAGGTCACCGTGCTCGGCATCATGGCGATCGGCATGACGCTGGTCATCCTGATCGGCGGCATCGACCTGTCCGTCGGCTCGGTGCTGGCGCTGGCTTCCATGGTGATGGGCTTCGTCGCCCATCCGGACTATCTCAATCTCGGCCTGCCCGCCGGCATCGCCGCGGCCCTCGTCGTCGCCGGTCTTTGCGGCCTGGTTTCGGGCCTGCTGGTGACGGTCACCAAGCTACCGCCCTTCATCGCCACGTTGGCGATGATGTCGGTGGCGCGCGGCCTCGCCAACATGATCACCGACGGCTCGCAGATCGTCGGCTTTCCCGACTGGTTCACCAGCCTGTCGATAATCCGCCATTTCGGCTTCCTCTCGGTCACCGTCGGGCTGATGATCGTGCTTGCCGTCATTTTCGCGATCTTCCTGAATTATCGCGCTACCGGCCGTAGCCTGTACGCAATCGGCGGCAGCGCCGAAGTCGCCCGGCTGTCCGGCATACCGGTCAAGTCGCTGACAAACTGGGTCTATGCGATCTGCGCCGTGCTGGCCGGTCTCGCCGGCATCGTGCTTGCCGCCCGGCTCGATTCCGTCCAGCCGAGCTCCGGCCTTGGCTACGAACTCGACACCATCGCGGCGGTGGTGATCGGCGGCGCCAGCCTGTCGGGCGGCGTCGGTTCGATCGGCGGCACAGCCATCGGCGTCCTCATCATCGGCGTGCTGCGCAACGGGCTGAACCTGCTCGGTGTCTCGCCCTTCATCCAGCAAGTGGTTATCGGCGTGGTGATCGCGCTGGCGGTGGCCACCGACACGTGGCGGCGCCGAGCACAATGAAGAATGGGGCACAATGAAGAATTGGGCTCAATGAGATTCGCCCCGATATTCGGGCGAAAACGGATCGGTGATCCGAAACTGGGAGTTGTTCGGCCAAGGGGCGCCGCGATGCGCGGGCAGGACAGATTGAACATCAACGGAGGAATAAACATGCTGACCAAACGTTCATTGCTGCTTGCCGCCGCGGCCGTCATCCCGCTGCTTGGCCTGTCCGACATGGCCTCGGCCAAGGAGGCCAAAAAGCTCGGGCTCGCCGTCGCCAATCTGCAGGCCGACTTCTTCAACCAGATCAAGCAGTCCGTCGAAGCCTACGGCAAGGAAAAGGGCATCGAGGTCGTTACCGTCGACGCCAAGGGCGATTCGGCGACTCAGGTCAGCCAGGTGCAGGACCTGATCACGCAGAACATCGATGCGCTGATCTATATTCCGGCCGGCGCCACCGCCGCCACCGTGCCGACCAAGACCGCCAAGGCTGCCGGCATCCCGGTCGTCAATGTCGACCGCAACGCCGATGGCGCGCCCGGCGATACCTTCATCGCAACCAACAGCGTGGCATCGGCCAAGGCGGTTTGCGACTACATCGCCAAGCAGGCCGGCGGCAAGGGCGAGCTGATCATCATCCACGGCCAGAAGGGCACGACGCCCGAAGTCGACCGCTCGAAGGGCTGCGGCGAAGCGCTGAAAGGCTATCCCGACATCAAGGTTGTCGGAGAATTGTGGAGCGAAGGCTGGCACCAGGACGAAGGTTTCAAGCTGACGCAGGATCTGTTGCAGTCGCACCCCGACGTGTCGATCGTCATCGGCCAGGCCGATGCGCTGGCGCTCGGTGCGGCGCAGGCGGTCAAGGTCGCCAATCCCGGCCATAAGGTCTGGGTTGCCGGCTTCGACGGCGATGTGGCGGCGCTCAAGGCACTGAAGGACGGCGTCTTCGACGTGACCGCGACGCAGCAAACCCAGGGCATGGGCCGGCTCGCCGTCGACGCAGCAATCAAGCTGGTGGCCGGCGAGACCATTCCCGCCGAACAGCTGCAGGATGCGACGCTGACCACCAAGGACAATGTCGAGCAGTTCATCGCCAAGCATCCCTGATTGAGACCAGTCCGGCAGTCGACGAGCGCAACGATGTCCACCGATCCTCGCCACACGCACAGCCCCCATAACGGGCTCGTCGTCAGCGGCCTCTGCAAAAGCTACGGGCCGGTGCAGGTCCTGGCCGATGCGAGCTTCGAGGTGCGGCCGGGCGAGGTCGTGGCGCTGCTTGGCGAAAACGGCGCCGGCAAGTCCACCGTCTCGAACATCATCGCCGGGTCGACCAAACCCGATGCCGGCACCATCACCTGGCGGGGGAACCCTTATTCCCCCGCCAATCCTGCCGCGGCGATCGACGCCGGCATCGGCATGATCCACCAGGAGCTGAAGCTCTTGCCCGATCTGTCGGTCGCCGAAAACGTCTATGTCGGGCGCCTGCCGATGCGTGGCGGCCGCATCGACCGCGCGGCAATGAACGCACGGGCATCGGCCCAGTTGAAGCGCCTCGGCCTCGATGTCTCGCCCGAGCGCAAGGTGCGCACGCTGCGTATCGCCGCCCAGCAGCAGGTCGAGATCGCCAAGGCGCTGACGCTCAATGCCGAGCTGCTGATCTTCGACGAACCGACGGCGGCCCTTGGCGGCGAGGAAACGGAGCTCCTGTTCCAGCAGATCCGCAAGCTCAAGGCGGAAGGCATGTCCTTCATCTATATCAGCCACCGGCTGGACGAGATCGCCCAGATCGCCGATCGCGTGGTGGTGATGCGCGACGGGCGCATCGTCGCCCGGCACGAGCGCGCCGACATTCCGGTGCGCACCGTCGTCGAACAAATGGTCGGCCGCAGTGTCGAGCGGATGTTCCCTACGATATCGGCGCCGGGCAACGACACGCTGCTCGAGGTCGAGAACCTGTCCTCGCCGGAACGCAGCTTTCAAAATGTCAGCTTTTCAGTGCGGGCCGGCGAAATCCTCGGCATTGCCGGGCTGATCGGCGCCGGACGCACGGAGCTGGTGAGGGCGATCGCCGGTGCCGATCCGATCTCATCGGGATCGGTGCGCGTCGCCGGCAAGCCGGTGCATCTCAATGGCCCGGCGGCGGCGATCAAGGCCGGCGTCGTCCTGGTACCGGAAGACCGCAAGGCGCAGGGCGTGGTGCTCGACCAGACGATCGGCGAGAACCTGGCGATCGGCAATTTCGACCATGTGGCGCCGAATGGCTGGGTGTTTCCGAAGGCAGTGCAGAAATTCGCCGAGGCCGGCATTCGCCGGCTTGGCGTCAAGGGCCGGCCGAACCAGGCGGTCAGCAAGCTTTCAGGCGGCAACCAGCAGAAGGTGATCATCGCCAAATGGGTGTCGCGCCCGCCCAAGGTGTTCATCCTGGACGAGCCGACGCGCGGCATCGACGTCGGTGCACGCGCCGCGATCTATGATGTCATCGCCGACCTTGCCCGCTCCGGCATGGCCGTGGTGGTGGTGAGCTCCGACCTCGAGGAAGTGCTCGGCCTGTCACATCGCGTGCTGGTGCTGAGCCGCGGCCGGCAACGCGGCATTCTCGACCGCAGCGAAGCAAGCAATATCGCCGTGATGGAACTCGCCACGAGCTAGGACGCCCATCGAAACAAAGCGCAGCAGGTGGTATCCTCCCGGGCACCAGACCGCGCGGGGCGCCAGCAACAGAGTTGGCGCCCCTTTATTTCCGGAGGACGGCGGTTGGAGCAGAGGGACCGACGATGAAATTATTCGACCTTCATGGTGACGTGGCACTTGTGACAGGCGCCGGCAGCGGCATCGGGCAGGCAATCGCCATTGGGCTGGCCGAGGCCGGCGCCGACATAGCCTGCTTCGGCCACGCCTCGAAAGGCGGGCTGGAGGAGACCGCGCACCGGATCACGGCACTCGGCGGCAAGGCGCTTGTGCTGAACGGCACGGTGACTTCAGAGGCCGATCTCGCGGCCGCGATCGAGCGTACGGAGATGGAACTCGGCGCGTTGACCATCGCCGTCAACAATGCCGGCGTCGCCGGAGCTGAGCCGGCTGAGACGCTGTCGCTGGAGAAATGGCAGAAGCTCTATGACGTCAACGTCAGCGGCGTGTTCCTGTCCTGCCAGGCCGAGGCCCGCGCCATGCTGACGCGACGCAAGGGCTCGATCATCAACATCGCGTCGATGTCGGGCTCGATCGTCAATCGCGGTCTGACCCAGGCGCATTACAATTCGTCGAAGGCCGCGGTGATCCACATGTCGAAGAGCCTCGCCATGGAATGGGCCGATCGCGGCCTGCGCGTCAATGTCGTCAGCCCCGGCTACACGCTGACGCCGATGAACAAGCGGCCGGAGGTCGCCGACCAGGTCAGGATCTTTGAGCGCGACACGCCGATGGGCCGCATGGCGGCGCCGGAAGAGATGGTCGGCCCGACCGTGTTCCTGGCCAGCCGCGCCTCGAGTTTCGTCACCGGCATCGACCTGATCGTCGATGGCGGCTTCGTCTGCTGGTAGGAGAAAAGATGCAGAAGCGATTCCAGGGAAAAACGGCGGTCATCACCGGCGCCAGCGGCGGCATCGGCGCGGCAATGGCCAGGCGCTTCGCGGCGGAAGGTGCCGCGGTCGTCGTCAGCGCCATCGACGCGCGCGTCGAAGAGGTCGCCGCCGATCTCAAGGCTGCGGGCGCCAGGGTCGCATCGCTGCGCATGGATGTGACGAAGAAAGACGAAGTCGTCGCCCTCTATGACCTGGCCGAGCAGGAGTTCGGCCGCGTCGATATCTCCGTGCAGAATGCCGGTGTCATCACCATCGCCAGGATCGAGGCGATGACCGAGGCCGAATGGGACAAGGTGATGGCTGTCAACACCAAGGGCGTGTTCCTGTGCTGCCAGGAGGCGATCGCGCGCATCCGCAAGCATGGCGATGGCGGCCGGCTGATCAACACCGCATCCGGCCAGGCGCGGCAGGGCTTTATCTACACGCCGCATTATGCGGCCTCGAAATTCGGCGTCGTCGGCGTCACCCAGAGCCTCGCCAAGGAAGTGGCGAAGGAGAAGATCACCCTCAACGCGATCTGCCCCGGCATCATCGACACCGATATGTGGGCCTATAACGATGCCGCATGGGGCAAGTTGATGGGCGACTACAAGCCCGGCGAGCTGATGGCCGAATGGGTGAAGAACATCCCGATGGGCCGCGCCGGCAGCGGCGAGGACGTCTCCGGCCTGGTCAGCTTTCTCGCCAGCGACGATGCGGCCTACATCACCGGCCAGACCATCAATGTCGATGGCGGCCTGATCATGTCGTGAGCGGCGCGGGCCGACGTACCATCGACCGGATATGAATGCCGCTTCGCTGCGTTCAGGCTGCTCGGCCCGCCCGAGCCAATCCATGTTCCACGAGCCGGTCGATGATTTCGGAATAGCTGACGCCGCTTGCCGCCATTGCCTTGGAATACATGCTGATGTCGGTGAAGCCGGGGATGGTGTTGATTTCATTGACCAGGAACTGCATGTCCGGCGTCAGAAAGAAGTCGATGCGGGCCATCCCGTCACAGCCGACGGCTCTGAAAGCCCTTGCGGCCACGTCCCGCATGCCTGCCTCGACCTCCGGCGGCAGATCGGCCGGCACTCTTAGCGCCGCGCCGTTCTCGTCGATGTATTTGGCATCGTAGCTATAGAAATCGTGGCTTTCGGCCGGCACGATCTCGCCTGGCCGCGAGACGAACAGGTTGCCTGCCGGGTCCTCCAACACGCTATATTCGATCTCGCGCCCACGAATGAATTCCTCAGCCAACAGCTTGCAATCGTGCCGGAAGGCTTCAGCAAGCGCTCCATCGAATTCCTGGCCGGCATGGACTTTTCCGACGCCGACAGACGATCCCTGACGCGCCGGTTTGATGAAGAACGGCAGGCCGAGCTCGCCTTCCAGTGTGGCGAGGGCGGGCGCCGCACCTTCATGGATCGTCACTGAGCGCGCGATTGGCAGCCCCGCCGCTTCCAGGAGCCGTTTGGCGATGTCCTTGTCCAGCGCGGTTGCCGAACCCAGGATGCCGCAGCCGGCGAGCGGCACCCGAGCCACCTCGGCCACCCCCTGTACCGAGCCGTCTTCGCCATGAGGGCCGTGCAGTACGGGAAACAGGATGTCGATCTTCGGCAGGTCATAGGGCGTGCCGTCGGCCGGGATCGCCATCATCCGTCCGTGCCCGCCCGGAACCAGGCAAACTTCCAAACCGCCCGCAGGCTTTGCGAGCGTACCATCCTGGAAGCTGCTCAGCAGCCACTGTCCTTCGCGCGTGACGAAGATTGGGACGGCATCGTATTTGGCGGGCAGCAGCGCACGCATGACATTGGTTGCTGAAAGCACCGAAACGTCATGCTCGGCGGAACGTCCGCCAAAGAGCACGGCGATGCGCAGTCTGTTCAAGGAAGAGGTCTGCTGCATTGTATCGGTACCCTATCTTGCGGCTCGCATACGGGATGATCGGCAACCTTGGCTTTTTTCGAACCGATCTGCGGGTCCATGTAAAAAGACGGGCCGTGAAATTGGCACCGGCGTTATTCGTTGCGCGACATGACCGTTGGTATATATAATTTCATCTCATGAAAGTGGCTCTGGGCGAGTTGCGGAGCCAACAGCCGAGATCATGGGACTTTGATGGTTTGCCCCTCAAGACCGGCGATCGATCCGTGGATGACTGCTTTGGCAGCAATCCTTCGGCAGTCATGACGCGGCCGGTCCCGCCACATCTTCACCAATTTGGGCACCACCCCCGTTTTGCGCCGGCATCCGCTTCGGCAGCATTGTGGCGCCTACGGCCTTGCGCAACGAGCAGCTTTTCCAACACAATCAAAAAAAGACGCAAGAAGGGAACTAACGATAATTTCCACCAGAGCTTGACAGGAGAACAAGCATGTCACTTCGGAGCATGATTTCGAATTTCTCAATGGGAGCCTTAACACTTGCCGCAGCCGCACTGACATCTTCGGCCTATGCGGCGGCGCCGGAATCCAACGACCCGATCAAGATCGCGCTGTTCGATTGGACCAGCGTCAATCTGAACGCCAAGATCCTCGGCGGCATCCTCGAAAAGCTCGGCTATACCGTCGAGTATCCGACCGCCGACTATCTCTCCAGCCTGACCACCGGCCTGACCAATGGCGACATCGATGTCGGCCTGGAATTCTGGGACACGACGGCCGGCGAGGCGATGAAGGCCTCGGACGCGACGGGCCAGACCGAACGCCTCGGCAAGCTCGGACCAAAGGCCAAGGAAGAATGGTGGTTTCCCGAATATATGAAAGAGAAATGCCCCGGCCTGCCGAACTGGGAAGCGCTGAAAGACCCGAAATGCGCCGAGGCCTTCTCGACGGCCGAAACCGCGCCGAAGGGGCGTTATCTCGGCGGACCCGTGACATGGGAAGGTTTTGACGACGAACGCGTCGAGGCGCTGAAACTGCCCTTCACCGTCATCCATGCCGGCACCGACGCGGCGATGTTCGCCGAACTGGACTCGGCCTATCAGCGCAAGGCGCCGATCATGCTGTGGATCTATTCGCCGCATTGGGCGCCAGCCAAATACAAGGGCGAATGGGTCGAATTCCCCGACTATACGACCGAGTGCTACACCGACCCGAAATGGGGTGTGAACCCCGACGCGAAATATGACTGCGGCAAGCCGCATGGCGAGATCTGGAAATATTCCTGGGCCGGCATGAAGGACAAATGGCCGGTCGCCTACAAGGTCGCGAAAAACTACACGGTCGATACCGACGAGCTCAACAAGATGAGCGGCGAGATCGATCTCGAAGGCAAGACGCCGGAAGACGTCGCCGCCGCCTGGATCGCCGCCCACGAAGCCGACTGGAAAGCCTGGGCCGAGTGACCGTCTGACTGGAAACGCGACGACCCGGCCATTCAGGGCCGGGTCTCGATCCCCTATTCCAGAAGGACGATTGCATGAGCGATACGATTGAACAGGCGGTGAAAGCAACGGGCAAGGATGCCCGCCCGATAAAGCTTGGCTGTCGCAATGTCTGGAAGCTGTTCGGGGCGGACGCGGCCAATTTCATCCGCCGGCGCGACGGCAAGGCCAGCCTGGCGGACATCGCCGCTGCCGGACTGGTTGGCGCGGTGCGCGCCGTCGATCTCGAAATCCGCCAGGGCGAGATCTTCATCATCATGGGACTTTCGGGGTCAGGCAAGTCGACGCTGGTGCGCTGCATGTCACGGCTGATCGAGCCGACCCACGGCAAGGTCGAGTTTGAAGGCAAGGACCTGCTCAAGATTTCCGATGCCGCGCTGATCGAGCTGCGACGCCATCGCATGGGCATGGTGTTCCAGAATTTTGCCTTGCTGCCGCATCTCAACGTACTGGAGAACATTGCCTTCCCCCTCGGCATCCAGGGGCAGGACCGGCCGACACGCGAGAAGCGGGCCCGTGAAGTCATCGAGCTGGTTGGCTTGCGCCGCCGCGAGCATTTCTATCCGCGCGAGCTTTCCGGCGGACAGCAGCAGCGTGTCGGCATCGCCCGCAGCCTCGCCACGAAGCCGGAAATCTGGTTCCTCGACGAGCCGTTCTCGGCTCTCGATCCGCTGATCCGCCGTGAGATGCAGGACGAGCTGATGCGGCTGCAGACCATGCTGCACAAGACCATCGTCTTCATCACCCATGATTTCGACGAGGCCATCCGGCTGGCCGACCGGATCGCCATCATGAAGGACGGCGAGGTCATCCAGATCGGCACGCCGGAAGAGCTGGTGGTCAACCCTGCGACCGACTATGTCGCCGAATTCACCCGCGATGTCGATCGCGCCAAGGTGATCTCGGCGCGCCGCCTGATGCGCGCCTGCGACGGCGCCGAGTACGGCGGCACGGTCGCGCCGGATGCCAAGATATCAAGTTTTTCGGCAGATATCGTCTCTGCCGGCAAGCCCTTCGCGGTGGTCAACGGCACCGGCAAGCCGATCGGCGAAGTCACGCCGCAGGCGGTGGTCGATCTTCTCGCCGGCATCGAGCGTCGTGGGGCCGGCGGATGACCGTCACGGCAAGCGCCAGCGCAGCGAGGCCCCGGCCGGTTCAAACCTGGCTGGCGATCTGGGCCTGTGCGCTCGCCGCCGTGCTTATTGTCTTCCTGCTGCAGGAAAGCCTGCCCTGGGCGGTCAATTACCCGGCCGGCGCGATCGTTCCTGTCGCAGACTGGGTCGGTGCGCTGATGAATTGGGTGAAGTCGAACTTCTCCTGGCTGACCCGCTCGATCACCGCGGTGCTTGGCGTGCCGCTCGATTTCGCGCTCGCTCTTCTGGCCAAGAATTTCAAGATCGGCCATGGCGCGGATATGATCGTCTTGCCGCGCCTGTCCTGGGTCGGCGTCTGCGCTGCCGCCTACCTTGCCGGACGCGCCGCCGGCGGCTGGAAGCTGGGTGCGCTGGCCGGCGGCTGTTTTCTCTATATCGCGCTGTTCGGGCAGTGGACCAGCGCCATGCTGACGCTGGGCTTGATCTCGATCGCCGTGCCGTTTTGCATTGTCACCGGGCTGTTCGCCGGCATCTGGGCATGGCGCAAGCCTTGGGCGGAGAGGTTGTTGATCTCCCCTGCCCTCGATCTGATGCAGACGATCCCGACCTTCGCCTATCTGATCCCGATGCTGCTTCTGTTCGGCAACAGCCCGGTCTCGGCAATGATCGCGACGGCAATTTTCGCGACGCCGCCAATGGTGCGGGCGACGATGCTCGGCCTGTCGCGGGTGCCGTCAGAGATCGACGATTTCAGCGAGATGGCCGGCTGCACGGCACGGCAGAAGCTGTGGCGGGTGCTGTTGCCGTCGGCGCGGCCGACATTGATGGTCGGCGTCAACCAGGTCATCATGCTGGCGCTCAACATGGTGATCATCGCCTCGATGATCGGTGCCGGTGGGCTCGGCTATGACGTGCTTTTGGCGTTGCGCGCACTCAAGGTCGGCGAGGCGATGGAAGCTGGCCTCGCCATTGTCGCACTGGCAATTGCACTCGACCGGCTGAGCCAGGCGATCGCGCACAATCACGCCAAGGGCAATGTCCGCCACCAGGCCAGCACCAGTTTCTGGCGGCGCTATCCCAATCTGGCGCTGGCCGTTGCCATCCTCGCCGTCGCCACGCTGCTCGGCCTGTTCGTGCCGGCGTTCGCCGCGGTGCCGAAAGCGATCACCTTCACCACCGCGCCTTTGTGGAAGGCGGCGGTGAACTGGATCACCATCAACTTCTTCGACACTATCGAAGCGTTCCGCGTGGCGCTTATCCTCAACGTGCTGAACCCGGTGCGCGCCTTCTGCGAGGGTTTTCCGTGGCTGGGCGCGGTGTGTCTCCTCGGCCTTGCCGGCTACCAGCTCGGCGGCTTGCGCCTCGCCGCCCTGGTCGCGGCTTTGACAGCGTTCTGCGCCGTCACCGGACTTTGGGAAAAGACCATGGCGACCGTCTATTTGTGCGGAATCTCGGCCTTTGTCGCCTGCCTGATCGGCATCCCGATCGGGCTGATGGCATCGCGCAGCGACCGCTTCGAAAAGACCGTCACGCCGGTCATCGACACGCTGCAGGTGCTGCCGTCGTTCTGCTTCATCATTCCGGTGGTGATGCTGTTCAGGGTCGGCGACGTCACCGCGATGATCGCCACCGTCGCCTTCGCCGTGGTGCCGGCGATCCGCTACACCAATCACGGGATCCGGCAGGTGCCGCCGGCGCTGATCGAGGCGGCGAAGGTTTCGGGCTGCACCAGGCGCCAGACCTTCTTTCGCGTGCAGCTGCCGCTGGCGTTGCCCGAGATCATGCTCGGCGTCAACCAGACCATCCTGATGGCGCTGGCGATGATCATCATCTGCGCCATGGTCGGCACGCGCGATCTCGGCCAGGAGGTGTTCATCGCCCTGTCCAAGGCCGATTCCGGCCGCGGCATCGTCGCCGGCCTGGCCATCGCCTTCATCGGCATCGTCGCAGACCGGCTGTTCAACGCCTGGACGGCGAAGGCTCGGGCAAGGCTGGGATATAGTCCGGAATAGGACGGCCTCAGGAAGCTGCCGCCAAGCGCGCCGTTAACGAGGCACCGATCCCTACGCCTAAAGACATAGCCATTCGGGATTATTGCTCGTTTTTGCCTCACATCGTACGGCTGCCATGGGACGGGTAGGCTCAACAGGAGAGCGGATAATGTCTAAACGCGTTCCCTTTACTACCGGTGATCTGGCAGATCATCAGTGGGGTATCGATGACGCCCTCACAGGCGATCCAAATACGAATATCTTGACCGGCGACGCTGGCGGCAGCCTGCTCGATTTCTCAAAAGGCGGCAACGACACCTTTACGGAAACCGCACCGTCGACCTACACCTTCTACGGCGACGCGGCTCGGAGCTTGTTCAATTTTGCTCGGGGCGGTGACGACACCTTCACGGTGTCGAGCTCCTCCACCACCACTGCTTACGGTGACGCGGGCGACGATATGTCGGACCACAGCAAGGGCGGCAACGACACTTTCACGGGCGCCGCGCAAGCCAGCAACATTTTCTTCGGCGACGCCGGCGGCAACATGATCGGCCATGCTCAGGGCGGCGACGACCGTTTCACGGCCTTTCCCAACTCCTTCAACACTTTCTACGGTGACGCCGGCGTCGATATGTCCGACCACAGCAAGGGTGGCAATGACACCTTCGAGGGCACCAGCGTGGCCGTCAACATTTTCTTTGGCGACGCCGGGAACAACATGTCTGGCCATGCTCAAGGTGGCGACGACCGTTTCACGGCCAGGAGCGACTCCAGCAACGCTTTCTACGGGGACACCAGCGGCGATATGTCGGACTACAGCAAGGGCGGCAACGACACTTTCAATGGCGCTAGTGACGCCAACACTATTTTCTACGGTGATGCCGGTCGCAGCATGTCTGGCCATGCTCAGGGTGGCGACGACCATTACACAGACTTTGGTGGCACGATTCAGACCAAAACCTTCTTTGGCGACGCGAGCCTACATATGTCCGACTTTGCTAAGGGCGGCGACGACACCTTCACGAGCGTGGGTGGGTTCGTGATAAGTTTCTATGGTGACGCGGCCGGCATCATGTCCGACTCTGCTAGCGGGGGCGATGACGTGGCCGTGCTGCAAGGCACCCATAATTTCGCCTATGGCGACGCTGGCGCGATGGCCGGCAATGCTGTGGGCGGCAATGATATCCTAACCGGCGGCAATAAGAGCTCCGGTCCGGATGTTCTAAACGAGTTGTACGGCGACGCATTCGCTATGTCCGGGTCCGCCACGGGCGGCAACGACATTCTTACCGGGGGCCACAACAGCGAAAGCGGCCAGGTCCGCAACTTCCTGTGCGGCGACGCCCTGCAAATGTCCGGTTCGGCTCTGGGCGGAAACGATACCCTGTACGCCGGGAGCGCGGCACCCGGCTGCACCGTCATCAACGACATGTGGGGTGACGGGCAACTGAGCGAACTGGCTCAGGGCGGCAGAGATCAATTCATATTCAAGGACGATGGTTCAATGACGGTCGGAACCCAAAACACCATCTACGATTTCAGCCAGACCCAAGACGACACCATTGTATTTAGTGGCGTGGAGGGCGTGCAATCGTTCGATGATCTCACAATTGCGCAAAGTGGAACCGACACCATCATTACCGCAGGAGTCGATCAAGTTACTCTCGCAAACTTTACAAGCCCGCTGACGACGGGTGACTTTTTGTTTGTCTGAAAGCGAAGCTCTTATCGCATTCGAAGTGGGGGAATGCGTGAGAATTCGTTGAGCATCGTCGCGCGGCCGGTCGCCCCAATAATGCTCGACCGGCCGATCGACAATCCAAGCCGCAGTCATGGATCAGGCGGCCAGGAATCTCTCGGTCAAACGAGCCCAGAGCGCTGCGCCGACGGTCAGATTGCCGTCGTTGAAATCATATTTCGAGCTGTGCAGGATGGCTGAATCCTCGCCGTTTCCGAGGCGCAGAAAGCAACCGGGTTTGTGTTCGAGGAAATAAGAAAAGTCTTCGCTGCCGGGGATCAACGGGCAGACGGACACCTTGTCCTGACCGACGAGTTCGACAGCGATGTCTGTCGCAAAGGACGTCTCGCGCTCGGAATTGACCACCACCGGGTAG
The DNA here is from genome assembly GCF_040320565.1 of Mesorhizobium sp. M0664. Taxonomy (NCBI): domain Bacteria; kingdom Pseudomonadati; phylum Pseudomonadota; class Alphaproteobacteria; order Hyphomicrobiales; family Phyllobacteriaceae; genus Mesorhizobium; species Mesorhizobium sp. M0664. The sequence continues at coordinate 320,790 of NZ_JAMYPW010000002.1, forward strand.
CCGCGCTCGTAATCGATCTCGACCGTTGCGCCATGCGCCTGCGCCACAAGTGCTGCGATATTGCGAATACGCTGCTCGAGCGTGTCGCGGATCTCGGCCGAGAAGGAGCGGACGCTCAACGTGATTTCGGCGTGTTCCGGAATGACGTTGGAGGCCGTGCCTCCGTGAATCGTGCCGACGGTGACGACAGCGGTCTCGATCGGGTTGACGTTGCGCGACACAACCGTCTGCAGGGTCATGACGATGTTGGCGGCAGCGACGATCGGGTCGACCGTCAGGTGCGGACGCGAGGCGTGGCCGCCACGCCCGGCGATCCTGATGGTGACGGTATCGCTCGCCGCCATCAGCGGCCCGGCGCGCATCAGGAACGAACCCGTCGGCGCGCCCGGGTGGTTGTGCAGCCCGAAAATCGCATCGCAGGGAAAGCGCTCGAACAGGCCGTCGGCGATCATCGCCTGCGCCCCGCTTCCCTTGCCGGCTTCCTCGGCCGGCTGGAAGATGAGGTTCACCGTGCCGTTGAAATGCCGTGTGCGCGCCAGGTATTCGGCGGCGCCGAGCAGCATCGTGGTGTGGCCGTCATGACCGCAGGCGTGCATCTTGCCGCTGGCCTGGCTGGCATAAGGGAGATTGGTAGCTTCGGTGATCGGCAGGGCGTCCATGTCGGCACGGATGGCGATGCTGCGGCCGCTGCCCTGGCGCAGGCGGCCGACGACGCCGAACCCGCCGACATTGCGCGTCACCTCATAGCCCCAGCTTTCGAGCCGTTCGGCAACGTATACAGCCGTTTCGCGCTCCTGGAATGAAAGCTCGGGATGCGCGTGCAGGTGCTGGCGGGCCGCTGCAAGCTCGGCGGCCTTGTCGGCGAAGTCGGAAATATCGGCGAACTGGTTGGAGGTCTTTGGCATGGAAGGTCCTTTGCCGGCCGAGCAGGTGCCGCGCCGGCTTTGCTTTTAGATGAAACGGCTCAAGAAAGCCCGCGTGCGCGGGTGCCTGGGTTTGGCGAGAACCTCGTCCGGAGGCCCGGCCTCGATCACATTACCGTCGTCCATGAACACCACCCGATCCGCCGCTTCGCGGGCGAAGCCGATCTCATGCGTGACCACGATCATGGTCAAGCCCTGCCTGGCGAGATCGCGCATGGTGGCGAGCACCTCGCCGACCAGCTCCGGATCGAGCGCCGAGGTCGGCTCGTCGAAGAGCATCAATTTCGGGCGGATGGCGAGCGCACGGGCGATGGCGACGCGCTGCTGCTGGCCGCCTGAAAGCTGGCGCGGATAGGCGTCGATCTTGTCGGCAAGACCGACACGGGTCAGCAGTTCGCGGGCGTAGCCGATCGCCTCCTTGCGGTTCTCCCGGTGAACGCCGACCGGAGCCTCGATGACGTTCTGCAGGGTCGTCATGTGCGGATAGAGATTGAACTGCTGGAACACCATGCCGATCTTGCGCCGCTGCGCGGCGATCGCGCGGTCGGAAAGTTTGTCGAGGCGGCCGTCGTGCAACCGGTAACCGATCTGCTCGCCGTCCACCTCGATCGACCCCTGGTCGATCGCCTCGAGATGATTGATGCATCGCAGGAAGGTCGACTTTCCGGAGCCGGACGGTCCGAGAATGACCACCACCTCGCCAGGCGCGACGTCCAGATCAATGCCCTTCAGCACCTCGAGCGGGCCGAAGGCCTTGTGAACGTCGCGCGCCCGCACCAGGGGCGTGTCATGCGCGCTCATTGGCGGCCTCCAGGGTGGCGGTCGCCGTCTTCTCGCGCGCACCGCGATCGCCGCGGCTGTAGTGGCGTTCGATCGCGCCTTGCGCGACATTGAGGACCGAGGTGATCAGCAGGTACCACAGCACTGCAACCATCAGCAGCGGAATGATTTCGAAGGTGCGGTTGTAGATCGATTGCACCGAGTAGAGCAGGTCGGCCATGGCGATGACGCTGACAAGCGAAGTTGCCTTGATCATGCTGATCAGCTGATTGCCGGTCGGCGGCACGATCGACCGCATCGCCTGCGGGATGATGATGCGCCGCAAGGCCCGCGCGCGGGTCATGCCGAAGGCTTCAGCCGTTTCGGCCTGTCCCTTGTCCACCGACAGCAGCCCGCCACGGATGATCTCGGCCATGTAGGCGGCCTCGTTCAGCGCCAGACCAAGAACGGCGGCGGTCAACGGCGTGATCAGGTCGTTGGTGTTCCAACTGGCGAAGCCGATGGAAATGCGCGGAAACAGCGTCGAAAGGTTGTACCACAGGATCAATTGCACCAGCAGCGGCGTTCCCCGGAAGAACCAGATGAACAGGCCGGAGAGAAAGGATGCCAGCCTGTCGCTCGACATGCGCGCGATGGCGAGCAGCAGGCCGAGCACGATGCCCAGGATCATAGCCACGACCGTCAGGCCGAGCGTCACCGAAAGCCCCTGCATGACCGTCGGATCGAAGAAATACTGGGCGACCACCGGCCAGCCGAAATTCGGGTTGACTGCAACGATATAGGCGAAGCCGGCCGCCACGGCGACGGTGAACGCCCAGAGCGCCAGCCGGACGAGCGGAAACGGCCGGTGGGCTCGTTTGACGTCGCGCAGCGCGTCGTCGGGACGTCGCGGCAGCCCGGCCGCGTAGGCAGCGGTGGCATCGGTCATGGCAGCCTCTACTGGCCCTGGTTGATGCCTGGCGCATCGATCATGTTTTTCTCGAGGCCCCACTTCTTCATGACCGCGGCGTAGGTGCCGTTCTTCATCAGGATCTTGAACGCGTCGAGCAGCACGCCGCCCAGCGGCGAGCCCTTCTTGACGACGGCGCCTTGATAGATGTCCTTGAAGCCGTTGGCCTGGCCGACCCCGGCGAGTTCCAGCTGGCCCTTCGCCTGCTCGACGAAATAGGTCAGCGGCGCCTGCGAGGAGAAGAATGCGTCGGAGCGTTTCGACCGGACGGCCAGTATCGAGCTCGGCTGGTCGGTGAAGGATTGCACCTCGACGGCCGGCTTGTCGCCTTCGGTGCATTTCTGCGCCTGCTGCTTGATGACCTTTTCGGCCGAGCCACCCGACATGACGGCGATGCGCTTGCCGCACGCGGTGTCGAGCGAGGTGATGCCTTGTGGGTTGCCCTTCTCGACGGCGAAGACGACGTATTCGCGCACCCAATCGATGAAGTCGTTGGATTTCTGGCGGTCGGGATAGTCGCCGACAGGACCCATCGCGAACTGATAACGGCCGGCATTGATGCCGCTCAGCAAAGCCGGCAGGCCGGCGACCGAGGCATGATCGATCTCGACGCCGAGCAGCTGGCCGATGGCGTCGGAAATGTCCCTGGTCGCCCCCGACAGTTCGGTGCCGGTGACGATCTCATAGGGCGGGAACGAGCCGTTGTTGACGGCTGTGATCTTTCCCGCCGTGCGGATCTCTTCCGGCAGCCGGGCCCGCAAATCCTCGTTCACCGATTGCTTCTGGATATCCTGGGCAAAGCTGGCCTGCGCCAGCATGGTGACGAGCGAGGCGAATATGAAGCTGATTGTCCTCATGGCATTCTCCTTCGTGTTCTTCGTTGTGCGTTGTCAGGCTGCGGTGGCCCGCGATCTGGCCTCGAAAGGAAACAAGGCGTCGGCGGAAATCGGTTCCGCCAGAATGCCCTGGGCATGGAGCTCGGTGACGAAATCCTCGATCATGCGCCGGTTGGCCGGCAGGCCGCTGGCGTTCCAGGAGGCAGGCAGGTCGCGCCCCGCATGAATCAGCTCCTCGAGGATCCAGGGCGAGGTATCGGCGTATTTTCGGCGCTTTGCCGTCCAGACGCGCTGGCTTTCGTCGATCAGCCTGGCGAGTTCCTGCGGCAGCCAGGGGTGCTCCCTGGCCACTGCCGCCTTGACGGCGACCAGATGCATGCCCGGGACATAACCGACGTCGGCGAAATAGGCGCGTTCGGCCGCGCGAAAATCGCGCAGCACTTGCCGGAAGCCGGAAACCGGGCCGAAAAAGCCGTCCGGCATGAAGGGCGTGAAAACGGCGTCGAGCTCGCCTTGCGACAGCAGCTCCATCATCGGGCGCTCGCCTGGTGCTGCTTCGATGCGCCCCGGCCTGCCGAATCCGTCGAGGCGGTCGGCGATCGGGTGCTCCGATGTCAGCCTGCCGGCGAACCAATAGGCATCCTCGACGCCGACGCCTTCCCGGCGAAGCGCCGCGCGCGTCCATGTGTTGCCGGAATCGCGCCAGCCGGTCACGCCGATGCGTTTGCCGGCAAGGTCGGAAAGCCGTTCCAGCGGGCTGGCCTCGACCGTTATGATGCAGCGATGGCGAAAGCCGCGCATGATGAAGCACGGTATTCCAACCACCGTATCCCTGCCGGAAGCCATGGCCGACACATAACGGCTGAACGAGACCTCCGCCGCATCGTGGTTCGGATCGGTGCCGAGGTCCGGAATGAGCGTGGCGACGCGGTCAACCTTCACCGACAAGCGGCTCGAAGCGACGTCACCCAGCACCAAAGGGGTGAGATAGTCCCAATCGCGGGTGGCTATAGTGATGGAGACGGGCATCGGCATGAACTTCAAAGCTATGTTTGATCGGCGATTGGTAAATGTTTATTTTTGGCCGATCAAATGTTATTATGTTATTGAACATTAGCTTTAATGGTCGCGGGTGCCGATGGATTTCGATGCAGGATGGTTCGCTGATCGCCTTGGCGACCGCACGATGCGCGGCATCGCGCGCGAGACCGGAGCGCTGATCAGAAGCGGCGCGCTGCCTGTCGGCGCAAAGCTTCCGCCGGTGCGCGATCTGGCCTATGTGCTTGGCGTCAGCCCGGCGACGGTCTCGCAGGCGTGGAGCGAATTGCGGCGCTACAAGATCATCGGCGGCCGCGGACGCAACGGCACCTGGATCATGGGCAACCGCTTTGCCGCCCGGCCCGAGCGCCACATGAGCGGTGGCAATTACGGACAGGATGTTCTGAACCTGGCGATCGCGGAGCCCGATGTGAGGCTGTTGCCGCCGCTCGGCATCGCGCTGGCGCATGGTGCGCGCGCCGAAAAGCTCAACAGCTACGAGCGGGTACGCATCCTGCCCGAGCTGGAGGCCGCGGTGCGCCCGTCATGGCCGTACGATCCCGGCGCGTTCCTGGCCACCAATGGCGGTTACAACGCCATCTACACCTTGCTGCATGCGCTGGTCCCGCCGGGAGCGCCGGTGGCCATCGAGAACCCGACGGCGCTTCGCCTGCTCGACATCCTCGAGGATCTCGATGTGCCGATCATCCCGGTAGACTGCGACAGCGACGGTCCCTTGCCGGATGCACTTGCCAACGCTCTGCGGCAGCGGCCCGTCGCGTTCCTGTTCCAGCCGCGCGTCCATTCGGTTACCGGCGCCTGCATGTCGTCGACGCGGCTGGAAGTCATCGGCGACCTGCTCGCCGGCACCGACGTGCTGATTGTCGAAGATGACGGCGTCGGCGATATTGCCTCGGCGCCGCGCATTTCGCTTGGCCGGCGTTTTCCCGATCGCGTCGTCCATATCCTGTCCTATTCCAAGACCCACGGCCCGGATCTGCGGCTCGCCGTGCTGTCCGGATCGGCGACGATCGTCGAGCAGATCCAGTCCTACCGCAGCTTCAGCTCGGGATGGACCAGCCGCATCCTGCAGGCGGCCACCGCCTGGCTGCTGCAAGACCCGGCCACGGCCGCCCTGGTGGAGCAGGCGAAGGAGGTATACCGCGGCCGTCGCGAACGGCTCGCCGGCGAACTGGCCAAACGCAATGTCGATATCGACGCCGGACACGGTCTCAGCGTCCTCATTCCGGTTGCTTCGGAACCTTACGCGATGGTCACGCTGGCCGCCCACGGCATCGCGGTCCATGCCGGGGCGAAGTTTTCGACCGGAAAAACGAACGCTGTCCGCGTCGCGACCAGCATTCTGGACGAGGAGCACCTCGAGCACGTCGCAAATTCCCTGGCGCTGGCGGCCGACCCGGCGCGGGAAGTTGTCTGAGGCAAGTCAATCGCCGTTCGGACTGCTACTCCGCCGCCACGCCCTTCATCTCGAGATAGCTTTCCATCGAATCGTCCATCGCCTGCAGCCAGGGCGTATGATGCAGCGGCGCCATCGTGCCGGTCATCAGCGAGCGGTAGGCATGGTCGCGGAAGCCCATAATGTCTTGCGCCTTGTGGTGCTCCCACTCCATGAAGGTCTGATTGACAGCCTCGACATCGAAGCCGGGATAGTCGGTCTGCTCCATCAGCTCCCTGGTGTAGTCGCCCTGGAACCAGATCATCTGCTCGGCGTCTTCAAGTGTTTCCTCGCGTGCCCGCCATTTCCGGCCGTGCTCGGCCATGGCTTCGGCCGAGGGCAGATTGATGCGGCCCATGATGACGTCGCGGGCGAACCAGGCCTGCGCGTCGAACATGTTGAAGGTGTAGAACTGGTCCTGCATGCCGATATAGGACAGCTTCGGGTTTTTCTCCCAGACGACGCCCTCGTAGAGCCCGTCCGGCCACATGCGGTTGGCGGTCTTCAGCTTCAAATCCTCGGTGAGGAACGGGAAGGAATGGAGGTAGCCGGTGCACAGGATGATGGCGTCGACGTCTTTGGTGCTGCCGTCCTTGAAATGCGCCGTCTTGCCGACGACCTTCTGCAGAAGCGGCACTTCCTTCCAGTTCTCCGGCCATTTGAAGCCCATCGGCTTCGAGCGGTAGCTGGAGGTGATCGATCTGGCGCCGTATTTGTAGCATTGCGAGCCGATGTCCTCGGCTGAATAGGAGCGGCCGATTATCAAAATGTCCTTGCCCTTGAATTCCATGGCGTCGCGGAAATCGTGGCTGTGCAGGATACGGCCGTTGAAGGTCGAAAAGCCCTCGAAATAGGGAACGTTGGGCACGGAGAAATGGCCCGAGGCGACGACGACATGGTCGAACTCTTCCGAGTAGGTGACGTCGCTGGTGCGGTCATGCGCGGTGACGGTGAATTTTTTTGTCGTTTCGGAGAAGGTGACCATGCGCACCGGGCTGTTGAAGCGCACCCATTGGCGCACGCCGGATTTTTCGACGCGGCCCTTGATGTAGTCCCACAGCACGGCGCGCGGCGGATAGGAGCCGATCGGCCGGCCGAAATGCTCCTCGAAGGTGTAGTCGGCGAATTCGAGGCATTCCTTCGGGCCGTTCGACCAGAGGTAACGGTACATCGAGCCGTGCACTGGGTCGCCATGCTCGTCGAGGCCGGTGCGCCAGGTGTAGTTCCACAGGCCGCCCCAGTCGGACTGCTTTTCGAAGCAGACGATTTCGGGAATGTCGGCGCCCTTGTCGGCGGCCGACTTGAAGGCCCTGAGCTGGGCCATGCCGGACGGCCCGGCTCCGATGACGGCAACACGATCTTTCATTGCGGGCCTCCCGATCTCATTTCCCTAACGAAACAAATTTCACTGACAGGACAGTAATTGCCCCTTCGATGCTGTCAACAGGGCTTGTCGCGAAACCGCGTTTCGCCCAGCTGGATTTCCAAGCGACGCAGTAGCTCGGGCGAAATCCAGACATTGCGCAATTCGACACGGGTGGCTTGCCGTGGCAGTTGCGCTTCTGTATCGGCACCGAATATGTTCACCGTGAGTGAAATGAATCGGCAAGGTCCGGGGTGGCAACATGGCGAAAAAAGCATCCAGTCTAAAGCCCGCTGCGGCCGTCGTCGCCGCCAAGGCCAAGCCGTCGGTCGCTGCAGTCGATCCGCGCAAGATACGCGCGCCGCTCACCCAGAACCCGCACGCCATTCGCGACACCCGCGAAAAAGTCCTGGAGGTCGCGATCGGCCGCGAGGTGCGGGCCTTCCGCAAGAAGCTCGGCATCACCGTCGCCGATCTGGCTGCCGCCACCGACATTTCGCTTGGGATGCTGTCGAAGATCGAGAACGGCATCACCTCGCCATCGCTGACCACGTTGCAGGCGCTGTCGCGGGCGCTCGGCGTTCCCGTCACCGCCTTCTTCCGACGCTTCGAGGAAGAGCGCAGTGCCGTCTTCGTCAAGGCCGGCGAAGGCCTCGACGTCGAACGCCGCGGCACGCGCGCCGGCCACCAGTACAATCTGCTCGGCCATATCGGCTCCAACACCAGCGGCGTCGTCGTCGAACCCTATCTGATCACGCTGACCGAGGATTCCGACGTGTTCCCGACCTTCCAGCATGAAGGCATGGAATTCCTCTATATGCTCGAGGGCGAGGTGGTTTACCGGCACGGCAGCAATCTCTACCCGATGAGGCCTGGCGACAGCCTGTTCTTCGACGCCGATGCGCCGCACGGACCGGAAGTGCTGAGCGTCCTGCCGATGCGGTATTTGTCGATCATCTGTTATCCGCAGAGCAGCGCGGGGTGAGCCGGAGATGAGGGGCGCGCAAGCAATCCTGGATCGCTGCACTCCACGGCCACGGTAACGGCATGGATCCTAGGGTCTCCGCTACGTTGAACTGCAGGGCAAGCTCGTCCTCGATTGGTCGCAAGGGGGCTAAAGGCCGGCGCTCTACGGCGCCCCCCTCTGCCCTGCCGGGCATCTCCCCCTCTTGGGGGGAGATTGGCAGCTTGACGGGCAGCGCGAACCTCGCAAACAGAACCTCAATCCGGCCCGAACCCCGGCGATGTCGCACTGCCGTCATCCAGCTTCGACAGCCATTCGACCAGCGTCGCTCGGTAGCGCGTCAGGCCTTTGTAGTTGGCGAGTTCGTCGGGAAGGTCGCGGATGACGCGGTGCAGGCGCCTTGCCCATTTCGGCTGCGTCACCAGCTCGTCCATCTTGATCAGGTAGCAGCGGATCGGGAAGACGATCGCATTCGAGCGCGGCAGCCGCCAGAAGCTCTGCAGCTCGACGCGCAGATGGACCTTGTCGCCGACGTTTTTGGGCGTCACCGTGGCGCGGTCCGGACCCCATTTGTGATAATTTTCCGGGCTGGTATCGAGGCGAGGATTGATTGTCATCGTCCAGTTCAGCCGGCGCGCCGGCTTGCCCTGCTGGATGTTGGTGAGGAATTTTAGCGCCCGGACGAAGATGCCCTTCTCATGCGCCAGCGGCACCGGCGCGTGCCATTCGAAGAAGTTCATGCCGATGTCGAAATCGAGCGACCAGTCGGCCTGGGTGGTGACCATGCCGGCATCCATCCACAGATTGCCGTCGCGCTGGTCGAGAATGCAGAAATCGCCCTGGCTCTGGCGGGTGATGTATTCCATCGGCCCATAGGGCAGCGTCGAGACGTCGCCGAAGGTGAAGCTGTCGTCGATGCCGAGCGGTCGGTTGATCCAGCGCCAGCGGTCGCCATGGCGCGTCAGCGTGAAATGCTCGGGATAGCCCAGCGCCTGCTGCTCCATCAAAAGCTCGAGCAGATCCCAGCCGGCCAGCGTCATGTGCGGCAGCGACTGGCAGCGCAGCGGATCCTCGGCCAGCACCAAAGCGCGGTCCTGCATCTCGGCGACATAGTGCTCGTCGACGTCGATCAAATTCTCCAGCACGCTGCCCTTCGGCCCGGCGACATGCGGCTCGATGTTGACGGCATACATGTAGCTGTCTTCATGGAACGGGAACGGGAACCGCCTGATGTGCTCGGGGCTGTTCCTGAAGGTGAAGTCGTCGCGGAACGTTTCCTTGCGAAAGGTGATGCCCAAGCTCGCCTCCTATCTTTCCAGCACCAGCGACCGGCCCTCGAAGCGCGAGACGCAGGGCATGATCTTGCAGCCCGAACGGTGGTCTTCCTCGCTCAGCCAGTGGTCGTTGTGGATGAATTTGCCGTCATGCGAAATGACGTTGGTCTCGCACTGGCCGCAGACGCCGCCGCGGCAGAGATAGGGCGGATCGACCCCGGCCGCCTCGATCGCCTCGAGCAGGCTCTGCTGCTCGTCGACACGGATGGTCTTGCCGCTGAGCGCCAGCGTCACGTCGAAGGGCGCGCCGGGCTGCGGTGCCGCGAAATGCTCGAAATGCACGGTCTCGGCAGGCCAGCCTAAGGCAGCCGCGCGATCGCGCACCCAGTCGATCATGCCGGACGGGCCGCAGACATAGAGATGCGTGCCGAGCGGCTGCGACGACAGCAGCCGGTCGAGATCGACGCGCTCGTCGCGGTCGTCGTGATAGAGCCTGACCCGGCGGTCGTAGCGCTCCCTGAGCAGGTTGGCATAGGTGCCTAGCGAGGCGGTGCGGCAGGTGTAATGCAATTCGAAATTGCCGCCTTCCGCCGCCAGTTGCGCGGTCTGCGCCATGAACGGGGTGATGCCGATGCCGCCGGCCAGCATCAGATGCTTCCTGGCGCGCAGATCGAGCGAGAACAGGTTGACGGGGTAGCTCACCACCATCTCCGTGCCCGGCCTGACATGCCTGTGCATGAACAGCGAGCCGCCGCGGCCGGCGTCGTCGCGGCGCACCGAGATGGTGTATTCGCTGGTGTCGAGCGGCGAGCCCATCAGCGAATAGGGATTGAGCCTGGTGCGTTCGCCATCGCGCATCTCGACGACGACATGGGCGCCGCCGGAGAAGGTCGGCAAAAGCTCGCCGTCGCGCCGGCGGAAATGAAAGCGCGTCACCAGTTCGTTGACCGGAACGACATCGCTGACGACGACATCGAGCTTGGTGGTGCCGGTGCTCATCGAAAGACCTCCTCGATCGGAGGAATTTCGCTGCGGTCCTCGGCGTTGATGCAGACGCCCTGGAAGGCGGCGAGCCGCCGCGAATAGTGGTCGCGCACCAGAAGCAAGAGGCCGCAATGCGAACAGGTTGCCGGCTGCGTCGTCACGTTCTCGGTGATGCCCTTGCAATGGACGCACTGCATGCGGCGCGCCAGCGAGCCGCGATGCTCGGTCTGGATCGAGGTGTGGTCGATGCCGGCTTCGAGCGCCGCCTGCATGGCCTGGCCGATCAGCCCTTCGGTACCGGCAAGATAGAGCCTGAGTCCCATATGCGCGTTGGCCAGCGTCTGCTTCAGCCGCGGCAGGGCACTGGCGAAGGAATGGCCGAGGTAGAACTGTGCCGGCTTCAGGGCTTCGAGCGCATCGGCGTATTTGCCGTCGCGGCCGGGAATGAAGATGATGTGGGCACCACCGAAGAAATCCGCCGGTGCCTTGGCGGCCAGATCGGCAATCGCCAGCGCTCCCTCTGCATCCGCTATGAAAAGATGATGCTTGCCAGGCTGCGGAGACAGGGTCCCATAGACCGGGCGGCTGATGATGCTTTTCGCTGCCATACCCGCAGTATGCCTCAGCCTTTCGCCGTGCGCTTGGTCTTCTTCGGATCATCGAAAGGAAGCGGCTCGGCGGTTGCGCTGATGGTGCCGCTCTTGTTGCGGATCTCGAGCCTGGTGCCCTGCACCGCGCAGTCGACGTCGAGCCGGGCAATGCCCATCGATTTTTTGACCAGCGGCGAATACATGGCGCAGGTCACCACGCCGACCTTTTTGCCGTCGCGATAGACCGGCGCGCCCTCGTCGGCCGGCTCCTTGCCTTCGAGCAGCACGCCGAAGATCTTGAAGCGCTCCTTGCCCTTGAGGCGATAATGCTCCTCGGCGCCGCGAAAGCCCGTCTTGCCGGGGCTGACGGTGAAGTCGAGACCAAGCTCCCACAGTGTGTCGCCGGGGCCTTCGTTCTCGAACGGGTATTTCTGCGAATTGTCGTAGGGGTAAAACAGCAGGTAGCTCTCGACGCGCAGCATGTCGAGCGTGGTGAAGCGGCACGGGATGATGCCGGCACTCTTGCCGTCGTCGAGGATCCTGTCCCAGATCGTTCCGGCGTCCTGGCCACGGCAGAAGATCTCGTAGCCGCGCTCGCCGGTGTAGCCGGTGCGCGAGATCATCACCGGAAAGCCGAACAACTGGGTCTGCATGTGGTGGAAATAATTGAGGTCGCGAATGCCGGGCACATGCTTTGCCAGATAATCGACGGCGGTCGGGCCTTGCAGCGAAAGATCGTGCAGATTGTCGTCGAAGCGCAGCGACACGTCGCGACCGACGGAAGCGCGCTGCAACTCTTCATGCCCGGTGCCCGAGCCATGCACGACCATCCAGGAATTCGGGCCGGTGCGGTAGAGGATGCAGTCGTCGGTGAACTTGCCGGCCTCGTTGAGCATGCAGGCATAGGCCGACTTGCCGGGATAGATCTTTTCGACGTCGCGCGTCGTCGCCAGATCGATCAGGTGCGAGGCGTGCGGCCCGGTGATGTGGACCTTCTTCAAGCCGGACACGTCCATCAGGCCGGCCTTGGTGCGGATGGCGATATACTCTTCGTCGGCGTCCTTGTCGTAGGTCCAGGCGGTGCCCATGCCGCTCCAGTCCTCGAGCTTCGAGCCGAGCGCGAGATGGCGGTCCGCAAGCGTCGAAAATCTCCAGGATGCCGTCATCCGCTGTCCTCCGTTCGAAAGAAACTTTTTTGCTTTCCCCTGCTCCCTGCACACAGGCGGGAGCGTTGGCTTGAATATTGATCGCAAACGCCGGGAGCCTGCAATACCCGTAAGCAAATAATTTCATTGTCAGGCAAATCCGGCGCGCCGAAACAAACGGTTAACGTCGCGTAAAATCGTCTTGACAATTCCAGAATTCGGCCGGATTTTATGAAAAAAATTTCACTCTCTTGAAAGTGGGCAATGACCGGCAAATCTGGACCGGCGTTGAAAAAGGGGAAAGCCGATGTCCGACCTGCAACAGCGCGTGCAAGCGTTGTACCGTTCCGACGTGCGTGGATCCGTGCTCCTGATCGTCTGCCTGTGGGCGACGATCCTCTTTGTCCTGTTCATGACATGGCCATACGTCCCCGACGCCGGCATCAAGCTCGTCGTCGCGGTCGCCGCCGCCGCCGTGCTGATCTTCAACACGGCCGCCATTCTGGCGATGGTCAACCACTACAAGGAAGACAAGGACTTCATCTACGGCCTCGACATCAAGAACGCCGACGCCTACCGCAACCGCAAGTCCTGAGGGGGGAGACGCATGGCCCGCTATACACCGCCCGAACAGAGCAAGGCCGGACAGGTTTTCGATATCGCCGTCGTCGTGGTCGCGATTTTCGTCGCGCTGTGGCTGCCGCTGAAACTAGGTCTGGCAGGGGCGGCAAAATCCATCGACGCGCTCGACGCCAAGACGTGGGAAGCGCTCGGCCAGAACCCGACCATGGCCTCGATCTGGGAAAAGCTCGGCTACACGCCGGAAACCGCGCACGACATCATCCAGAACCGGTTCCACTACATCATCGACTGGCCGACGCTGATCATCATGGCGGCGGTGCTGATCGGCTATTTCATCTTTCTGTTCCGCGCATCGGACCGCGAATACCGCGACGTCATCGACGAAAAGTTCGGCGACAAATAGATAGGAAGCATCGTCATGTGGGTGGCACTCTCTTACGCATGCTGGGGCATCTCGATCGTGCTCGCGCTGTGGATGCTCTACGACTGGTTCAAGATCGACACGACCTATTCCGAAGAGATGCTGACCTCGTCCAGGGAAGGCGAACTTGAAGCCGTGTCCGAAAAACACCGGATCTGAGTGGGGGATTGAGCGATGACGATCACGGCTGAACCAGCGGTGCAAGTGCAGGGCGACAGGGTTTCACTGCTCAGGGTGCTTGGCCCCGCCCATGTCTGGGCGCTCGGCGTCGGCATCGTTCTGGTCGGCGAATTCACCGGCTGGAATTTCGCGGCGGACAAGGGCGGCGCGCTGGCGGCGCTGATCGTCTGCTGGATCGTCGGCCTGCTCTACACCTCGGTCGCGATGATCGATTCCGAAGTTACCTCGACGGTTGCCGCCGCCGGCGGCCAATATGCGCAGGCCAAGCACATTGTCGGGCCGCTGATGGCCTTCAACGTCGCGCTGTTCCTGGTCTTTGCCTACACCATGCTCGAAGTGTCGGACGCGATCCTGCTCGGCGACACCATCGTCGCCAAGGCCGGCGTCGAGGGCCTCAACCACAATTCCTTCATCGCCGCGACAATCGTCGTGCTGGCATGGCTGAACTATCGCGGCGTGCTGATGACGCTCAACGTCAACTTCGTCATCACCGCCATCGCCTATGTCTCGATCGTCATCCTGTTCTTCTCGGTCAGCCCGTGGACGCAAGGCGCCGTGCTCAAGCTCAACGAGTTGGTGACCCCGGGCAACGCCCTGCCCTACGGCTGGATCGGCGTCATCGCCGCCTTCCAGTTCGGAATCTGGTATTATCTCGGCATCGAGGGCACCACGCAGGCCGCCGAGGAAGTGCGCTCGCCGGCGCGCTCGCTGCCCTACGGCACGATGGCCGGTATGATCACGCTTCTGATCGCCGCCGCCATGACCTGGTATGTCTGCGCCTCGATGATGCCCTGGGAATATCTCGGCATCACCTATTATCCGCTGTGGGATGCAGGCAAACTGACCGGCAGTGCGCTGCTGGAGAACCTGTTGTTCATCGCGACGCTGCTTGCCGCGCTCGCCTCCGCCAATGGCTGCATCAACGACGCCGCGCGCGCCTGGTTTTCGCTCGGCCGCGACCGCTATCTGCCGACCTGGTTCTCGGCGGTGCATCCGAAATACCGCACGCCCTATCGCTCGATCCTGTTTCTGCTGCCGATCGCGCTCGCCTTCGCCTTCATCGCCGACCTCAACCAGGCGATCACCTTCTCGATCCTGTCGGGCGTGCTGCAATACACTTTCATGAGCATCAACATCATCATGTTCAGGAAAAAGTGGCCGCTCGGCTCGATCCGCCGCGGCTACACCCATCCGTTCCATCCGCTGCCGGCGATCGTCTTGTTCTGCCTTTGCGTGGTCACCTTCTTTGCGATCTTCCTCGGCTTCGGCTCGCAGCTGATCGCCATGGTCGCCTTCTACTTCCTGATCTCGCTGTGGTTCCACTTCTACCGCTACAAATTCGTGCGCCGTGGTGCCCAGTTCACCATGCCGTGGCCGAAGCCGCAGGGCTACTGACGGCGCGCCCGGTCTGGGCGGGCATTTGCGTGACGAGGTGCGTTAGGTGATCTCAGCATTGCTCGCCGGGGCGGTTGCCCTGGCTCTCGTCCTCCATATAGCCTGGCTTGCGCGGGCCAGCCGCGCCAAGGCTTCGACCGGGCTTGCCGCCGACGAAGCCGGCGTCCGCGTCGTCGTCCCCGACGCGGCCAACGTCTCGGACGGCACTGCCGGCGTCGTCACCTTCGCCGGCTCGTGGAACGGCCGGCGGGTGCAGGTGCGGACCATCGTCGACACGCTGGCGATCAGGAAGCTGCCGGCGCGCTGGCTTAGCGTTTCGATCACCGAAAAGGTCGCGATACCAGGCACTTTCGATATGATGATGCGGCCGGGATCGCCGACGACTTTTTCCAATTTCGATCATCTCGTCCACCCGCTGCCGAAGGCGGCGGGGTTTCCGGCCGAGGCGGTGCTGCGGAGCGACCGCAAGGGCGTGCGCTTCCCCGAAGCCATCATCGCCGGCCACCTCGATGTCTTTGCCGAGGAGCGCGCCAAGGAATTGCTGATCACGCCGAACGGCGTGCGCATCGTCTGGCTGCTGGCCGAGGCCGAGCGGGCGCGCTACGGCGTATTCCGGCAAGCCGAATTCGGCACGGTCAGGCTCGATCCGGTGCTGATCGAGAGGCTGCTGTCGTCGGCTTCGGCGCTGCGCGATGCCATCAATCAAAGCGAACGGCAAGCGGCATGACCAGCCAGATCACCACCTCCCCCGCACCACCGAGCCCCTATCTGGTTCTGGGCGCTGCGATCGTTTTGCCGGCGAGCGGGCATGTCGTGCTCGGCGTGCCGGTGCGCGGCCTGCAATTCCTGTTCTTCATGGTGATCCTCGCCTGGGTCACCGCCAAGATCGCGCCGCCCGACGCCAGCTTCGTCGGACGCCATGCCGGCGGCTTCCTGATCTATGCCCTGTCGATCCTGGATGCCTACAAGATCGCCCGCATCCGCTATGCCAAATGGGTTCACAATGGCGGCCAGCGCAGCGATAGTGCGGCCGGCGGCGCCTCAGCCGATATATAACGACAGGAAAATTTTTTTCATACCAATTGAATTCCCGGGACTCATTCGATACATCTCGGAGGGAACAAACTCGCGGAGGCTGACATGTGCGGAATCGTCGGACTGTTTTTGAAGGACAAGTCGCTCGAGCCCCAGCTTGGCGCGATGCTGTCGGAGATGCTGATCTCGCTCAGCGATCGCGGTCCCGACAGCGCCGGCATCGCCATCTATGGCGCGCCCTCCAATGAAGCCAAGATCACCATCCAGTCGGCCAAGCCGGAGCGCGATTTCCGCAGCCTCGACGCCGAACTCGCCAAGGCAATCGGCGCGCCGGTGAGCATTGCTGCGAAGTCGACGCATGCCGTGGTCCGGACGACGCCTGCCAAGATCGACGAAGCACGCGAGACGATCCAGGCGCTGCGCCCCGACATCCGCATCATGGGCGCCGGCGACGTCGTCGAAATCTACAAGGAAGTCGGCTTGCCCGAAGCGGTCGTCGACCGTTTCGGCGTCCGCGAGATGACCGGCACGCACGGCATCGGCCATACCCGCATGGCGACCGAATCGGCGGTGACGACGATGGGCGCGCATCCGTTCTCGACCGGCGCCGACCAGTGCCTGGTCCATAATGGCTCGCTGTCCAACCACAACAATGTCCGCCGCGAGCTGATCCGCGAAGGCATGACATTCGAGACCGAGAACGACACCGAGGTCGCTGCCGCCTATCTCTCCTCGCAGATGGCGCATGGCAAGAACCTCGGCGAGGCGCTGGAAGGCACGCTGAGTGATCTCGACGGGTTTTTCACCTTCGTCGTCGGCACCAAGAACGGCTTCGGCGTGGTGCGCGACCCGATCGCCTGCAAGCCCGCAGTAATGGCCGAAACCGACCAGTATGTCGCCTTCGGCTCGGAATATCGTGCGCTCACCAAACTGCCCGGCATAGACAATGCGAAGGTCTGGGAACCCGAGCCCGCAACCGTCTATTTCTGGGAGCATTGAACCAATGCCGGCAATTAACCTCTCCAAGGCGGCTCGCGAGCCGGGCCATGCGTCACGGGTCTTCGATCTGGCCGAAATGTCGCTGCGCGAGCTCAACCAGGCGCTGCACGATCTGGCGCCCGGTTCGAACGAGACCGCCTGGGAGGTGCTCCACCCGCGAGGCAGCCATTCGGTCGCCGTCGGCGTCGACCAGCCGGTCGCCATCGATGTGCGCGGCAGCGTCGGCTATTATTGCGGCGGCATGAACGACGGCGGCACCATCACCGTGCATGGCTCGGCCGGGCCCGGCGTCGGCGAGAACATGATGTCCGGCCAGATCGTCGTCAAAGGCGATGCCAGCCAGTATGCCGGCGCCACCGGCCGGGGCGGGTTGCTCGTCATCGAAGGCAACGCGTCGTCGCGCTGCGGCATCTCGATGAAGGGCATCGACATCGTCGTCCATGGCAATATCGGCCACATGTCGGCCTTCATGGCGCAATCCGGCAATCTGGTGGTGCTGGGCGACGCCGGCGACGCGCTCGGCGATTCCATCTACGAGGCGCGGCTTTTCGTGCGCGGCAAGGTCGAAAGCCTCGGCGCCGACTGCATCGCCAAGGAGATGCGGCCCGAGCATCTCGAATTGCTGCAACGCTTGCTCGACCGCGCCGGCGTGACCGGCGTCAAGGCGGCGGAGTTCAAGCGTTATGGCTCGGCTCGTACCCTCTACAATTTCAATATCGACAACGCCGACGCGTATTGAGGCTCAATGACCTATCGCAACCCGCCGACGACGCCGCGCAAATCCGCGACCTTCGACGACTACACGCTTTCCGAGATCCGCCGCGCCGCGGCGACCGGCATCTATGACATCCGCGGCGCCGGCGCCAAGCGCAAGCTGCCGCATTTCGATGACCTTCTGTTCCTCGGCGCCTCGATCTCGCGCTATCCGCTCGAAGGCTATCGCGAGCGCTGCGACACCAGCGTCGTGCTCGGCTCGCGCTATGCGAAGAAGCCGATCGAATTGAAAATCCCGATCACCATTGCCGGCATGAGCTTCGGCTCGCTGTCCGGCCCGGCGAAGGAAGCGCTTGGCCGCGGCGCGACGCTGTCCGGCACCTCGACGACGACCGGCGACGGCGGCATGACCGAGGAAGAGCGCGGCCATTCGAAGACGCTGGTCTACCAGTATCTGCCGTCACGCTACGGCATGAACCCGCGCGACCTGCGCCGCGCCGACGCGATCGAAGTGGTCGTCGGCCAGGGCGCCAAGCCAGGCGGCGGCGGCATGCTGCTCGGCCAGAAGATCTCCGACCGCGTCGCCGAAATGCGCACGCTGCCGAAAGGCATCGACCAGCGCTCGGCCTCGCGCCACCCCGACTGGACCGGGCCGGACGACCTCGAGATCAAGATCCTTGAACTGCGCGAGATCACCGACTGGGAAAAGCCGATCTACGTCAAGGTCGGCGGCGCGCGGCCCTATTACGACACCGCGCTTGCGGTGAAATCGGGCGCCGATGTCGTCGTCGTCGACGGCATGCAGGGCGGCACTGCGGCGACCCAGGAAGTGTTCATTGAAAATGTCGGCCAGCCGACGCTTGCCTGCATCAGGCCGGCCGTGCAGGCGCTGCAGGATCTCGGCATGCACCGCAAGGTGCAGCTGATCGTCTCCGGCGGTATCCGCAACGGCGCCGACGTCGCCAAGGCGCTGGCGCTCGGCGTCGATGCGGTGTCGATCGGCACGGCAGCGCTTGTCGCGCTCGGCGACAACGACCCGCGCTGGGAGGCGGAATACAACGAGCTCGGCACCACCGCCGGCGCCTATGACGACTGGCATGAGGGTCGCGACCCGGCCGGCATCACCACGCAGGATCCCGAGCTAATGAAACGGGTCGATCCGATTGCGGCCGGCCGACGGCTGGCGAATTATCTTAAGGTGATGACACTTGAGGCTCAGACAATCGCCCGCGCCTGCGGCAAGAACAGCCTGCACAATCTCGAGCCCGAGGATCTTGTGGCCTTGACGATCGAAGCCGCCGCCATGGCCGGCGTGCCGCTGGCCGGCACCAACTGGATACCGGGCAAGAACGGCTTCTAAGACAAACCAAATGCCAGTAAGCGAGGAACTATAATGGGGAACGATCTCGCCGCCTTCGCCAAGGAAAAGGGCGTCAAATATTTCATGATATCCTACACCGACCTGTTCGGTGGACAACGCGCCAAGCTGGTGCCGACGCAGGCGATCGCCGACATGCAGCGGGACGGTGCCGGCTTTGCCGGCTTTGCCACCTGGCTCGATCTGACGCCGGCGCATCCCGACATGCTGGCGGTGCCGGATCCGGCCTCGGTGATCCAGTTGCCTTGGAAGCCGGAGGTCGCCTGGGTCGCCGCCAACTGCATCATGGACGACAAATCGGTCGAGCAGGCGCCGCGCAACACGCTGAAGCGGTTGATCGCGGAGGCTGCTGGCGACGGCATGCACATCAAGACCGGCGTCGAGGCCGAATTCTTCCTGATCTCGCCGGATGGCAAGACGATTTCCGACGAATATGACACGGCGTCGAAGCCCTGCTACGACCAGCAGGCGGTGATGCGCCGCTACGACGTGATCGCCGAGATCTGCGACCACATGCTGGCGCTCGGCTGGGGCGCCTACCAGAACGACCACGAGGACGCCAACGGCCAGTTCGAGATGAACTGGGCCTTCGACGATGCGCTGGCGACCGCCGACAAGCATTCCTTCTTCAAATTCATGGTGAAATCGGTCGCCGAAAAGCACGGCCTGCGCGCAACCTTCATGCCTAAACCCTTCCAGGGCCTGACCGGCAATGGCTGCCATGCGCATATCTCGGTGTGGGACAAAGACGGCAAGACCAATGTCTTTGCCGATAATGCGATGGAGCTCGGCCTGTCGGCCAAGGGCAGGAATTTCCTCGGCGGCATCATGAAACATGCGTCCGCGCTTGCCGCCATCACCAACCCGACGGTCAATTCCTACAAGCGCATCAACGCACCGCGCACCATCTCCGGCGCCACCTGGGCGCCGAACACGGTGACCTGGACCGGCAACAACCGCACCCACATGGTGCGCGTGCCCGGCCCCGGCCGCTTCGAGCTGCGCCTGCCGGACGGCGCGGCAAACCCCTATCTGCTGCAGGCCGTCATCATCGCCGCCGGCCTTGACGGCGTCCGCTCGAAGGCCGACCCCGGCAGGCGCTACGATATCGACATGTACCAGTTCGGCCATACGGTCGAGGGCGCGCCGAAGCTGCCGCTCAACCTGCTCGACGCGTTGCGCGAGTTTGACAACGACAAATCGCTCAAGGCGGCGCTGGGTGAGGAATTCTCGTCGGCCTATCTAAAGCTCAAGCAGCAGGAATGGAATTCCTATGCTTCCCACTTCACCCAGTGGGAGCGCGACCACACGCTCGACATCTGATCCGGAATTGTTGCACGCCCGGCGCGAAACAGGTTCATGAAATACTCGATCTTCTCCCTCGCCCGGGCGGCATTTTCCGGCCACAAGAACTGGCAGCGCACCTGGCGCGACGCCAGCCCGGAGAGCCACTACGACGTGGTGATCATCGGCGGCGGCGGCCATGGCCTGGCGACGGCATGGTTCCTCGCCAGCGAATACGGCATCAGGAATGTCGCGGTGCTGGAAAAAGGCTGGATCGGCTCCGGCAATGCCGGCCGCAACACCACCATCATCCGCTCCAATTACGGGCTGCCCGGCAATACCGGTTTCTACGAGCTTTCGATGAAGCTGTGGGAACGGATGGAGCAGGACCTCAACTACAACACCATGGTCAGCCAGCGCGGCGTCATCAACCTCTACCATTCCGACGCGCAGCGCGACGCCTATGCGCGGCGCGGCAACACCATGCGCATCAACGGCATCGATGCCGAACTGCTCGATCTGGCGGCGGTCAGGAAGATGATGCCGTTCCTGAACTTCGACAATGCGCGCTTTCCAGTGCAAGGCGGGCTTTTGCAGCGACGCGGCGGCACGGCGCGCCACGATGCCGTGGTCTGGGGCTACGCGCATGCGGCGAGCGCGCTCGGCGTCGACATCATCCAGAACTGCGAGGTGACCGGCTTTGTCCGCGATGGCAGCGGCAAGGTGACCGGCGTCGAGACGAGCCGCGGCAGGATCGGCGCGGCCAAGGTCGGCATGGCGGTCGCCGGCTCCTCGTCGCGCGTCGCGGCGATGGCCGGCATGCGGCTGCCGATCGAAAGCCATGTGCTGCAGGCCTTCGTCTCCGAGGCGATCAAGCCGCTGATCCCCAATGTCATGACGTTCGGCGCCGGGCATTTCTACGTCAGCCAGTCCGACAAGGGCGGCCTGGTCTTCGGCGGCGACATAGACGGCTACAATTCCTACGCCCAGCGCGGCAATCTGCCTGTCATGGAAGACGTCTGCGAAGGCGGCATGGCGCTGATGCCGATGATCGGCCGGATACGGCTTCTGCGTCAGTGGGGCGGCATCATGGACATGTCGATGGACGGCTCGCCGATCATCGACAAAACACCGGTCGACGGGCTCTATCTCAACGCCGGCTGGTGCTATGGCGGCTTCAAGGCGACGCCCGGCTCCGGCCTGGTCTTTGCCCATCTGCTGGCGCGCGACGAGCCGCACAAGGAGGCTGCCCGCTTTCGCCTCGACCGCTTCCGGCGAGGTGCGATGATCGACGAAAAGGGCCAGGGCGCCCAACCGAACCTGCATTGAAGACTGGCTGAAGAAGCATGCGCATTGTCTGTCCCTTCTGCGGCGAACGCGAACTCGGCGAGTTCACCTATCTGGGCGACGCCAAGCCGGTGCGTCCGGCGGCCGGCGCCACCGAAGACGAGGTCTTCGACTACGTCTATCTGCGCGACAATGTCGCCGGGCCGATGAGCGAATACTGGTACCATGGCGGCGGCTGCCGAGCCTGGCTGAAGGTCGCCCGCAACACGCTGACGCATGAGATTTCCTCCGTCGAGCCGGCGGGCGGCGTTGGTGCAAGGCAGGCTGCAAGATGAATTCTGTCCAGGTTAGCGCCGCCCCTCACCTGCCTGCCGGCCTCCTCTCCCCGTATAGAGACGGGGAGAGGGGCGCCGCCATCGATTGTTTCGCCAATCATCGACGTTCCCTGAAAGGCGCCGAGGTTGCGGCCAGCCCCCTTCTCCCCGTCCCTATACGGGGAGAAGTGCCCGGCAGGGCGATGAGGGGCAGCGCGGCGCTCCTGCTTAAGGGCCAGCAAACGTGACCTCCAGCCAGCCCCATCGTCTCGTATCAGGCGGTCTCATCGATCGCGCCGCGCCGCTGGCCTTCCGCTTCGACGGCAAGAGCTTTGCCGGCTTCCAAGGCGACACGCTGGCCTCGGCGCTGATCGCCAATGGCGTCAAGCTGGTCGGCCGCTCGTTCAAATACCATCGGCCGCGCGGCATCCTGACCGCTGGTTCGGAGGAGCCCAACGCGCTGGTCGAACTGCGCAGCGGAGCGCGGCGCGAGCCGAACACCAAGGCGACCACGGCCGAACTCTATGACGGGCTCGAAGCCGCCAGCCAGAACCGCTGGCCGTCGCTGCGCCACGACCTGATGGCGGTCAATCAGCTGTTCGCGCCGATCTTCGTCGCCGGCTTCTACTACAAGACCTTCATGTGGCCGGCGAAATTCTGGGAAACGATCTACGAGCCAACGATTCGCCGCGCCGCCGGCCTCGGCCGCGCTGCAGGCGTCGCCGATCCCGACCATTACGACAAGGCGTGGGCGCATTGCGACGTGCTGATTGCCGGGTCCGGCCCGGCCGGGCTGGCTGCGGCACTGGCGGCCGGGCGCGGCGGCGCCCGCGTCATCCTGTGCGAGGAAGATTTTGCGCTTGGCGGCCGTCTGCTCGCCGACGGCGGCATGATCGACGGCGCGCCGGCGGCCGAATGGATTACGCGCACGCTGGCCGAACTCGCCGCACTGCACGATGTCCGCATCATGACCCGCACGACATTGTTCGGCGTCTATGATGGCGGCACCTATGGCGCCATCGAGCGGGTCAACGACCACCTGCCCTCGCCGCCCGAGCACCAGGTGCGCCAGCGGTTGTGGCGGATCGTGGCCAAGCGCTGCGTCGTCGCCGCCGGCGCCATCGAGCGACCGATCGTCTTTGCCGGTAACGACACGCCGGGCGTGATGATGGCTTCGGCTATGCGGACCTATGTCGCGCGCTACGCGGTTACCCCTGCCAGGAGGATCGCGCTGTTCACCAACAATGAGGATGGCTGGCGCACGGTCGAGACCGCGCTTGGCGCCGGTTTGCAGATCGCGGCGGTCGTCGATGCGCGCCCGGACGTCTCCGCCGTGCATCGAGCGCTTGCCGCCAAGGGCGGCTTTGCCGTGCTCAACGGCTCGGTCAGCGGGGTCGAAGGCGGCAAGGACGGGGTCCGGAAAATCGTGGTGGCGCTGACCGGCGGCGCACGGGCGGAAGTCGAAGCCGACGGGCTTGCCGTGTCCGGCGGCTGGAATCCGGCGGTCGGGCTGACCTCCTATCATCGCGGCCGGCCGAAATGGCAGGACGATATCGCAGCCTTCGTGCCGGATGGTGCGCCGCCCGGCATGATGGCCGTCGGCGCCGCCAACGGCGCCTTCGGGCTGGGCGACTGCCTGCGCCAGGGCTTTGCCGCGGGTGCTGCGGCAGCGCAGAGTGCTGGACGCGGCGGCAATGCCGGCACATCGCCGGTCGCCGACAGCGAGGCGTTTTCGCTGACGCCGCTTTGGTATGTGGCCGGCAAAGGGAAAGCCTTCGTCGATTACCAGCATGACGTGACCGCGTCCGACATCGAACTGGCGCAGCGCGAAGGTTTCGAATCGGTCGAGCATCTCAAGCGCTATACGACGCTCGGCATGGCCACCGACCAGGGCAAGACCTCGAACGTCGCCGGTCTCGCCATCATGGCGGCAATCAGCGGCAAATCGATCCCCGAAACCGGCACGACGATCTACCGCCCACCCTATGTGCCGGTCGCCATCGGCGCCTTCGCCGGCCATCATCGCGACGAAGACTTCCATGCGACGAGGCTGACGCCGTCGCATCACTGGGCAGCCGAACAGGGCGCGGTGTTCGTCGACACCGGCCTGTGGAAGCGCGCGCAATGGTATCCGCGCGCCGGCGAAAAGGACTGGCTGGAATCGGTCACCCGCGAGGTCAAGGCGGTGCGCTCCGGCGTCGGCTTCTGCGATGTCTCGACGCTCGGCAAGATCGACGTGCGCGGCCCGGATGCCGGCGCCTTTCTCGACCGCGTCTACATCAACACCTTCTCCAATCTCGCCGTCGGTAAAGCCCGCTACGGGCTGATGCTGCGCGAGGACGGCATCGTCTATGACGACGGCACGACGTCACGGCTGGCCGAGGACCGCTATTTCCTGACCACCACCACCGGCAAGGCCGGGCTGGTGATGCAGCATCTCGAATTCTGCCGGCAGGTGCTGTTCCCCGAATTCGACGTGCAGCTGACATCCGTCTCCGATCAATGGGCGCAGTTCTCGATCGCCGGGCCGAAGACCCGGGACCTGCTTCGGGAAATCGTCGATCCGGCGGAGGATTTGTCGAACGAGGGCTTTCCCTTCATGGGGGCGCGGGAAGTCACGCTTCGCGGTGGCATCAAGGCGCGGCTGTTCCGCATCTCGTTTTCGGGCGAAATGGCGTTCGAGATTTCGGTTCCCGCCCGCTATGGCGAGGCGCTGGTGCGCAATTTGATGCTGGCCGGCAAGCCGTTCGGCGTTACGCCCTACGGCACCGAGGCGCTCGGCGTCATGCGCATCGAAAAGGGCCATGTCGCCGGCCCGGAGCTGAACGGCACGACGACCGCCGCCGACCTCGGGTTGGGCAAGATGATGTCGACCAAAAAAGACTTCATCGGCCGCGTCATGGCCGGGCGCGAGGCGCTGATTGCGCCGGACCGGCAGGTCGTGGTCGGCATCAAGCCGGTCGACAAGACGCGCCGCCTGCGTTCCGGCGCGCATATTATCCCGAAGGGCGAGACGCCCGGTCCCGGCAACGACCAGGGCTACGTCACCTCGGTCTGCTTCTCGCCCATGCTCGACCAGTGGATCGGGCTGGCGCTTGTTGAGCGTGGCCGCGAGCGCATCGGCGAGATCGTCCATGCGCATGACCCGCTGCGCGGCGAAGACTACGACGTCGAGCTGTGCAGCCCGGTCTTCTACGATCCGGATGGAGGGCGCCAGCGTGGCTGAGTTTTCCTGGATTGCCCGCAGTCCGCTGGAGAAAGCGCTTGTTGTCGGCGCCTATGGCGCGCGCGGCACGGCGGCCGGCGTATCGCTCACCGAGATCCGCAATTTCGACCTGATCCAGGTGATGGCGCGGCGCGGCAAAGCGGCAGAACTGCCGAAGGCCGCCGAAACCCGCTTCGGCGTTGCCGCCCCGGAAACGCCCAAGGCGACCCGAACTCCCGACGCTACGCTGATCTGGTCGGGACCGGATCAGTTCCTGGTCCTGTCCAATGGCGGCAAGCACGCAAGCGAACCGCTGAGCCAGGCGTTTGCGCAATCCGCCTCGTTGTCCGACCAGTCGCATGCCCGCGCGCTGATCAGCGTTTCCGGAGAAAAGGCGCGCGCGATGCTGGCCAAACTGTCGTCGCTAGACCTGCACCCCGCGGTGTTCCCGGCCGGCACCGCTGCGGCGACCTCGGTCGATCACACCAGCATCAATCTCTGGCGCGCCAATGACCGGCCGGACGGACAGGCGGTGTTCAATCTTCTGGTGTTCGCCACCTTCGCGGAAAGCCTGTGGCATACGATGCTGGACGCTGCCGCCGAGTATGGCGTCGAGATCGGGCATTCCGAGGAATTGGGGTAGGATTGTGCGCCACCTTCCCTTCTCCCCTTGTGGGAGAAGGTGGCCGAGCGAAGCTCGGTCGGATGAGGGGTGCTCCAGCTTGGCTATGACGGCACTCCGTCCAACACCCCTCAACGTCTCGGCGCTGCGCGCCGATCCACCTTCTCCCACAAGGGGAGAAGGAAGAGGCGCGCGCCTCGCCTTCACTTGCCAACTCCGGCTCTTCTATCCTATTCTTCCCGCTAAAATAATTTCACACACAGGCAAACTTGTTTCTCGAAACCAAGGTTGAGATGAGCCAGTCGCCCTACCCCGCCGTCGTCGCCGGACCGCCCCGGCCGAGCCTGATCCTGCGGCCAGGCCAGATTACGCTGCCGGCCGGAATGGAGCGCTACACGGTTCAGGGCAATGGCGCGGTGCTGATCGAGGTCGAGGCCGGCGACATTGTCACCGTGCGCGATGTCGAGGGCGGGCAGGCCTGCGAGCTGCTGGCATGGGACAGCAGCGAGGCGGCCGATCCCGGCATTCTCGGCGAGAAATCGAACAGCAATGCCGCCGGCATCAAGGCGCTGCTGGCCGAAGGCGACCACAGCCTCGCATCCTTGCGCCGGGGGCTCGACCGGCGCCAGGTGCAGCTCGACCAGGCGAAGGCGGTTCGCGTTTTCGGCGGCGCCACCCCTGCCGGTACCGAACAGGCTTTTACCGTCGCCCGCGATGGGTCGATGCTGATTGCCGCGCCCGGCGGGCCGATGCTGGTCGACGGCCACGATACGGCGACGCCGCTTAGCGTCATCGTCCGCCGCGCCACCATCCGCCCGGCAGCGAAATCCAGGCTTGCCGACCCGCTGGCCGATCCCGTGCTCGACCTGCGCGTCCATTCGGCGACGGCGGAGGCCTACTTCGTCAAGGCGGGCGACTATCTGCAGATCATCGATGTCGACGGGCGCCAATGCACCGACTTCCAGTGCTTTTCGGCGCGCAAGCTGGACAAGGGCCGCGATCATCCGCTCGACGTGACGACGACGCGCACGCTGATGGGTTCGAGCTATCCGATGCCCGGTCTGCACTCAAAATACTACGACCAGGATATGGAGCCGCTGGTCGAGGTTGTGCAGGACACTTGCGGCCGCCACGATGCATTCGCGCTCGCCTGCGCGGCCAAATATTACGACGACATCGGTTATCCCGGCCATCCCAACTGCTCGGAGAATTTCAACCGCGCGCTGGCCGACAAGGGTGTCACGCCTCGCGCCGGCTGGATGGCGATCAACTTCTTCTTCAACACGGCCATCGACGCGCATGGCGTCGTGGTATCGGACGAGCCGTGGTCGCGGCCGGGCGACTACGTGCTACTCAAGGCGCTCACGGACATCGTCTGCGTCTCGTCCGCCTGCCCCGACGATACGACGCCGGCCAATGGCTGGAACCTGACCGACATCCATGTGCGAACCTATCCCGGCCAGCACAAATTCTCGCGAGCGATCGCCAGACGCATGACGCCCGATTCGGAACCGAAAATGACCCGCGAGACCGCCTTTCATTCGAGCTTTGCCAAGCACACCCGCAACTTCGTCGAGTACAAGGGCTATTGGCTGGCCAATTCCTTCGCCAGGCAAGGCCCGATCGCTGAATACTGGGCCTGCCGGCAGGACGCCGTGATCATGGACCTGTCGCCGCTGCGCAAGTTCGAGGTCACCGGGCCGGACTCCGAGGCGCTGCTGCAATACACGCTGACCCGCGACATCAAGAAGCTCGGCGTCGGCCAGGTCGTCTATTCCGCCATGTGCTACGAGCATGGCGGCATGATCGACGACGGCACGCTGCTCAGGCTCGGCAAGGATAATTTCCGCTGGGTCGGCGGCGACGATCTATCCGGCCAATGGCTGCGGGAAACGGCGCAAAAACTCGGCCTCACCGTGCTGGTGCGCTCCTCGACCGACCAGATGCACAATGTTGCCGTGCAGGGGCCGAAAAGCCGCGACATCCTGCGGCAGATCATCTGGACCTCGCCGCTGCAGCCGTCGATCGACGAGCTCGAATGGTTCCGTTTCGCCGTCGCCCGCATCGGCGGCGGCAACGGCATTCCGGTCGTTGTCTCGCGCACCGGTTACACCGGCGAGCTCGGCTACGAGATCTGGTGCCATCCGCGCGACGCCGAAAAGGTGTTCGACGCGATCTGGCAGGCCGGCCAGACGCACGGCCTGAAGCCGATGGGGCTGCAGGCGCTCGATATGGTGCGCATCGAGGCCGGGCTGATCTTTGCTGCTCACGAGTTTTCCGACCAGACGGATCCGTTCGAGGCCGGCATCGGCTTCACCGTACCGCTGAAGACCAAGAGCGACGATTTCATCGGCCGCGAGGCGCTGATCCGGCGCAAGGAAAACCCGCAGAAGAAGCTGGTCGGCCTCGACGTCGACGCCAATATCGCGGTCGGCCACGGCGACTGCGTGCATGTCGGCCGGGCCCAGATCGGCGTCGTCACCTCGGGCATGCGCTCGCCGGTGCTGAACAAGACCATCGCGTTGGCCAGGCTCGACGTCACGCATTCGGCGATCGGCACCGAGGTCGAAATCGGCAAGCTCGATGGTCACAGCAAGCGGCTGCCGGCGCGCGTCGTCGCCTTCGCCCATTACGACCCGCAAAAGACCAGGCCGCGCTCCTGATCGACGCTGTCTGGTTCTTCCCTTCTCCCACAACAAGGGGAGAAGGAAGACCGCACCCGTTGGCAGCGCCAGCGAAGCTCGACTGTTTCACAAACGCAATGTGCACAGCGTCACAAACCACTTGACGTGAAAGCGCCTTGGGTCAATCTTCACTGCTAAGAAAAAAATACTACTGAGCGGAAAACGCCTGGGGCCGTTCAACGTGAGCGTCGATGACGCCTCGCGAGATTGCGGCTGTTGCCGATGGGGAACATCAAAAATGGGGAATCCACGTAAATGAGCACGATAGTCACCACCTTGGTGCCGCCTGCCGAAGGGCAGCTGCACCGGAACATCGACTGGCGCGGCGCCTTCTGGGTGGCAAGCGGCGTTCCGGCCCTTGTCCTGTTTTCGATCGGCGGCATCGCCGGCACCACCGGAACACTGGCCTTCCTGATCTGGGCCGTATCCATGGTCATGGGCTTCCTGCAGTCCTTCACCTATGCGGAGATCGCCGGGCTGTTCCCGAACAAATCCGGCGGCGCCTCGGTCTACGGCGCCACCGCGTGGCTGCGCTATTCGAAATTCATCGCGCCGCTTTCGGTGTGGTGCAACTGGTTCGCCTGGTCGCCTGTGCTGTCGCTCGGCTGCTCGATCGCCGCCGCCTATATCCTCAACGCACTGGCGCCGGTGCCGCTGTTCACCGACACGTCGCCGGAGGTCGCCGCCTATATCGCGGCCCATGCCGGAACCAGCGCCGCCGACGCCATCACCGCGGTCACCGCGGCGGCGACGCCGGCGATCCGTAACTGGACGCTCTACGGTCACACGCTTGGCCCGGTTTCCTTCACCTTCAACGCCACCTTCTTCATCGGCGCGGTGCTGATGCTGATCATCTTCTCGATCCAGCATCGCGGCATCCTGGGCACGGCCAACGTGCAGAAATATATCGGCCTGCTGGTCATCATCCCGATGCTGATCGTCGGCGTGGTGCCGATCGTCACCGGCCAGATCAACTGGGCAAACTTCTCGCCGCTGGTGCCGCTCGCGGCAGCCTATGCGCCGGAGCCCGGCGCGTGGAACATCGCCGGCTGGACGCTGGTGCTCGGCGGCATGTTCATCGCGGCGTGGTCGACCTACGGCTTCGAGACTGCGGTCTGCTACACCTCCGAGTTCAAAAACCCGGGCACCGATACCTTCAAGGCGATCTTCTATTCCGGCCTGCTGTGCATGCTGCTGTTCATCCTGGTGCCGTTCACCTTCCAGGGCGTGCTCGGCTTGAACGGCATGCTGGCGACGCCGATCGTCGACGGCTCCGGCGTTGCCGATGCGCTGGCCGGTATGGTCGGCGGCGGACAGCTGATCCACAGCCTGCTGGTGATGCTGATGATCCTGGCGCTGGTGCTCTGCATCATGACGGCGATGGCCGGCTCCTCGCGCACGCTCTATCAAGGTTCGGTCGACGGCTGGCTGCCGCGCTATCTCAGCCATGTCAACGAGCACGGCGCCCCGACGCGGGCGATGTGGACCGACCTGATCTTCAACCTGATCGTGCTGGCCATCGCCTCGGCCGACGCAACAAGCTTCTTCTTCATCCTCGCCGTGTCGAATTGCGGCTACATCATCTTCAACTTCCTTAACCTCAATGCCGGCTGGATCCACCGCATCGACAATGGCCACATCGCGCGGCCATGGAAGGCGCCGAGCTGGGTGCTCGGCCTCGGCGCCATCTTTGCCTACGTCAATGCGGTCTTCATGGGCGCCGGCGCCAAGGTGTGGAACCCGATGGCATTGTGGGCCGGGCTGATCACGGCAGCCTTGATCATCCCGGTGTTCTGCTTCCGGCACTACATCCAGGACAAGGGCAAATTCCCCGACCACATGCTGGCCGATCTCGGCATGAGCTCGTCCGACCTTGCGGTGAAAAAGGCGGGGATGCTGCCCTATCTGACGCTGGTCGCCGGCGTCGTGGTGATGCTGCTCGCCAACTGGCTGTTCGTCATCTGACGGCTGCGTTGAGGGATCGGGCACGCAAGGCGCGCTCGATTCCTGCATTTTGTTCTTGCTTTGTGCCGGCAGCTATGCTACTAATTTTGGTATGGTGCTGATTCGCCCCGAGACCCGCCGCTGAGGCGGGTTTTTCTTTTTAGGGGCTATTCGGCAGCGGTGCCGGCGCGGGAGCGACCGCCAAGCGCTGCACCGATATCCTCGAGGACCTGTCCGACGCGCGCCTGGATCGTCTCGGACGCAAGCACGCCGTCGATGAAATCCCTGTCCGAAGCGTAGATCGCGGTCGGCAGCGTAAAGGCCTCGAAGAAGCCGAACAGCGGTCTCAGCTGGTGCTCGATGATCAGCGCATGCCGGTCGCCGCCGCCGGTCGCCAGCAGCACCACCGGCTTGCCCCTGAGCGCCGTTGGGTCGACAAGATCGAAGAAGTGTTTGAACAGGCCGGTATAGCTGCCCTTGTAGGTGGGCGAGCCAACGACGAGCACGTCCGCCGCGACGACGCGCTTGAGGATATCGCCCGCTTGCGCATCCAGTTCACGCGCCCATTTGGCGCCACCGAGGCTGGGGCCGAGGTCGACGACGTCATGCGTGCTGGCGGCCAGGCCATATCTGCCGGCTACCTCGTTCACGATACGATCGACGAAGCCGCGCGTCTTGGACGGCCGGGTGAAATTGCCTGAGAAACCGACAACGGCCGGATTGGTCATGATGCAAAGCCCTCGCGATGATTTCGGGCTGCCAGCCCGCTGCTGACCCTATGGACATTCGGGCCGAACGAAAAGAACGGATGCTTGCCACGGTCTAAAATCATTACCGGTTCTAGCCAGCTTTGCGGATCGCTGCCGTCTCAGGTTGGAAGAACCGGTTTGGCGGCCGCTTCAGGCCAAGATTTTCGCGCAGGGTCGATCCTTCGTATTCGCTCCTGAAAATGCCGCGCCGCTGCAATTCGGGCACGATTTTCTCGACGAAGTCATCCAATCCGGCGGGAAGATAGGGGAACATGACGTTGAACCCGTCCGAGCCTTCGGTGACCAGCCATTCCTCCATCTCGTCGGCGATGGTTTTCGAAGTGCCGACGAAGGCAAGACCGGAATAGCCGCCCAGCCGCTGCGCAAGCTGCCTGACGGTCAGGTTTTCCTTGCGCGCCAGTTCGATGACGCGCTCGCGGCCGCTCTTGCTGGCGTTGCTTTCCGGGATTTCGGCCAAGACTGAATCCGGATCGAACCGCGACGCGTCGTGGCCGAGCGCGATCGACAGCGAGGCGACGCGCTCTCGTAGTAGACGAGGCTGTCGAGCTTGGCCCGCTTCGTCTGCGCCTCCTCGACGGTCTCGCCGACAATGACGAAGGCGCCGGGCAGGATCTTGATGTCGTCGCGCGACCGGCCAAGTTTTTGCGCACGTCCCTTGACGTCGGCAAAGAAGCGCTGCCCCGAGGCGAGATCGGCATGGGCGGCGAAGATCACCTCGGCCGTTTCCGCCGCGAGCTGCCGTCCGGCCTCCGACGCGCCGGCCTGCACGATGACCGGCCAGCCCTGCACCGGCCGCGCGATATTGAGCGGTCCCCGCACCGAAAGATATTCGCCCTTATGGTCGAGCACATGCAGCTTCGCCGGATCGAAATAGAGCCCGCTTTCGGCGTCGCGGATGAAGGCATCGTCGGCAAAACTGTCCCACAGGCCGGTGACGACATCGTAAAACTCCCGCGCCCGGCGATAGCGCTCGTCGTGCTCGACATGCTCGTCAAGGCCGAAATTCAGCGCGGCGTCGGGATTGGATGTGGTGACGATATTCCAGCCGGCGCGCCCGCCGCTGATATGGTCGAGAGAGGCGAAACGACGGGCGATGTGGTACGGCGCGTCGAACGTCGTCGAGGCGGTTGCGATCAGCCCGATACGATCGGTGACGGCGGCAAGCGCCGACAACAGCGTGAACGGCTCGAAGGACGTGACCGTGTGGCTGCGCCGCAGCGCCTCGATCGGCATGTTGAGCACGGCCAGGTGGTCGGCCATGAAGAAGGCGTCGAACTTTGCCGCTTCCAGCCTTTGCGCGAAGTGCTTGAGATGCGCGAAATTGAAGTTGGCGTCGGGATAGGCGCCCGGGTAGCGCCAGGCGCCGGTATGAAGGCTGACGGGCCGCATGAAAGCGCCAAGCCGCAATTGTCGATTTTCTGCCATGGAAAAACGCACCGATGACGACGAGCGTAACGCTCCAATTGCTCGAGCATGGGATGGCTTTGCGGCCATGGGAAGGAATTCTGTTTTGCAAAACCGGCGTCGGGGAGCATTTTTTGTGCGGGCGGCGGACAAATCAATCGATCTTGATGAACACGCCCTTGGTGTTGAGATATTCGGCGAGGTGCTCGGCGCCGCCCTCGCGGCCGTAGCCGCTCATCTTGTAGCCGCCGAAGGGCACGGCCGGATCGATGGCGTGATAGGTATTGACCCAGACCGAGCCGGCGCGGATCTTGCGCGACAGCTGGTGGGCGGTGGCGAGATTTTGGGTGAAGACCCCTGCAGCCAGGCCGTAAGGCGTGTTGTTGGCCCGCTCGACCGCCTCGTCCAGCGTATCGAACGGCAAGGCTGAAATCACCGGCCCGAAGATCTCCTCACGGGCGATCTTCATGTCGTCCGAGACGCCGGCAAAGACAGTCGGCGCGACGAAATTGCCGGCGCCAAGCGCGCCTTCCACAAGCCGGGTGCCTCCGGTGACGAGTTTCGCCCCTTCCGCGGTGCCGGCCTCGAGGTAACCGGTGACCCGTTGCAGCTGCTTTTCGGAGACGAGCGGACCGATCTCGGTCGCCGGGTCGATGCCGTCGCCGACCCTGAGACCCTTGGCGTATGCCGCGAGCCGCTCGACGAACTCGTCATGGACGGCGCGTTCGACGAAAAGGCGCGAACCGGCGATGCAGATCTGGCCGGAATTGGCGAACACCGACATCGCCGCCACCGGCACCGCCTTGTCGAGATCGGCATCGGCGCAGACGATGACCGGCGACTTGCCGCCGAGCTCCAGCGAGACGCGCTTGAGGTTGCCGGCCGAGGCCCGCACGATCGACCGACCGGTCGCCGTCGAGCCGGTGAAGACGATCTTGTCGACGCCCATATGCTCGGCGAGTGCGGCACCTGCCTCGGTGCCGGTGCCGGTGACGATGTTGACGACGCCTTCCGGAACGCCGGCCTCGTTCATGATGTCGGCGATCAAAAGCGGCGTCAGCGGCGCCTCTTCCGATGGTTTCAGCACGATGGTGCAGCCGGTCGCCAGCGCCGGGCCGATCTTCCAGATCGACGCCGCCGTTGGCGCGTTCCAGGGAATGATGGCGCCGACGACGCCGACCGGCTCCTTGCGGGTGAACGAGACGATTTCGCCGGGCAGCGAGTTGTCGATCGTCTCGCCGTGCAGCGCCGTCGCCATGCCGGCATAGTAGCGCAGCATGCCGATGACCCGGTTGCGATTGGCGCGGGTGCGTATGATCGGCATGCCCATGTCGGTGGTGTCGGAGCGGCTGATCTCTTCCCAGTGCTTTTCGAAGAGGTCGGCGATCCTCAGCAGCAGCACCTGCCGCTCGTAAGGCTTGAACCGGCTCCACGGGCCCTCGAACGCCTTGCGCGCAGCAGTCACCGCCAAGTCGATGTCCTGGCGGTCGGCGCGCGGCACCGTGGCGATGACCGCGCCGGTGGCGGGATTGCGGCTCTCCGTGGTCCGACCGGAGCGGGCATCGACCCAGCCGCCGCCGATGAACATCCGGCGATGGCGCCCGTCGATCGGCAGCCGCAGC
Source organism: Mesorhizobium sp. M0664 (assembly GCF_040320565.1). Taxonomy (NCBI): domain Bacteria; kingdom Pseudomonadati; phylum Pseudomonadota; class Alphaproteobacteria; order Hyphomicrobiales; family Phyllobacteriaceae; genus Mesorhizobium; species Mesorhizobium sp. M0664. The sequence goes on from NZ_JAMYPW010000002.1 coordinate 354,932, forward strand.
GGTGCCTTTGTCTGAGCTATGGTCATGACTGTCCTCCAACCACGCGCTAGTCTTAATAGCGGTGTCGTCCTGTGTTCGGTAGCGAATTTGTCACCACCCAACGGGCGTCAATGGCATGCCGCTTGTTTATTGACGTTCAGCACTTATGTAAGGTATCACCATGATAGATGAAGCACCGGAAGGAATGCCATAGAAGGGGGATTTGTGACGATCACGCAACCTTGGGATGCCGGCCGTGCGACGATTGAAATAAGATCTATCGCGAGAAATCTGAAACTAAACATCTCGTACAAGCTGCATGCGCAGGATCGGCTTTCCGAACGCGGCTTGATCATGTCTGATGTGCTGCATGCGCTCAAGTTTGGAAATGTGTACCAACCACCTGTGCCCGCAACCCGGCCGGGTCATTTCCGTTATCGCGTGGAGTGCAAGACACCGAACAGCGGGAGTCGATCCATCGGGGTCGTTATCATCCCTTCCAAGAACGGATGTCTCGTCAAAGTTATTTCGGTCATGTGGATCGATGAGTTCGAGCGAAAAGCGGGCTCGATAATTGGAGTTGAAGCTGATGAATAACGCACACCACTACACAGAAAGCGGTCTGCTCAACGTTTACATCGAAGGCATCGCCGTTGAGGTGGATGACGATGGCGACGACATCATCACGATTCCTGCTGTGAATGAACTGCATCAAGTAATCGCGCTTGGGATCGTAAGCCATGCCAAGGGCATGAGCGGGGACGAGCTTCGTTTCCTGCGCTCCGAAATGGGTCTGACCCAAGCTGAATTGGCCGCCATGGTCCACCGTGACAAGCAGTCGATTGGCCGATGGGAGCGCAACGAAATCGACATTGACAGCTCGGCTGAGGCCCTGGTGCGTCGTTTGGCAATCGAAAAGCTGGGGCTGCCTGTTGACGCGGGAATCGATGAGTTGTCGCGTCGGAGCGTTCCTACCGCGGAAGAGCAACCGATCAAAATACAGAAAATGAATAACGATGCTCGGCCGTACGAACTGATTGCGGCCTGACCCGACCCTGATAACCCCGCCTCGGCGGGGTTATCTATGGAAGACGTTCGCTCGACCGCTATTCGGCCGCCAGGGCCAGTTGCGGCCTTTCGTTCTTTTCTTCCGTCTCGGCCGGCTGCTCCACCACCTTCTTGGGCTCCCTGCCGAAGAACAGCGCATAGGCTGCCGGCAGGACAAGGATGGTCAGCACCGTGGCGACGAGAATGCCGCCCATCATGGCGTAGGCGAGCGGCCCCCAGAAGACGCCACGCGAGATCGGGATCAGCGCCAGCACCGCCGTCAGCGCCGTCAGCACGATCGGCCGGAACCGGCGCACCGCCGAGCCGATGATGGCCTCGGAACGCTCCACGCCGGCGGCGATGTCCTGGTCGATCTGATCGACCAGGATGATCGAGTTGCGCATGATGATGCCGAGCAGGGCGATGACACCGAGGATGGCGACGAAGCCGAACGGCGCGCCGCTGATCAAAAGTGCCGCCGCCGCGCCGATGATGCCGAGCGGACCGGTCGCCAGCACCAGCATGGCCTTGCCGAAATGCTGCAGCTGGATCATCAGCAGCACGACGATGACGGCCAGCATGATCGGCGCTTTCGCCGCAATCGAGGCCTGGCTTTCGGCCGCATCCTCGGCGCCGCCCTGGATCTCGATCTTGTAGCCGGGTGCGAGGCTGGCGCGCAGGCCCTGCATGTCGCTGTACATCTTCATGGCGACATCGTTCGGCTGCACGCCGTCCGGAAGCGTGGCGCGTACGCTGATGGTCGGCAAGCGGTCGCGCCGCCATTCGACGCCTTGCTCCAGCACCGGGACCACCTTGGCGACCTGCGACAGCGGCACGGAGCCGCCGAAATCGGTCGGGATGTAGACGGAGTCGACCGCCGACAGCAGGTGACGGCTTGCCTCCGGCTCACGGGCGACGATCGAAACCGTCTCCTCGCCGTCGCGGAAGTCATCGAGCGGCGCTCCCGACATGGCCGCCTGCAGCGTCTGGCGGATGCGCTGCGAGGTGACGCCGAGCGCACGGGCGCGATCCTGGTCGATCACCAGCTTCATCGCCGGCACCGGCTCCAGCCAGTCGTCGTGGATGGCGCCGAGCAGCGGATTTGCCTGGAACTTCGCCTTCACCTCGTCGGCGATGCGGCGCACCTCCTGGCGATCCGGACCCATGACGCGCATCTGCACCGGCCAGCCGGTCGGCGGACCAAGGAACAGGCGGTCGACCTTGGCGCGGATCGATGGGAAATCATTGGCCAGGATGGTGCGCAGCTTGACAATCAGCCGCTCGCGGGCCGGTTCGTCATTGGCCATCACCAGAAGCTGGGCGAAATTCGGGTTGCGAAGCTGCTGGTCGAGCGGCAGGAAGAAGCGCGGCGCGCCTTCGCCGACATAGGTGGCGATGAAGCGCTTGTCCTTGTCGTCCATCATCCTGGCTTCGAGCGCCTTGGCCTGGGTCTCGACTTCCTTGATGCTGGTGCCTTCCGGCAGCCAGAGGTCGACAAGGATTTCCGGGCGCGACGATTGCGGGAAGAAATTCTGCGGGATGAACTGGAACGCCCACAGGCTGGTGGCAAACGTCATCAGCGTCATCACCAGGACGATGATGCGGTGGCGCACCGCCCATGCAACGGTCGAGCGAAGACGGCGGTAGAAGCGCGTGTCGAAGACATCGTGATGGTTGCCGGCGTGCTTGCGCTGCTTCAGGATCATGTGGCCGAGCCACGGCGTGAAATAGACCGCCGCGAACCAGGACACGACCAGCGCGATGCCGACGACGTAAAACAGGGTGCGCACATATTCGCCGGCCGTCGAGGCCGCGAAACCGACGGGGATGAAGCCGGCCGTGGTGATCAGCGTGCCGGTCAGCATCGGGAAGGCGGTCGAGGAATAGGCGAAGCTCGCCGCCTCGACCTTGACCAAGCCTTCCTCGAGCTTTCGCTCCATCATTTCGACGACGATCATCGCGTCGTCGACCAAGAGGCCAAGGGCGATGATCAGCGCGCCGAGCGAAATGCGCTGCAGGTCGATGCCGAGCTCGTACATGATGGCGAACGTGGCGGCCAGGACCAGCGGAATGACGATCGCGATCACCAGGCCCGAGCGCCAGCCGATCGACAGGAACGATACGAAAAGCACGATCAGCAGCGCTTCGCCGAGCGCTTCCATGAACTCGCTCACAGCCTCCTTCACGACATGCGGCTGGTCGGAAATCTGATCGACCGAAACGCCATAGGGCAGCGCCTCTTCGAAGCGCTTATAGGTCGCTTCGACGTCCTTGCCGACGTCGGTGACGTTGAAGCCCTTGGCCATTACGACGCCGAGCTGGACGCTGTCGTGACCGTTGAAACGGTATTTGCGCTGGTACGGATCCTCGAGGCCGGAGGTCACGGTGGCGATGTCGCCGAGGCGCGTCACCTGGTTGCCGGCGCGCAGGCGAAGCTCGCGGATGTCGGCCGCCCTGGTGACATCGCCCTCGACCGAAATGCGCACCGAACGCTGGCCGGTGTCGACCGAACCTGCCGGGTCGACATTGTTCTGGCCTTGGATCGCATTCTGCAGGTCGGTCAACGTCAGGCCGCGTTCGGCAAGCACCTTGGATGAAACGTCGATGTAGAGCTTTTCCGGCTGGTCGCCGATGATCACGGCCTTCTCGACACCGGGCGTCGTCAGCAGCATGTCACGCGCCTGGATGGCGAATTTCTTCAGCTCGGGATAGCTGTAGCCGTCGCCGCTGATCGAATGCAGGGTGATGAACGTGTCGCCGAATTCGTCATTGAAGTAAGGCCCGAGCAGCCCCTGTGGCAGCTCATTGGCGATATCGCCGACCTTCTTGCGCACCTGATAGAAAGCATCGGCGACCTGCGCTGGATTGGTGTCGCCCTTGACCTGCAAGGTGATGATGGCGCTGCCGGCGCGGGTGTAGGAGCGAACGAAATCGAGGTGCGGCGTTTCCTGCAGCTTGCGCTCGATCTTGTTGACCACCTGGTCCTCCATCTCCTTGATCGAGGAGCCTGGCCAGATCGCCTGGACGACCATCACGCGGAAGGTGAAATCGGGGTCTTCCTTCTGGCCCATGCGCATCAGGCCGAGTGCACCGGCGACGATGATCAGCCCGAACAGGAAGCGGGCAATGCTCGGATGGCCGATTGCCCAACGCGAAAGATTGAAAGACCGCTTTTCATTGGTGTCGATGGTCATCGGCGTCAGTCCGTTTCAATTTGATCAACAGAGCACGCGCTTTCGCATGCCCAAGGAACTTCCGATGTGGGCTTCCGGGCGGCGTGGCTTTCCGAGTTGAGAGATCTACATCGCGGTGGGACGCGAGGATCGACGTGGGGGTTACATCGACCTGAGATCTCGAAAATCGGGGGCGCCTGCCGCCCGGAAACCGTGAATTGCCTGGCCGTCAGCGCAAGCGCCTTGCAGCGTCATCGGCCGACGCCGACTGTTGCGCTGCATCACCGGTCAGCTTGACTTTCAGATTCTCGGTCATGAACTGCGTGCCGGCGGCGACGACGACGTCACCCGGCTTCAGCCCATCGGCGACACTGACGCCGTCGGGGGTGAAGGCGGCGACCTTGACCGGATGCGCATGGACGGTCCCGCCGTTGCGGTCGACTGTCCAGACGATCGATTGGCTGTCCTTTTGCGCCAACGCGGCCAGCGGGATCGACACCAGTTGCTGCCGGTTGTCCGCCGCGGCTTCGATGGAGGCGGTCATGCCTAGCAGCACGCGAGGATCGTTGGGCAGGCTGACGCGAACGGCAAAGGTGCGCGACTGCGGATCGGCGCTGCCGGCGACTTCGCGGACCTTGCCGTCGAGCGTCAGCGCCTCATCGGACCAGAAGCCAGCCTTGACGGTCTTGCCCGGCTTGAATTCGGCGATATCGGTTTCCGGAACAGCGATCAGGACTTCCTTCTCGCCGTCGATGGCAACGGTCACCACCGGCGTGCCGGAGCCGACCACTTGGCCGACATCGGCGGCAACGGCAGTGACGATGCCGTTCTTGTCCGCCTTGAGATCGGTATAGCGGACCTGGTTCTGTGCCTGGGCAAGCTGCGAGCGGGCGGAGTCTCGCGTGGCGACCGCCTGATTATAGGCGAGCGTCGCCTGCTCGAGCTGCGACTTCGGCGCGAAATTCTTGGCGTAGAGCTGTTCGGCCCGCTTGCGCGTAAGCTCGACTGTCTCGACCTGACGGTCGGCAGCATCGAGGCTGGCCTGAGCGCTTCTCACCGAAAGCTCGTAGTCGGTGGGATCGATGCGGGCGAGAACGTCGCCCGGCTTGACGCGGTCACCGATGTCGACAAGGCGCTCGGTGATCTTGCCGTTGATGCGAAAACCGAGATTCATCTCGGTGCGGGCACGCACCGATCCGGAATAGGAAAGCTGACGGGTATCGCTCGCCTTAGTGATCTCGACCACCTTGACCGGGCGGATGATCTCGGTGACCTCGGCTTTCTCTTGCGAGCAGCCGGCGAGGCCGAGAGCGGCAACGACAATCAGTGCCAGGCCGGCGGCCGGTCGCCTGTAGGTGATGGACTTGGACAAAGACACTTTTCGTACTCCCGAACTGTGGAGATGAATTGCCGACATCACCGCCCGACGGGCGGCAATGGTCATTTCTTCAAGGCTCTGATGGCAAACTCGGTAAGCTCGTCCGGCGTCGCCCGGTTCTTCTTGGCGAGGCACTGGGCCATTATCTGCGGATGAGAGAGGCTGATAATGGCAGCGCCGAAACACCGGGAAGCGATCACCGGATCCTGATCGATGAACTCGCCGGTAGCGATTCCCTCGCGGATCACTTCCGCGACCAGTTCATGGATGCTGTCGATGTGCTTTTCGATGACGTGCCAGTCGCGCTCGATGGCGACGATGACCATCTCGTGCACCTTCTCCTGGTCGATCATGGTTTCCAGCGTCCACTGATAGTGCGTATGCACGTAGCGGCGGAGCTTTTCGCTGGCGGTGCCGGAACCATGGCAGGCTTCGTAGCTCAACCGGTAGCAGGTCTCGAGCATACGGCCGCAAACCGCCTGATGGATTTCCACCTTGGAGGCGAAGAAGCGGTAGATGTTGGCAGTCGACATGCCGAGTTCGCGCGCAATGTCGGCGACGTTGGTCTTGCCGTAGCCGTAGTGGCGGAACAATCGCTCCGCGCAATCCAGGATGCGCGTGACATTTTCCTGGCGGGCGGAATCGGCGGTGGTGTCCAGGGTTTCAAGCATCTCGTTGGCCAAATTTACGACTGACGAATTTAGAATTTCGTCACTCGTAAATTGAAAACCATCACCTGTCAAGGCACCATTTTGGCTACTAGTGACAGATGGTGACATCCCCGGACGGAGTTGGCCCACGAAACGCATGTGGTTTCCGCCGGGCGCGCCTGCAACGCCGCCCCGTGTTTTTTTGCGAAGGATCTTGAAAAGATGCTTTCCGAAATCGGTTCCGTTTTCGGATCAGGCCCTAAGGCTGCTTTGCCATCTCCCGCAGCCGGAACTTCTGGATCTTGCCCGTCGAAGTCTTCGGGATTTCCGCGAAGATCACCGCTTTCGGCACCTTGAAGCGGGCGAGCAGCGCGCGGCAGTGCTCGATTACCTCCGCCTCGGTCGCCGCCTTGCCCGGCTTCAGCTCGACATAGGCGACCGGCACCTCGCCCCATTTGTCGTCGGATCGGGCGACAACGCCGCAAGAAGCGACGGCGGGATTCTTGTACAGCGCCTCCTCGACCTCGATCGAGGAGATGTTTTCGCCGCCGGAGATGATGATGTCCTTGGAACGGTCCTTGAGCTGGATGTAGCCGTCCGGGTGCATGACGCCGAGGTCGCCCGAATGGAACCAGCCGCCGGCAAAGGCCTCATCGCTCGCCTTGCGGTTCCTGAGATAGCCCTTCATGACGATGTTGCCGCGGAACATCACCTCGCCGATCGTCTCGCCGTCAGCCGGCGTCTCTTGCATCGTCTGCGGGTCCATCACCGTCAGGCCTTCGAGCGCGGCATAACGTACGCCTTGCCTGGCCTTCTTCGCCGCCCTCGCCCCTTTCTCCAGCCGGTCCCACTCGCCATGCCATTCGTTGACGACGGCCGGGCCATAGGTTTCGGTCAGGCCGTAGAGATGGGTGACGGCAAAGCCCGCATCGGCCATGCCCGACAGCACCGCCTCGGGCGGCGGCGCCGCGGCGGTGTTGAAGGTGACGGTCTGCGGGAACTGCCGCTTGTCCTCGTCCCTGGCGTTGATCAGCACCGACATGACGATGGGTGCACCGCACAGATGGGTGACGCCGTGATCGGCGATGGCGTCGTAGATCGGCTTCGGCCGCACCCAGCGCAGGCAGACATGGGTGCCAGCCTGCACGGCAAGCGTCCAGGGAAAGCACCAGCCGTTGCAGTGGAACATCGGCAGCGTCCACAGATAGACCGGGTGCTTGCCCATGCCGGCATGGATGGTGTTTGCATAGGCCATCAGTGCCGCGCCGCGGTGATGGCAGACGACGCCCTTCGGATTGCCTGTCGTGCCGGAGGTGTAGTTGAGCGAAATGGCATCCCATTCGTCGTTCGGCATCGACCAGGCGAAATCCTCGTCACCGTCGGCGACAAACGCCTCGTAGTCGAGCGTGCCGATCCGCTCCCCCTTGGCATAGGGCGCATCGGCGGCATAGTCGGGATCGTCGTAATCGATCAGCAGCGGCCTGACCTTGGCCAGCGCCAGCGCTTGCCGGACCACGCCGGCGAATTCGCGGTCGACGATCAACACCTTGCTTTCGGCGTGATCAAGCTGGAAGGCAATGACGGCGGCGTCGAGGCGGGTGTTGAGCGAATGGAGCACCGCCCTGGTCATCGGCACGCCGAAATGCGCTTCCAGCATCGGCGGTGTGTTGGACAGCATGACGGTGACGGTGTCGCCCTTGCCGACGCCGCGCTTCGCCAGCGCCGAGGCAAGCCTCAGCGAGCGCTTCCAGAAATCGCGATAGGTCGTGCGCTGGCGGCCATGGATGATGGCAGTCCGGTCGGGAAAGGTTTTTGCCGCCCGCTCGAAATAGGTCAGCGGCGTCAGCGGCTGGTGGTTGGCCGGGTTCCTGTCGAGATCCTGTTCGTAGGGATTGCCCATCCCGTCCTCCGAATGTCTGGTCGAGCCTTCTTACCACCTTCGCCCATTACTTGGGACGCCCCTCCCCGCCCTCACCCTCCGGCCACAAAGCGTCGATGTCCCGATGCCCTTCCACGATATTCGCCACTTCGAAAAAGTCGCCATTATAGCGGAAGAAAATCACGTATCCCCTGAAAGCGAAACTTCGGACGTCCGGCCGGAGTTCGGGACGAGCACGACCAATCGTCGCCGGCAAGCTCGCCAGATCACGGCATTTCTGGCGCAGAGCATCCACAAAACGCCCGCCAATAAACAGGCTGCCGCTTTCACGAGTGAGGTATTCAAGGATATTGACCAAATCTGCTTGTGCCGACGGCAGCATGCGCAGCCGTGGCACTCCTAAAAGCCTTCCCTTGCGAGTTGCTTGGCCTTGGCTTCCAAGGCGGCGTCAATATCCTGCTCGGTGGCTTCGCCGCCTTCAGCAAACGACTTGTCCACCATGGCACGGAGCGCCTTCAGCTTTTCCTCGCGCTCTTCGACAAGGCGCAGGCCCTCGCGCACGACTTCGCTGGCAGAACCGTAGCGGCCGCGCTTGACGATGTTGGAAACAAAGGTTTCCCAACGCTCTCCCAGTGATACGTTCATTGTCGGACCTCCTGATCGGTTTATTGTACCGAGATAACAATAAATGCGCAATTACTGACATCCGGGATGCCAAGTGTCGGATCAGGTGCGCAGCCTAAGGTTTGACTTTTGTCGAGAGCCGTGAATAATGTCAGCAAGGAGATGGCATGGCGATCCGACCGGCAGAACAGCTTATCCACAAGGCCGCCTGGCTTTACTATGCACACGGCCTGCGCCAGGACCAGGTAGCCAGTCAGCTCAAGATTTCCCGTGCCTCGGTGGCGATGTATCTGCGCAAGGCGCGCGAGACCGGCATCGTCAACATCTCGACCTCGACCCAGCTTTTCACCGACGACGTGCTGGCGCGCAAGCTCGAAGACGCACTGCAACTCGACGCCGTCTGGATAGCGCCGGAAAACGGCTATGTCGCCGACCCGTCCACTGACATCGCGGTGCTGGCGGCAAGCGTCTTTCTCGAGCTGGTCAGGAAGGGCGACCGCATCGGCGTCGCCTGGGGGCGGACCATCTACACCATCGCCGACATCATGTCCTATGCCGATCTGCAGGACGTCACCGTGGTGCAGCTCTGCGGCAATCTGGGCGCCCCCTATTCGTACCGGCCGGACCAATGCACGATGGAAATCGCGCGCCGGCTCAATGCCAAGGGGCTGAATTTCTACGCGCCGCTGGTGCTGACGACGGAAGAACTGGCACGCGGCCTGCGCGCCGAGCCGGTGATCCGCGAGCAATTGTCGGGCATCGGTGAGTGCGACCTGGCGCTGTATTCGGTCGGCTCGGTGGACACCGACAGCCATCTGGTCAAATGCGGCGCGCTGACCGAGAGCGAAATGGCTGCATTGCGCAAGGCGGGTGCGGCCGGCGTCATTGCCGGGCAGATCATCGACGCCCGAGGCCAGGCGCTCGACTGCAGCTACAACCGCCGGCTGATTTCGGCAGAGCTGTCATCGCTGCGCAGCATCGAAAAGCGCCTTGTGGTGGTGCAGGAGGACAGCAAGTTCGAACCGCTCGTCGCGGCGATCGCCGGCGGGCTCTGCACCCATCTGGTCGTAGGCGCGCGCATGGCGCGACGGCTGCTCGACCATGCCGGAGCAGCAGCAAAAGAGGTCGCCTGATACCTAGAGCCGCCGACGCATTGTCATCAAGGCGTCGCGGTATTCCTGTTCACAACAAAAGAGAAATCGGACGAAGCTGACATGAAGAACCTGTGGAATGACGGCGAGGCGGAGAAGCTGGTCGCCGACTATGCAAAGAACGGTGTGGCCCGCGACCTGGCGCTGCGCGTCTATACGACCAGGCTGCTGGGCGGCGAGCCGCGGCTCGTCCTCCACGGCGGCGGCAACACATCGTGCAAGACCAAGGCCATTGATCTCGTCGGCGACGAATGGGACGTGCTCTGCGTCAAGGGCAGCGGCTGGGACATGGGCGTCATCGAGCCGCAGGGCCTGCCGGCGGTCAAGCTCGGCGCGCTGTTGAAGGCGCGGTCGCTCAAGAAGCTCTTCGACGAGGACATGGTCGCGCTGCAGCGGGCGAACCTCATCGATCCGTCCTCGCCCAACCCTTCGGTCGAGACGCTGCTGCACGCCTTCCTGCCGCACAAATTCGTCGACCACACGCATTCGACGGCGATCCTGGCCATCGTCGACCAGGAGGACAGCGAAGCGCTGAGCCGGAAGGTGTTCGGCGCGAAAATGGGATTCGTGCCTTACATCATGCCGGGCTTCGATCTGGCCAAGGCGGCCGCCGATGTATTCGACGCCGATCCGACGGTCGAAGGCCTGATCCTAGACAAGCACGGCATCTTCACCTTCGGCGACGATGCCAGGCAGGCCTATGACCGGATGATCCATTATGTGAACGTAGCCGAGGATTTCATCGCCGGGAACGGCAAGCCGCGCACCGAAAAGGTGGCACTGCCGGCCAGGCTGGCGAAGCCCGCGGAGATTGCGCCGATGCTGCGCGGCGCGGTGGCGGTGGCACGCGGCGAAGGCCGCTTCGATCGGATGATCAGCGATTTCCGCACCTCGGATGCGATCGTCGATTTCATCAATTCGGCAAAAATTGCCGACTATGCCGGCCGCGGTGTGTCGACACCCGACCTGTCGATCCGCATCAAGACCGGACCGATGGCACTGCCGGCGCCCGACGCGGACAAGGTCGGCGACTACAAATCCGTCATCCGCCAGCATGTCGAGAAATTCGCCAAGGACTATCGCGCCTATTTCGAAACCAATGATGCGCTCGACGGCGTGAAGCGCACCATGCTCGACCCGATGCCGCGGCTGACGCTGGTGCCCAGCCTCGGCATGTTCGGCCACGGCCGCACGCTCAAGGATGCGAAGATCGCCTCCGACGTCGGCGAAATGTGGATCGAGGCGGTACGCGGCGCCGAAGCCGTAGGCGATTTCCGCCCGCTCTCCAAAGCCGACCTGTTCCCGCTCGAATACTGGTCGCTCGAACAGGCCAAGCTTGCCGCCAACAAGCCGAAGCCGCTGACCGGCCAGGTGATGCTGGTCACCGGCGGCGCCGGCGCGATCGGTGCTGCCACGGCAAAGCTGTTCGCCGACAACGGTGCCCATGCCGTCGTCGTCGATCTCGATGGGTCAAGGGCTGCCGAGGCGGCAAAAAAGGCCGGTAACAATTCGATCGGCATTGGCGCCGACATCACCGATCCGGTGCAGATGCGCGCCGCCTTCGACAAAGCGGTCGACGTCTACGGCGGCCTCGACATTCTCGTCTCCAATGCCGGTGCTGCCTGGGAGGGCCGGATCGGCGAGCTCGACGACGCCACCTTGCGCAAGAGTTTCGAACTCAATTTCTTCGCCCACCAGTCGGCGGCGCAGAATGCCGTGCGCATCATGCTGGAACAGGGCACCGGCGGCGTGCTGTTGTTCAATACCTCCAAGCAGGCGGTCAATCCGGGGCCGAAATTCGGCGCCTATGGCATTCCCAAGGCGGCAACGCTGTTTTTGTCCAGGCAATATGCCCTCGACTACGGCGCGCATGGCATCCGCTCCAATGCCGTCAACGCCGACCGCATCCGTTCGGGGCTGTTGACCGACGCCATGATCGCCAGCCGCTCGGGCGCGCGCGGCGTGTCGGAGAAGGAGTACATGTCGGGCAACCTGCTCGGGCAGGAAGTGACGGCAGAAGACGTGGCCCAGGCCTTCCTGCATCAGGCGCTGGCCGAGCGGACCACCGCCGATGTGACGACGGTCGATGGCGGCAACATCGCGGCGGCGTTGAGGTAGGCGCGATCGGGGATCACACTTGCGTAATTGGTATTTTGTAGCTACATTGTGGCTCTCTTAAGGAGTCACAACATGGCAACGGATACCGTGGTCCGCGCTCGGATCGATACGGCGACAAAGGATCAGGCAACGGAGGCCTTGGCGGCAATGGGATTGTCCGTTTCCGACGCCATTCGCCTGCTGCTGGTCCGCGTCGCCGCCGACAAGGAATTTCCCTTCCCGGTGAAAGTGCCGAACGCAACGACTCGAAAGGCCATGACCGAATTGGAACGTGGCAAGGGCAAGCCTTTCGCCTCGGCCGATGAGTTGTTCAAGGATTTGGGAATGTGACGTGCTGACGCCCGTTCGCTCTGGGCAATTCCGTCGCGACGTGAAACGTGCGGAGAAGCGGGGCAAAGATCTTGGCAAGTTGCGCGAACTGCTAGGCCTCCTGCTCGCCGGAGATGAGCTACCGGCGAGCTATAAGGACCACTCGCTGAAAGGCGATTGGAAAGGCTTTCGTGACGCTCACATAGAACCGGACTGGCTCTTGATCTACCGAGTTGCCGGCGATGAACTCCAGCTAGCTCGCACCGGCTCCCATTCCGATCTGTTCAACGAATAGCCGAAGCTGTCGCGAAACTTAGGAATTCTGCGACTGGAAAGGGAACGAGAAGCGATACACGTTGCTCTCCCGCCGCTCGAAACCAAGTTTCTGATATAAGGCGTTGGCAGCCTTTCGCGACGGGCGGGAAGTTAAGTCCACTGTTCTTGCGCCAGCCTCTTGTGCCTGCCTCAGCGCTTCTCGTGTCAGGGCTTCCGCGAAGCCCTGACCTCGATGACCAGCGTCAACAACGACATCTTCAATTATAGCCCTGATCCCCGTAGGGATTTCGAAGAGCACGAGCGTCAACATGCCAACGTAGGCACCCTCTTCCGAACGGGCTACGAGAAGAATAGTAGCAGGCGATTTTACGACCCTAGTGATGCTGTCGAATGTTGGGGTGGCTGCCGTCGTTGATAGTTGAGACACCAATTGGGAGATCGCTTCCGTCACGGTCGGAGTTGCCTCTGTCAAAACCTCAATCTTCACAAGCTACCTCTCCGAGGTTCGCAAATATCCGAAACTGACGACACATACGGAACAATCGTTCCTTGATGGAAGAGCATCTGCCATCGCCCATCAAAAAGCTTCCAGATCGAACTCCGAAGAGTCCTCCTCTCAGGCGTCCCCCCATCTGATCGGCGGATACTACGATATAGAACCAAGACAGCATCCGCCGCGATGGGCTTGACGGCGAAATCACGGATTTCAGGTAGAGTGGGTCTGCCCGAGTGCGTTTCTTGGAACAGAGAATCAATCACTACAGCTTTGTCATAAACCCGCCAGAACTGCCAAAATCCAAGAAATTTCCCCCAAAAATGGGGAGACGGCGTCCCGGGAAGAACGAACCTCTGGCCAGTGCAATTGCTGTTCGATCTGCTTAAAGACTTCAACATCAATCTCATTCGCTGACATCATCAGCCTTTCGCAAAACTCCCGATAAACCGATACTTTCACGCATGATTTTTGCAACGTTGCAAAATCGGAACTGGCGACAATTAAATCCGGCAAACCCGCGGTGAAAACATCTTCCGCAAGACAAGAAGAGCCGCCTGCAACACCCTGCAGCAGGCGGCTCTTGGTTCCGAGTACGCGTCTAGTTCCACATGTCCGCCAAAGGCTTATAGCATTGTCCGCTCTTTCCTTTTGCTTGAAACGCTACTTCGCGTTCGGGTTCGGCATCCAGGTCGGCATCGCGACATCGGCATGGGCGAATTGCGGCAGCTTGGCCGAGAGGTCCTCCATGTTCTTGATGTCCTTGTCGAGCAGATCCTTCTGGGTGATCAGCGTCGGCGGCACGATGACGTTGTGGCCGGGATCCTCGCCGGCCAGGAGCTGCGCCAGCGCACGCACCGAGACCTGGCCGACGACGGCCGGGTTGGTGGCGGCGGTTGCCGCCCAGGCGCTGTCCGGCTCGCGCATCGCGGCGATATCCGAGGTCGAGATGTCGGCCGAATAGATCTTGATGTCCTTGTTCAGCCCGGCCTCGTCGACCGCGATCTTCACGCCCTTGGCGAATTCGTCATAGGGCGCGAACATCACCTTGATGTCGGGATGGGCCGATAGCACCGAACGGGCCTGGTTGGCGACCGAATTGGCGATCGGATTGTCGAGCGTGCCGAACATGGCGGCTTCGTTGATGCCCGAATATTTCTTCTTGAATTCGACCCAGGTCTCGTTGCGGCGGTCGAGCGGCGCGATGCCGGCGACATAGACATAGCCGGCCTTCCAGCTCTCGCCATTGTCCTTGACCGCCTGTTCGAGCGCCAGGCGCGCGAGGTCGCGGTCGGACTGTTCGATCTGCGGGATCTTGGGGTTTTCGACATTGACGTCGAAGGCGACAACCTTGATGCCGGCGTCGACCGCACGCTGGGCGGCGTCCTTCATCGATTCCGTCAGTCCGTGCTGGATGATGATGCCCTGGACGCCGAGCGCGATAGCCTGGTCGACCATGTCCGCCTGAAGCGCCGCGTCCTGGCGGCTATCGAGCACGCGCAGGTCGACACCGAGCGCCTTGGCCTGCGCCTCGACGCCGGAAAGGTAGGCCTGGAAGAAGTCGCCGGTCGAGAGATAGCGGACCAGCGCTATCTTGACGGCACCCGGCTTGTCGAACGGCGCCGGCCTGTCCTGCGCTATTGCCGGCATCTGCATCAGCAATGTTGCGCCGGCAAGCCCGAGCGCTGCCTTCCCCAAAAGCCTTCTTGTGATGTTCACGTCGTTTCCTCCACTTGTTGAACCCAAAATATGACCCGGTCGAACCCTATCTCCTGCCCCTGCCGGAAAGGGCGAAGGTAAAGACAAGGGCGACCACGAGAACCACGCCCTTGACGAAATCCTGCGTGTAGTAAGGCGCGTTCATCATCGTCAGGCCTTGCAGCAGCACGCCGACAAACACCGCGCCGACAGCCGTGCCGAAGGCGTTCGGCTTGGCGGCGCCGAGAACCGCGTAACCGATGAGTGCCGCAGCCACCGCGTCGAGCAACAGATTATTACCCGAGGCGATGTCGCCGCGTCCAAGCCGGGCAGCGAGCAAAATGCCGCCGATCGAGGCAAAAACTCCCGAAATAACGTAGGCCCAGATTTTGTATGCCTTGACAGGCGCGCCGGCGAGTTCTGCGGCGCGTTCGTTGCTGCCGACCGCATACATCATGCGCCCGAAACGCGTGTATTCGAGAAAAAACCAGATCAGCACCGCCAGCACGAGCAGAACGACGACCGACACCGGAATGAGGTTCGGGATGAAGAAATCGAAGCGATGGCGGCCAAGCGCCAGGAACGCGGCGCCGAAGCTGCCGTTGGCGACCGAGCCGTCGGGCATGGTCATGCCGGTGGCGATCGAACGGCCTTCGGTCGGGATGCGCTGCAGGCCGACAAGCAGGAACATCATGCCGAGCGTCGCCAAAAGGTCCGGAACCCGCATATAGACGATCAGCCAGCCATTGATCAGGCCGACGACGGCGCCGATCACAAGACAGACGACGACCGCCACGACGGCGTTCTGCCCCAGCACCACCATGACATAGGCAGCCGCCATCATGGCGCTGGTGGCGACAGAGCCGATCGACAGGTCGAAGCCGCCGACGACCAGCGTGGCGGTGACGCCGAGCGCCAGAACGCCGGTGATGGCGACCGACTGGAAGATGAAGACAGCACTTTGCGGCGAGACGAAACCATCGGCAGCGACGGCGAAATAGCCGATCAGCCCGAACAACAGAACGATGAAGCCGTAGCGAATAGCATTGTCGCGCAGGATCATTCAGCGCTCCCGCACGCCGGCACCGTCTTTATCCAACCCGAATTCATGCCCTCTCCATTCCAATTCTCATCGTCATCCCGCCGTCAGGCTGCGCTGTGCAACGGCCCGCCCGCCACTTCGGCCAGCAGACGCTCGAGATCGACATCGGTATTGCGGTGCTCGCCGACGATCGTCTGCTCCGACATCACCAGGATGCGATCGGCCGTCTCCAGGGCTTCGTCGAGTTCGGTGACGAACAGCAGCGTCGCGCGGCCGTGGGCGCTGGCCCGCAGCTTGGCGGCGATGTCGCGCCTAGCCGAAATGTCGACGCCCTGAAAGGGCTCGTCGAGGATGAAAAGCCTTGCCGCCTGCGACATCCAGCGGGCGACCATCACCTTCTGCTGATTGCCGCCGGAAAGCGACGCCATCTCGTCCCTCTCCGAGCGGCAGACGATGCCGAGCTCCTGGATCTGCTGGCGGGCAATGGCGCGTTCGATACGGCGTTTGAGAACACCGAGACGCGACATGCGGCTGTGGAACGGCAGGCTGATATTCTCCTGGATGTTGAAGTCGCCGACGATGCCGTTTTCGCCCCGGTCCTTGGCGACGAGAAACACACCGGCGGCAATCGCTTCGCCGGTCGATGCCGGAGCATAAGGTTTCCCGTTCAGCACCATGGTCCCGGCCAGCGGCTGGCGCAGGCCGAACAGCGTCTCGGCGAGCACGGTCTTGCCGACACCGACAAGGCCGGTGATGGCAACGACCTCGCCATCGCCGAGGGTCAGCGAGATCGGCCTGGCGCCTTCAGCAATCCGCAGCGCGTCGGCAGTGAAAATTGCTTTGGCCGAATTCCTGGCGACGATCCGCTCGAGCTGGATCTTGCGGCCGAGCATGGCGTTGACCGCACCTTCGTAATCCAGCGGCTTCTTGTCGAAGATACCTGAGATAACCCCATCGCGCATCGAAATGATGCGATCGGCAAGCCGTCTGATATCCGACATACGGTGCGAGATGTAGAGGATGGCCACGCCTTGCTGGCGAAGCCGGTCGAGCAGCGCGAATAGCCGGTCGGCTTCGGCGCTGGACAGCGAGGAGGTCGGCTCGTCGAGGATCAGCACTTTCGGCCGATGCGCCATGGCGCGGGCGATCGCCACCATCTGGCGGTCGGCCAGAGAGAGATCGCTGATCCGGGCCTTGAGGTCGATGGCCAGTCCCATGCGGTGGGCCACCGCCTTTGCCTCGCGACGCACCCGGCCTGGATTGAACAGGGTCGGCACGCCGCTGCCGCTCAACCTGTCGAGAGTAAGGTTGGTGGCGACGTCGAGGTCGGCGACGACACCGTCATTGATGTTCTGGTGGACGGTAACGACGCCGGCGCGGATCGCCTCCGCCGGCGTTTTCGGGTCGAACACGTGACCGGCAAGCGACATCGTGCCGCCGCCATGGTCGTAGACACCACTGATGATCTTGACGAGGGTGGATTTGCCGGCGCCGTTGGCGCCCATCAGCACGGTCACTTCGCCGGCACGCAATTCGAGCGAGACGCCGCCAAGCACCTCGATATGGCCAAAGGATTTCCTCAGGCCGTCGACGCGGAACACGGCATCATTGCCCATTCGTTCCTCCCTGAACATGACGCTATGGGCTATATCGGCAATTGTCAACACGATTGACAATTGCCAGCAGGCTTCCTAGCTTGGCCCGACCGCGTTGGCTCCGCTATCATCGGAGCACATGAGCGGGAGGTGAGGATGACTGGGAAATCGCCGTTCGAAGCACTGTCGGTCGAGACACTGGCGGGCCGTCTCGGTGCCAACGAGGCCCTGTGTTCGCAGATCGGCAAGGATACGAGCCAGTGGAAGGTTCGTGAAGTCGGCGACGGCAATCTGAACCTGGTGTTCATCGTCGAGGGTGCTGAGGGTGCGGCCGTCGTCAAGCAGGCCCTGCCCTACGTCCGGCTGGTCGGCGACAGCTGGCCGCTGCCGCTAAAACGCTCCTTCTTCGAATACCATGCGCTGACGCGGCAACAGGCGCGGGCGCCGGGTTCGGTGCCCTATATCTATCACTTCGACGAAGGCCAGGCGCTGATCATCATGGAGTATCTGTCGCCGCACATTATCCTGCGGCGGGCGCTGATCGAAGGCCGGCAATTGCCCAACATCGCGACAGACATCGGCTTGTTCATGGCCCGCACGCTGTTTCGCGGCTCCGACCTGCATATGGCGACCAAGGACCGCAAGGCCGATCTGGCGCTGTTCGCCGACAATGTCGAACTCTGCGACATCACCGAGAACCTGGTTTTCTCGGATCCGTATTTCGATGCCAAGATGAACCGGCACACCAGCCCGCAGCTCGACGGCATTGTCGCCGAGCTGCGCGCCGACCGCGACCTCAAGGTCGAGGCGCAGCGCATGAAGCACATCTTCGCTGCCAATGCCGAGACGCTGCTGCATGGCGACCTGCATTCCGGCTCGATCATGGTCACCGACACCGAAACGAGGATGATCGACCCCGAATTCGCCTTCTACGGGCCGATCGCCTTCGACGTCGGCATGCTGCTCGCCAACTTCTGGATGGCGTTCTTCTCGCAGCGCGGCCATGAACAGGACGGAAGCCGCGACGCCATGCGTGACTATCTGATCGGCGTTACGGTCGAGACATGGTCGGTGTTTCGCGCCGAGTTCTCGCATCTGTGGCGAACCGAGCGTACCGGCATGCTCTACCAGAAGAGCCTGTTCGAAGATCAGGGCGACAGGCTTGGCGCCGAGCAGGCGCTAGACCACATGCTGCATTCGATCTGGACCGATCTGCTCGGCTTTGCCGGCGTCGAGGTTCACCGGCGAATTCTCGGCCTTGCCCACAATGCCGATTTCGAGACCATTGCCGATCCGGATCTGCGCGCCAGATGTGAGGCAAAGGCGCTGAAATTCGGCCGTCATCTCGCCGTCAACCGGCGCCAGATCCACAGCATCGACGAGGTCAACCGGTTGGCCGCGCTGATCGAACGGGAGAGCAGGATTTGAACGTCGGCGACCGCCACTACCGCACCATCTGGCCGAGTGACGACGGGCGTTCGGTGGAGATCATCGACCAGCGCTGGCTGCCGCATGATTTCCGTATCGAAAAGATCGATACCGTCGTCGGCATCGCCACGGCAATCCGCGACATGTGGGTGCGCGGGGCGCCGCTGATCGGCGTCACCGCGGCCTATGGCGTCGCCATGCAGATGGCCGACGATCCGTCGGACGCAGCACTCGACGCCGTCTGGGCAACCTTGCACGAAACGCGCCCGACGGCGATCAATTTGCGCTGGGCGCTGAACGAAATGCAGCGCTTCCTGCTGACGCTTCCGCTGGCAGAACGTGCCGCGGCTGCCTATCGGCGTGCCGGCGAGATCGCCGACGAGGATGTCGGCCTCAACCGCGCCATCGGCGCCCATGGGCTCGAAATCATCAAGGCGATCGCGGCGCGCAAGCAGCCGGGCGAACCAGTTAATATCCTGACCCACTGCAATGCCGGCTGGCTGGCCACCGTTGACTACGGCACTGCCACCGCGCCGATCTATCTGGCGACGGAAGCCGGTATTCCAGTCCATGTCTATGTCGACGAAACGCGACCCCGCAACCAGGGTGCCCAATTGACCGCCTGGGAGATGGCCGGCCACGGCGTGCCGCATACGCTGATCGTCGACAACGCCGGCGGCCATCTGATGCAGCGCGGCCAGATCGACATGGTCGTCGTCGGCACCGACAGGACCACCGCCGACGGCGATGTGTGCAACAAGATCGGTACCTATCTCAAGGCACTGGCGGCCGCCGACAACGACGTGCCGTTCTATGTCGCGCTGCCGTCGCCGACGATCGACTGGACCGTGGGCGACGGGCTGGCCGACATCCCGATCGAACAGCGCTCGCCCGACGAGGTCTCACTGGTCTGGGGCAAGACCGCTTCCGGCGAGATCGCCCAGGTCCGCGTATCCCCGGAAGGCACGCCGGCGGCCAATCCGGCCTTCGACGTGACGCCGGCGCGGCTGGTCACCGGCTTGATCACCGAACGCGGTGTCGCTACGGCCTCGCGCGAAGGCCTGAGGGTGATGTTTCCCGAGCGCGGATGATCGGCTTTTCCGGGAGGGTGCTCCGGATTTGCCTGATCTCACGATTTCTTGAACACGGCACGGTTAAAAACGCCCGTTGCCGGTCCCACATGGACGGCCGTATGCGTAGCGGCGGGGCGGCGCCCAACGCTCGAAGCCGGGGCTGCCCACGGCTCGGCGAGTGAACCAGCGGGATACCGCGATGTCATTCAGACCGTTGCTTGGTGACGGACGGGTTCGGAGCCAGGACGAGAAGTCGGAGCCCCTGCAAACCGCGTCATGGGTCAGCTCCTCGATCGTCTTCGACAACCGGCGGTGGGCGTGCCGGGAGGCGGAGCTCCGCTGGACAGCCCCTCATCATCTGATCGTGCTGACCGAAGAAGGCGGCACGTCCCATACATCCATCCGGCACGAGGCACGATCCCTTTACGACGGAATGGACCGTCCCGGAGCCCTCACCTTCGTCCCGGCAGGCGCGGAACGACAGGGCTTCTATCGCGATGTAAACCTCTCCTATTCAGCCCTGTGGATCGATCCCGATATCGGGCTTCCCGGATGCGAACGCCTGAAGAACCTGCCTATACTGGTAAACAAGAAAGACGCGGTCGTCGCCACGCTCTTGAGTTCGCTTCGTGACGAGATGGCACTCGGCCACAAGCCAGACACTGCCTATGTCGAGCATCTGGTCGCCCTCGTCAGTCTCCGCGTGGCCAACCTGAGCGGGGAGCAACCGCGGTTTGTACGTCACGGCTGTCTCAGCCGCCGGGCGCTTGGTCGCGTTCGGGATTACATCGATGCGCATATGAATTCCGACATTTCGCTAAGCGAGCTGGCAGCCGCCGCGGGCATGGCCGTCGACAGTTTTGCGCGTCGCTTCAAGGCGACGACCGGCCTTGCACCCTACGCCTATGTGATCGAGGAACGGGTGCGGCGAGCGGAGGCGCTGCTGCGCGAAACGGGTTTGTCGATCGGTGTCATTGCCTTTCGGCTCGGCTTCTCAAGCCAGAGCCACTTCACCACGACCTTCCGACGTCTGAGGGGCATGACGCCTCGTGCCTATCGGGTGAATTCTTCTCCAGAATCCTGATAGTGCCGCCGGTTTCTTGAAAGAAAGCCGCCGCCCGCACTCCCACCTCCAGTGTCGTTGGGTGACAGAACTCGAGGGTTCGCTCGGGTCAAGTTGCCGTCTGCGCTTCATTGCGACTGGGAGATCATGCATGGCCAAAACGGACAACAGGAGCGGGCCGACGCGTCGGATGGTATTGGAAGGCGGTGTTGCGACCGGGGTGCTCCTGGCTACCGGACTACCGGTTGACGCCGAGCCGGCCGAGACCGTCACGGCGGCTGCATCGTCCTCGCCGCTACCGACGATGACGATGTCGTTACGGATCAACGCGAAGGATCTTGCCGTCGAGCTCGACCCGCGGACGACGCTGCTCGACGCCCTGCGCAATCATCTCGGCCTCACCGGCTCGAAGAAGGGCTGCGACCACGGCCAGTGCGGCGCATGCACGGTGCTCGTCGATGGGCGCCGGATCAATTCCTGCCTGACGCTTGCCGCAATGCATGAAGGCGACGAGATCACCACGGTCGAGGGCCTTGCCGAGGGTGACCGGCTGCATCCGGTCCAGGCCGCCTTCGTCGCCCGCGATGGTTTCCAGTGCGGCTACTGTACGCCAGGCCAGATCTGCTCGGCGGTTGGCATGCTGGGCGAGGCGCGGGCCGGTTGGCCAAGCCATGCGAGCGCCGACGTGGCAGCGGCTTCCGTCGCTCTCACCGATGCCGAGATCCGCGAGCGGATGAGCGGCAACATCTGCCGTTGCGCCGCCTATCCGAACATTGTCGCCGCAATCCGCGACGCGGCAGAGGAGGCATGAGCAATGCAGTCCTTCACTTATGAACGTGCGGCGAGTGCTGAGCAGGCGGCGGCCGCGGTTGCGGCCCGGCCGGACGCCAAGTTCATCAGCGGCGGCACCAACCTGCTCGACCTGATGAAGCTCGAGATCGAGCGCCCAGCGCATCTCGTCGACATCAGCCGGCTGCCGCTTGATCGGATCGAGGAGACGGCGGAAGGCGGGCTTCGGATCGGTGCCCAGGTCCGCAATAGCGATCTTGCCGCCGACCCGCGGGTAAGGTCGCGCTATCCGATGCTCACGCAAGCGCTGCTGGCGGGAGCGTCCGGACAGATACGCAACAAGGCCTCGACCAGCGGCAATCTCCTGCAGCGCACGCGCTGTCCCTATTTCTACGACCGCAACATGCCCTGCAACAAGCGCCAGCCGGGTTCGGGCTGCGCGGCACTTCAGGGCTTCAATCGCATGCACGCCGTACTCGGCGCGAGCGAAGCCTGCATTGCGGTCCATCCCTCCGACATGGCGGTCGCCATGTCCGGGCTCGACGCCAGGATTGAGACCGTCTCGCCCGGCGGCGAGACCCGCACGATCCCGATCGGCGATTTCCATCGGTTGCCCGAGGCGACGCCCCAGCTGGAGACCGTGCTCGGCCACGGCGAAATAGTCGTCTCGGTTGCCCTGCCGCCGCCGCCACCCGGCCGACAGGTTTACCGCAAGGTGCGCGACCGTGCTTCCTACGCCTTCGCGCTGGTGTCGGTGGCAGCAATCGTCGAGAAAAGCGGCGACCGTATCCGAAGCACTCGGATCGCCATGGGCGGCGTGGCAGCGAAACCCTGGCGCGCGACGGAGGCGGAGCGCGCGCTGGCAGGCGCGGCGGCATCCGACGGTGCCTTTAGCGACGCGGCCGAAGCCGCGCTCGCCGGAGCCGTCGGTCATGGCGCCAATGGTTTCAAGATCCCGCTGGCGAAACGGACGATACGGCACACGCTGGCTGCTGCCGCCGAGAGTGCATGAGGCGATGCGATGACAGAGACGACGACCCCGAACCGCTGTTCCCAGATGCCGGCGCCGAGCAGGAGATCGATATGAAACTCACGCGACGCGCCGTTGCCGCCGCGGGTGGCGGCCTTCTCGTCTCTGCCGCCACAGCCTGGGGCGCCACATCCGATCCGGGAGCTCGTCACGGGCTCGAGGCCGCCGTAGACGCCTTCTTTGCCGGCTGGGCCTCTGGCGACTGGACGGCATTCCTTGACTGTTGCGATGAGACGATGACCTTCCAATTCCCTGTCGGCGAGCAACGAGGCCGACACGGACCGCCAGAGGGCAAACGGGCACTCGCAGCCTGGACCGCCGCGCATCAAGCGCAGGGGAACAGGATCACGAAATCGACCGTCGATCTCAAGCTCTTCGCCGCCGACTGGGTCATCGTCTGCGATCGCGGGAGCGGGACAATCGGTGGCGCGCCCTACACTGGCCTGCATGCGATCTTCATGCGAGCCGGCCCAACAGGGAGGCTGGTCGAGTTTCGCGAGATTTCGGCGAGATCGCCGCGTGAGCTCCGGCCGCCGCGCGACGAACATAAAGGTGCGAGGAAGCGGCGTCGTCGCGGCCTCGATGCCTCCGAACTCCAGATGAAAAATCTTTAGGTGACTTATGAACGAGACCATACCCGGACTGCCCGGCTCCGCCACCCATTCAAGGGTGAAACCTCGTGCCGATGCTGGCATCATCGGGCGGCCGATCGACCGCATCGACGGTCCGCTCAAAGTGACGGGCGGCGCCACATACGCTTACGAGAATGAGCTGGATGGTACAGCCTATGGCTACATTCTCGGCGCCTCCGTCGCCAAGGGCCGCATCGCCGAGATCGACACGACCGAAGCCGAACGGGCGCCGGCAGTGCTGCTCGTCATGACGCACCGCAATGCGCCGGCCCAGCCGGATTTCGGCCCAACGGTCACGCCAACGGTGCCGGAGGTCTTCACGCGCCCCCGGCCCGCGCTCAACAGCGATCAGGTACGGTATTACGACGAGCCGGTCGCGCTGGTCGTTGCGGAGACGTTCGAGGCGGCGCGCGCTGCTGCGGGCCTCATCAGAGTACGTTACGACGAGGAGCCGGGCCTCTACGATCTACCGGGACATATCGCCGACGCCTACGCGCCAAAGCGGACCAATGCCGGCTTCGAGACCGACAGCGTGGTCGGCGACTTCGAGCGCGCCTTTGCGACGGCGCCGATCAAGATCGATTCCACTTACGGGACCCCCTTCGAACATCACAATCCGATGGAGCCGCATGCGACGCTTGCTGCCTGGTCAGGCAACGAGCTGACGATCCGTACATCGGCGCAGACCCTCGCGAACTTCCGGGCCGGGGTCGCCAGCACGCTTCGCATCCCGCTCGAGCGAGTGCGCATCGTCAGTCCCTTCATCGGCGGAGGCTTCGGCTCCAAGCTGATTGCCCATGCCGACACGATCCTGGCCGCACTTGCAGCGCAGGTGCTGCAGCGCCCCGTGAAGATCGCGCTGACGCGACAACAGATGTTCGCCAATGCCGGTCATCGCGCGGAGATGGTCCAACAGGTACGTCTCGGCGCGGACACTGACGGGCGGCTCACCGGGATCGCACACGATGTCTGGTCGGCAACGTCCAGCTTCGAGGAGTACTGCGAACAAACGGCAGTTTTTGCGCGCTCGCTCTACGCGGCGCCGAACCGTCTCACCCGCCATCGCCTGGTTCCGCTGGACATCAACCGCGGCGAATGGATGCGCTCGCCCGGCGAAGCGCCCGGCATGCTGGCTTTCGAATGCGCCATGGATGAGCTCGCCGAGCGCGCCGGTCTGGACCCGATCGAACTCAGGATCCGCAACGAACCGGCACAGGATCCCGAGCGCGGCGTGCCGTTCTCCACCCGCAATCTCGTCGCCTGCATGGAGGAAGGCGCCCGCCGTTTCGGCTGGGAGCGGAGAAACCCGACACCGGGCCGAACTCGGGAGGGCCGCAAGCTTATCGGCCACGGCATGGCGGCGGCGATCCGTCCGAACTATATCGGCGCGGCGACGGCGCGGGTTGCGATCGACCGGGACGGTCGGGTGACGGCGCGGCTCGACATGACCGATATTGGGACCGGCACCTATACGATCCTGACCCAGATTGCCGCCGAGAGCCTCGGCCTGCCGATCTCGTCCGTCAAGGTGGAGCTCGGTGACAGCCGCTTCCCGCGTACCGCCGGCTCCGGCGGGTCCTGGGGCGCAGCAAGCGCGGGTTCGGCCTTGTATAATGCGTGCAACGTCCTCAAGGAACGGATCCTGGAGGCGGCGCAGTCGAACGAAGCCTCGCCGTTGCGCGGCGCGAACGCCACCGAGGCAAGCTTTGCCGACGGCGAGGTCAGGGTCGGCCAGCGATCGGCGAGCCTGACCGATCTTATCCGAGGGATCTCTCCCGATGGACTCGAAGCCGAAGGCTCCGTAGCCGCGGGCGCCACCACCCAGTCATACAAGACCTATTCGCAGCATTCCTATGGCGCGCATTTCGCAGAGGTCGCTGTCGATTGCGATACCGGTGAAATCCGCATGCGCCGGATGCTGGCTGTGATCGGCGCGGGCCGTATCCTCAACGCCAAGACCGCGCGCTCGCAAATCATCGGCGGCATGACCTGGGGGATCGGTGCAGCGCTGATGGAGCAGACGGTGCTCGACCCGCGCTACGGCCACTTCGTCAATCACGATCTTGCCGAGTATCATGTGCCGGTCAATGGCGATGTCCCCGATATGGAGGTCGCCTTCCTCGAGGAAGACGACGACAAGGCCAACCCGCTTGGCGCAAAGGGTCTCGGCGAGCTCGGCGTGTGCGGTGCGGGGGCTGCTGTCGCCAACGCCGTTTACAACGCGGCCGGCGTGCGAGTGCGTGAATTTCCCATCACCTTGGACAAGGTGCTGCCTGCCTTACCTGTGATCGCTATTTGACGCTCTCCTCCCTCGCCCTCAACGGTGACCAGGTCGAAACGGATCGCTATTTCTGCGCCATCGACGACGACGCCGGTGGTTGACAGCGCTTTCCGACCCTTCCATACAAACGCCGTCAATGTTCTCAGGGCGGGGTGAAAGTCCCCACCGGCGGTAAGGGTCTCGGCCCAAGCCCGCGAGCGCTTTCCGGTTAGCCGGAGAGGTCAGCAGATCCGGTGTGATTCCGGAGCCGACGGTCACAGTCCGGATGGAAGAGAACGAAATGGAAGACGGTCCGCTTTCGCGGTTCGGACTCCGTATCGTGCGTCCTGATTCTGGTTCGAAACGGAAGGATGGACCCATGAATCAGCATTCCCACAACGACTATGAAGCGATCCGCGTTGCCGTCATTCGCGCGCGTTGGCATGCCGATATCGTCGACCAATGCGTTGAAGCATTCGAGGCGGAACTGGCGGTTCTCGGAGAGAAACGCTTTGCCGTCGATGTCTTCGATGTGCCTGGCGCTTATGAGATTCCCCTGCATGCAAAGACGCTTGCCGTGACCGGCCGCTATGCCGCTATCCTCGGCGCCGCGTTCGTCGTCAATGGCGGCATCTACCGGCACGAGTTTGTTGCAAGCGTGGTCATCGACGGTATGATGAATGTGCAATTGTCGACTGGCGTGCCGGTGCTTTCGGCGGTGCTGACGCCACACAACTACCATGACAGCGCGGACCATCACCGCTTCTTCTTCGAGCATTTCAGGGTCAAAGGCAAAGAGGCGGCCAGTGCCTGCGTGCAACTGCTGGCGGCACGCGAACACATCGCGGCGTGAAACCTCCACCGCCGGGTGGAAATCCCGGTAAGGCGCTGTAGTATCTCACGAAAACCAGGGAGGATGCCGGTGCAGACCAAGAAGATCATCAATGACGGTAACCGCTCCGTCGACGAGATGCTGGAGGGCATCCTGGCCGCGCATCCGCGCCATCTCAGAAGCGCGGACGGCAGTCCGCGCGCCATTATCGCCCGCGACGGACCGCGCCCAGGCAAGGTCGGTCTCGTCATCGGTGGCGGCTCGGGCCACGAGCCGACCTTCCTCGGCTTCGTCGGCAAGGGGCTGGCCGACGCCGCCGCGATCGGCAATGTCTTCGCCTCGCCGCCGCCGGACCCGATCCTCGAATGCGCCAAGGCGGCCAGCGGTGGCGCCGGCGTGCTGTTCATGTACGGCAACTATGCCGGCGACGTGATGAACTTCGACATGGCCGCCGAAATGGCGGCAATGGACGACATCGAGGTGCGCACCGTGCTGACCACCGACGATGTCGCCTCGGCGCCGCGCGACCAGAGGCAGAAGCGGCGCGGCGTCGCCGGCAATTTCTTCATCTTCAAGGCCGCCGGTGCCGCATGCGACCAGATGCTGTCATTCGATGAATGCGAGCGTATCGCCAGGAAGGCCAACGATCACACCTTCACCATGGGCGTGGCGCTGTCGCCCTGCTCGCTGCCGCAGACCCGCCGGCCCAATTTCGAGATCGGACCGGACGAGATGGAGATTGGCATGGGCATCCATGGCGAGCCAGGCATCGCGCGCGGAAAGTTGAAAACGGCCGACGAGATCACCGACGAAATGCTGGACAAGGTCCTCGACGAGATGGCGCCGGCGCGCGGCGATAAGGTCGCCGTTCTGGTCAATTCGCTCGGCTCAACGCCGTTGATGGAGCTCTACATCATGAACCGACGCGTCAAGCAGAGGCTGGATGACGTCGGTATTTCCGTCCACGCGACCTGGGTCGGCAATTACTGCACCTCGCTCGAAATGGCCGGCGCCTCGGTGACGCTGATGCATCTCGACGGCGAGTTGCAGGCGATGCTCGACCATCCTTGCGACGGCGCCATGTTCCGCGCCGGCTGAGAAAGCATCATGACCTCGATCGATTCAGTCGGCTTGAAAAGAATGTTCGATGAGATCGCGGCGGCGATCGACGCCGACAAGGACAGGCTCAGCCAACTCGACGGCGTCATCGGCGACGCCGACCATGGCATCGCCATGGCACTAGGCTTCACAGCTGCGCGCGATGCACTAGCGCAACTCGACCTCGCGGCGACCGAGCCGACGGCGCTGCTCAACACTGCGGCGAAATCCTTCCTCAACGCGGTCGGCGCCTCGTCAGGCCCGCTCTATGCGACCGCCTTCATGCGCGGTGCCGCCGCCGTCAAAGGCAAGGCAATTCTGGAGGACGCTGACACCATCGCCATGCTCCGGGCGATGGCGCAAGGCATCCAGGATCGCGGCAAGGCCGAGCTCGGCGAAAAGACCATGGTCGACGCCTGGCTGCCGGCTGCGCAAGCAGCGGGTGCCGCGCAGGAAGCCGGCAAGAGCCTGTCCGAGAGCCTGGAGGCTGCACTTGCAGCGGCCGAACGAGGTGCCGAGGCGACCAAGGGCATGATCGCCGCCAAGGGCCGCTCATCGCGGCTCGGCGAGCGCTCGCTCGGGCATATGGACCCCGGCGCCGCATCGGCCGTGACGATTATCAGAGCGATGTGGAACAGTCTGGCTTAGCCCCGCTTCGCCGCGTCGAGCCTGTCGATCGCCTGGACATTGCCGGCCGACGGTCCCTTCTCATCGAATTCCGATGCAAGCCATGCATCGACGATCGACTTGGCCAGTTCCGGGCCGATGACGCGGGCGCCCATGGTGATGATCTGGGCGTTGTTGGATTTTGCCGCGCGCTCGGCCGAATAGGTGTCGTGGGTGAGTGCGGCGCGAATGCCGGGCACCTTGTTGGCGGATATGGATACGCCGATGCCGGTGCCGCAAAACAGGATGCCGCGATCGTTTTCGCCGTCCAGGATGGTCTGGGCGAGCTTCTGTGACAGGTCGGCATAGTAGCCCGACTGGCTGAGGTCGCTAACCGTGAGGCCGGGCTTGGTAGCGAGGTGAGCGGCAATGACGTCGAGCAGCGGCTTACCGGCGCTATCAGCTCCAATGGCAATTTTCATGTTCCGTTTCCTTCCTGTTTGGTGATTCAGATCGCCGCCGAGGCGCGCTTGAGGATGTCGATATAGCCGTCCGCCTGCCAGGCCGAGCGGCCGATGAACAAGCCGTCGATGTTGGGCTGGCCGACCAGTTCGGCGGCATTTTGCGGATTGACGCTGCCGCCATAAAGCACCGGCGGCACCACCGGCAGCAGGTCGCGTGCGATTTTCTTGATTAGCGCCTGCTGCCTGTCGGCATAGTCCGAACTGGCCGGCACGCCCTTGTCGCCGATCGCCCAGACGGGCTCATAGGCAAACAGGATCGTCGCCGCCTTCGCCGCGCCTTCGAGAAACTGCAGCGCGCCGTGCACCTGCAAGGCCAGCACCGCAGCGGCCTGCCCGCTGTCGCGTTGAGCCAGGGTCTCGCCGACGCAGATGAGTGGCACGAGACCATGCTTCACCGCCGCCGCAGTCTTCAGACCGACGGCGTTGTCGGTCTCGCCGAAATGCTCGCGCCGTTCGCTGTGGCCGAGCTCGACCATGTCGAGGCCGCAGTCTTTCAGCATGACCGGCGAGATCTCGCCGGTCCAGGCGCCGGCGTCGGCCCAATGCATGTTCTGCGCGCCGACCTTGATGCGCGTCGGCGACAGCGCTTTCTTGACCTCGCGGATCGCCGTGAAGGGCGGGATGACGAAAGGCTGGATGCGCTCGTCGAAACCGGGGACGAACTCCGCCAGCGCCTCGGCGAAAGCCATCGCCTCGGCGAGCGTCTTGTTCATTTTCCAGCTGGTGCCGACCCAATAAACCGTACGTGCCCTCCTATTCTGCGATCACTGTCAGCGAAACGCCGGCACCATCCAGCGCGGCGCGCATCTGCGGCTGCGGCTCGCGGCCGGTGAAGACCGTGTCAAAGGCCTTGAGATCTGTCAGGAAGTGCAAGGCAGTGCGGCCGAATTTCCCATGATCGACCAGCAGATATTTGCGCGCTGCTGCGGCCATCATCAGCCGTTTGGTCTGGACCACTTCCTGATCCTGGTGAAAGGCAGAGGCACCATGGATGGCCGATGACGACAGGAACGCGACATCGGCGCGCAATGATTTCAGCGTGTCCTCGGCGAGCAGGCCGAAGAAGCCGTGAAACTTCTTGTTGTATTGGCCGCCGAGCGCAATCAGGTTGATGCCGGCAACGCCCGCCAAATCCTGGATGACGGCCAGATTGTTCGAGATCACCGTCAGCGGACGCAGATCGGCAAGATGCCGAGCAACGCCGCCCGCGGTTGAGCCATCGTCGATGATCACCGTCTGACCCGGTTCGATCATCGTCACGGCAGCGGCGGCGATGCGCTTCTTCTCGTCGCCGGCCAGCCGCTGGCGGTAGCGGAAATCGCTCTCGAAAAGGCTGCTCGGCTGGATCGAGGCGCCGCCGCGCACCTTGCGCAGGAAGCCGCTTTCCTCGAGCTCGTCGAGGTCGCGGTGGACAGTCATCTTTGACACGCCGAAGCGTGAGGCAAGATCGTCGACACTGGCGGTGCCGATGTCCATCAGAAAATCCATGATGCCTTGCCGGCGGCCGTCGCTCTTCATTTCCGCGGCATCCTTGTGCAATCCGGTTCCGAGATATAACAGCAAACGTCGCACAAGCCACCAAATTTTTGTGATAATGTTATATCTCTTTGGGATATCATGACGCTTCTGGTCGCGTCCTGTAACAAGAATTGCTGCCGGCCGAGCGCCCAGCGGTTGCGGTGCCGCGGAAATCCGGCCAGAAGCATCAGGGGCTCGTCGACAACCGAACGGCCCGCAAACACTGGCTCGAAACCGGATACGGGAGACTACTGAGTGGCTCGCATCACACTGAGACAATTGCTCGATCATGCCGCCGAATACGGCTATGGCGTGCCTGCCTTCAACATGAACAATATGGAACAGGGCCTCGCCATCATGGAGGCAGCCGAGGAGACCAAATCGCCGGTTATCCTGCAGGCGAGCCGCGGCGCACGAGCCTACGCCAATGATGTGGTGCTGGCCAAGCTGATCGAAGCGCTGGTCGAAATCCATCCCGATATCCCGGTCTGCATGCATCTCGACCATGGCAACAACGAAGCGACCTGCGTCACCGCGATCCAGCACGGCTTCACTTCGGTGATGATGGACGGATCGCTGAAGGAAGACGGCAAGACGCCGGCCGACTACGCCTATAATTCCGGCATCACCCACCGCGTCGTCGACATGGCGCATTGGGGCGGCGTCTCGGTGGAAGGCGAGATCGGCGTTCTCGGATCGCTGGAGATGGGCGGCGGCGAGCAGGAGGACGGCCATGGCGTCGAGGGCGTCATCAGCCACGACCAGCTGCTGACCGATCCCGTGCAGGCCGAACAGTTCGTCGGCGACACCCGTGTCGATGCGCTGGCAGTCGCCATGGGCACCAGCCACGGCGCCTACAAGTTCAGCCGCAAGCCGGACGGCGCTGTACTGGCCATGAACGTCATCGAGGAAATCCACCGCCGTCTGCCGAGTATGCATCTCGTCATGCACGGCTCGTCCTCGGTGCCGGAGGAGTTGCAGGAGATCATCAACAAATATGGCGGCCAGATGAAGCCGACATGGGGCGTGCCGGTCGAAGAGATCCAGCGCGGCATCAAGCACGGGGTGCGCAAGATCAATATCGATACCGACAACCGCATGGCGCTGACCGGCGCAATCCGCAAGGTGCTGACCGAGAACCCGAGCGAATTCGATCCGCGCAAATATCTGACGCCGGCAATGGCCGCGATGCGGAAGCTGTGCAAGGAGCGCTTCGAGCAATTCGGCACCGCCGGCAACGCACCGAAGATCAAGCCGCTGCCGCTGTCGGAAATGGCCAAGCGCTACAAGTCCGGAAGCCTCGATCCGAAATTTGGCTGACGTATTCCGGCTCTGAGCAGGAGCTGCCTCAGCTCCTGCTCATCCGATCATGCTCGCGGCAAGAGATCGGCCCGGCCGGTCTCGATAAAGGGTGCCCAGTAGTCGACCGACTCGCGGATCATGGCGATGACCTGGTGGTCGACGGGCTCGCGCTCGCGGAACGACAATTCGAGGCAGATCTCGTTGTCGACGCCGCCGCCACGGCGAACCGTCTCCAGCAGCTTTTCCGGCGTGATGCGGCCGTCCTTGTTATGAGCGGCAATGAACGGCCAGTGACCACCCTTGTTCATCGACGACTGCTTGACGTGGATGATCGGCGATTGCCTGGGAAAGGCTTCGGCCCAGGCATAAGGGTCGGTGTCCGCCGGATTGCTCGAGGTCACGTCGCCATGGTCGATGTCGACCATCATCTTGAGCGGGACGGCCATGCCGGCCGCTTCGATCTCGCGCTGCAGTGCCCGGCAGCTTTCGATCGTATGGCCGAATTCGCGGCCGACCGACATCGGCTCCCAGAACAGGTAGGTCAAGCCGGCTGCTTTGGCATGCTCGGCGACCTCGCGCCAGCATTCCAGCGCGATGTCGAAAAGCCGCGCGCGACGTTCAGGATTGTCGTAATCCCGGCGAGTGAAGATCGCGAATTGCGTGCCCATGCCTGCGGCGCCGAGCTCGGCCGAAACTTCTGAAAAGGTCTTGAACCAGTCGACGTAGTAGCGCCGCACGTCGGCATCGGGATGGCCGAAATGATTGAGCCGGCCGTAAGGGCCGGTCATCGCGGAGGTCACGCGCACACCGGTGCGGTCGAGCGCGGAGCGGAACAGGCGGACGAATTTGGCGATCGTCGCCGCCGGCCAGCCGGGATTGACGAATTCATGGGTGAGTTGGACGTCCCTGATACCGATCTGATAGGCGATCGCGTCGATCAGGTCGTCCGGCTCCGCAAAGCGGTTGACCAGCGGATTGGTGTTGAGCGAAAGCGTAAAGGCCATCAGCCGGCCTTTGCCAGCCGGCTCGAGCACCAGTCCTCGAAGGCGGTTCTTTCCGCGGCGGACAGATGCAGGCCGTGCTTGGTGCGCCTTTCGAGAATATCGGCGGCGGTCTCGGCCCATTCATGCTCGAACAGGTAATTGGCTTCGCGCTCGAAAAAATCCTTGCCGAAGCGCCGGCCCAGTTCGGCGAGCGAGGTGGCCGCGCCGACCAGATCGCGCGTCCTTGTGCCGAAGAGCCTGCCGTAATGCTTGACCAGCGATGCCGGCATCCAGGGAAATTCATGGCCGAGGTCGCCGAGGAACTGCTCGAAATCGGCATTGGCGATATCGCCGCCCGGCAGGTGCCCTTTCGAGGTCCACGGCTTGCCCATTTTCGGAAAGAACGGGGCGATACGGTCGAGCGCGTGCTCGGCCAATTTGCGGAAGGTGGTGATCTTGCCGCCGAAGACCGAAAGCAGCGGCGCCTGCCCAGCCGGTGCGTCGAGTTCGAATATGTAATCGCGGGTCACCGCGCTCGGATTGTCGGCATTGTCGTCATAGAGCGGCCTGACGCCGGAAAACGAGTAGACGACGTCGCTTCGTGCGAGCTGGCGCTTGAAGTAGCGATTGACTGCCTTGATCAGGTAATCGATCTCGCTCGCATCGGCGGTCACGTCCTCCGGCCGCCCTTCATAGGGAATGTCAGTGGTGCCGATCAGCGCCAGATCGTCCTGATAGGGATTGATGAAGATCACCCGCTTGTCGCTGTTCTGAACGAGATAGGCCTGCCGCCCTTCCCAGAATTTCGGCACAACGATGTGGCTGCCCTTGACCAGGCGCACGTTGCGCCTGGAATTCTGGCCGCCGACGCGGTTGATGACGTCGTTGACCCAGGGTCCGGCGGCGTTGATCAGCGCCCGTGCCCGGACTGTGGTCCTGACGCCGGTTCGACCGTCGCGCATCTCCACCGACCACAGGCCGTTTTCGCGGCGGGCAGCGGTGCAGGCAGTGCGGGTGAATATCCTGGCCCCACGCTCCGCGGCGTCGAGCGCATTGATGACGACCAGGCGGGCGTCGTCGACCCAGCAGTCGGAATATTCGAAGCCGCGCTTGAAGCTGTCCTTGATCGGCGCGCCTTCTGGCGCGGTGCGCAGGTCGAGCGTGCGGGTGGCCGGCAGTCGCTTGCGGCCGCCAAGATGGTCGTAGAGGAACAGGCCGAGCCGCACCAGCCAGGCCGGCCGATCATCGGGGCTGTGTGGCAGCACGAAGCGCATCGGCCAGATGATGTGCGGCGCGGATTCGAGCAGCACCTCGCGCTCGATCAGCGCCTCCCGCACCAGGCGGAACTCGTAATATTCGAGATAGCGCAAACCGCCATGAACGAGCTTTCCCGATCGCGAACTGGTGCCCTCGGCAAGATCGTCCTTTTCGCAAAGAATGACCGACAGACCCCGGCCCGCCGCATCGCGCGCGATTCCGGCGCCATTGACACCGCCGCCGATGACGAAGAGGTCGACGATTTCGGTTTCACCGTTCATCTCGCTCTATGCCCTGTCGTCAGCATGGATTGACCGGAGGCAGCCCGGCGATGTAGCGGCGCACTTCCTGGGCCGCCTGCTCGGCCGCGTAGGTCACGGTGCGTACCGACGCGCCGGCGATATGCGGCGTCAGCGTCACGTTCGGCAGTTGCAACAGCGGCCAGTCGGCAGGCACCGGCTCGATGGCGAACGTCTCCAGCATAGCGCTGCCGATCTGCCCCGAGACGAGCGCATCGTAGAGCGCATCGTAGTCGACCAGCGGTCCGCGCGCGGTATTGACGAAGATTACGCCGGGTTTCATCCGGGCGATGGCGTTCTTGCCGATCAGGCCGCGCGTCTCCTCGGTGACCCGGGAATGCAGCGTGACCACATCGGAGCGCGACAGCAGATCGTCCAGCGCAACCAGTTCGACGCCGGCATTGCGGTCCTCGGCGCTCAATTGCACATAGGGATCGCAAACCAAGATGCGGCAGCCGAAGGCGCGCAGCAGGCGAACCAGCCTGGTGCCGATATTGCCGTAGCCGATGACGCCGACGGTCATTTCGTTGAGCTCGCGGCCGGTGCGATCGGCGCGGTAGAGATCGCCGCGCCATTCGCCCTTGCGCAAGGCTTCGTGACCGACGCGGATCAGCCGCGTTTCAGCGAGAATGGCGCCGATGGTGAACTCGGCCACGGCGCTGGCGTTGCGGCCGGGCACATTGACCACGGTGATGCCGTGGGCCTTGGCGGCGGCCATGTCGATGTTGATCGGTCCGCCGCGCGAGACCGCAACCAGCTTGAGCGTGGGCAGGCGCTGCATCATGCTTTCGGAGAGCGGCGCAAGCTGGGTGACGAAGATTTCGGCGTCGCCGATGAAATCCACCACCTCGTCGGGATCGCCGAAATACTCCTTGACCTTGTCCAGACCAAGCGCGGCATTGCCGAATTGCATCGGCTCGTCGGGCCAAGCGGTCTCAATGCTGCGGATGTCGAGATTGTCGCCGCAGGCCGCCTCGATTTTCTCGCGAAACACTTCCGGAAGCATGAAGCGGTCGCCGATGATCGCAATTTTCTTGGGCATGCTCTTCTCAATTCACGTCGGTTTGCCTGGACGCGGCCATCGAGCGCCAGACCGGCCGCAGCGCCTCATGCGCCAATGTGTAGGACGGAGCCATCGCCTCATAGGCAGCGGCAAGTTTCCGATCGCTGGGTTCGGCCGTACGGAGCAAAGGCGTGACCCATTCGCTGACGCAATCGTCCATCGATGCGTATTGGCCGACGCAGACCGCAGCAATCATTGCGGCGCCCGCAGCACCGGCCTCCTCGCGCTCGCTGGTGCGAATGTCGGCGCCGACCGCAGCACCCAGGATCTTGCGCAGAGCCGGGCTCCTGGCCGCTCCGCCGGTCAGGCGGATTTCCTTGGGCAGGGGCCCCATGGCGGCGTAGCAATCGCGCGCCGCGAAAGCCAGCCCCTCGAACACCGCGCGGACTATGTCGGCATAGCCGTGCCTGGACGAAATGCCGATGAAGCCGGCCCTGGCATTGGCATCGACGAACGGCCCGCGCTCGCCGGCCTCCGAGACATAGGGCTGGTAGAGCAGCGCGCCTGGCTCGGACGACGATATCCACTGGTCGACCAGCGCGATCATCTCGCCATTGGTCCGCGTAATACCTTGCGAGGCGAGAATGCCGGAGGCGAGGCCAAGGACCCAGTCGATATTGAGCGTTGCCGCCATGTTCGACTGCATCTGCGCAAAGACGCCGGGTGCCGGCATCGTCATCGTGTAGCCGGTTGCAGCCTCGTTGAGCAGAACCTGGTCCGGCGTTTCGGCAAGCCGCATATGCATTCCGGTGGAGCCGATGATCGAGCATCCCGGCTTGCGTTCGCGATCGAACAGGCCGGCGCCGAGCGCCGTGCAGGCGACATCGACATAGGCCAGAACGACCGGTGTGCCGGCGAGCAGGCCGGTCGCATCGGCTGCTGCCGCCGACAGCGAGGTGCTTTGCCTGGTGCCATCGACGATGGGCGGCAACAGATGCCGGAGATCGGTGACGCCGAGTACCTCGAGCACATCATCGCAATAGCCGCGCGTGCGGAAGTCGCCGAAGGTGAAGGTGCCCTCGGACGGGTCGGTGGCGCGGTGGCCGGTCAGCTTGAAATAGAGCCAGTCCTTGCAGTGGAACGCGGTCGCTGCATTGGCAAGCATCGCGGGCATGTGGCGCTTCATGAACACGAACTGCGATCCCTGCTGGCAGGCAGCGAGCCCGCTGCCGGTCTTTTCGAAGCGCAGCCGGTCCTCCGGCCGCGCGCGGATCTCCTCGACGACCGCGGCAGCGCGCGCGTCGAGCCACAGCCAGCCCTTGGCAACCGGCTCGCCATCCTTGTCGATCAGCCAGGTACCGTCGCCCTGCCCGGTCACGGCGAT
Organism: Mesorhizobium sp. M0664; assembly: GCF_040320565.1. Classification (NCBI taxonomy): domain Bacteria; kingdom Pseudomonadati; phylum Pseudomonadota; class Alphaproteobacteria; order Hyphomicrobiales; family Phyllobacteriaceae; genus Mesorhizobium; species Mesorhizobium sp. M0664. The sequence continues at coordinate 391,425 of NZ_JAMYPW010000002.1, forward strand.
GGCAATGGTCCGGCTGGCGAGATCCGGCACCTTGTCGGCAAGCTCGCACAAGGTCGTCGCGGTATCGGCCCAGGTGCGTGTCAGGTCCTGCTCGGCGCCGCCGCCCGGCAGTGTCTCGTATTTATTGGGCAGCGCGGCGGACGCGATCTGCCTGCCCGCCGTGTCAAAGGCGACGGATTTTATGACAGACGTGCCGGCGTCGATGCCGATCAGCACATCCTGCATCAAGCCAGCTCCGTGCCGTGCGAAATGGCATTGCCGCTCGCCTGATCGAAGACGTGAAGGTTTTTCGGATCGATGCTGATCTTGATCGGCGCGCCAAGCTCCAAGCGGGTTCGGTCATGTTCGACCAGGACCAGCGAACCGCCGGCGAAATCGGCGGCGATATGGGTCTGGTCGCCGAGCCATTGATTGGCCGAAACCGTCGCCGGCACACCATCTTTCGAGCGGCGGACCGCATAGGGCCTGACGCCGATGACGACGCGCTGCCGGTTGAGCAATTCGTCGCGAACCGGGCCGCTGAACGCATCCTTGTCGTATTCGAGCGAAAGCCCGTCGGGCAGCTTGAGACTGATCTTGCCGGCAGCTGTGCCGACATAGGCCTCGAAGACATTCATCGGCGGCTCGCCAACGAAGGTGCCGGTGAACAGGTTTGCCGGCCGCTCCTTGAGCCTGTCAGGCGTATCGAACTGCTGCAGCACGCCGCCCTCCATGACAGCGATGCGATCGGCCAGAGCATTGGCCTCGGTCTGGTCGTGGGTGACAAGGATCGCGGTCAGGCCACGCTCCTTGATGAAATGCTTGATGCGGCCGCGCAGCACGGCGCGAAGCTGCGGCTCGAGCTGGCCCATCGGCTCGTCCAGCAGATGCAGGTCGGCCTCGCGGATCAGCGCCCGGCCGAGGCTGGCGCGCTGCTGCTGGCCGCCGGAGATCGAGCTCGGATAGCGCTCGAGAATGTCCTCGATCTCGAGCAGCTTGGCGATGTTGGCAACCTTTGCATCGACCGCACTCTTCGCCAGCCTGGCGGCCTTGAGGGCGAAGGCCATGTTCTCGCGCACGGTCAGCGGCGGGTAGAGCGAATAGCCCTCGAAGGCCATTGCGACGTTGCGCCTGACCGGCGGCAACGTGTGCACCTTGCGGCCGGCAACCGAGATGCTACCCCGCGAGACCTCTTCGAAGCCTGCGATCATGCGCAATGTCGAGGTCTTGCCGCAGCCGGACGAGCCGAGCAGCGCCACGATCTCGCCCTTGACGATTTCCATCGTCAGGTTCTTGACGGCGTGTACGCCACGGTCGATCGGACCGTAGAACTTGTCGACGCCCGAAATGGTGATTGCGGTCGGGCTCATGCCGCTTCTCCGCTACGCAAATTGACGACGTTTTTCGAGCCGATGCGCTCGCCGCTTGTGCGATCGAACAAAAGGGCGCTTTTACTGTCGACGGCAATGTAGACCTTGCCCTCGGATTGGCCCGGTGTCCCGGAAGGACGCGAAACCAGAATTTCACGGCCGCGCACGGTGCGCACCAGCGTGACGATCTTCTCGTTGAGCGGCGTCTCAGCCTCGACCGTCACCGGGATGGCGCCGAGCGTGCGTTCATCGACAAACGCCAGCGCCTCCGGCCGCAAACCGATCACGCAGTCGCGGGCGACCGCCGCCTCATGAGCGCCGGCAAGATGGACCTGGACGTTGGACAGGCCGACATAGATGCCCTTGGCGTCCCGCGCCGGCTTGACGTCCAGAAGGTTGATGGTCGGGTCGCCGAACAGCCGGGCAATCTCGACATTGGCCGGCTCGCGATAGATCTGCTCGGGCGTGCCGAGCTGTTTGACGACGCCCTGCGACATCACCGCGATGCGGTCGCCGAGCGCCATCGCTTCCTTGTAGTCCTGGGTGACGTAGATAACGGTCGCGCCACGATCCGCCAGCAGTCTTGGCAGTTCCAGCCGCATTTCGAAGCGCAATTTGGCATCGACGTTGCGCAAGGGATCATCGAGCAGCAGCAGCGGCGGCGAGCCGACCAGGGCGCGGGCAAGCGCGGTGCGTTGCTTCTGGCCATTGGACAGCGCCCGCGGCTTGTGGCTGAGCACATGGCCGATTTTCAACAGCTTGGCGACGCTCTCGACGCCGGTCTTTATCGTGCCTTGCGATGAGTGCTTCGCCTGCAGCGGCGTCGCAATGTTATCGAACGCCGTCATATGCGGGAACAGCGCGAAGTTCTGAAATGCCATGCCGACGCCGCGGAACTCGGCGTCGAGATCGGTCATGTCCTCGCCGCCGATGAGTATCTTTCCCTCGTCGGGGTCGATCACGCCGGCCACCAGCCGCAGCAGCACGGTCTTGCCGGCGCCGGACGGCCCGAACAGGACCAGCGTTTCGCCGTCGGCGACGGTCAGCGACAGATTGTCGAGAACAGTCTGGCTTTTATAGCGCTTGACGATGTTTCGCAGTTCGAGGCTTGCCATCGGACTATCCTTTCACCGCGCCAAGCGACAGGCCTTCGACGAGATAGCGTTGCGCATAGAGCGCGAGCGCCAGCGTTGGCGTGATCGACAGCACGATCGCCGCCGAGATCTGGCCATACTGGATGCCCGAGGAGGTGATGAAGGCGAGCGCGCCGACCGTCACCGGCTGCTTGTCGGCCGAGGCGAGCACCAGCGCAAAAACGAAATTGTTCCAGGCAAAGATGAACGCGAGCAGACCGGCAGCGGCAATGCCTGGGCCGGCGAGCGGCAGCGCGATCTTGCGGAAGGTGGCAAACCAGGAATGTCCGGCAATGCGGTAGGCGTATTCGATGTCGGCGGGAATGTCCTCGAAATAGCCGCGCACGATCCACAGGATCAACGGCAGGCAGATCAACTGATAGACCCAGATCAGCCCGATATAGGTGTTGGCCAGCCCGAGCTTCTGGAAATAGAGGGTGAGCGGCAGGAGCACCAGCAGCGCCGGCGCAAACCGGAACGACAGCAGCGTAAAGGCAATGTCCTCCGAGCCGCGGAATTTGTGCCGCGCAAAGGCGTAGGCCGCCGGAACGCCGAGCAGCAACGCGACGGCAACCGAGGTGACCGACAGGAAGACGGAATTCCAGAGGTTGCGCATGAAGGCGATGTCGAGCGTGCCGGCCGCCGTCATCAGCTTGCCGGTGATCAAGGCAGTGTAGTTGGCGAGCGTCGGCTCGAAGACAAGCTGCGGCGGAATCCGCAGGATTGTCTCGTTGGTCTGGAACGACATCATCAGAATCCAGACGATCGGGAACATGAAGAAGATCACGACCAGCGCCAGGGCAATGCCGCGCAGGATGCGTTCGAGAAGCGAGGTGTGTTCCACGCCAGCCTCCTATGCCTGGCCGCGGGCGCGTTCGCGCAGCCGCAGCCAGTTCTTGATGAAAATGTTCGAGAGGAAATAGGTGATCGCCCACAGGATGATCATCAGTGCCGCCGAGCGGCCGACATTGGTCGACTGGAAGAAATTGAGATACGCCTCGACCTGGAACACGGTCAGTGTGTCGCCCGGACCGCCCTGCGTCATGGCGTAAATGATGTCGAACTGCTGGATGGAATCAAGCAGGCGGAACAGGGTCGCCGTCAGGATGTAGGGGGTCAGCATCGGCAGTGTGATGCGGAAGAAGACGAAGCTGCGTGGCACGCCGTCGAGTGCTGCCGCCTCGAAGGGCTGCGTCGGCAGGCTGCGCAGACCTGCAAGCAGCAGGATCATGATGAAGGGCGTGTAGACCCAAATGTCGACGAGCACGACGGTGAGCAGCGCCGTCGACGGAGACGAGGCCCAGCGGAAATCCTGCAACCCGATCAGGCTGGCGAGATAGCTGAGCACGCCGAAACCGGGATTGGTCATCAGCTTCCACATCAGCGCGGCGAGCGCCGGCGCCGTCATCAGCGGCATCAGCAGCATGATCGAGATGAAGTTGTTCAGCGTCGAGCGCTTTTGCAGCAGCATGGCGATGCCGAGACCGAGAAGCAGTTCAAGCACAACGGTGATGCCGGCGTAGAGCAGCGAGATCTCCAGCGTGTTCCAGAACTTCGGGTCGGTGAAGAAGGAGATATAGTTGTCGCCCCAGTTGAACTGCCGCGCCCAGGGTTGGCTCAACCGGTAGCGCTGGAACGAATAGACCACCGACGTCAGGAACGGGATCAGGATGCCGATGCAGACCAGCAGAGCCGGCAGGCTGAGGAGATAGGGCAGCACCCGCTTGCTGATCCTGAAGCCCGACGGCCTGTTTCTTTGTATTGTCGCCGCAGTCATCGGCTGCTCCGTCATCCTGTTGCTTCGCCGTCCCGGCCGCCCAAGGGAGCAAGGCGGCCGGTCGGGCGAGCAGGCGGCACCTTTCGGGACCGCGTCGCAAACGTATCACATCTCAAAGGCTGGCCCGCGGACGGGCCAGCCTTGGCCGCGGCTTAGCCAAGCCCGGCTTCCTTGAGCTGGCTGTTGATGCTCTCGGCCAGCTTGTCGAGGCCCTCGTCGACCGGCACTTCCTTGGCCACCATCTTCTGCAGCGTCGCCGCCCATTCGGTGGTGAGATCAAAGAACAGCGGCTGCGGGGTGAACTTGATGCTGGCGCCCGGCGCCGAGACGTCGAACATCTCGACATAACCCGGATAGCTCTTGTTCAGCTTCTCGCGGAACATCTCGTCGTTCCAGACCGACTGACGAACCGGATTGACGAAGTCCATCTTGGTCGCACCGAACAATGCATGCTCGGGTCCGGATGCCCATTGCATGAAGTACCAGGTGGCGTCCTTGTCCTTGGAGAAGTTGGACATCGACAGCGACCAGATCCAGATATTGGGCGTCGGCGCCTTGGCGGCAGGATTGGCCTTGAATGCCGAAAAGGCGAGCTTGCCGGCCATCTTGTTGTCGCCGCCATTCATGAAGTAGCCAAGGATGTCGGCGTCGTAAATCATCGCCGAAGCACCTGCACCGAGATCGGTGCCGACCTGGTACCAAGTGTAGGTCGACCAGTCCTTCGGGCCGCTCTCCTGGATCATCTGGACCCACTGCTTGTGGAAAGCCTTGGATTCGGCGGTGCTCATCGCGGCCGACAGCTTGCCGTCAGCCGAGACGTTCAGGTCCTTCTGGTCGAAATTGGCGTAAGCCGACAGGAATCCCGGGTGGATCGTCGCCCAAGAGCGCGAGCCGCGCACGCCGATGCCGTAGACGCCACCGCCGACGTCCTTGGTGAGCTTCGCCGCCGTAGCGACCATCTCATCCATATTGCCGGGAACGCTGACGCCGACCTTGTCGAACATGCCCTTGTTGTAGGTGATGTTGTTCTGCTCGAAGCCCCACGGAATGCACCATTGCTTGGCGTCCGCCGAACCGAGGGCGCCGCCCGGCTGGCCGTTCCAGGCGCAGGAGTTCTTGACGCCGGGCAGGAAGTCGTCCCAGGCATATTTCGGGTTGGTCTTGGCCGGATCCTTGATCCATTCGTTGAGGTCGGTGATCCAGCCGGCCGGACCGTAGGTCCAGGTCATGTAGGCGCCGGTCATGAAGGCATCGTATTCGGGCGAGCTGGCCGACAGCGCGGCGGTAACCTTGTCGAAATAGACGTCTTCGGGGAACACGTCATAGACGACTTCCATGCCGGTCAGCTTCTTGAAATTGTCGAGGTTGGCGATCATCGCATCGGCGTAAGGATGCTTGTTGAGCAACAGCTTGATGGTTTTGCCCTTATGCGCCTGCCAGTCGAAATCAGCCGCCAGGGCGCGGGTCTGCCCGAAATTGAGCAGTGTGCCGGCGGTGCTGGCGGCAAGGCCCATTGCACCGAGGCCCTTGATCAGCCCACGGCGGTCGACTTGTCCACGCAGGAATGCGTCGATGAGGTCTTTCTCTTTCTCATGCATTTCTCTTCTCCTCCACAGGGTAGTTTCAACGAAATGGTTGCCGGCTACCCGACCGGCGTCTGTTCCACGAGCGATCGCGCCGTCCGCTCGTCGGTTATCAAGCCTTTGAGATAACGGCCCTCCAGCACTGACTTGATGGCGCGAACCTTCACCTTGCCGCCGGCGACGGCGACAATCCTGCGGTTGCTGATGTCTTCGCGCGCCAGTGCCAGCGCCCGGTCGGAAAGCGTCGTCGCAACGGCCTTTCCGGCATCGTCGAAGAAATGGCCGAGCAGTTCGCCGACACCGCCGTTGCGGCGGATCTCCTCCATCTCGCCCTTCTCGATCATACCGGTGGCGACAAGCGAGGCCTCACGTTCGGCGGTGCCGATGCCGGCGATGAGCAAGTCGGCGGACTTGGCGAGGTCGAAGACATCGCTGACGCCTTTCTGCCCGAGCAATACTGTTCGATCCTCGACCGTGTTGGCGAACATCGGTACGGGCATCACATAGGCCTCCGCACCGGTGCGTTCGGCGACGCGGTGGATGACGTCATGGGGGTTGGCCGAGAACTTGCGCGTCAGGCCGCCAAGCAGCGAGACGAAACGGATCCTGCCGGCCGATATGCGCGGCAGATATTCCACGCAGGCGGCAAGCGTGCGGCCGTGGCCGACGCCGATCAGCGCCTCTTCGCCGCGTTCGATCTCGCGCTTGAGAAACTGCGCGCCGGCAATGCCGAGCGCCTTGAGCGGCAGGTCTTCGGCATCGAAGTCCGGAACCACCTCGCAGTAGTCGAGGCCGTACCGGCCGGACAACTCATCCTCAAGCTCCACGCATTCTGAGACTTCGCCGTCGATGTAGACTTTGACCAGGCCTTCCTGATTGGCCTTGGTGATCAGGCGATGCGCCTTGAGACTGGTCAGGCCGAGCCGCTTGGCGACCTCCGACTGGGTCAGGCCGCCGGCATAGTGAAGCCAAGCGGCACGGGCGGCCATCCCGGTCTCATCGTCGCGCAGCAGGCCGTTGCCAAAACCAACCATTTTCGCCCTTTGATATTTTTATCAGTTGCTGCAAAATTTTTCACAAGGCGTCGCCCGAGTCAAGCAACCGCTGCGTTTAAATCTCCGGCCAGGAGCTTGCCGGCCGGGGCCGAATTGGGCCGCGCTAACCAACGGGCAAGAAACAACACCGACCATGCGCATTTAAAACGTTTGCAATTTGGATTGGACGCATTACAAACGTTTCAAACTTCGTTCGGGAGAAACGATGCCGGCCCGCGTTACCACCCTCAAGGAACTTGCTGCGCAGCTCGGCCTGTCGATTACCACCGTTTCGCGCGCCCTTGCCGGCCACGTGCAGATCGCCTTGAAAACGCGCCAACGTGTCGCCGAGGCTGCGCATCAGGCCGGCTATGTGCCGAACACCGCAGCCCGCACGCTGGTCTCCGGCCGCAGCGGCTTTGTCGGCATGGTGCTTCCGATCCGCGGCCCCAATCTGGTTGACTCCTTCCTCGGTGAATTCGTCACAGGGCTCGGCGAAGGGCTGGTTTCGCACGGCTCCGACCTGATCCTGGCCGCAGCAGCGCAAGGCCAGTCGGAACTTTCCGTGCTTCGCCATGTCGTCGAATCGGGCCGCGCCGACGGGGTCGTCGTCACCCGCATCGCCGAGATCGACGAGCGGCTTGCCTATCTGCGCCAGCGCAATTTCCCGTTCGTCGCGCATGGCCGGCTGCTCGACGGCGACTTTGCCTACCATTGGCTCGATACCGATGGCGCGCACGCATTCGGCGAGGCCTTCGACATGCTCTACGATCTCGGACACCGCCATTTCGGCCTGGTGACGATTTCCGAGCCGATGACATTTCGCCATCTCAGGCAGGACGGGCTCGCCGCCGCGATCGCCCGCCGGGGCGATCCGTCTGTCAGCCTCGATGTGGCGACGGCGCCGCGTTTCGATCGCGGTGCCCGCATCCAGGCAATCAACCGGCTTCTGCACGCCACCGAGCGGCCGACGGCGATTGTCGCACTGTTCGACGAGCTGGCGCTGACTGTGATGGAAGAGGCGGGGCGCGCCGGACTTGCCATTCCTCGCGACCTTTCGGTGATCGGCTTCGACAACATAGCCGCCTCCGCCTATGCGCCGCCGGGGCTGACCACTTTCGACGCCTCGATCCGCCAGTGCGCGCGCGAGATCGGCGAGATGCTGCTGACCGTCATCGGCGACAGGCCGGACGCGCCACTGACGCGGCTGGTCCGGCCGACACTTGTCTCGCGGGCAAGTCATGGCCCGGCACCCGCAGGACGGAACTGACGCCTTAGCGGCGCACAACCAGGGAGGAAGACGACGATGAATGCGTTGAGGACATTGGCAGGTGCGGTGCTGGCGTTGTCGCTTGCTGCCGGCGCAGCACAAGCCCAGCAGGTGTTGTTCTGGTCGACACAGGCGCGACCAGTGGAAGAGACACAGAAGATGCGCAGCGAAGTGCTGAAGGGGTTTGACGGCCAGGTCGACTATCAGGTCGCCGAGGACGGGCCCTGGCTCACCCGCCTTCAGGCCGAACTGCAGGCCGGCGCCGGCACCATAGGCGTGCTCGGCGGCCTGCACGGAGACTTCTCCACCGTCGGCGCGAACCTTGTCGATCTCTCTGGCGTCGATCTCGGTGGTGTCAAGGTCAACGAGACCTACAAGAAGCTCGGCATGCTCGGCACCGGCGAGCAGAAGTACCTGCCATGGATGCAGGCCACCTTTCTGATGGCGGCCAACAAACAGGCGCTGCAATATCTGCCGGCCGGCACCGATCTCAACACCATCACTTATGACCAACTGATCGAGTGGGCGAAAAACATCGCTGAAAAGACTGGTTCGCCCAAATTCGGTTTTCCGGCCGGCCCGAAAGGGCTGAAGCACCGTTTCTTCGAGGGTTTTCTCCTTCCATCGTATACCGGCTCGATGGTGACGAAGTTCCGCTCGGCGGAGGCCGAGACGGCGTGGAACAAGTTCAAGGAATTGTGGCAATACACCAACCCGAATTCGACCAACTATGCCTTCATGCAGGAGCCGCTGCTGACCGGCGAAGTCTGGGTGGCATTCGATCACGTGGCGCGCCTCGCCGACGCCTTCAACCAGAAACCCGACGAGTTTGTCGCCTTCCCGGCGCCGGCTGGCCCGGCAGGCCGCGGCTACATGCCGGTGGTGGCCGGTGTCGCTATCCCGAAGACCTCGCCTGACATGGACAAGGCCAAGGCGCTGGTCGCCTATATGCTGAAACCGGAAACCCAGATCGCGACGCTGAAGGCGACAAACTTCTTCCCGATCGTCGACGTCAAGCTGCCCGACGACATGCCGGCCTCGGTGAAGGCCTTCAGCCCAGTGATCGCCACCATGACCGGAGCTCCCGATGCGTTGCCGGCGCTGCTGCCGATGGGACTTGGCGGCCTCGGCGGCAAGTTCAATCAGATCTACACCGACAGCTTCGAGCGCATCGTGCTCGGCGGCGAGGATGTGCACGGCGTGCTCGACGAACAGGCGACGGCGCTGAAAGCGATCATCGAACAGGCGAAGGCGCCGTGCTGGGCGCCCGACAAGCCCTCGCAAGGCGCCTGCCCGGTCGATTAAGAATCCTCCCGGGCGTCCGGATTTCCAGCGCGCCGGGCGCCCACCCCTTTTGAAGCTTCGAATAGAGAGCGCTCCATGCACAGCAAGGCCCTGCCCTATCTGCTGCTGACACCGGCGGCGCTGTTCCTCTGCGTCTTCTTCCTCTACCCGTTCGTGTTGGTCGCCTTCGAGGCGTTCACCCGCGACGGCGGCTTTACGCTCGACAATTTCCGCACCATGGCGGGCAGCTGGAAGTTTCCGGTCACTGTCCGCAATACGCTACTGCTGAGCGTCGTCGTCGTGCCGATTCAGTTGGTCATGGCACTGCTGATGGCAACCGCGGTGTCGCGGCTCGAAACCGGACGCAGCGCCGCGCTTTATATCTTCGCCATTCCGCTCGGCATCTCCGATCTCGCTGCCGGGCTGATCTGGCTCGCCATCTTCGACCAGTCCGGCTTCCTGAACACCTTGCTCTCCAATCTCGGCGTCATCGACAGCCCGGTCATGTTCCTCGGCTACCAGAGCAAGCTGACGATCTTCATCGCCGTGGCGCTGGCCGAGATCTGGCGCGCGACCGCCATCATGATGGTCATTCTGGTCGCCGGCATGGGGCTGATCCCCCGGGAATACTACGAGGCGGCGGAGGTTTTTGGCGCTAGCCCGTGGAAGCGCTTCATCAAGATCACGCTGCCTCTGCTGCGCCCAAGCCTGCAGACGGCGATCATCCTGCGCGTCATCCTTGCCTTTGAGGTCTTTGCCGTGGTTGCAGCACTCGGCGGCACCAATCTGCCGGTGCTGATGGGCGAGACCTACAATTGGCAGTTCACGCTGCAGGACCACAATGTCGCCGCCGCCATGGCGCTGTTCATCCTCGCCATCTCGATCGGTTTCACACTGTTCTTCCTGCGTGTGCTGCGTGTGCCGAAGGAGGCGCGGATATGAGCACCGTCGCGGAGCTGTCGATCGCCGCGCCTGCGGCCCGCAAAGCCGGCAACTGGCTGCTGGTCGCAACGGTCATCCTGCTTTGCGTCTGGGTGCTGCTGCCGATCTATCTGCTGATCGTCAACGCGCTGTCGTCGCCGGAAGAGGTGACCGCCTTCCCCAAGCGCTTCTTCCCGTCATTCGATTTCGGCAGCCTTTCTTTCTTCATCAATTTCGCCGGCGTCGCCAAGGCGCTGTGGAACTCCGTTCTCGTCGCCACGCTGACGATGCTCCTCTCGATCGGCTTCGGCGCACCCGCGGGCTACGCACTGTCGCGCTTCGATTTCCCAGGCAAGGAAACGTTCCGTTTCCTCGTGCTGATGACCCGCGCCTTCCCGCTGCCGCTGCTGGCTCTGCCCCTGGCGGTGATGTTCATCCGCACCGGCCTCGACGACACCGCGATCGGGCTGGCGCTGGTCCACACCACGCTGGCGCTGCCGTTTGCGGTGCTGATCACCTTCTCGCTGTTCTCCGGCATTCCCGTCGAGCTGGAGGAGGCGGCCTGGACGCTCGGCTGCACGAGATTGCAGGCATTCCGAAAAGTCATTCTGCCGCTGGCGCTGCCGGGCATCGCGGCGTCCGCGGTGTTTGCCTTCACCATCTCCTGGAACGAGGTGTTTGCCGCCGCCGTGCTCACCATCGAGAACCGGACGCTGACCGCCTTCCTGCTGCAGAGCCTTGGCGAATCGCCGCTCTACCTCAAATTCACCGGCGGTGCTGCCTTGGTTATCCCGGCACTGATCTTCATTTTTGCCGTCCGCAAATATTTGTTCGCCATGTGGGGGATCGCCAATCGATGACGCGCACAAAAGAGAACGCCGATGGCTGAGATCGTCATCAAGCAGGTGGCAAAACGTTTCGGCGGCTTCACCGCGCTGCATTCGATTGACCTGACCATCGCCGACTAGGAATTCATGGTGCTGCTCGGCGCCTCAGGTTGCGGCAAGACCACGCTGCTGAGGATCGTCGCCGGCCTGGAAACGCCAAGCCAGGGCGAAGTCTGGATCGGGGGGCGCCGCGTAGACCATCTGCCGCCGCGCGAACGCGGCATCGCTATGGTGTTCCAGAATTACGCCGTGTTTCCGCACCTGACGGTATTCGAGAATATCGCCTTCGGCCTGCGCATGAAGAAGCTGCCGCAGCAGGAGGTCGACGGGCGCGTCAACCGCACCGCCGAGCTCATGCATATCGAACAGCTTTTGAAGCGCTATTCGGGCCAGCTTTCCGGCGGTCAGCGCCAACGCGTGGCTGTGGCCCGGGCCCTGGCGATGGAGCCTGACGTGATCTTGATGGACGAGCCGCTGTCCAACCTAGACGCGCTGCTGCGGCTCGAAATGCGCGCCGAGCTCAAAGGTGTGCTCGCGGCGTCCAAGACCACCACCATCTACGTTACCCACGACCAGGTCGAGGCGATGAGCCTTGCCGACCGCATCGCCGTCATGCATCAGGGCCGTATCGTCCAGGCCGCCTCGCCGGTAGAGGTCTACCGCAATCCGGCGGCCCGCTTCGTCGGCTCCTTCATCGGCAACCCGCCGATGAATTTCATCCCGGCGACGAAGACGGCCGACGGCAGTTGGACCGTCGCCGGGCTGACGCTGCCCGGCCCCAAATCGGACAAGCAGACGATAGAATTCGCCATTCGCCCCGAGGATGTGGACGCCGGCAACGAAGGTATTAACGCCACCGTGCGCGTTGTCGAGCCGCTCGGACCGCACACGCTGGTCACCTGCGACGTCGAGGGCGGCCTGTTCCGCGCCATCCTCGAATCGAATGCCACGGTCGCCGTCGGCGATCACTTGCGGCTTTCGCCCAAACCTGATCGCATCCGCTGGTTCGATCCCGAAACCACCAACGCCCTTTGATCCCCTTCGATTCTGAAAGTACGAACGCCCCGATGATATCTCTTGCTGTCGACGAAACCATCGCCCGCGCCGTCGAGGTGCTCAGGGAAAATGACCAAGGCACCTACACCATACCGACCAAGGGCCTCTACCCGTTTCAGTGGAACTGGGATTCCTGCCTGACCGCGCTCGGCCTTGCCCACTATGACGAGGCGCGCGCCTGGACCGAGATCGACACGCTGTTCGCCCACCAATGGCCAGACGGCATGGTGCCGCACATCGTCTTCCATGTCTGGAGCGACGGCTATTTCCCCGGGCCGGAGGTCTGGCGAACCAATCGCCCGACTGCCACCTCCGGCATCACCCAGCCGGCGGTCGCCGGCTTTGCCGTGCGCCGCTTGTTCGACCAGGCCAAGGACAACACCCTGGCGGCCGAGCGCGCCCGCGCGCTGTTGCCGAAAATCGACGCCTGGCACCGCTGGTTCTACGAAAATCGCGACCCGGACGGCGAAGGGCTGGTCGCCATAATCCACCCATGGGAGTCCGGCCGCGACAACTCGATCGACTGGGACGAGGCGTTCGAGCGCGTGCCGACCGAAGGCGTCGAGCCCTACACCCGCCGCGACATCCTGCACGCCGATCCGGCGCATCGTCCAACCAAGGCACAGTATGACCGCTATGTCTGGCTGTTGCAGCATTTCCGCGGGCTTGGCTGGGATAATGCCCGGCTGCACGATGCCTCGCCATTCCAGGTCGTCGATCCCGGCTTCAACGCCATCCTGATCCGTTCCGCCGCCGACCTTGCCGATCTCGCCGAGGCACTTGGCGAAACCGAAATCGCAGAAGCCAATCGCGCCCGTGCCGAAAAGGGGCTTTCGGCAATGGAACGGCTGTGGAGCGACGCGCATGGCCAGTACATTTGTTTCGACCGAGTGGCCGGAAAGCATGTTGACAGCGCGTCGGTCGGCGGCATTCTGTCGGTATTTTCGGCCATCCCGGAAACCCGGGCAGCGACCATCGCTGCAACGATCGAGCGCATCGCCGGCAAAACGCGTTACATCGTCCCGTCGCACGATCCTGAGGATGGGCGCTTCGACCCAAAGCGCTACTGGCGCGGCCCGGTCTGGCTGGTGGTCAACTACATGATCGCCGACGGCCTTGCCGCCGCCGGCCACAGCCAAATCGCACAACGCATCACGCAATCCAGTCTCGAGCTGATCGCCGAGAGCGGTTTTGCCGAATATTACGATCCCCTCAGCGGCGAGCCGCTCGGCGGCAATCGCTTCACCTGGACCGCGGCAATGGTGATCGAGTTCCTGAAGGGCAGAGCCTGAACGCTTCCGCCTAGGCCGCCGGCTACCAAAGCCCGTTCTGTCTGCCGAATAACAGTCGACCCCATTTGCGTCTGAGGCATGTCCTGGCCCATCAAAACAGGGCCAAGGCATGCCAATCTTCACCATGCCAGAGCTATAATAATTCTTCACAAACCGCTATCTATACTGCGTCGGGGCGGGGAGAAGCGCGGCTCGCGGCACTTGGCATTCCGGTCTTCGCCTGCACCCCGGATCTGTTTCCGGACATGATGGCGGCGGCACTGCGGCGGGAGGATATCGGCGCCTGGGCGGCGGGAGCCGACATCAAGCTCATTTGCGCCGAGGCTGAGGCGCCTGGGACGCGTGAGTGAGCGTTTTGCCTCGGTCCAGAATACTGGGCCGCCCGCAGGTAAGCGCTTGCGGTCAAAGGTTTGACAAATAGCCGGCCGCGCCTATGGTCGACCTGTTACAGGAGCGACGCATGGCGAAGACAACCGGCTGTATTCTTGGCGGGTTTTCCGCACATTTGCTGAACAGTAGAAATCAGCCACGGCCGCTTTCACAGCCCTCGCCCTTCCCTCTCCCGGCCGCGTCGATGCGCCCGGGCCGTTCATGTCCTTGAGCCACATGTCGCAGAAAATTACCGAGCTTCTGTCGCGGCTGGAAAAGCGGCTGGACAGGTCAGCGATTGTCTCGGCTGAGGAGGCCGGACCACGCTACCGGGAAGACCCCGACGGCAAGGACGGCGCGCCGCCGGCGATCGTCTTGCGTCCACGCACGACCGGCGAGGTGTCGGACATTCTGCGCCTGTGCAACGAGGTCGGGCAAAGGCTCGTCGTCCAGGGTGGCCGCACCGGTCTTGCGGGCGCGGCGCGCATCCAGCGCGGCGAAGCGGTGCTGTCGCTGGAGCGCATGACTTCCGTTGAGGCTATCGACCGCGAGGCGGCGACCATCATCGCCGAGGCCGGCGCGCCGCTGCAAGCGGTGCAGGAAGCCGCCGATGCGGCCGGCTTGCTGTTCGGCGTCGACATCGGAGCGCGCGGCACGGCCACCGTCGGCGGCAATGTCGCCACCAATGCCGGCGGCATCCGTGTGCTGCGCTACGGCATGTACCGGGCGCAGGTGCTTGGGCTGGAAGCGGTGCTTGCCGACGGCAGTATCCTGACCTCGCTCAAGGGTTTGGCGAAGGACAACTCCGGCTACGACCTCAGCCAATTGTTCATCGGCAGCGAAGGCACGCTCGGCGTGGTCACGCGCGCATGCCTGCGGCTGCATCCGAAGCCGGCCACCGAGATCAATGCCTTCTGCGCGCTTGCTTCGCTGGACGCGGCGATCACGTTGCTTGCGCTGCTCAGGCGGAAGCTCGGGCCCTTGCTATCGGCCTATGAGGTGAATTTCGCACCGCTCTATGGCGCCATGATCGCCGGCATGGAGGCGCCGGCGCCGCTGCCGGTCGGCTCGCCCGTCTATGTGCTTGCCGAGATACAGGGCAGCGAGCCCGACCGCGACCGCGAACGTTTTGCCGCGGTGCTGATGCAGGCGGTTGAAGATGGCGTGATCGACGACGTGGTCGTCTCGCAATCGCCGCGCGAATTCCGGGCGCTCTGGGCGGTGCGCGAGGAGGCCAACCGTTTCCTGTTTTCGATGGCAGGCCTGATCGGCGTCGATATCAGCATCCCACTGGCGAGAATGGCGACTTTCCTGGGCGAAACAGAAGCCGTCATCAGGGCCGTCGACCCTGGCGCCGACATCTACGTCTTCGGCCATCTCGGCGATGGCAATCTGCATTATCAGGTTCGCACCGGGGATCCGGCGGCCGCATACGACATCGTCTACCGGCGCGTGGCCGCGGCTGGCGGCGGCGTCTCGGCCGAGCATGGCATCGGCCTGGACAAGAAGGAATGGCTGCACCTTGTGCGCAGCGACGCCGAGATCGCGGCCATGCGGCGCCTGAAAGCAGCCTTCGACCCGAACAACATCCTCAATGCCGGGCGCATCTTCGACCTCGCGCCGGGCTGAAATCGAAGGTGCGTAGCGCTGGCCGGGCGCTGTCTCTATCTGGTCGCGCCCTTCAATTCCGCATGCGCAACCGCGATGCGGGCAGCAAGCGCGGCGTTGTTGCGGACCAGCGCGATGTTGGCCTTCAGGCTGCGGCCTTGCGAAAGCTCATTGATGCGTGCGAGCAGAAACGGCGTCAGTTCCTTGCGCCCGATGCCGCGCTTCTCGGCCTCAGCCACGGCCGCTGCGATCGTGCCGTCGATGAACGCCGGATCGAGCGCGTCCGCTTCGGGAATAGGGTTGGCGACGAGAATGCCGGTGCCGGATTCCATCTCGTCATGCAGCAGCATGGCTCGCGCGATCTCGTCGGGCGTGTCGAGGCGATGATCGGCCTTGAGCCCGCTGGAGCGGGTGTAGAAAGCCGGAAAATCATCGCTCCCATAGGCGATCACCGGCACGCGCTGAGTTTCCAGATATTCCAGCGTCTTCGCAATATCGAGGATCGACTTAACTCCGGCGCAGACCACGGTCGTGCCGGTTTGGCCGAGTTCGGTCAGGTCGGCGGAGATATCGAAAGTGGCTTCGGCGCCGCGATGCACGCCGCCCACGCCGCCGGTCGCAAAAATGCCGATCCCGGCTAACGCGGCGATCCGCATTGTCGCCGAGACGGTGGTTCCGGCCGAGCCGCCGCGCACCATGATGGCGGCGAGATCGCGCCCGGAAGCCTTGACCACGCCCTTTGCCGCTGCCAGCTCTTCCAGCTCACCGTCGTCGAGGCCAACCTTGATCTTGCCGGCGACCACTGCGATCGTGGCGGGCACGGCGCCGTTTTCACGCACCACGGTCTCGACACCACGGGCAGTTTCCAGATTGGCCGGATAGGGCATGCCGTGGGTGATGATCGTCGATTCCAATGCCACCACCGCGCGGCCTTCATCAAGCGCAGCAGCGACTTCATCGTTCAGGTGGACAAGGAAAGGTTTCATATCATCTCGCTTTCAGGCAGGAATGCGGTACATGCCGGCGGCAAGGAAGCGCGGCGACAGATCGGGATGGACGCTGGCTTCGCTCTCGGTGGTCAGTGTGGCAAGCAGCGCGCCGGTGCGCACGGCATGAGCGACCGGCTCACCCGAAAGCACCTTGTACAGTGTGCCGGCGATCATCGCGTCACCGGCGCCGGTGATATCGACGGGCTTGGCCGGGACGGAGTGCATGGTCGTCACACCGCTCTCAGTCGCAACGGCAAATCCATGCGCGCCCACGGTCACGATCACCTCGCCGGCGCCGGCCGCGCGCAGCGCTGCCGCTGCTTCCTCCGGCGTCAGCCGCCTGTCGGCATCCGTCATGCCGAGCATCGTATTGGCCTCGTCATGATTGGTGAACAGAAGATCGATGCCGGTCAGGTCCTTCGGCAGGCGCGCTGATTTCGGCGCCGATACCGTGTCGACGGCGAGCTTGAAGCGCGCACCCTGCTTGCGCGACATCAGTGCTGCGAGGGTCGCGGCCGGCAGATTGCAGTCGATGAACACCCATGTCGCCGAAGCCAGATGCGGCCAGAAGCGGTCGAGATAGGACGACGAAAACAGATCGAAGATCTCCATGTCGGCAATGCCGAGCACGAGGTCGTTGTTGCGGTCGAGGATGGCCGCGTATTCCGCCGTCGGCCGTTCCGTGGTGGTGATGACCTGGCTGACATCGGCGCCGAGGTCGCGCAGATGCCGCACCAGTGAGCGGCCGGTTTCATCGTCGCCGACGATCGAGACGAAGCTTATGTCGACGCCGAGGCGGGCAAGGTTTTCGGCGACGTTGCGGGCAACCCCGCCGAAGCTGCGATAGCCGTCGACCGGGTTCGACGTCTCGAAAATCAGATCCTTCTTGGCGTGGTATTTGCGGTCGAGCACCGCGCCGCCGACGCAGACCATGCGCTTTGACGTCGGCAAGACGTAACCACGGCCGAGAATGTATCCCTTGTTGACGAGTTGCACGATGTGGGCCGCAACCGTCGAGCGGGCAATGCCGAGCGCGGTTGCAATATCCTGCTGGCCGGCGAACGGATTCGCCGCAATGAGGTCGAGAACCGCTTGTTCCTGTGCTCCAATGTCGTCCATCGTCTCACCTGGCCCGCCAAATTCGAGGCTGAATGTACGATATTCTAAACAACAGATGCTCTTGTCAATATTTGTTTGAAGCTGGGCGTTCCAGTCGACTGCCCGCATTTCGGCGACGCCCAGTCAGTCCACTTGGCGACTGTATCGACGTATCGATCGTGCTCACGCTGAAGGTCCGTACGCCGCGGGGATTCCGTCGAAAAACGGGACTCTTTAACACCAGGCCGCGAATACCGCTAAGCCTTCAGCACCGAGACGGCCAATTCGCTGTTGTGGACGTATTCGTTGGCGTCAGGCTGCTTCTGCACGAGCAGGATGAACAGCAGGTCGGTCAGCGTCAGTTGTGCATCACGCGCAGTTATCGATGAAGAGCGCGCGCGCTCTTCATCGGCGATCGTGTGGAGGCGAATGTCGGCAACCCGGCTCAGCGGATTGTCGCGAAGTCCGGTGACGGCGATCACGGTGGTGCCACGTTTGCGGGCAAGTTCAGCTATCCGCAGGGTTTCGATGCTCGCCCCGGAATAGGAGAGCGCGAACAGCACGTCACCTCGTCCAAGCGTCGAGACATTGGCCATTTGCACATGGCTGTCGCTGTCGTGCAGCACGTTGCGGCCGAGTTTCATCAGCTTGTAGGAAAAATCGCGCGCCACCAGCGAGGATGCGCCGACGCCGGCCAAATGAATGCGGCGCGCACCGTTCAACGCTTCGAGGGCCTTGCCGATTTCCTGCTCGGTGTTGGCCGCGACGGTCTGTTGCATCGACAAGAGCTTGCTGCCGATCAGCTTGCGCAGGATGACCAGATAGCTGTCGCCGACCTCGATCGAACCGTGGATCATGCCGGCCGGCACGTGCCATTCCTGCGACTTGGCCTCGCTGACGGCGAGCTTAAGCTCCTGATAGCTGGAATAGCCGAGCTTCTGCCTGAACTTGACGACGCTCGACTGGCTGCGGCCGATCTCGGCGGCAAGCGCCGCCGTCGACAGGCGGAGCATCTGGTCGGGATTATCGACGATATACTGACCGATCTCGCGGTCGCCGGGCGCCATGACTTCGAGCTTGGCCTCGATCTTCTTCAGGACGGACATGCGTTCCCCCATTGCCTGTCATAGACAACGCCAAGCCAAGGAATAAATTATTCCGCCTCTGATTGACAGCCAAGAATGAACCATCAAATCTCGACTGGTGCGGTTGCGGCCCAGCCTTCGGGCATGTCGACGATTCGGACATGAAAAGATCGTAGACTCGCCGACAGCTCGGGATTAGGTCAGAGCCATGGACAAATTGCGGATCGTCGGCGGGCACAGGCTTGAGGGCGCGGTGACGATCTCCGGCGCCAAGAACGCGGCCTTGCCGCAAATAGCGGCGGCGTTGCTCAGCCCCTATCCGCTGCAGCTGACCAACCTGCCTGAGGTGACGGATATCGACAACATGCTTGGCGTCGTCGGCCTTCATGGGGCCGAAGTCACCAGATCGGCGCATGCCGCCACAATCGATACCAGTGCTGCCGCTTCCAGGGAGACAAGCTACGATACCGTCAGGCGCATGCGCGCGACGGTGCTGGTTCTCGGTCCACTGCTTGCCCGCTTCGGCCATGCCCGGGTCTCGCTGCCTGGCGGCTGCGCGATCGGCGCACGGCCGGTCGACATGCATGTCGCCGCACTTGCCGCACTTGGCGCCGATATCGCGATCGAAAACGGACTGATCGTCGCGTCTGCGCCGGGCGGACTGAAAGGCGCGCGCATCGTTTTGAGCTCGCCGTCGGTCGGCGCGACCGAAACGGCGATGATGGCGGCGACGACGGCAAACGGCGAGACCGAGATCCTCAACGCGGCCCGCGAGCCGGAGGTGGCCGATCTTGCCGCCTGCCTGAACGACATGGGCGCGCAGATCGAGGGCGCCGGCACGCACCGCATCCTGATCGGGGGCAGCACAGACTGGCGCGCCGCCACGCACGACATCATCCCGGACCGGATAGAGGCCGGCACCTATGCCGTCGCAGCGGCCGTCACCGGCGGTCAGCTCGAGCTGACCCACGCGCGGCTCGAGCACATGGCATCCATCGTCCAGCTGCTCGAAGCAGCCGGTGTGAAAATATGGCCGGGCGACCGCGGGCTGATCGTGTCGAGAGACGGGCCGCTCAAGGCGGTCGACGTGACGACGGAGCCATATCCGGGCTTTCCGACCGATCTCCAGGCGCAGTTCATGGCGTTGATGTGCTGTGCCGAGGGCGCTTCGCTGTTGCGCGAGACGATCTTCGAGAACCGCTTCATGCATGTGCCTGAACTGATGCGGCTCGGCGCCAATATCAAGCTGCAAGGCACCATGGCGCTGGTGCGCGGAGGCGAGAAGCTGAAGGGCGCGCAAGTGATGGCGACCGACCTGCGCGCCTCCGTCTCGCTGGTGCTGGCAGCGCTGGTGTCGGAGGGCGAGACGACGAT
Source organism: Mesorhizobium sp. M0664 (assembly GCF_040320565.1). Classification (NCBI taxonomy): domain Bacteria; kingdom Pseudomonadati; phylum Pseudomonadota; class Alphaproteobacteria; order Hyphomicrobiales; family Phyllobacteriaceae; genus Mesorhizobium; species Mesorhizobium sp. M0664. The sequence goes on from NZ_JAMYPW010000002.1 coordinate 411,534, forward strand.
CAATCGCGTCTATCATCTCGACCGCGGGTACGAGCAGTTGGACCGCAAGCTCCGGCTGTGCGGTGCCCAGATCGAACGAATAAGGCAATGAGTGCCGGTGGGGCGTCTCCGCATTATTTCCTGGGCGTCGATGGCGGCGGAACCGGCTGCCGGGCGCGTATCGAAGACGAGGCAGGAACCGTGCTCGGGCAAGGCCTGTCGGGCCCGGCGACAACGCGACTCGGTATAGAGGTGGCGTGGGCCTCGATTGCCAAAGCCTTTGGCGCGGCGATCGAAGAGGGAGGGTTCACGGCGGCGGAAATCGCCAGGATCCGCGCGGGTATCGGTGTTGCCGGCATCGGCCGTAAGGGTGCGCTCGAGGCGTTTCATGGCATCGAACAACCCTTTGCGAGCATCGACTTCGTCAGCGACGGCGTCGCGGCTTGCCTTGGCGCGCATTCGGGTCAAGACGGCGCCATCGTCATAGCCGGGACCGGTTCGATCGGGCTCGGCTTTGTCGAAGGGCGCGACCTGCGCGTCGGCGGCTACGGTTTTCCGATTTCCGATGAGGGCAGCGGCGCCGATCTCGGACTGAAGGCAGTGCAGCTTGCCTTGCGAGCCCAGGACAGTCGGCATGAGCGGACGGCGCTGCTGGCCGAGGTGATGCAGCGCTTCAAGGACGATCCGTTCGAGGCGGTGGCCTGGATGGACCGCGCCAGTGCGACTGACTATGCCGCCCTGGCGCCGATGGTGATCCGCCATGCCGATCAGGGCGATCCGGCCGGTCGGCGGATCGTGCAAGGCGCTGCCGAGCAGATCGACACCTTCGTGCGGGTGCTGTTCGAAAAAGGCGCGCCGCGGGTTACGCTGCTCGGAGGGTTGTCCAGCCCGCTTGAGCCATGGCTCGCTCCCGACGTCCGCCGACGGCTGAAGCCGGCCGACGGCGACGCGGTTTCGGGAGCCATAATCCTGGCCAGAAAATCCCTCTGCCGCCAGTGATGCCTTGCTCGCAAGGAATATAATATTCCTACTTTCTGTTGACACAGGGAATATCGAATTCTAAAAAGTTAACGAAACAGAACCGGCGCAGCCGGTACGGAGCCGACGGCCAGGTGCAGGCACTGGACGCCGCTTGCTGTGGGCATCACAGTCCTGCTCGCAGTCGCACTTGAAAGTAAGCGAAGTGGTCGAACAAGGGTTGATGGCGGAGCTGGAGCGGCTGGTTTCCGAGGACCGGAACCCGAAAACCATGGATATCGATCTGTTGCCGACCCTCGAGGTGCTGCGCAAGATCAATGACGAGGACAAAGGCGTTGCGGCAGCCGTCGAGAAGGTCATCCCCGATATTGCTGCGGCCGTGGACCGGATCGTGAGCGCGTTCCAGGACGGTGCACGCCTTGTCTATATGGGGGCTGGCACCAGCGGCCGGCTCGGCGTCCTTGACGCCTCGGAATGCCCGCCGACCTTCGGCGTACCCGAGGACATGGTGGTGGGCCTGATCGCCGGCGGCGTCGACGCGCTGGTGCACTCTGCGGAAGGCGCCGAGGACGATCCGAAACAGGGAATAAAGGCGCTGCAGGACATCAAGCTGACCGCCGACGACGTGGTGGTCGGCATCGCTGTCAGCGGACGCACACCTTATGTCATCGGCGGCCTGACCTATGCCAAGGAGGTGGGAGCCACCACCGTGGCGTTGTCCTGCAATCCTCGATCGACCATTGCCGGCATTGCCGATATTGCCATCTCTCCGGTGGTTGGCCCGGAGGTCCTCACCGGCTCGACCCGGCTGAAATCGGGAACCGCGCAAAAGCTGGTGCTCAATATGCTGTCCACCGCCAGTATGATCCGCATCGGCAAGAGCTATCAGAACCTGATGGTTGACCTCAATCCAAGCAACAAGAAGCTTGTCGCAAGGGCGGTCAGGATCGTGATGCAGACGACCGGCTGCGCGGCACAGCAGGCACGACAGGCACTCGACCAGACCGGCAATGATGTAAAACTGGCAATCCTCGTGACGATCACCGGCATGGGTGTCGAAGAAGCACGTAAGGCGCTTGCCAACGCGGGAGGTTTCCTGCGCAAGGCGATAGGCGAAAAGACGGTGTAAAACCGCATGGATACTGGGCCGATGTTCCGGGGCGTGTGTCCCTTTGAAGCGGTCCGGGGAACTGCAAGGCATCTGGTTTAACAATAATGGGAGACGACAATGGTACGGCACATTGGCAAGAAACTGCTTTCCGGCATGACGCTCGCGGCAATGGTTGGCATCGCCGCGCTACCGGTGCAGGCGAGTGCGGCGACGCTGCATATGGCGTGGTCGCAGGACGCCACCGGTCTTGATCCGCACAAGCAGACGGCATTCTCCTCACTGCGGCTGCTGGAGCTGATCTACGAACCGCTGGTGCGGCTCGACGCAAACCTGCAAATCACGCCCGCGATTGCCGATTCATGGCAGTTCTCGCCGGGCGGCAAGGAGCTGAGCTTCAAGCTCAATCCGAAAGCAAAATTCCAGAACGGCGCCGCCGTGACCTCGGCCGACGTCAAGGCATCGTTCGAGCGCATACTCGACGAGAAGACGGGTGCTGCGGCGCGCGCGAACTTTCTCTCGATCGCCAGCATCGACACGCCCGATCCAGCCACCGTCGTGTTCCACCTCTCGCAGCCGGATGTGCCGATCCTGACGGCGATGAGCGACGTCAACGCGGCGATCGTCCCGGCAAGCGAAATCGCGACTGGCTCGATCGGCACGACAACGATCGGCTCGGGTCCGTTCAAGCTCGAAAAATGGGATCCGAATTCCAAGGAAGTGCTTGTCGCCAACAAGGACTGGGCAGGCGGCGCGACCGGCGTCGACGGCATCGATATCAGCGTGCTGCCGGACGAGACGGCGATCCTGGCGGCGATGCGCACCAAGCAGATCGATTTTGCCCTGCTCAACGATCCGCTTGTCGCCACGCTGGTGCCCAAGGAAGCCAGCCTGCAGTTGAACCGCGTGCCGGTGCTTGCCTATCACGTGCTGCAGCTCAATCCCTCCCGCAAGCCGATGACCGAACTCAAGGTGCGTCAGGCGATTTCCTGCGCCATCGACCGGCAGGAAGTGCTGGACACCGCCTCGCTCGGCGAAGGCAAGGTCACCGGCCCGCTGACCATCCCGGCACTGGCGACCGATCCGAAGCAGTTGTTCTGCTATAAGCGCGACATTGAGAAGGCCAAGCAGTTGATGGCCGAAGCCGGGTATGCCGACGGCTTTTCGGCGACCGTGATCGGCGCCACCGGCGAGCCGCCGACGGCAGCGGCGGAAGCCCAGGTCATCCAGTCGCAACTCGCAGAAATCGGCGTCAAGCTCGACATCAAGATGATGGAGCTCAACGTCTATGTCGACGCCTGGCTGAAGGGCGATTTCGACATGGCCGTCGCGCTGAACGGCGGCAGGGCCGATCCCTACACTATGTACAACCGCTACTGGACCAAGACGGGCAATCTGCAGAAGGTGGCGAACTATGTCGACGACACGCTGGACAGTCTTATGCAGAAGGGCCGCACCGAGACCGACCCGGCAGCGCGCAAAGCGATCTTCGCCGACTTCGAGAAGCACATCACTGAGATGTCGCCCTGGATCTGGCTCTACACGTCCTACAGCTACACGGCACAGCAGAAGAATATCGCAGGATTCGAACCGGTGCCGACAGGTTCGCTGTTCAGCCTCGCCAAGGTGACGATCCAGTAGCTGCTTTGATGCCGGACGAGAGGATATTCTTCGCGTGAACTATCTGATGCGGCGACTGGCGACCTTCCCTCTCGTCCTGCTTGGCGTGTCCATCGTGGTGTTCCTGGCGATCAGGATGGTTCCGGGCGATTCGATCACGGCAATGCTGGGGACCGAAGCCGGCCTGCTGACGCCGCAGCAGCGCGATGCGCTTGCAGCTTATTTCGGCATCGACCAGCCCTGGTTCATCCAATACTGGCGCTGGCTGCTTGGTCTTTTCCAAGGTAATCTCGGCATTTCGTCCACCTATGGCAGGCCGGTGCTCGACGTCATCCTCGAGCGTTTCCCGCTAACGCTGGAACTCGCCTTGCTGTCGATGATCATCGCCCTGGTTGTCGGCATGCCGGCCGGGATTTTTGCCGCCACCCATAATGAAAAGCTATCCGACCTCGGCGTGCGCGTTGTCGCAATGATCGGGCAGTCGACGCCGAACTTCGTCCTTGCCCTGCTGATCATCTACACGCTGTCGGCGGGGTTTGGCGTTTTGCCGGCGATGGGCGAGTTTTCGCCGCTGTGGCAGGATCCGCTGCGCAATCTCGGCCAGCTGTTGCTGCCTGCGGTCACGCTTGGATTTGCCTTCGCGGCTTCGGTGACCCGCATATCGCGTTCGGCGATGCTCGATGTGCTCAGCGACGACTATGTCAGGACGGCGCGCAGCAAGGGCGTTTCGGCGCGCGGCGTCATCTGGCGGCATGCTTTGCCCAACGCGCTCATCCCGGTCGTGACGCTGAGCGGCATAGAGTTCGGCTACCTCCTGGGCGGAGCTGTCATCGTCGAGCAGATCTATGCGCTGCCCGGTCTCGGCCGCATGGTGCTGGATGCCATCCTGCAGCGCGACTACGCGCTGGTGCAGGGAAGCGTGCTATTCATCGCCTTCAACTTCATGATCGTCAATCTCCTCGTCGACCTCGCCTATGTCGCGCTCGACCCGCGTATCCGGCTAAGCGAGCACTGATGGCGACATTGCGGGCTATATTTGCGCATCCCAGCGGCCGGATCGGCGGTGCCATCGTTGCGCTTTATCTGCTGCTTGCCGTGCTTGGCATGCTGGGGCTGACGCCGCACAATCCGTTGACGCAGCACCGGGTCGAGCGACTGCATGCGCCTGACGGCATCTACTGGATGGGCACGGACCTGTTCGGCCGCGATGTCGCAAGTCGGCTGATGACCGGGATCGACCAGTCCTTCATCGTGGCCTTCTTTTCGGTCGCCTTTGCGACACTGGCCGGCACCGTGCTCGGGCTGGCGGCAGCCTGGTTCGGGCGCCGCTGGGACGGCATGGTGATGCGCATCATGGACGTTGTGCTGGCGTTCCCGGCGATCCTGCTGGCGCTGCTGATCGTCGCGGTTGCGGGACCGGGAACCTCGACCAGCGTCATTGCCATCGCCGTCGTCTACACACCGATCTTCACGCGCGTCGTGCGAGGTCCGGCTCTGTCGCTCAAGGCGCGCGAGTTCGTCGACGCGGCCCGCACGTTCGGCAGCAGTGCGGGCTATATCGTAACACGGCATCTGCTGCTCAATCTGGTGGCGCCACTGACGGTTCAGGTGACGCTGGCGCTGGCCTGGGCACTGCTGACCGAAGCCGGCTTAAGCTTCCTCGGGCTCGGCACGCAGCCGCCCGCCGCGTCGCTCGGCCTGATGCTGAGCGACAGCCGCAATCTGATGGAGACAGCTCCCTGGCTGATGATCTTCCCGGGCGTGGCGATCATGATCGGCATCCTCGGTTTCAACCTGCTCGGCGATGCGTTGCGCGATGTCCTCGACCCGAAGATGCGGAGATCGATCGCATGATCCCGCTGCTGTCCGTCAGCGGATTGCGCGTCGGCTTCGGTCGCAACCCGCAAGCCAATGAGGTCGTGCGCGGCGTCAGCTTCGATCTCGCCGACGGCGAAACGCTGGCCATCGTCGGCGAAAGCGGCTCGGGCAAGTCGGTCACGGCGCTGTCGATCAATCGCCTCGTCGATTATGGCGGCGGCCGCATCACCGGCGGGTCGATCAAGCTGAGGCGGGCCGACGGCAGCACCTTCGACCTGACAGCCGCAGCCGAGCCGCAATTGACGAAGATCCGCGGCGGCGAAATCGGCATGATCTTCCAGGAGCCGATGACCTCGCTCAATCCGGTGCTGACCATCGGCAGGCAGATCGAGGAATCGTTTCGCCTGCATCGCGGCCTGACCGGCCGGCGAGCGACGGCGGCGGCCAAGGACGCGCTCGACCGCGTGCGTATTCCCGACGCTGCACGGCGGCTGAAATACACGCCCAACCAGCTTTCGGGCGGCATGCTGCAGCGGGTGATGATCGCCATGGCGATTGCGTGCAACCCGCGCCTGCTCATTGCCGACGAGCCAACGACGGCGCTGGATGTTACGGTGCAGGCGCAGATCATGGCGCTGCTCGCCGAGTTGAAGCAGGAAACCGGGATGTCGATGATCTTCATCACCCACGACATCGGTCTGGTTGCAGGCATCGCCGACAAGGTGATGGTGATGCAAGGCGGAGAAGCTGTCGAGCAGGGCGCATTGAACCAGATATTGGACGATCCGCGGCATCCCTATACGCGGCATCTGCTTCATGCGGTGCCGCATTTCGCCGGCGGCAGTGCCGCACGCAAGGACGTGCAACGCGAAACGCAAAAAGCTGCCGAGCCGGCGCTGAAGGTCGATGGCCTCGTAGTGCGGTTTCCGGTCAAGGCTGGGTTTTTCAGCCGTACCAGCGGTGCCGTCCATGCCGTGGACGGTGTGGATTTCGAGCTAATGCCGGGCGAGACATTGGCGGTCGTCGGCGAGAGCGGTTCCGGAAAGTCCACCACCGCCCGCGCGATTCTGGGGCTGGTGCGCTCGACGCGCGGCACGATCTCGGCCAGCGCGCGCAAGCCCGTCACCGGGCAGAGCGCCCTTCCCATGCAGATGGTGTTCCAGAATCCCTATGGCTCGCTCAATCCCAGACTCACCATCCAAAGCATCCTCGCAGAGCCTGTGATCGCTACCGGCGGACGGATAACTGCTGAAACGCGGGCGAAAATGGCCGCGCTGCTGAAACGCGTCGGCCTTCCGGAAAACAGCCTGCAGCGCTATCCGCACGAATTCTCCGGCGGCCAGCGGCAACGCCTGTGCATCGCTCGCGCGCTGATGCTCAATCCTTCGGTTGTCGTCCTCGACGAAGCGGTTTCGGCGCTCGATGTGTCGGTGCAGGCCAGGGTGTTGGAGCTTTTGATCGAGCTGCAGCGTGAATTCGGGCTGGCCTATCTGTTCATCTCGCATGACATGGCTGTCGTCGAGCGGATCGCCCATCGCATCGCGGTCATCTATGCCGGCCAGATCGTCGAGATCGGCGATGCCAGATCGGTGCTCTCGGAGCCGAAGCACTCCTATACCAAACAGCTTATCGCGGCCGTTCCTACTATAGACCGGCGGCATGAACGTTTCGAGCTGGACATGCGCCAGGTCCCCTCGCTCGTGCGTCCGCTGGGGTTTGAGCCGGGGCCGGCCAATTGGCAGCAATTCGGGCCGGATCATAGGGCACGGGTGGAAGCGTGATGATTGTCGCTCGAAAGCATGCAGAGTCAGACGGACAGCCCCTCGCTGCCTTCCAAACGGAGGCGTAGTTGATCGACCATGATTTCTTCTCCCGCGCATTCGCCCCGCTCGAAGCGGCCGTGGCCGCATCGCGCATTCCGGGCTGCGTGCTCGGCATAGTTGACGGGGACGGCGAACGCATCGTCCGGGCAATCGGCTCAGCCCAAGTCGTGCCCAAGATACGGCCGATGCATGTCGGGACATGGTTCGACCTGGCCTCCCTGACCAAAGTCATCTTCACCACGTCGCGTATCCTGGCACTGGCGGAAGAAGGCGTCATCGACCTCGACGCGCCGCTGATTTCCGTCCTGTCCGACCTTCGCCAATATGACGAAAAAGCCTGGGAACGGAACGTAACGTTTCGCCAGTGTCTCGGCCATCAGACACCGTTTCCCGCCGTCGCGCCGATCTACACCTATGGCCACGATCCGGACCTGCTGCGCGCCTTCATCCTGCAGCGCGAATGGCAGGCTGGCGAGCCGGTCTATTCTGATATCAACTTCATCCTGCTCGGCTTCGTCCTAGAGCGCCTGTCTGGCAAGACCATTCGCGAGATGGATCCCGGTCCGGGCTTCGCGTTCTCCGCCGAACCAGATCAAGCGGCGGCGACCGAAGACTGCACATGGCGTCATCGCGTGCTCTGCGGCGAAGTCCACGACGACAATTGCTCGGCCTTGCAAGGTGCCGGTCACGCCGGCCTGTTCGGAACGGCGGCTTCGGTCCTCGACTTTGCGCAAGGGCTGCTGGACGGGACCGGCGCGTCGCAGCGTTCGATCGCGCTAATGCGCACGCCCTTGTCGGCAACCCGCACCCATGGCTGGGAGCGACCCTACGAAGGCTGGTCCGGCGGCCGGTTATGCAGCCCCGAAACCATCGGGCATACCGGCTTTACCGGTGTCGGGCTGTGGGTCGACTTCGACAAAGGCAGAGCCTGGACCTTGCTCACCAACCGGATCCATCCGACACGTCATTTCAACAGCGGGATCGTAGCGCTTCGCCAAGCGGTCGGCGATCTCGTCAACGGAGCCTGACAACCATGAATCCGAAAAATGGCGAACCCATGTGGGCCGTCGGCCTGATGACCGGCACCGTGCTGGACGGCAATATCGATGTCGCGCTGATCAAGACCGACGGCGAACGGATTGACGACTTCGGCATCTACACGCTTGCCCCCTACCCGCAGTCGATCCGGACCTTGCTGGAAGAGACGCTGCGGCAGGCAAGGAGCTGGAATTTCACAGGGCCGGAACCGGCAATCTTCGACGAGGCAGAGGAAGCGCTGACGCGCGCCCAGTCCGCGGCAGTCAAGGATCTGGTCGAAAGCCACGGGCTGACGATGGCCGATATAGGGGTCGTCGGCTTCCACGGCCAGACCGTGCTGCACCGTGCCCCGCAAGTGGGCCGACTGGGCCAGACCCGCCAGCTTGGCGACGGCGAGCTGATGCATGCCATCCTTGGCACCAGGGTCGCCTATGACTTCCGCTCGGCCGACATGCGCGCCGGCGGCCAGGGCGCGCCGCTGTCGGCCGCCTATCACGCCGCGCTGCTGCGCGAAGCCGACGCCACCGGCGACACGGCGGTGCTCAATCTCGGCGGCGTCGCCAACATCACCTGGTGGGATGGCACGGACAATGTTGTTGCCTTCGACACCGGGCCCGCCAACGCACCGCTGAACGATTTCATCAAATCGAAGGGGCTCGGCGAAATGGACCGCGACGGCGCCCTTGCCCGCGCCGGCACGGTCGACGAAGCGCGGCTGGCCAAGCTCCTGCAGCATCCGTATTTGACCAAACCCTACCCGAAATCGCTGGACCGTTTCGATTTCGGCGCCTCAATGGCGGACGGAATGAACGCCGAGGACGGCGCAGCCCTGCTGACGGCCTTCACCGCGGCCGCCGTCGGCAAGGCGCTCGATCTTCTGCCGCGCCGGCCGAAGCGGCTGGTGGTCAGCGGTGGCGGTCGACACAACCCAACGATCATGGCCATGCTTGCCAGCCGCGCTGGCGTCGAAGCGGTTCCGGCCGAGGCGCTTGGCTGGAAGGGCGATGCGGTGGAGGCGGAGTGTTTTGCGTTCCTGGCAGTGCGCGTGCTCAGGGGCTTGCCGATCAGCTTCCCCAGTACGACCGGCGTGCCAAAGCCGATGTGCGGCGGACGCCTTGCCGGCTAGTCAGGCTTCAGCCTCTTCTGCAGGAAGATGCGGCTGCGGCCGACGGGAAAATCGGCAAGCACGCCGAAGGGCTGATAGCCCTGGCGCTCATAGGCCTTGGCGGCCTTGGGATTGAACGTGTCGATCCAGGCGCCGCGACAGTCGCGCGCGATCGCCTCCCTCTCGGCCGCCTCGAGCATCCTGCCGGCCATGCGGTGACCGCGCAGTTTTTCATTGACCCAGAGCCATTGCACATAGAGCCAGCCCCAGGCGGTGTATCCCGAGATGCCGGCGACAATAGCGCCGTGCTCATCGCGCACGAACACGGCCAATGCCTTCCTGCAGGAGGCGCCGACATCACTGTCGTTGAACGCCGCAAGCCGCTCTCCGAGAAAAGCCAGCTCGTGCGGCAAGGGGTCGGCGGTTGTCTCAAGCGTTGTATTGTCCATCCACCAAGCATCTATCGAAGGACGGGACCGAGACGCAAGCCTTGCTGTGCTATAGCTTCGGCGAACGCCACGCCGCTGCCGCAGCAGCGATTAGCATGAGCAAGGCTGCAACCACCGCCGATGCCGCAAAACCGAACGTGGAATAGAGCGGTCCGAACGCCGTGGTGCCGACGAACACCGCAAGATAGGTCACCGCGCTGTTCAAACCCATGATCGTGCCGCGGCGCGCAGGGTCGAGCGCCGACAGGCGCATCACCAGCACGTTCAGCCCGAAATGATTGGCAAGGCCCCAGACGGCTATCACCGCTATGGTCAGATGAAAACTACTGCTTGCCGCGGCAATCGCGACATAGACGACCGCGACGAGCAGGTAGGCAAACGGCATGACACGCCGCGCACCCAGGCGATCGATAACGCCGTCAAGGAGCGCCGCCGCGCCAAAGCCGACACCATAGGCGAGCGCGGCCAGCCCGTTCGCGCTGACCGGCCGTCCCAAGCCGTTGTGAAGGTGATCGCCAAGATAGCCGTAGATGCCGTAGAACGCGGTCATGAAGGCGGCGCAGGCGACCAGCAGCGGCACTATGCCCGGAACGGCCAACGCACCCAGCGGCGTCGGTGCCGGACCGCTCTTCCTGACATCGCTCAGCGACGTCAGCGCCAGGCTTGCCAATGCGAGTGCTGCGAGCACCGCGACCGCCGCGAAAACGGCGCGCCAATGCACCAGATCGGCAAGTACGGCCGACAGCGAAACGCCGGCGACCATGCTCAGCGTCCAGCCGGTCAGCACGACGCCTATGGTGCCGCTTTCACGACCGGGCGGCGCAATCGCGGCGGAGCTGGCATAGATTGCCGGCATGGCGACACCTGCAGCGATGCCGGCGAGAAGCTGGGCCGCGACCAGCGTCGTCACGGTCGGCGCAGCGGCGCTGGCGACGAGCGCTATCGCCAGCAGCAGCAACGCCCCTTGCAGCATGCGACGGGCGCCAAGCCGATCGATATAGCGCGCCAGGAACAAGGCGCTCGCCGACGTACCGAGCCCGAACGCGGCGGACGCGATCATAACCGCCGGCACGCTTGTGCCGAAGGACGCGGCCACCGCCGGTGCGATCGGACCGAGCACCAGCGAGTTCGAGCCGATCACGGCAATGCATCCGGTGAGGAGGTAAGCGAGGGCCGGGATAGGCGGCCTTGCTGTAAATGTTGCGACTTGATCAGTGTTCGACATATGGCAATAATGGCCGTATTAAATTCTGCATCAATCGGGAATTTTAATATGGATGAAGAAACAGATGGCATTCCGCAGAACAGGCCCGCCGCCCGCGATATCGATGCAACCGACCGAAAAATATTAGGCGTTCTGGTCGACGACGCCACGATCAGCTATGCCGAGCTCGGCGACCGCGTCGGCCTTTCACCGCCGGCAGCCCATGAACGCGTCAAGCGCCTCCGGCGCAGCGGCGCCATCCGCAACACCGCGGTCATCATCGATCCCAAGGCGGTGCACAAGCCGCTGCTTGCCTTCGTCCATATCGACACAAAGGGGTGGGGAAAGACGCCGGAGCTGATGGCAATCTCCGAACACCCCGAAGTCGAGGAGATCCATTCGGTGGCCGGCGACACATGCATGCTGATCAAGGTCCGCACCGAGGACACGCGGGCGCTCGAGGGCCTGCTGTCGCGCCTCTACGAAACACCCGGCGTCACCTCGACCCGAAGCTATGTGGTCCTGTCGACCTATCTCGAGCGGCCGGTGCAGCCGGGGATAACGACGGAATGGCCGACCCCCCGGCACATGGCCAAGCCGCTTTATTAGCTCAAACGGTCCTCACGCGTATCCAAAGTCGAACCGGAAACGTCTCAGGCAAGCATCCTGTGGTCATCCGTCGGGCCGGTTCGTTTGCGCCGGTTCTTGGATCCGACTGGATGCCTGTTGCGCAACCGGAGACACGCGATGAGAAAATTGATCGTGGGCAGCTTCATTTCGCTGGACGGCGGGCCAGGGCGCGGATCGCGCCATCGAGCGGCTGGTGATCCATCTGCCGCCCAAGGAGCGCGCCTGCGTCCTGCTCAAGGATGTCTTCGACTATTCGCTGGAAGAGATTGCCGATCTCGTCGGCTCGACCGTGGGTGGTGTCAAAGCTGCGTTGAACCGAGGCCGCTCTGGGCTGGTGCGGTGGTCGTTTCCAGGCCGGCCTGACCAGCAACAGGACATGCAAGTGTCCGGCATCAACCTCAATGGAATGGGATCGATGCCGGACAAGACATGGGCGGCTTACTGAAGCTTCGCCTGCAGGGCGTTGACGTCATCCGTCGTCATTTCGCCGTCGGTCGTCACCTTGCCGTCGACGATCTTCCAGAGGCGGAACGGGCCGGTGATGTCGCCGTATTTGTCGAAGGCGACCGGGCCGATGACGCCTTCGTAGCGGATCGGCTTGCCATCCTTGATCAGGCCGAGCGCCTTGGCGAACTCATCCTTGCCGGCATAGATCGGCGTGCCGGCCGGGTCGACCGCCTTGTACATCGCCTCCTTGATCTTGGCCGGATCCTCGGAGCCCGCAATGGCGATGGCCAGGCCGACGATGGCGCCGGCATCATACGACCGGTCGGCCGCCGGGTTCGACGGTTCGATGCCCGAAAATTCCTTATAGTTCTTGGTGAAATACTCGGTCGATGCGGTCGGGCTGGTGCCGGAGGAAGTGCCGTACGCATCCTTCAGATAATCCGCGCCAACGGATTCGATGAAGTCCGGGCTGTTCATGCCGTCATTGAGCAGGAATTTCTGGACACCGCCCTGCGAAATCCAAGTGCGGGCGATGGTTGCGCCGTCGACAGGCGTGCTGACGAGATAAAGCCCGTCGGGCTCGCCGGCCATCGCCGCCGTCACTTCCGAGGCATAGCTCGACTGCTTTTCATTGTAGGGCGTGTCGGAGACGATGGTGCCGCCGAGTGCCTTATAGGCGCGCGAAAATTCCGCCACCATGTTGACGCCGAAGTCGTTGTTGACGTGGATGACCGCCAGCTTCTTGAAGCCTTTGTCGATGGCATATTTGGCGGCGGCGACGCCCTGCAGCGCATCAGATGTGATGGTGCGGAAGAAGATGCCGTTGGTCTTGCCGTCGCGCCCGAGCGCCGTCAGCGTCGGCGACGAGGAAGCAGGCGACACCTGGACTATCTTGGCCGGAGCGGTGACCGAGGTCAGGATCGGGATCGACACCGAGGAGATGATGCCGCCGATGATCACTGGCACCTTCTTGACCTGCACGAGCTGCGTCGCGGCGTCGACCGCAATGTTGCCCTGGCTCTGGCTGTCGCGCGTGTCGGTTGCGAGATCGCAGCCGCGGACGCCACCCGCATCGTTGATGTCGCGGAAGGCCATCTCGACCGATTTGGCGCCGGCCTGGCCGTACTCGCCGGCCGGGCCTGTCAGTTCCATGACGAGGCCGACGGTGATCTTGCAATCGGCGGCTTGCGCTGCGCCGGCCGCTGTCAGCAGTGCGAGCGCGGTGGTGATCTGAAGTATGGTCTTTTTCATTGTTGTTCCCCTTTCGTTACACGACTCTCATTGATGTCTTGAGCCTGTTCAGCCTTCCGGCATCTGCAGCCAGGTTTCATGCAGATGTCGCCATTCGACGCCGTTGGGCGCCGATGAACTGGTGGTGAAAACGGCACTTGAGCGGCGGCGGCTATGTTTGCCGGCGCGCTGCTGCGCTTCGATGTAGCTGACGACGATCGTGTCGCCTTGTTGCCAGCCGGCCCGGATTTCCTCGATCGAGATGGTGAAATTGCCGTCACAAGTGGCGCGGCTTGCCCTGACATGGTCGAGCACCGCGTCACGATCGAGGACCTGGCCATCCGGCACAACCATGCGGAAGCCTTCGCCCATGACGCGTTCGAAGCGCCTGAAATCTGAATTGTCCGCACTCGCCGCATTGAACCAGTCGACGAAGAAGCGGTGGAGATCGACCACCTCGGCGCTGGCGCGGGAAAGCAAGGAGGGCTTTTCGTCCATGGCCGCGTTCATTTCCTGCCTGCATTCAAATTGTAATGCATGATCGAGCCGTGGCGGCCGTGACGGTCGCGTTCCAAAGTGTAGACGTCGCCCAGCGGCCCACGGCTTTGCGCGATCACGGCAGCGATCCTCGCCCAGTCGTCGGCATCGAGCGCGACGTCCATGATTCTGGCATTGGCAAGGGCGTGCGCCTGGTTGCGAGCGCCGACGATGACGGCCGCCACTTGCGGCTGCTCCAGCACCCAGGCGCTGGCGATGGTGGCGATATCGACGCCGTGGCGGTCGGCGACGGCCTTCAGTGTGCGAAGCAACTCCTGGAAAAGCTCCCAGCCACCAAAGTCGTCAATGATCAGCTTGTATTTGACCAGCGATCGGTTTTCGAGCGGCGTCTGCGGCTCGGCAGCGCCAAGCCATTTTTCGCTGAGGAAGCCGCCCGCCACCGAACCGTAGCAGAGGAAACTGACGCCGTGCCGGCTGGCGAGCGCTGCAAGGCTGTTGGCTGGCCGCTGGTCGAGCACCGAGTATTGCAATTGCTGGCTGACCAGCGGCACACCGGCGGCCAGGATCTCGGCCAACCGCGGCGTGTCGAAGTTCGTGGTGCCGATGTTGCGCACCTTGCCTTCCCCGCGGATTTCGTTGAGCCAGCCCATCGCTTCGACATAGCCGGGCAGCGCATAGTCCCACCAGTGGAACTGCACGAGATCGAGCCGCTCGGTCTTCAGCCGCCGCAGCGACTGCTCGACGATGCTGCTGATGTAGTCGCGGCTGATCGTGGAAAGCCGTTCGAGGTCAGGCACTAGCTTGGTGTGCACCTTCATCTTGGCGGCAGCATCAAGGCCACGCTCATTGGCAAGGCGCAGGCGTGCCGCGCCGATCAGCTCCTCGACACCGGTATAGATATCGGCGCAATCATAGGTCCTGATGCCGGCGTCGAAGGTGGCGATCAGGTCGGTTACCGCCTGTTGGCGGTCGATCGCGCCGTGCCCGCCGGCAAGCTGCCAGCCGCCGCGAATAACGCGCGAGATCGTATAGCCGGGGCTGAGCTCGAAAGCCTTGGCGGTCATCTCCGGTCATTCTCCTTCGGCAGCGGCACCGCCGTCGTTTCGGCATGGCTGAACCGCCGCTTGCCGGTCCTGACGATCCTCAGCCGGCTGGCACAATTGGGATCCGGACAAGCGATCTCGGCGTCCGACGTCATCCAGTCGTTCCTGTGGGTCGGGCGCTGCTTTGCGGCCAGAAGCGGCAACACTGCCGCAATGGAATAGATCGAGAAACCTTGCCCCGCTGGCATCGACAGCATCTCGCCCTTCAACTCGAAATAGTCGCCGGGCTTGGCGCCGCAATAGATCGGCTTGCCCTCGGGGATAACCGCCTCGACGCGAAGGTCGAAGAGCTCAAAACTGTCGTCGGTCTCAGCCATTCAGATCTCCACCCGGGTGAAGGTGATGTCGCAGGCACCGTTGCGGCGGATCACGCCACAAGCAGCTGCGAATTTGTCGCGATCCTCAGGCACCACCTGCGCGACGACGCTTCCGGCAAGCCAGCCGATCGGGAACAGCAGGCGTGCACCCGCTCCGTAGAACAGGCCGACGTCAAAGATGGCATTCGGGTTGCCGCCCCACATGCGCGGCGGCACGTAGGACAACACGATGTCGCCCGGCTGCGGCGTCAGCGTTGCGTTCTCCGCCGGCAAGGGCCTGGCATAGGTTTGGCCCTCAAGTTCGGCTGATGGAACCGGGCAGGAGATTTCCGGCCCCGTCCACATAGCATGGATGCCGGAAACGACGCGCGGCTGCTCGAGATACGCCAGCAGGAAGGCGGCGTTGTCGGGCGCCTTTTCAGGCAACAGAAGCGCGGTCACGGAAAGCTTCGAGCGTGGCTCGGTGATGCTGATGCCAGGCGCCGTCATGCCCTCAATCCTTCCTTGCTTGTGGATTGGAGCTTGTCGCGCAGAAAGGCGAAGGGCCGGCTGATATCGGCCACCAGCGCCTCGCGCGCCGCTTGCGCATCCTGCCTCGCAAGCGCTGCGACGATGCTGCGGTGGTAGTGGGCCGTATCGACCTCGCCGGCGTCGGAGAAGGCGTAGATGGCAACGCGGATGCAAGGCCCGGATTGCAACCACAGGCTCTCGATCATCGGGATCAGCACGGCGGAACCGCAGCAACGGTAGATCTCGAAGTGGAAGCTCTGGTTGAGCGTGGCCTCGCGGTCGATATCCTTCTTGTGCTTCAGCGCCCGCATCTCGTCCCATTCGCCGAGCATGGCCTCGACCGAAGCAATCTGGCGCGCGTTCATGCGCGTGGCGGCCAGGGCGATCGCTTCGCCCTCGATCAGGGAGCGGGCGCGCAAGAGGTCGTCGATGCGCTCCAGCGTGATCGGCGGCACGCGCACCGAACGGTTGGGAAGCGCCTCCAGCGCCTTCTCGGTGATCAGCCGTCCGAGCGCCTCGCGCACCGGCATGGTGCTTGTGACCAGCGCGTCGGCGAGGCCGCGGATGGTTAGCACCTGGCTCGGCTCGAAAAGGCCGCCGATCAAGGCGCGGCGCAGCTCCGAATAGACGCGATCCTGCACGGTCTCGCGGCCGACCGGCGTAAGCTGGGCTGCGATCACCTCATTGTTCTTTTCGATGGCGGCCTTCTGCATGGGCAATCCCGGTCTTGGCCGTTTTCGGCTTGCGGAAGAAATTAAAGCCGAATAGCGTGATCAAAGCAAGTGTGATCACAAATCAAATCATAGGCGGCGAAGATCGCTTTCGGCCTGAGGGATTCATGGGCGACACGACGGAACGGCAGGAGGAGATCCGCACGCCGGTTCTGACGGCCAGGAACGTCGTCAAGCGCTTCGGCGGCCTCGTCGCGGTCAACAATGTCTCGTTTGACGTCCGGCCGGGTGAAATACTCGGCCTCATCGGCCCGAACGGCGCCGGCAAGACCACGATGTTCGACCTGCTCGCCGGCAGCATTCTGCCGACCAGCGGCGAAATCCTCCTCAATGGCGTATCGGTGTCGGGGGAAGCAGCCCATCGCCGCATCGGCCGCGGCCTTGGCCGCACGTTCCAGATCCCCCGGCCCTTGCCTAACCTGACGCTGATCGAAAACGTCATGCTGGCCGCGCAAGGACAGACTGGAGAAAAACTGCTCGCCAATTTCCTGACGCCCCGGCGAGTCGCTGCCGAAGAAAGGGCTGCCGAGACAAGAGCCGTCGAACTGCTCGAGCTCGTCACGATCGCTCACCTCGCGCACGAACCTGCGCGCGTGCTTTCAGGCGGCCAGCGCAAGCTGCTCGAGTTGGCCCGCGTGATGATGGCCGACCCGGCGATCATCCTGCTCGACGAGCCGGCGGCCGGGGTCAACGCAACCCTGCTCGAGATCATTATCGATCGCATCCGCGACATCAATGCGCGCGGCATCACCTTCCTGCTGATCGAGCACAATATCGAAATGGTGACGCGGCTTTGCCACCGCGTCCTGGTCATGGCAAGCGGCCAGCTTCTGTGCGAAGGCACCCCGGAGGAGGTGGCGCGCGACCCGCGCGTCATCGAGGCCTACCTCGGAGGCACGGCATGAGCCAAAAGGTACTCGATGTCCGCGATCTCGAAGCCGGCTACGAGCCTGGCGTTCCGATCGTGCGCGGCGCTTCGATCACCGTCGACCAGGGCGAGATCGTCGTCGTTCTCGGTCCCAACGGCGCCGGCAAGTCGAGCCTTATCAAGGCCATCGCCGGCCTTGTCCCGATCACCGGCGGCACGGTGCTGCTGGACGGCAAGGATATCACGGCGTCGCCCGCTCACATCATGGTCCGCCGTGGCCTTGCCTTCGTGCCACAGACAGAGAACATCTTCCCGCTGATGTCGGTCGAGGACAATCTCAGGGTCGCCTGCGGCATCCTGAGGCCGCGCGAGGTCCCAGCCCGCATCGAGGAAATGTATGCGGCCTTTCCCGATCTCGCCCGTCAGCGCAGAACGGCCGCGGGCAATCTGTCGGGTGGACAGCGGCAGATGCTGGCCGTCGCCCGGGCGTTGATCGTCCATCCCAAGGTGCTGGTGCTCGACGAGCCGTCGGCCGGCCTGTCGCCGAAATTCGTGGCGATGGTGTTCGAGATGCTGGCCGGCATCCGAAAGTCCGGCGTCACCATTCTGCTGGTCGAACAGAACGCCAAGGCAGCGCTTGCCATTGGAGACCGCGCCTATGTGCTGGTTGAGGGCAAGGAGCGGCACCAAGGCGTCGCCTCCGAGCTCTGGAGCGACCCGGTCGTGGCTGAACTCTATCTTGGCCAGCGCCGCCTCGATCTTGGACAAGGAAGCGCGGCATGAACCTGCAATTCGTCGTCGACGGACTGCTGGCAGGCTCGATGATCGGCCTCGGCGCCATCGGCGTGACACTCACCTATTCGATCCTGCGCTTCTCGAACTTCGCCCATGGCGACTTCATGGCCTGGGGCGCCTATGCGACGCTCGCCGTGGTTGGCGCCATTGGCGCGATTTTCGGCAAGATCGCGCCGATCGCGCCCCTCTCCTTCGGTTGGCCGCTGATCGTCGCGCTCATCATCGGCATGGCGGCCACCGGCCTGCTGGCGCTGGTGCTCGACATGGTGCTGTTCGCGCGGCTGCGGGCCAAGGGCCAGGCGATCATCGTGGTGATGGCCAGCTTCGGCGCCTCGATGGCGCTGAGAAGCCTGCTCGAATTCATCTTCACCTCGCGTCCGACCTATTTCAGCCGGGCGATCCAGATCGCCATGCCGATAGGTTTCGGCATCCGCATCACCCCGGACCAGATCGCGCTGCTGCTGCTGACCGCCGTGCTGGTGCTCGGCGTGCATCTCCTGATGACGCGGACCCAGACCGGCCGCTCGATGCAGGCATTGAGTCAGAACGCGGCACTTGCCCGCATCGTCGGCATCGACGTCGCCAGGGTGGTGCGCGTCACCTGGATCATCGGCGGCGCGCTGGCCTGCGTCGCCGGCGTCATGATCGGCATTCTCATCCAGATCCGCCCGTTCATGGGTTTCGAGATGCTGCTGCCGATGTTCGCGGCCGCCATCCTCGGCGGCATCGGCAGCGTGCCTGGCGCCGTTCTCGGCGGCCTGATCATCGGCATGGCCGAAGCGGCTGCCGTGCATTTGATCGGCGCCGAATGGCGGGCAGCCGTCTCGTTCATCATCCTGATGGCGGTGCTGTTCGTGCGGCCCATCGGCCTTTTCGGAGTGAGGGAACGCTGATGGATCTGCTCGGCTACGGCGCCTTCTTCCTGACCACCGCGCTGATCTTTTCGCTCATCACGCTCGGGCTCAATCTGCAATGGGGGCTGACCGGGCTTTTCAATGTCGGGGTCGCCGGCTTCGTTGCCATCGGCGCCTACACCTCGGCGCTGCTGACCACGCCCGACGATGCCGCGCGCCTGGGCGGCTTCGACCTGCCGATCCTTATCGGCTGGCTTGGCGCCATGCTATTGGGCGGCGTCACCGCCGCCATCACCGGCATTGCCACGCTACGCTTGAGATCGGACTATCTGGCGATCACTACTTTCGGCGTCGCCGTCGTCGTGCAACTGGTAGCGCTCGATGCCCAGAAGCTGACCGGCGGGCCGTTCGGCATCGGCTTTATTCCGCGTCCGTTCGGCGGCCTTGCCGAAACGCCGTTGCTGTTCAACCTTTCGAACCTTGCGATCGTCTCGGTGGTGACGCTGATCGTCTATCTCGCGCTGGAGCATCTGTCGCGCAGCCCGTGGGGGCGCGTGTTGAAGGCGCTTCGCGAGGATGAGCGGGCCGCGATATCCCTAGGCAAAAGCGCACGGTTCTACCGCGTCCAGGCCTTTGCCGTCGGTGGCGCCATCATGGCGCTTGCCGGTGCGCTGCAGGCGCATTTCACCGGCTTCATCGCCCCGGACAATTATTTGCCGGCACTGACTTTCCAGGTCTGGGTGATGCTGATCGTCGGTGGCTCGGGCAGCAACATCGGCGCCGTCATCGGCAGCATCCTGGTCTGGGCGATATGGGCCGGATCGGGAGCCTTGACCAGTATGTTGTTCTCGCCGGAACAGCAGGCCCGCGCCGCTTCGCTGCAGATCGTCGCCATCGGCGTGATGCTGTGCGTCATCCTTCTGGTCAGGCCGAACGGCCTGTTTGGCGACAGGCCGCGGCGTCCAAGGTTCGGCAAACGTCGACGCGTGGCCCCGAGCGAGAGCGGCTCATGAACGGCGTGACCGGGCCGCACGGCGTTTCCCTT
Source organism: Mesorhizobium sp. M0664 (assembly GCF_040320565.1). Lineage (NCBI taxonomy): Bacteria > Pseudomonadati > Pseudomonadota > Alphaproteobacteria > Hyphomicrobiales > Phyllobacteriaceae > Mesorhizobium > Mesorhizobium sp. M0664. The sequence continues at coordinate 431,684 of NZ_JAMYPW010000002.1, forward strand.
TGGCATGCCGTCAGCCGCAGTCGCCGCGACCGGCCCACCCTCGAAGGCGCACTCGATGTCGATCTGGCAATTGTCGGCGGCGGTTTTTTAGGCCTTTCCACCGCGCTGCACAGTGCCGAGAAAGGCAACTCGGTTGCCGTCCTCGAGGCGGAAATCATCGCCTGGGGGGCAACCGGCAGGAATGCCGGCTTCGTCGTGCCGAATTTCGCGAAAAGAGACCCCGACAATATCATTGCCCAGCTCGGCCCCGAACGCGGTGAACGCCTTGTCGATTTCGCCGCCGGCAGCGCCGACCTCGTCTTCGACCTGATCAGGCGGCATGCCATCGAATGCGATTCTGTCCAGAGCGGCTGGATACAACCAGCCCATTCACCGGCCGCTTTGCAAAAGACCAGATCGCGCGCCGAACAATGGGCAAGGCGCGGAAGGCCGGCTGTTGCGCTGGACGGACAGGCGGTCGAAGAGCTGACCGGCGTTCGCGGTTATCTCGGCGGCTGGATCGACAGATCGGGTGGCGTCCTCAATCCGGTCGAATATGCGCGCGGATTGGCCGACGCGGCGGAAAAGGCCGGAGCGCGCATCTTCGAGAATACGCGTGTCGCGTCGATCGATCACATAGGCGATGGTTGGGCTTTGAAGACGGCCTCCGGTTCGGTACGCGCAGGAAAGGTGCTGGTCGCCACCAACGCCTATGGCGGGCCGCTGGATCGGGCGCTGCGGCGAACCTATTTCCCGCTGAAAATCTTCCAGATCGCGACAGCGCCGCTGCCGCGCGAAATACGCACTCGCCTGCTTCCTGGCGGGCAAGGCGTCGGCGACACAAGACGCAATCTCTTCACCTTCCGCTTCGACGGCGGAAACAGGCTGATCACCGGCGGCATGCATGTTTTTGGCCCCGGTGCCGACACGCGGGTGCCGCGGGCGATCTGGCGGCGGCTTGCCAGATATCTCGATCTCCCGGACATCCCGCCGCTTGAATACAGCTGGTCGGGGATGGCTGCCGTCGAGCCCGACTTCCTGCCGCACCTCGTCGATCTCGGCCCCGGGCTGATCGCCGGCTTCGCGTGCAACGGACGCGGCATCGCCATGACCACTGCGATGGGCAAGGTGCTTGCGGATTGGGCTGATGGAACAAAGCCTCAGGATTTGCCGCTGCCGTTTGCGCCGCCGTCGCCGATCCCGTTCCATAGCCTGATGCGGCATGCACCAAACATGGTGCTCCCCTGGAGCATGCTGCGCGACCGGCTGGATGGCTGATCGACGTGCGTCTCTGGCCGCCGTCCTGATACCCGAACTGCTAGACTCGCCCACACCATGTTGTTAACGACAGCGGATGAAGCAGAACTATCTTTATCTCATCATCGGCGCTTTGGCCGTCGCCGTTATTGCGCTGGGGATTTACGTTTATGGCGAGGAGACTAGGCCGAAAGGCGTGGAACTTCGCATCGACCATTCCGGCATTTCAGTTCAGGAAAAATAGACCGCGTAGTCCTGTTGCCCGACTTTGCACTGGAAGCCGGCTTGTACCGCCTCACCCCAACTCCAACGTCGTTATCGCAAAAACTCCGGACTGCACGAGCTGCGGCGCCTTTCCCTTGTACATCCGAGCCGTCTCGAAGCCCGGTTGAAGGCCTGCGGACGACAGCAAGTCTGCAAATTGCCGGCTGGTTTCGGGAACGTCGAGATGGACGTTTCCGGGACCGGACATGTGCGCGAGCCCGGCGAAGAGATGGCTTGCCGCGTCCAGGCTGTCGGCAAAGAGCGGGCCGATCTTGCAGCCGTCCCGGCATTGGCGCGCGACGCCATATCCCGCAATGGCGCCGTGCTTGAGGATCGCAAGCGCCATGTGCGGCGGGCGCAGCCAGTGTTCCAGGAAGGATCGCCTCGGACCGGGAAAGAAGCGGCGGTCATAGTCCAGTATGTCCGGCACGAGTTCCGGCCCTATGGCGCGAACGTCGTTGCCGACGGCTGCCGGGACATTCGGTGACCCCATGAACCGGATCGTCCGGTAGGCCGGTGCAAAACCCATGCTGCGGTAGTTGGCCTGCTGTTCGACAACGCCGTCGAGGCCGATCGTACGCTTGCCGAGCCGCGCTATGCCGGCATCCCAGACCGCCTTGCCATGACCTTGGGCACGCCTGTCCGGCCGGCAGATGTAGAGGCCGATGAAGCCGAAACCATCGCCATAGGCGACGGCCGAAATGCCGGCCGCCATCTCGCCATCGATAAAGGCGCCGATGAAGCCCTGCGGGTCGGCTGCCTGAAACAGCGCGGCATCGTTAAGGCCGGGATTCCAGCCTTCCGCCGCCGCCCAATCGACAAGGGTTTGCACTTCTTCACGTGCGAGCGTTCGGATCGTTCGGGGCATTGCGATCACTCGGCGGCGCCAGGCGCGAAGGATTTCAACGCGCCATGATAAGACTTTGCCAACGGGCTTGCATAGGCGCCGCGCTTGGATGTCGTCAGGCCAAGGGCGATCAATGCCTCGGCCTGTTTCACGGCAGCGCCCACGCCGTCGATGACCGGAAGCCCGAATTCCCGCTGCAGCGCCGCCGCCAGATCGGCCATGCCGGCACAGCCGAGCACGATCGCCTCGGCGCGATCCTCGTCGATGGCGCGCGCAATCTCGCTGCGCAGCCTGAGCAGTGCGTCGGACGCCGGATCTTCGAGGGCAAGAACCGGGATGTCGGCGGCGCGCACGCGTGCCCGCCCCGCCATGCCATAGCGTTGCACCAGGCCTTCGACCGGCACGCGCGAACGTCCGGTGGTGGTGACGACGGTGAAGCGCTGGGCGATGAACGAGGCCGTGCTGAGCGATGCCTCGCAAATGCCGATGACCGGAATGTTGGCCATGGCGCGCGCGGCATCGAGGCCGGTGTCGTCGAAACAGGCAATGATCGCGGCTTGCGCGCCGGAGCGTTCGCCGGCGGCGATCTCGACCAGCAGGCCGGGCACGGCAAGTGCTTCATCGTAATAGCCTTCGATCGATACAGGTCCCATCGACGAGGTGACGGCAACGATCTTCGTCGATTGAGCAGCGACCGATCGGGCTGCCGCCGCGATAGTGTCGGTCATGCTGGCGGTGGTGTTTGGATTGACGACGAGGATCTGCACTGTCAGGCACGCTCGCGGCGGCGGCCGACATAGACGATTGCGCCGAGCGTCAGCAGGATCACCAGGAAGGAAAACACGGTCGTCACGGTGCCCAGCGCATAGAGCACCGGCGTCGTGACATTCGTCGTCATGCCGTAGATTTCGAGCGGCAAGGTGTTGAACGTGCCCGAGGTCATCAGCGTGCGGGCGAACTCGTCATATGACAGAGTGAAGCCGAACAGGCCGACGCCGATCAGGCTGGGCGCGATCATCGGCAGCACGACATGGGCAAAGGTCTGCCACGACGATGCTCCGAGATCGCGCGCGGCTTCCTCATAGGCTGGCGAGAACCGGTTGAAGACAGCAAACATAATCAGCACGCCGAAAGGCAAGGTCCAGGTCAGATGGGCGCCGAAAGCGGAGGTGTACCAGGCGGGGCGGAAGCCGATCTGCTGGAAGACGACGCCGATGCCGAGACTGATGATGATCGACGGCACGACCAGGCTGGCGACGGCCAGATAGAACAGTGCGGTTGCGCCGCGAAATTTCTGCCGGAAGGCCAGGCCGGCGAGCAGCGACACGGCGACAGTGACGACCATCACCATCAGGCCAAGGACGAGCGAGCGTTTGAAGCTGCCGCCGAAGTCGCCGACCGCCTGGCGCTCGAACAAATTGGCGAACCAGTGCAGCGACACGCCGTTCAGCGGAAATGTCAGACCGCCGTTCTCGCCCTGGAAAGAGAGGATCAGGATCGCCGAAAGCGGGCCGTAGAGGAACAACACGAAAAGACCGAAGAACGCCGCCAACACATAGAATTCGAGGGTGCGCTTGTCCTGGCTCATCGCCTCACAGCTCCTTGCGGATGTCGACGATGCGCAGGATGCCCGCGACCATCAGCAGCACCAGCACCAAGAGCACGACGGCGTTGGCGGCAGCTGCCGGATATTGCAGCAGCGACATCTGGTTCTTCATCATCAGCGCGACGGAGGCGCTCTGCCCGCCGGACATCACCTGCACCGTCGAGAAGTCGGCCATCACCAGGGTGACGACGAAAATGGTGCCGATCGCCATGCCGGGCTTGGCGAGCGGAATGACGACGTTCCACAGAACCTGCCAGCCGGAAGCACCGGCGTCGCGCGCGGCTTCTATCAACGACTTGTCGATGCGCATCAGCGTGTTGAAGATCGGCGTCACCATGAACAGCGTATAGAGATGCACCATGGCCAGCACCACGGCGAATTCGGAATAGAGCAGCCATTCGATCGGCTTCGGGATCAGCCCCATTTGCACCAGCGTCGAGTTGACCAGGCCATTGCGGCCAAGCACCGGAATCCACGAGATCATGCGGATGATGTTAGAGGTCAGGAACGGCACCGTGCAGACAAGGAACAGCACCATCTGCATGGCCGTGGTCCTGATATGGAAGGCAAGGAAATAGGCGACCCAGAAACCGATGAACAGCGTCAGCGCCCAGACGATGGCGGCGTATTTCAGCGTATTCAGGTAGGTTTTCCAGGTGACCCAGGAGCCGAGCGTGTCGGAATAATTGGTGGTCAGGAAATCCGGATACATCGCCGCGAAATCGTAATCCCAGAATGAGACCACGGCGATCATCAGAATTGGCAGCAGGAGGAACGCGCCGAGGATCAGCGCCAGCGGTGCCGCCTGGAGATAGGGTGCGACTCCGGCAAAGGAGCGCCTACGTCTGGCAGGCCTTGCAGACGTAACGTGCGTGGATTGTTCGAGCGCTACTGCCATCTATATCTCGGTCGAAGTCGGCGATGCGACTGAGGGGTGTGCCCTTCTCCCCCTGTGGGAGAAGGTGGCCGAGCGAAGCTCGATCGGATGAGGGGTGTTCCAGCTTGGCACCAACAGTGCTCCGTCCAGCACCCCTCAACCGTCTTGGCGCTGCGCGCCAATCTGCCTTCTCCCACAAGGGGAGAAGGCAGAGGGCATCAAGCAGCGATGAACTCGTTCCAGCGCTTCACCATGTAGCGGTCCTCGTCCATGACCGAGTTCCAGCAGGCGACCTTGCCCATGCGCTCTTCGAACGAGCCGCCGTCACGCACGGCGCCAGCCTTTTCCATGACCTTGCCGTCCGGCGACAGGATATCGCCCTTTGCCGGCTTGCCTTCGATCCAGTAGCCCCACTCGTCCTCGGACATGAACTTTTTGGCCGACACCATGTTGGCCGAGTAATAGCCCTGACGGTTGAGATAGCCGCCAACCCAGCCGGACGTGTACCAGTTGATGTATTCATAGGCGGCATCGAGTTCGGCGCCGGAGAGATGGGCTGCCAGGCCAAGCCCGCCACCCCAGGACCGGTAGCCTTCCTTGAGCGGCTGGAACCGGCACGCGATGCCCTTGGAGCGGACCGCGGCCACGGCCGGCGACCACATCGACTGGATTACGACTTCGCCTGAAGCCATCAGGTTGACGCTCTCGTCGAAGGATTTCCAGAAGGCGCGGAACTGGCCGGCTTGCTTGGCCTTGATCAGGAAGTCGATCGTCTTGTCGATCTCCTCCTTGGTCATGTTGCCCTTGTCGGCGTATTTGATGTTGCCCGTTGCCTCCATGATCATCGCCGCATCCATGATGCCGATCGACGGGATGTTGAGGATGGCGGTCTTGCCCTTGAAGGCCGGATCCATGATGTCGGCCCAGGTGGTGATATCGCGGCCGACGAGGTCGGGGCGGATGCCGAGCGTATCGGCATTGTAGATCGTCGGCACCATGGTGAACCAGTTGGTCGGCGCCTTGGCGAAGACCTTGCTGTCCTGCGCCTCGACGTAACCGACGGTATGCGGCGCGGTGCCCTGGGCAATGACGCTGTCCGGCGTCAGCTTGCCGGTTTTGAACAGCGGCACCAGCTCGTCGTAATATTTCAGCTTGCTGACATCCATCGGCTGCAGGACGCCTGTCGGGAACACCTTCTTGCAGATCCAGTATTCGATGTCGGCGATGTCGTAGCTGTCGGGCTGCGTCACAGCGCGCTGCGCGGCGGCGTCGGAATCGGTTGCTGTCATCTCCAGCGTGATGCCGAGGTCGGCCTTGCACTTGTCGGCGATGGCATTGAGGTTGGATACGCCGGTGCCGAACTGGCGCAGCGTGATGTTCGATTGCGCCCAGATGGTCGGAAAGCCTGATATGGCGCCGGAACCGGCGGCGAAACCGACGGCGGCGGCACCTGTCTTGAGCAGCGAACGTCGCGATATTCCAGTCTTCTTGTCGGTGGTGTTGGTCATGTTCAGTTCCCCTGTTTTGGTTGGTTATGCTGGATTTCAGGAATCGAGACGGCCAAGGACGATCGCGTCCTCGGCGTCCCAGGCGATCGGCACTGCGTCGCCGACGGCAACCGGCCTGGCGAAGAAGCTGGTGTCGTCGACGATCACCGTGAAATCCTCGATGCCGGCGCCATTGACTGAGAGCTTCACGGTCGAACCGCGGTACTCGACGTTTGCAATAATGCCGGTGAAGCCGAGCCCGGCTGCCGGCGGCTCGCCGATGCGCACGTGGTCGGTGCGAATGGCGATGTCGATGGGTTCCCCGGTCTCCCTGCCCTGCCCGCTGGCGGCGAGCGTGACGCCGCCGGGCACATCGAAAACGACCATGCCGTCGCGACTGCCGGCGACGCGCCCGGAGATGACATTGTGGTCGCCCATGAAACGAGCGACGAAGGCCGTGGCCGGCCGCTCGAACACCGTGCGAGGGTGCGCCGCCTGCTCGATACGGCCGTCGTTCATCACCACGATCAGGTCGGCCAGCGCCATCGCCTCTTCCTGGCTGTGGGTGACGTGGACGAAAGTGATGCCGAGCGACGTCTGCAGCTTCTTCAGTTCGGCTCGCATGCGGATCTTCAGGAAAGGATCGAGCGCCGAAAGCGGTTCGTCGAGCAACAGCGCCTCGGGATCGGTGATCAAGGCGCGCGCAAGGGCAACGCGCTGCTGCTGCCCGCCGGAAAGCTGCGCCGGGCGGCGGCTGGCATAGGCCTCCATCTGCATCAGCTTCAGCATGTCGAGCGCCTTGGCGCGGCGCTCCTCCTTGCCGACGCCTTTCATCTTCAGGCTGAAGGCGACGTTGTCGATCAGGTCGAGATGCGGAAACAGTGCGTAGGACTGGAACATCATGGCAGTGCCGCGCCTGGCCGGCGGCAGGTCGGTGACCACTGTGTTGCCGAGACGCACGTCGCCACTCGATATGCTCTCGTGCCCGGCGATCATGCGCAGCGTCGAGGTCTTGCCACAGCCGGACGGACCGAGCAGGCAGCAATAGGTTCCGGCAGGGATTTTCAGGCTGATGCCTTCGACGGCAGTCGTCGCGCCATAGACTTTCGAAACGGACACAATGTCGATTTCGGCGGCTTTGGACATCCAGCTTCCCCTTTGGTCGGATTAGCCAAAGCATCATGCGTGCCAGTTGCGCACCGCCGCACCAACTGACTGAATCCTCGAAGAAATCAGGGCCGCCTCTATGTAGCTGCCGATACGTCGGCCTTGTGCAATGCACAAATTATAGGCGATTGCCGCCGATCTCCGCAAAGATCGTATGCAATCTTTTTCATCTCTGTATTCACTTTGTCTCTCGTCCAAGCGATGCGATTCAGGGTAGAAGAAGGCAGGACCACTGCCATGAACATTGCCGACCAGACCTTCCCTGCTATCGAGGCCGCCAACGAGGATCGCGCGCAGGCGATCCGCGACCAGTTGCGCGACGCGATCGTCGATCGCCGGCTGGCGCCGGGAACAAAGCTTTCCGAAGGCGAAGTCGGCACGCTGTTCGATGTCAGCCGCACCGTGGCGCGTGCCGCACTGCAGATGCTTTCCTTCGAGGGATTGGTGCGCACCGAGCGCAATCGCGGCGCCTTCGTCGCCAATCCGTCGCCGGAGGAAGCGCGGCAGGTTTTTGCTTCGCGCCGGCTCATCGAACCAGGCATCGCGATCGCCGCCGCCGGACGGATGACGCCCGCGCATGTCGCCGCGTTCAAGGCCCAGCTCGACGAAGAAGGCCGTTTCATCGCCGAACGCGGACCGAACGCAAGGCGATCGGAGATCAAGGCGTCGGGGGATTTTCACCTGCTTCTGGCGTCGGTCGCGGGAAACGTCATCCTGCAGCGCTTCATGGAGGAATTGGTCGCTCGTTCATCGCTGGTGATCGCACTCTATGGCCGCTCGGGCATCTCGAGCTGCGGCCACAACGAACACACGCAGATCCTCGAGGCGCTGGAAAATGGCAATGCCGAACGCGCCAGCGCGCTGATGCTGCACCACATCGACCATATCGAGGCCGACCTCGATTTGCGCGTCAGGAGCGGCCCGGCACTCAGGCAGGCGCTCGAGTTCTGAAAATTTGCCGTTCGCGGCAACCTCGCCATGCCCATAATCACCTTTGCCCGACAAGCGCTTGCCTTGCGAAGCGCGCGCGGCCGCACGCCTTCCCCCAAAGCGCAAGATACGGCCGGCGGTTGAGGTGCCGTACACGATACGTAAGTGCACCCGCTCAATGATTGCGTCGAGATAAGCGTCACATGCTCGGGGCCGCATGTAGACGCATCGAGGTATCGAGCCGGGGATGTCGCAATGCGCAAGGGCCTTGCCGCGGTGCTTATGGATTTCGTCAGAGCTCGTCGGTCGCGGCGAAGCTGCGCCTCGCTGGACCTTTCGTTTGGCCGGATTATCTCCGGAATGACAGCGGTGTCTTTCATCTTGCTGCCGACGGTGGGCTTCACCAGCGATCACATCTCCGCCTGGCGCCTGGGCGCCCGTATCGTCGCCGTCGGGCTGCCGGGCGTGGCCGGCGTGCGCGAGGTGGGGCGTTTTCATAATGGCGGACCGATACCGGGAAATCCGGAATTCCTGCTGACCACGCGCGAAGGACGTGTGCTCGATCCGCTTAGGGTTCTGGTCGCGGTAGGCAGCAATTTCGGCGCGTCACAAGGCGATCTCTTATTCAAACCTGGCGCGATCCTGTCAATCGATCCGCGCGGCGACAAATCGGGCACGATCCTGGTTCCGCAGGATCTCACCGACCAAGATCTAGCCGACTATGGCGGAGCGAGCCCAGTCCAGCTCTACACGGCGCAGAGCGAGCCATTCCTCAACCGGCGCTACAATGGCCAGGCTCGAACGGCGCGGCTGGCGGCGGCATCCGGACCGCGCTACATCTCGATCAACAACGCCTTTGGAAGGCCCTGGATCGCCAACGCGCCGAACGGATTGGCCGGCGAAGGCAGCGTCACCGTCGTCGACCCCGACGGAGCCCCGCTCGACAATGCGCCAAGCCGCGAGGCCGGCGGCGTGTTCGCCGGCCGGTCTACCGATCGCGAACAAGCGCAGATCGCTCAACCCACTGGATGGCTGGCGAGCGGCTGGCTGGCCAACGGATGGCTGGCGAAGCGGCTGAACTACCGGGCAAGCGGCCAACTGACGCCCGGCGGGCTGCAGACCGGTGCGCTCGGAACGGCGTTTCTCGGCCCGTCACCGGACGGCAGCGGATTTGCCGTGTTCGGCGCGGTCACTGCGGACGGCAGCGTGGTCCAGATCCATGTCCAGGACGGTGTCGACGGCCTAGCCGGCCCTGGCACGGTGAGCATGGGCCGCAACAGCGGCGACGATCCCGGCGTCATCGGCATTGCCTTCAAGTGGAACCCGGACCGTGTTCTCTACATCGCCGACCCCGGCCGCGACCGGCTGGTGCTGCTGAAACTGCAAGACGACCGGCGGCATTTCACGGTCGCCGGGGCTGGCATGGTCTCGCTGCCGGAATTCGATCGTCCAGTCGACATTGCCGCCGCTGTCCCCGAGATCGCCAATCCGCACTTTTCGAGCCATACGACGCTTGCCGGGGGGTCGGACCTGTTCGTCGCCAATAGCGGCGACGGCTCGCTGCTGCGCATAAGCCAGGACGGCCGGCTTCTCGCCCGAGCGACGATCGACATCCCTGGCCTTGGGCCTCTCGGCGGCGATCGCCTGCGAGCCATCGCAATGTCGGCGGACGCGCAGCGGATCTGGATAACGATAGGCGGCGAGCTTCCCGGATTTCCCGGCCGCGACGGAGCGCTGCTCGAGGTTCCTGCTTTTGACGAGCACGGCGTGTCGGCGACGGCCCAGCAGACGCAAAATGCTGCCGCCAACCCCGATCTCGCCGCTCGCGGAAGGGAGCTGTTTCACACCGATTTCACGCCGCGGACCGGTCTTGGACCATTGTTCAATGCGACGTCCTGCCTGTCCTGTCATCCCGGCCCCGGCGGTGCGAGCGCGGATGAGAACCGTTTCGCGCGCAGGATAGCCCATATGGATCCGGGATCCGGGCGCACGGTCCCGATCGATCATCCCAACAGCCCGGTCGCCCGGCGCTACATGCTGCGCGATGGTGCCGGCATCGCGGCTGAACCGGCTGCACTGCCGCAGCAGGCCAATGTCATCTCGCTGCGCATGCCGCCCAGCCTCTACGGCGTCGCTGGCATAGACGACATACCCGACAGCGTCATCGAGGCGCAGGCAGTCAGCAAAGGCGACGGGATCAAGGGCCGCCCGCACTATGTCCTCGATGCCAACGGCGCGACGCGCGTCGGCCGCTATGGCTGGAAGGCCGACATTGCGGTCCTCGAAGAGATGGTCGCCGACGCTTTCACCAGGGAGCTCGGCATCACCAGCGTCGTCTCCGGCCACAGCGGGACGGACACGCAACCCGTCGAACAAGGGTCCGGAGAGATCGAGGCGGTGGCTGCCTATCTGCGAACGCTCACCCCGGCCGAGGAGGCCAGGCGATGAGCATCGCCCTGACGTTTTCGCATGCGCCGGAACAAGCGCACTCGATCTTGCCCGGTATAGCCGTGGCGGCCGCGCTCGCCCTTGCGGGCGGCTGGATTGCCGGCGGATTGGGCGAGCCGCTGTCGCGCAATCCGGTCCTCGTCGCCATGCTCTTCGGGCTGCTGATCGGCAACAGCTTTGCCTGCCCCGACGTCCTGCGCCCGGGGCTCGACTTCACCAAGCGCTACCTGTTGCGCCTGGCGGTCGTCCTTGTCGGCTTCCGCATCACGACGCGACTGTTCCTCGATCTCGGGCTGATGCCGCTCGCGGTGGCGGCCATCGAACTGATCCTGGTCGCGGCTTTGCTCTACGCCATCGCACGTAGGCTGTTCAGGCTGGAGGCCGAGATCGCGTTGCTGGTCGCGGTCGGAAGCGCCGTCTGCGGCGCAGCCGCCATTCTCTCAGTGGCTGCGCTGATGCGCGCACGCGACCAGAGCGCGGGGGTTGCGATCGCCCTGATCACGCTCAGCGGCACCGCGGCGCTGCTCGTCTATCCCGTGATGTTCCTGGGCGGCTGGCTGCCGCATCTCGACGACCGGCTCTACGGCGTGTTCGTCGGCGCGAGCATCTTCGAACTGGCGCAGGTCTACGGCGCCTCCTTCGCAGTCTCGGACGGGGCGCTGAACACCGCTACCCTCGTCAAGCTCAGCAAGGTGCTGATGCTCATCCCGCTTCTGCTGGCCATCGGCACGTTCTTTCGCGGCCGCAAGAGCGCGCCCGGAGCAACGCCGATCCCGTTCCCGTGGTTCATCGTCGCCTTCATCGGCGTGGTGATGCTCAATTCGCAAATCACGCTCGATCCGCAATTGCGCCGCGGCATTCTCGACGTCGACCAGTTCCTGTTCCTGATGGTGATGGTCGCGCTCGGGATCACCACACGCATCGGCCGTCTCGGCGAAGCCGGCGGTGCGTGGCGCCTGATCGGCCTCGGCTCCAGCGGAGTGCTTTTGTCGGCAACCCTGGCCTCTGGCGCACTGATCCCGTTCTCGGCCGGCTTCCTGGCCTCGCCGTCGGTCTCGAGCGAAAGCGCAATGCTGGCCAGCGATGGCGGAAGGCTCTTCGCTTCGGTCGGCTGCGCCAAATGCCATGTGCCGGCGCTGGCGGGCACAAAAGGCGAAGTCAGGCTCTACTCGGACCTTTTACTGCACGACATGGGATCGGCGCTCGACGACAAGATCATCCAGGGCAACGCCATCGGCGCCGAATGGCGGACAACGCCGCTGGTCGGCATCCGCCTGCGCCAGCGCTTCCTGCATGACGGCCGCGCGACCACACTGCGCGATGCAGTGTTCGCGCATGGCGGCACGGCGCAGATCGTCCGCGACCGCTTCTTCGGCCTGGACGAGGCCGACCGCCAGGCGGTCCTCGATTTCGTGAGCAGACTATGAACCGGCCGCGTCACGCCAAAACCGGACCGAATCGCCATGCATGAAGGCATCATCGCGGAGCTGAACCATCTCGACGGACCCGAGCTGCTGGCGCCACTCGTCACCGACTTGTTCCGCGGAAAGGTAGCGCTCGTCTCCTCATTTGGCGCGGAATCTGCGGTGTTGCTGCACATGGCCGCATCGATCGACAGGTCGCTCCCCATCGCCACGCTCGATACCGGAAAGCTGTTTGCGGAAACGGTCGCCTATCGTACGCAATTGACGGCCTTGCTCGGCCTCACCGACGTGCGCATCGTCACGCCCCGGGCAAACGTCCTGCGGGTGCTCGACGGCTCTGGATCGCTGCACCGCAGCGATCCGGACCGGTGCTGCCACATCCGCAAGGTGCTGCCGCTCGAGAAGGCCCTGAGCGGTTTCAAGGCCTGGATTTCCGGCCGCAAGCGCTATCATGGCGGAGTTCGCACGGATGTTGCGACGCTGGAAGAAACTGACGGACGCCTGAAGATCGAGCCACTCGCCCGCTTCACCCGGCAGCAGATCGAGGTCTATCTCGACCATCATCGCCTCCCCCGGCATCCGCTCATCGAAAAAGGCTATTTCTCGATCGGTTGTGCGCCCTGCACCGTCGCGTGCGGCAGTGCGGACAATCCGCGCGCGGGCCGCTGGAGCGGATTGTCGAAAACAGAGTGCGGGATCCACCGGTCGCCCATCCCCTCGCACAATCCGGTCCCGTCCGCTTCCCGATTTCCGGTTGCGTAAGGCACCGAAGACCCGGGCGCCCAACAAGCCTTGAAAACTAGGCACGCTTGCGAAAACTGGGAGATCAATCGCCGGGAAACTAGGTGACCGTACCGATGTGCGCGGATGCCACTGCGCACAGGATGAGCTCGTGCGTTTGGAAAGGACTGCCAGGCAGCCCATGAGCTTGCCAATCGGAGGGAATAGCCATGATCAGGTCTTCTACCGGATTTGGAGCCGACGGTCGAAGACCGAGTGCGAGGTTCGCCCGCCGTCCATTGCCCAGTTTCAGGTTGCGCAACCATCGAGATCCGCCCTCCCGGGATCAGCCAGTGCCGCTTCATCTACGAAGCCCCCACGAATTGTCGCATGACTGCGCCAGGCTAACGTCAATCGGATCGGCGGGACGGTCATGGCAGCACGACCGTCGCTCGATGATTGGTCGAGCGGGAGCCCCCATGGCCGCCTTAGATGCCTTTGAAGCCGATGCGACGCAACCGCTCTCGGGCACAGGCCGGATCGCCAAGCTGGCGGCCCCGCGCAGCGCCAGGATATTGAGGCGGAACCGCGTTCTCGAAGCGATCGATCGGGTGTCGCGGTCGAGCGTATGCTGGGTGGCGGCACCGGCCGGCTACGGCAAGACGACCGCGGTCATCGATTATCTCGAAAGCGTCGAGGCGCCGCACATATGGTACCGTGTCGATGAGGGCGACCAGGATATAGCGCGGTTCTTTCAATATCTGGCGCAGTCGCTGGACTCAGTCTCGGCTGGAGACATGCCGGTCTTCGGCGTCGAGTATGCCGAGCAGCCGAAGGAGTTCGCCAGGCGCTTTTCCAGAGCCTATTTCGCTCGGCTAAAGCCCGGCACAATTCTGGTGCTCGATGATTTGCACGACGCCGATACCGCAGAATTTCGGGCGGTGCTTTCCGAGATGTTCCGTGAACTTCCTGACACCGTCCGCTGCATCTGTGTCTCACGCACGCTGCCCCAGGAGGAATTGGGCGACCTCATTCTCAAGGGCAAAATGGCTGTCATCGACCGCCACGCGCTCGAATTCTCGACCGCGGAAGCGCGCGATCTCGTCCACCTGCGTTCGAGGGACGCCGCTCGGGTCGATGTCGAGGCGGCGCGCGGTTGGGCGGTCGGGCTCGTCCTGCTCGCGGACCAAGGCACCAAAGCCGGACTGGACGGCACAACGGAGACGGTCCCCGGCGGGCAGAACGTGCTGCCCGACGTTCTCGGTCGTCATTTCTTCCTTTCCCTTCCCTCCGTCGACCAGGACATGCTGCTGAAACTCAATCTGCTGCCCGAAATCAGCGCCGGGTTGGCTGACGAGATGATCGGGTCGGGCGAAGCAGGAAAGCTGCTCGACAGGCTTTACAGGCGACAGTTTCTGGTCACGCGCTCGGAAAACAACCGCGATATCTTTCACCTTCATGACCTCTTGCGCGACTTCCTCGAGCGTCGTTTCGCACAGCAAATTGCCAGGGAAGAGCAGCAATCGCTCCGGCGAAAGGCGGCGAAGGTCCTTGCGGGGGCGGGCCGTCATGACGAAGCCATACGCCTCGCCTTACAGGCCGACGACTGGGACCAAGCGAGCGACCTGCTGCTGAGCCGCGCAGAGGACTTGCTGGCGCAAGGGAGCCGCGCGACCTTCATCGAGTGGTGCGGCCGATTGCCGGAAACCATCATGAATGGCTGGCATTTCTATTGGCTGGGCGTGGCCCACATGCCCGACGACGCTGCGGCGGAGCGTTGGCTGTCCAAGGCGTGGCAAGCCTTTGGCGAGGCCGACGATCTGCGCGGCCTGTGCCTCACTGTGTCGCGGGCGGTGTTGGTCAAGACTGCCAGCTGGCGCACGTACGAAGGTCTGTCCATGTGGACGCGACGGGCGTTCGAGCTGATCGAACGCGGGCTTCCGGAACTACCTTCCGAGGAAGCGATGCTGGTACGCATTGGCATGATGCGGGCGCTGAACTTCGGCGACGACTGCTATCGCAGCAGCCCCGCCGGACAAGCACTCGAAACCGAACTCCTGGAGCGGTTGACCCGGAATCCCGAGCACGATCCGAGCGGATTGCGGCTGCTTGCCAGCGAAACGCTGATCGATCTTTCGGTATCGACCATGCGCGCCGATCTGTTCGCCAAGGCCGTCGACAGCGTCGTTGACGATTTGAGTGACAAGAGCGTGCTGCCTTGGATTCTCGGCATGTGGCTGGTCGCCTTTGGTGCGGAAAGTGGACGTTATTTTCCCTATAAGAGAAGGGATTTTCCCTATCCGTCGGCCGAAGCGGCGTTGCGGGCGGCGATCGCAATTGGCGAGCGCGAATCGCTGAGGGGCGTGGAGTTCGGGGGGCTCTATCATTTGCAAATGCAGATGAAGGTCCGCAACGATTTTGCCGAGTTCCACCAAGTGGTCGAGCGTTTGGCCGAGATCGCCGACAGCCGTTTCACCACGCAGGTCGCCGTCGTCGCCGATTGCCACGCCGCGCTCCATGCCAGGCAAGGCGATTTCACGGCCGCTTACCAGGATTGCGAGCGCTTCATGACTGCCATCGAGGCGGCCAACGAGCCGATGATCGAGCGCTGGCCGCACTACATCACGCAGTTCCAGGTGCTGCTGGCGGACAGGAAGCCGCGCGAAGCCGCCGTGCTTCTCAGCGATCTGCTGCCGCGGCTGGACGGCGGCGCCCACAAGCGAACCGAGATATGCATTCTGGCAGCGGCCGCATTGGAGAACCTGTGGAGCGACGATCCGCACTATGGCGACCGGCTGCAGGCCTTCCTGGAAGCGCTGCGCGACATCAGCTGGCCAATGGTGCTGCTCAATGTCCCGGAATTGCTCGCCGAACTGCTTGGCGATGCGCTTGAGCGCGGCATCGAGCCCGAGTTCTGCCGGTCGTTGATCCGCGAACGCCGGCTCGAGCCGCCGCCCCGGCGGCCCGCCGCCTGGCCCTGGCCGCTCAGGGTCCACGTCCTCGGAGGCTTTCGGCTCGAACTCGATGCAAACCCTCTCGCGCTCGGCGCGAAGCCGCCGACGAAGGCCCTCGACATCCTGCGAGTGCTGGCGATCTCAAAGGAAAATACCTGCTCGCAGGAGACCATTCAGGACTGGCTGTGGCCCAACCTCGACGGCGACCAGGCGCGGGCGGCGTGCGACCAGGCGCTTCATCGGCTGCGCAAGCTGTTGGGACGGACCGACCTCATCGTCCAGCGCGAAGGCAAGCTTCGCCTTGCATCGGACAAGGTCTGGGTCGACCTCGCCGACTGGGAAGCACGGCTCAAGACTGTCGCAAAGGTCAATGCGGAGGGATTGCGGCCAGACGCGGAGGCGCTCTTCCATGCATTCCCGGGTCCGTTGTTGTTGCACGAGCGAACCGCTTCCTGGTCGCTCCCGGCTTGCGAGCGCGTGCGTCGCGAACTGATCGATCTTGGGCTGCGGCTCGGCCAGCGGCTGGAGGCGGCCGACCAAGCCGACAAAGCACGGGCGATATATCTAGCGGTATTGGACTTCTATCCAGATGCCGGACCGATCTGCAAAGCGCTGATAAAGGAGCAACTGTGCCGCAATGATTTCGAAGGCGCAGTTGACGAATATGGGCGCTGCGAGCGCGCATTGCGTGCTGCCGGTGACGTAGCGGCCGCAGACATACGCGCGCTGGTGGCTCCCTATCTCGCGCGACGGGCGTCCCGATCCTCGTATTGAAACGACACGTTCTTATGGCCATGGTACTGGCGGAATTTTCACCCGCCAGCGCTCAACGCACGATCCTCACGCACATCGGCGTGCCAATATCGATGGATCGGCCGGTGTCGGTCAGCCGGCCGGTTGCGGCATCACGGGCGAAAATCGAGATGCGGTCGGCATTCTGGTTGGCCGAGAACAGATGGCCGCCCGAGGGCGTCAGTGCCAGATTGCGCGGCGTGGCACCGCCGCAAGGCGTATAGTCGACAAGAGCAATCCTGCCGGTTTGCTGGTCGACCGAAAACACGACGATGCTGTCATGACCGCGGTTGGAGCCGTAGAGAAAGCGGCCGTCAGGCGAGATCTGGACGTCGGCACAGTGATTGCCGTCGCGCGCCTCGGGCGGCACGGCCGGCTTGCTGTCGATCACCGTAAGCTTGCCTGATGCTTCGTCCAGCGCCAGCGAGACAACCGTCGAATCCAGCTCGTTCATGACGAACACGAAGCGACCGCCCGGATGCAGTGCGAGATGGCGCGGACCCGCGCCTGGCGCAAGCGCCGACTCGGCGAGTTTCGTCAGGCTGCCGTCGCGCCCGATGCGATAGGACACCAGCCGGTCGATGCCGAGGTCAGCGACGATCGCCATGCCGCCGGCAACCGTCTCGGTTACGCTATGGGCATGCGGCCGCTCCTGGCGGGCAGGATCTGGTCCGGTCCCGCTATGGGCAACGCTCGACAACGGCGCTGTCAGGCCGCCATTCTCACCCAACCCATAGACCACGACCGAGCGATCGGGGCCGCCCTCGCCCATGCCGTAATTGGCGACCAGCAGCTTGG
Organism: Mesorhizobium sp. M0664; assembly: GCF_040320565.1. NCBI lineage: Bacteria > Pseudomonadati > Pseudomonadota > Alphaproteobacteria > Hyphomicrobiales > Phyllobacteriaceae > Mesorhizobium > Mesorhizobium sp. M0664. The sequence continues at coordinate 449,234 of NZ_JAMYPW010000002.1, forward strand.
TCCGGTCGCGCGTGATGGTGTTGTGCGCCGTGATGCTGCCCAGCGTCGGCTGCTTGTTGATGTAGGACAGCGTGGCGGTCTGCCTGTCGAAACGGTAGGCCGAGACCACCCCTTCGCGCCAGGTGAACACTTCTGAGTTGGCATAGACGTGGGAGCCGTCCGGCGTCACCGACAGGAAGGTGGGATTGTCGATGTCTCCCGTCTCGGCCAGTTTCTTCGTCTGCAGCGTCCCTTCGTCGAAACTGTAGACACCCAGCCCGATGCCGCGCGCGCCCTGAAAATACGGGGCGTCGCGATTGAGGCTGCCGACGAAAATCAGACAGGCATTCTGCATCACTTCCTCCCTTGTTCCGCCGGCATTGGCCCCAACGGAGCAGGCAAAATTTCGCCGAGACTCGCTTGCAACGCAACCCCATATGTGAAAATACTATTCACAAAAGAAGATTGACGGGAGGATCGATCATGCATTTCGCTGGTCTGCGGCGCGCCCTGATGGACGATTCCCGCTCCCAGAGGAAGTTGTCATGAGCAGTTTCGCGCCAACCGTGGGCGTGGCATCGACACACCCCGCCAACATGCCTAGGGATCACGCCGACCTTCCCGTCTGGAACGCGGAGAACTGGTTCTACGAAGACTGGCCGGTCGGCCAGAAGATCCGCTCGCTGCGCCGGACCATTGCCGAGGGCGACAGCCATCTGTTCAACACGCTGGTGCTCGACATCCATCCATACGTGCAGGACCAGATGTTCGCCGAGACGCAAGGCATTTTCGGCAAGCGGCTGGTGGCAGGGGCCTTCGTGTTCTCGGCCGGGCTCGGTCTCGTCGCCACCAATTGCGTCAACGCCTTTTCGTATGGCTACGACAAATTGCGCTTCATCAAGCCGGTGTTCATAGGCGACACGATCTATTCAATCCGCTCCAACCTCGACAAGAAGCCAAAATACAAGGAAATGGGGCTGATCCGCGCCAGCTATGAAGTCTTCAAGGGTGAAGGCGAGCTCGTGCTTTATTGCGAGCACCTGCAGACGGTGAAGTACCGCAATCCGGCCGATTTCGCCGGTAAGACGGAGAAATAGGCAATGGCTGCCATTGCCGAACTGCCGCTGACCGGGCTCATCGTTGTCGATATGAGCCAGTTCTTGTCCGGGCCTTACTGCTCGCTGCGGCTGCTCGACCTCGGCGCTCGGGTCATCAAGATCGAACGGCCTGACGGCGGCGACCTGTCGCGCCGGCTCTATCTCAGCGACACCGAGATCGGCGGCGATTCCACCATTTTCCATGCGATCAACCGCGCCAAGGAAAGCCTTGCCATCGACTTGAAGGACGAGGCCGACCTTGCGGCGCTGCGCGGCCTGCTGGCCAAGGCCGACGTGCTGATCCAGAATTTCAGGCCCGGCGTCATCGAACGCCTGGGCTTCGATTACGAGGCGGTGCGCAAGATCAATCCGCGCCTGGTCTATGCCTCGATCAGTGGCTATGGCGAGGAAGGCCCGTGGGTCAAGCGGCCGGGGCAGGATCTGCTGGCGCAGGCGCGCTCCGGCGTGATGTGGCTGAACGGCGACGAGGACCAAGGGCCGGTGCCCTTCGGCCTGGCGATCGCCGACATGCTGGCGGGTTCCGCCGCCGCGCAAGGCATCCTCGCCGCACTGGTGCGGCGCGGCGTGACCGGCAAGGGCAGCCATGTCGAGACCAGCCTGCTCGAAGCGCTGGTCGACTTCCAATTCGAGGTGCTGACCACGCACCTCAATGACGGGCGCCGGCTGCCGCGGCGGTCGAGCTTCCGCAGCGCGCACGCCTATCTCTCGGCGCCCTACGGCGTCTATCCGGCCAAGGACGGCTATCTGGCGATCGCCATGACGCCGATCTCGAAACTCGCCGATCTCCTCGGGCTCGAGGAACTTGCGCCCTACCGCGATCAGCCGTCGACCTGGTTCACTGCCCGCGACGAGATCAAGGCGATCATCGCGCAAAAGATCGCAACGAAGACGGTCGACGAATGGCTTGCCATCCTCGAGCCTGCCGACATCTGGTGCGCCAAGGTTTTGACCTGGCCGGAAATGATGGCCAGCGAAGGCTTCCAGGTCCTCGACATGCTGCAGACGGTGACGCGCGAGGATGACGTTTCGATCCTCACCACGCGCTCGCCGCTCAGGGTCGACGGCATCCGCGCCAAGGTCGAGCGGGCCGCGCCGCGCATCGGCGAGCACAGCGCAAAAATCCGCGCGGAGTTCGGGCTGTGAGCGACGCCACGCTCAAAGGCATGACCTGGAGCCATCCGCGCGGCTATGACCCGATGGTCGCCTGTTCGAGACTGTGGAAGCAACAAACTGGCATCGCCGTTGAATGGGACAAGCGCTCGCTGCAGGATTTCGAATCCTTCCCGGTCGAGGAACTGGCCCGTGCCTACGACCTGATCGTCGTCGACCATCCGCATGTCGGCCAGATCACCGCCGAGAATTGCCTGGCGCCGCTCGATGTCGCCGGCCGGGAAGCCGAACGCGCGGCACTTGCGGCGGGCAGTGTCGGCCGGTCCTTTCCGAGCTACAACTGGCAAGGCCGGCAGTGGGCGTTTCCGATCGACGCGGCCAGCCAGGTGCAGGCATGGCGGCCCGACATGCTTTCGGCTGCGCCGGCGAGCTGGGCCGATGCCCTCGATCTGGCCCGGCAAGGCCACGTGATGTTGCCGCTGAGGCCGCCGCATTCGCTGATGGTGTTCTACACGCTTGCCGGCAATCTCGGCCGGCCCGCCGGTGAAGGCCCTGGCGACCACGTGGATCCGGCAGCGGGCAAGCAGGTCTTCGAGATGATGCGCGAGATCGCAGCCCTCGTCGACCCGGCATGTCTTGGCATGGATCCGATCGCGGTTCTGGAGCAAATGGCCGGATCCGGCTCGCGGATCGCCTGCGCGCCGCTGATCTATGGCTATGTCTCCTATGCCATCGCCGGGTTTCGACCCACCCGCCTGGCTTTCGCGGATATCCCGGCCGCTGGCAATGCCGGCCCCAAAGGCTCGGCGCTCGGCGGGACCGGCATCGCCGTGTCGGCCTTCTCGAGGGCCGGACAGGCAGCAATCGACTTCGCCTACTGGATCGCCAGCGGTGACGTGCAGCGCGGCCCTTACGCCTCGGCCGGCGGCCAGCCCGGCCATGCGGCAGCCTGGGCGGATGCCGCCGTCAACGCCGCCGCCGGCAATTTCTACAAGGACACGCGGACTACGCTCGAAGGTGCCTGGGTGAGGCCGCGGCACGACGGCTACATGGCGTTCCAGCAGGCGGCGTCCGATCGCATCAATCTCGGCCTGAGCGAAAGGCACAATGCCGCTCGCGTCGTTGCCGATCTCAATCGCCTGTTTCGGGAGAGCCTTTCGACGCAGGTGTCCGGCGTTGCCGGCGGAGGAGCCTGAAACAACCGAACGGAGGAGAACATGAACAGCCTGATCCGCGGCCTTATGGCCGCAACCGCACTTGCATCGGTCACGACCATAGCTTGCGCTCAAGACGTTTCGGGCGTGATTGCTGGATTGCCGACCGAACTGAAGGCACAATATGACGGCGCGCCGCAAAAGGTGCTGCCGTCGGCCTGGGATAATTTCACGCCGCCGTCAAAGCCGTGGAAATGGTGCCACTCCGAGTCCTACCAGGGCAATCCGTGGCGCGTCACCGTGACCAAGGAGTTGAAGCGGCTGGTCGACGGCCTGATCGCCGACGGCACCGTGGCGAGCTTCGAGGTGTCGGATTCCAACAACGACGCCAGTCAGCAGATCAACCAGATCCGCGCCTTCATCGACAAGAAATGCTCGATCATCACCTCGATCCCCGGCTCGGCGACGGCGCTGGACGATGCCATCGATGCCGCAGCCAAAGCCGGCATCCCCTTCATCACGGCAGCTGGGTCGGTGACCAGCCCGAATGCGATCAATGTCGATTCCAACTATGCGCGCTGGGGCTACGACATGATGACCGCGATCGGCAAAGCAATGCCGGACGGCGGCAGCGTGCTTCTGGTCGAAGGCATTGCCGGTCACCCGATCGTCGTGCAGGAGCGCCAGGGCGCCGACAAGGCGCTGGCCGAAAATTCAAAGCTCAAGGTCTCGCGCAGCGTCAACGGCAACTGGACTGCAAACGTCACCAAGACGGCGGTGCTGCAGGCGATCGCCACCAATCCGGCGCCGATCGATGCGGTGTGGACGACGGGCAGCGAAAGCCGCGTCGTCGCCGAGGCCTTTGCCGAGGCCGGCCGCCCTGCCCCGCTGATCACCGGCTCGATCACCGGCGATGCGCTCGGCTACTGGAAGGCCAATCCCGACAAATACCGCTTCGAAGGCCATGCGGTTCTGCCGCACTGGACGGCCGAGACGCTGTTTCGTGTCGGCGTGCGCATGCTCGACGGACAGAAGGCGAAGCTCAACACGCTGCTGATCCCGATTCCGCCGGTGCACAATGCCGACCTCGGCGCCTGGTACAAGGACTGCATGACGCCGGACGCCGTCTCGATCTTCCCGGTCCCGCCGAAGGATCCGATGCCGGAGGAATGGCTCGATGCCTACTTCGCCAATCCGGCACCCACCAAGGGCTGGGATTATTCGAAGGTGCCGGACGCCTGCGCCAAGTAGGATACGAAGGCCGGCTCCGCACGGGCGGTGCCGGCTTTCTCCATCAGGATTGCTCATGCTGGAAGTCCAGGCCATCTCGAAACGCTACGGCGAAACGATTGCGCTGGCCAATGCCTCAATCGCATTCCGCGCCGGCACGATCCACACCATCCTGGGCGAGAATGGTTCGGGCAAGAGCACGCTGGTCAAGCTGCTGTCGGGGATCGTCCAGCCGGACAGCGGCGCGATCCTGCTCGACGGAGCGCCCTTTACCGGCCTCTCGCCGGCGGCGTTCCAGGGCGCCGGGTTCGCCACCGTGTTCCAGGAAGTGCTGATCGCGCCTGACCGTTCGGTGACGGACAACATCCTGCTCGGCCTCGACGGCTTGCTGACGCGCACCGTGCCGCGTGCCGAGCGGCGGCAACGCGCGCAAGCGGTGCTGAAGCGCTTCGCGGTGACCGAGATCCCGCTCGACCAGTTGGCCGGGCAATTGCCGCTTGCGGTTCAGCAATTGGTAGTGCTCGCCCGCGCCGTGGTGCGCAGCCCGCGCATTCTCATCCTTGACGAGGTTACGGCGGCGCTCGACTTTGCCGATCGCGAGGCGGTCTTCGCCATGATGCGCAAGCTTGCCTCCGAAGGCTGCCTGATCCTGTTCATCACCCATCGCATGGACGAGGTGATGTCGCTTTCGGACCGGACTTCCGTGCTGCGCGGCGGCAGCGTGGTGACGACTGAGGAACGCGGCACGTCCTCCGCATCCGAACTTCTCAGAGCGATGGCGCCACGCACGGCGGCGGAGCTGGCGCATGGCTGATCGCGCCAGCCTTTCGGTGCGTGGCCTGGTGATCGCGCCGGGCGCAAGCCCCATGACGCAAACCATCGCGCCTGGCGAGATCGTCGGCCTTGCCGGCCTCGACGGCCACGGACAGGAGCGGTTCCTGAAAGTGCTGGCCGGCCTGGAACGCCCGGCCGGCGGCGAGGTGACCGTCGAGGCGCCAACCGGAGCACGCGCGATCACCAATTTCCGCAAGGCGGTCGCCGGCGGCATCGCCTATTTGCCGCGCGACCGGCGCACCACCGGCATTTTTCCGACCCAATCGGTGCTCGACAATTTTGCCGTCTCGACGCTGTCGCGCGACACGCGGTACGGCCTGCTCAGCTTCGCCGCGCGGCGGCAGCGCTATGAACGCTATCGGGACAGACTGTCGATCATCGCGCCACGGCCGGACGCCCCGATCACCACGCTTTCCGGCGGCAATCAGCAGAAGGTGCTGCTGGCCCGCGCATTGGCGCTGGAACCGGCAATCCTGCTCCTCAACGATCCGACGCGCGGTGTCGACGTGGCGACGCGCCATATCCTCTACGATGTGTTCCGCAGGCTTGCGGCGGACGGCATGGCTCTGGTCATCCTGTCGAGCGAGATCGAGGAGATCCTGCTGCTTTGCCATCGCGTGCTGGTGTTCCGCGAACAGCAGGTGGCGGCTGAAATCACCGGAGACGCGATGAAAAGCGATACTGTGATCGCCGCCATGTTCGGGCGCGCAGCATGAGCGGGTTGCGGCGCATGGCGGCGCGATGGCGCGGCGCTGGCTTTGCGGCAGTGCTGCTGGCCATCCTGATCGCGGTCAACCTGCTGCTCAATCCGGCGCGCTTCCATCCTGCCGCCTGGGGCGCGCTGATCGGGCTCGCCGCGCCGCTGATCGGCGCAGCGCTCGCCTCGGCTCCGGTGATCCTCGCCGGGCGCGGCGGCATCGACATTTCCGTCGGACCATTGATGGGCTTCGTCAATGCGATGGTGATCCAGCTGCTGTTTCTCAGGCTTGGCATGTCATCGCCGCTGGTCATCGTGCCGGCAGCGCTGTTGATCGGCGCGATCGTCGGCGCCGCCAACGGCTTTCTGGCGACCATCGTCCGCATCCAGCCGATCGTCGCAACGCTCGGCACCTATCTGATCCTCACCGGCATGACGCTGACCATCCTGCCGGCGCCGATTGGCCCGGCGCCGGGCTGGCTGAAGGCAATGGCCGGACCCTGGTCGGCGCTGCCGCTGGCGCTGATCTTCCTGTTCTGGTGGCTGGTGCGGCAGACGCCTTATTACGACCAGCTGATGGCGGTGGGCAGCGACGACCGCGCCGCCTACACGGCCGGCATTCCGGTGACGAAAGTACGTTTCATCGCCTATGTCATGACCGGCATACTTGCCGCCTGTGCCGGCCTCATGCTGACCGCCCTGATCGGTTCGGCCGACCCTAATATCGGGCCAACCTACACGCTGATCGCGATTGCCGCGGTGGCGCTCGGCGGCGTCAGCCTTGCCGGCGGGCGCGGCGGGCTCGCCGGCGCCGCCATCGGCGCTGTCGACATCTTCCTGCTGCAGAGCGTGCTGACCGCCTTCAACGTCTCCACCTATGTGCTGCAGATCGCCTATGGCGCGATCCTGGTTGTGGCCGTCATCATGACGGCGCTGCAGGAGCGGCTCTCGGGACGGAAAGGCTGAGAAGCATGAGCCGGAACTGGTTCCAGTCCACCAATGCCCGCGTCGCCGGTGCCTTTGCCGTCGCTGTCGCCTTGCATCTCCTTGGCACCTTGCTCATCCCGGGCTACTCCCAGCCGTTCGCCATCCGGGCGCTGCTGGTGATCGCCTCGCTGCTGGCGGTGGCATCGATCGGCCAGACCCTCGTCGTAATCTTGGGCGGTATCGATCTGTCGATCCCCTTCATCATCGGCTTTGCCAATGTCGTTGCCGCACAGCTCTACGGCGTCGGCTGGAATTTTGCTCTTGTCTGCGCGGTCGTCAGCGCGCTCGCCTTACTGATCGGGGCGCTGCACGGCCTGATCTCGCGCGGGCTCGACATCCACCCGCTGATCGTCACGCTCGGCATCGGCATGATTGTGCAAGGCGCCGTCCTGTTGTGGACCGGTGGTTTTCCATCCGGATCGGCGCCGCAAGCAGTTTCCGCCTTCGTTTCGATCGGCGGTTCGGTCGGACCGCTGCCGGTGCCGGGGCTGGTGCCATGCGTACTGGTGCTGACCTTGCTGGTGGCGCTGGTGCTGGCGCGCACGCCATACGGCCGCCGTCTCTACGCCCTTGGCAGCAATCCAGGTGCTGCCCCGCTGGCGCTGATCGATCCGGTCCGCATGTGGACCGTGACCTATGCGGCAAGTGCCTTCTTCGCCGCCGCAGCCGGCGTGCTACTGCTCGGCTTCACCGGCTCTGCCTATGGCGATGTCGGCCAGCCCTATCTGTTCCAGACGATCGCGGCCGTGGTGGTCGGCGGCGCCGCCCTTGTCGGCGGCCGTGGCAGCTATTTCGGCACCATTGCCGGCGTGCTGGTGCTGACGGAGATCAACACGCTGCTGATCGGCCTCGGCTTCCGGCCCTCGACGGTGCAGGCGGCACTTGGCCTGGTCATCGTGCTCCTGGTTTCGCTCTACGGTCGCGAGCGGCACGTGTCGGCGACGATCTGAGGCCACCTATTCGTTTTAGCCGCATTTGTGCGACGCCCGATTCCACTTGGCTGCAAAATGCTCTACAAACTCCACAGCCGCTTGGCGTTGCCGGACAGCAGTTGCTGCCGTTCATCGGTGCTGGTGCCGGCAAGCAGCGCATGCGTTGCCGCAATCCAGGTCGCAAGCCCGCCGCCGAGTGTGCAGACCGGCCAGTCGCTGCCCCAGACGACGCGATCCCAGCCGAAGCATTTGATGGTGTGCTCGACATAGGAACGCAGCGTTTCGACAGTCCAGGATCCGGCATCCGCATAGGCGACCACACCGGAAATTTTGCCGACGACGTTCGGACGCCGCGCGATCTCCGCCATGTGCTCGCGCCAGGGGTGCTCGGCACCACCCTTGATGTCGGGCACGCCACAATGGTCGAGCACGAACTGCACATCTGGCGCGAGGTCGGCGAGTGCGATCGCCTTGGGGATCTGGTGCGGCAGAACGACGAGGTCGAAGGTCAGGCCGCTGCCGGCTAGCCGCTTGATGTTTTCGCGAAACAGCGCGCCTTCCGAAAGTTCATCCGGCACGACGTGCAGCACGCGGCGAAAGCCCTTGACGAAAGGATCGGCGCGCTGGCGCTCGAGATAGGCGGCAAAGCCCGGCTCTTCCGGACGGCAGGAGGCAATTGCCCCCCGCAGCAAGCTGGCCTTTTCCCGCGACAGCGCTTTGACACGGCCGGTTTCGGCCTCGATGTCGGCAGGATCGACATCGACCTCCATATGCAATGCGCCCTCGATGCCGGCGCGGCGGGCCTGGACTGCATATTCGTCGTAGGAGAAATCGCGGTTGAGTGCCGGCACGCCGGCCAGCCAGGGATAGCGCAGCGCGGACTGGTCGATCAGGTGCAGATGGGTGTCGAAGATCATGGTGGCGCGCTCCTCCTTGGCGACTTCGAGATCATCTCACGGAGAAAATCTTCATTCAAATAAGAATTCATCGCGATTGCTTGACGGTCGATCCCGCCAGTTGCGACAGCTTTTCGGTCGCTGCCAGCAGCAGCTCAATCGTCCTCGTAATGTCGGGCGCCTTGGGTGCGTTGACCAGGGTTATGTAGGGGATCGACAGTGCGGCGATCGCCTTGCCGTCCGAGCCGAGAACGGGTGTCGATAGGTTGAACACGCCTGCCGTCTGCATCGACGCCATCATCTCGTAGCCGCGTTCCCGGATCTGGTCGAGGCGGGCGAAGAATTCCGGCGATTGCGGTGGCTTGTCGGTGCTGCGCAGATGTTCTGAGATCATCATCTGCCGCTCTTCCGGCGGGCGGAACGCCAGCAACACATGGCCGGAGCCGGTATCGAACAGGCTGATATGCGAGCCGACGCGGATGGAGATGCCCCAGTAATCCGGCGCCTCCTGCTGTGCGATCACCACCGCGGAACCGCGGTCGAAGACGACGAGCTGATTTGCCTGCTGTGTGGTTTCGGCCAGTTCGCGCATCAGCGGCGTCGCATAGGAAACCAGCCGGCGCACCGGCGCGTGCAGCTGCGCCAGGCCAAACAGCTTGAGCGTCAGCGAATAACGGTCGCCATCCGGCCGCGTGACGTAGCCGCGCCGCACCAGCCGGTCCAGCATGCGGTAGAACTCGTTCGGACTGCGGTCGAGCTTCTTGGCGATTTCCGCCTGCGTCAGGCCGCCATCGACACCGGCCAGCAACTCGAGGATGTCGAGCCCCTTGTCCAGCGCCGGGGCTCGATAGCGGTCGTCTTCCTCGTCCTCTGCCATTCCGCTTCTCCAGTGAATTGCACTTTTCATATACGCATAACGGTATTGTTTCCGAAAGAACTTTCGGCTTGACGATCCTGTAAATGTTTTGTTTGTATATGAATGAAGCTGCCGATCCGCCCTCACTATGGATCGACGCGGACTCTTGGGAGGATACCGATGACGAAACTGTTTTGCGGCCTGTCGGCCGGCGTAACGCTGCTCGCACTGGGTGCGAGTGCCCTTGCTGCCGACCTGCCCGGCAAATTCGACGGCGTCACCATCGACGCCAAGCTGATCGGCGGCCAGCAATATGAAGGGCTGTACGCGCGCATCGGCGAATGGGAAAAACTGACCGGCGCCAAGGTCAACGTGATCTCGAAGAAAAACCACTTCGAGCTCGACAAGGAAATCAAGTCGGACATCGCCTCCGGCAGCATCAACTGGTGCGTTGGGTCGAACCACTCGTCCTTCGCGCCGCAATATCCTGATATCTACACCGATCTCAACAAGCTGCTGCCGAAGGAGGAGATCGACGCCTTCGTGCCGTCGACGATCAAGGCCTCGACGCTCGACGACAAGCTGGTGATGCTGCCGCGCGCGCAGTTCGACGTCTCGGCGCTCTACTACCAGAAGAGCCTCTACCAGGACGAAGCCAAGAAGGCCGCCTACAAGGCCAAGTACGGCAAGGAACTGACACCGCCCGACACCTGGGACGAGGTCGCTCAGCAGGCGGAATTCTTCGCCAGCCCGCCCGATTTCTACGGTACCCAGTTCGCCGGCAAGGAAGAGGCGATCAACGGCCGCTTTTACGAGATGCTCATCGCCGACGGCGGCGAATACCTCGACAAGGATGGCAAGCCGGCCTTCAACTCGGAAGCCGGCGTGCACGCGCTCGACTGGTTCGTCAATCTCTACAAGGCCAAGGCGGTGCCGGCCGGCACCACCAACTATCTGTGGGACGATCTCGGCCAGGGCTTTGCCTCGGGCACCGTCGCCATCAACCTCGACTGGCCGGGCTGGGCAGGCTTCTTCAACGATCCGAAGTCGTCGAAGGTCGCCGGCAATGTCGGCGTGAAGGTGGCGCCGAAGGGATCGGCCGGCATTCGCACCGGCTGGTCGGGGCACCACGGATTTTCGGTCACCGAAAACTGCGCCAGCAAGGAAGCCGCGGCATCGCTGGTCTGGTTCCTGACCAATGAGGACAGCCAGAAGCTCGAGGCGGCAAGCGGCCCACTGCCGACCCGCACGGCAGTGTGGGACTGGGACATCCAGCAGGCGGCCAATGATCCTTACAAGAAGGAAGTGTTGGCGGCTTTCCAGGAAGAGGCAAAGCACGCTTTTGCCGTGCCGCAGACACCTGAATGGATCGAAATCTCCAACGCCGTCTATCCCGAATTGCAGGCCGCCATCCTTGGCGACAAGACCTCCAAGCAGGCGCTGGACGACGCTGCCGCCAAGGCCACGCAAATCCTCGAGGACGCCGGCAAGCTTTGACCATTCTCCCAAGGGGGCGCCGCGCTCATCGAAGAGCGGCGTCCCCGAACTTTTTACGAACCATGCGCAACACGCTTTGTCTTGATCCCAGCTCGCCGATGGCGGCCTTCGGCGTCCGGGCACCAAACAGAACCGGATCGCCATGAAAGGCTGGAGACCTTCGCCGCCATTGCTGCTCCTGCTGCCGGCGGTGATCGTTCTGGCGGCGGTGGTGGTGGTGCCGCTGCTGCTTTCGCTCTATTCCAGCTTCACGCCGTTCCGGCTGACCAGGCCGGAGACGTTCTGGGTCTTCATCGGCGCGCGCAACTACGTCGCCATCCTGACCAGCCGCGCTTTCTGGGTCGCCTTTGCCCGCACCGTGGTGCTGCTGACGGTGGCGCTCAACCTGGAAATGCTGATCGGGCTCGGGCTGGCCCTGCTGGTGGAGAAAGCGTCGCGCGGCCAGCGGATCCTGCGCACCATCATGATGTTTCCGATGATGTTTTCGCCGATCCTCGTCGGCTTCCAGTTCAAATTCATGTTCAACGACAATATCGGCCTGGTGAACAACGCCCTGCAGGGGCTCGGCCTGACAGATCGCGCCATCCCGTGGCTGATCGACGGAAATCTCGCCTTCATCGCCATCCTGATCGCCGAGATCTGGTCGTCGACCTCGGTGTTCGCGATCCTGATCCTGGCCGGGCTGCTGGCGATGCCGCGCGAACCGGTCGAGGCGGCCCGCGTCGACGGCTGCACGCCGTGGCAGACATTCCGCTATGTCACCTGGCCGTTCATCATGCCGTTTGCCTTTATCGCCATGACCATCCGCTCACTCGACGTCGCGCGCGCCTATGACATCGTCAAGATCATGACCGACGGCGGCCCCGCCGGCCGCACTGAACTGGTCTGGACGCTGGTCGCCCGCACCGCCTATGGCGATGCCAGGATGGGAATGGCCAATGCCATGGCCTATTTCTCGATCCTGCTGTCGATCCTGTTCACAGTCTATTTCTACCGCAAGCTCGCCGCGGCGCGGACGCAGATCGCGGCGGAGTGGTGAGGATGGACCAGAACAGCCTGCATCGAGTCGGCAACAAAGCGCTCGGCATCGTTCACGGCATGGGACTGTTCCTGGCCATGCTGGTCATCTGCCTGCCCGGCATCTGGATCGTGCTGTCGTCGCTGCGGCCGACCGTCGAAATCATGGCCAAGCCGCCGGTGTGGATCCCGCAGCAACTCTCGCTCGACGCCTACATCGCCATGTTCAGCGGCGTCGGCCAGGGCGGCATTCCGGTGCTCGACTACTTCCGCAATTCGCTGATCATCTCGGTGACCTCGACGGTGATCGCCATCGTCATCGGCATGGCCGGCGGCTATGCCTTTGCGCGCTACCGCTTTCGCGCCAAGTCGGCGATGTTCCTCGGCCTGATGCTGACGCGCACGGTGCCCGGCATCGCCCTGTCGCTGCCGCTGTTCTTCGTCTTTGCGCGGCTCGGCATCATCGACACGCATTTCGGACTGATCCTGGTCTATGTCGCGCTCAACGTGCCGTTCACCGTCTGGCTGATCGACGGCTTTTTCCGCCAGGTGCCGAAAGACCTCGCCGAAGCCGCGCAAATCGACGGCTGCACGCGCTGGCAGGCCTTCTGGCAGGTCGAGTTTCCACTCGCCGGGCCCGGCATCGCCTCGGCCGGCATCTTTGCCTTCCTCACCTCCTGGAACGAGTTCGCGCTCGCCTCGCAGCTGACGCGCTCGATCAACTCCAAGACCCTGCCGGTCGGCCTGCTCGACTATACGGCCGAATTCACCATCGACTGGCGCGGCATGTGCGCGCTCGCCGTGGTCATGGTCATACCGGCGCTCACGCTTACCTTCATCGTCCAGAAACACCTCGTCGGCGGCCTCACTTCCGGCGCGGTGAAAGGCTGACATGGCAACAGTATCGCTCAAGAAACTCACCAAGAGCTACGGTCCGGTGGCGGTGGTGCACGGCATCGATCTCGAGGTCGCCGACCGCGAATTCATCGCGCTGGTCGGGCCGTCCGGTTGCGGCAAGTCGACAACCCTGCGCATGATCGCCGGCCTCGAGGCGATCAGCGACGGGATCATCGAGATCGGCGGCCGCATGGTCAACGACCTGCCGCCGCGCTCGCGCAACATCTCGATGGTGTTCCAGTCCTATGCGCTCTACCCGCATATGACCGTGCGCGAAAACCTCGGCTTCTCGCTCAAGATAGCCGGCGCCGCGAAAGAAGAAATGGACCGTCGCGTCGCCGAAGCGTCCGGCATTCTCGGCCTCGACCAATTGCTCGAGCGCCGGCCGTCGCAGCTGTCCGGCGGACAGCGCCAGCGCGTCGCCATGGGCCGCGCCATCGTGCGCGATCCCGACGTCTTCCTGTTCGACGAGCCGCTTTCCAATCTCGACGCCAAGCTTCGGACGCAGATGCGCACCGAGATCAAGAAGCTGCACGCCAAGGTCAAGTCGACAGTGATCTACGTCACCCACGACCAGGTCGAAGCGATGACATTGGCGGACCGTATCGTCATCATGCGTGACGGTTTCATCGAGCAGGTCGGCACACCCGACGAGGTCTTCCGCCGGCCGCAGACACGCTTCGTCGCGGGCTTCATCGGCTCGCCGCCGATGAATCTGCATGAGGCGGTTGTCGACGACGGACAGTTGCTGTTCGCCAGCGGCGAGAGGCTGCCTTTGCCCAGCCAGTTCAAGGCCAATATCGAGGCCGGCGACAAAGTCGTGTTCGGCCTCAGGCCCGACGACATCTATCCGACCGGGCATGGCATCAGCTCCGGCGAAGACGTCGACGTCCACCAGGTGGAGTTGCCGGTGACCGTCACCGAGCCGCTCGGCAACGAGACGCTGGTGTTTGCCGAATTCAACGGCAGCGACTGGGTATCGCGGATGCTCAATCCAAAGCCGCTGAAAGCCGGCGACCGGGTCAAGATGAGCCTGGACCTGTCGCAGGCCCATCTGTTTTCCGCCGAAACGGGCAGGACATTGCGAGGTTAAAACCATGGCAAAGATCGAGAAAATCGAACTGCGGATGGTCGACCTGATGCCGAAGGTCAAGCGCACCGATGCCATCCAGAGTTTTGTCAGCCAGGAAACACCGATCGTCACCATCACCGACGCGGACGGCGCGGTCGGCACCGGCTACAGCTATACGATCGGCACCGGCGGCTCCTCGGTGATGCGGCTGCTGGCCGACCACCTTGCGCCGCGGCTGATCGGCCGCGACGCCGAGAGGATCGAGGCGATCTGGCACGAGCTGGAGTTCGCCACCCATGCCACGACGATCGGCGCGATCACGGCAATCGCGCTCGCGGCCATCGACACTGCCCTTTGGGACCTGCGGGCCAGGAAACAGAGGCTGCCGCTGTGGCAGCTGGCCGGCGGCGCCAAGGACCGCTGCCCGCTCTACACGACCGAAGGCGGTTGGCTGCATATCGAAACCGAGGCGCTGGTCGCGGATGCGCTGGCCGCCAAGGCCAAGGGGTTTCGCGGCTCGAAGGTCAAGATCGGCAAGCCGCACGGCTCCGAGGATCTTGCCCGGCTGACGGCGGTGCGCCGGGCGGTTGGAGACTCCTACGAGATCATGACCGACTGCAACCAGGGCTTTTCGGTCGACGAGGCGATCCGCCGGGCCGAGCGCTTGCGTGAACTCGATCTCGCCTGGATCGAGGAACCGTTGCCGGCCGACGACATAGACGGCCATATCCGCCTGTCGAATGCGACGTCGACGCCGATCGCCGTCGGCGAGTCGCTCTACTCGATCCGGCATTTCCGCGAATATATGCAGAAGGGCGCGTGCTCGATCGTGCAGGTCGATGTCGGCCGCATCGGCGGCATCACGCCGTGGCTGAAGGTGGCGCATGCAGCCGAGGCGTTCGACATACCGGTCTGCCCGCATTTCCTGATGGAACTGCATGTCAGCCTGACATGCGCCGTTCAGAACGGCAGATATGTCGAGTATATTCCCCAGCTCGACGAGCTGACCGGCAAGAAAATGCGTATCGAGGACGGGCACGCATTGGCGCCGGACGAGCCCGGCATCGGCATCGACTGGGACTGGGATGCGATCAAGGCGAAGAGCATCGCGGAATTCACCATGGCGATAGTGAAGTAGGAGGCGGACATGCAGCGAATGGGAATGGTGCTCGGCCTCAAGCCGGAGAAAGTCGCCGAGTATGTGCGGCTTCACGCTGCCGTGTGGCCGGACGTCCTCAAGATGATTTCCGCCTGCAACATCAAGAATTATTCGATTTATCTGAGGGAGCCGGAGCACCTTTTGTTCAGCACCTTCGAGTACCACGGCACCGACTATGCCGCCGACATGGCGAAGATGGCCGCCGATCCCACGACGCAGGAATGGTGGGCGCTCTGCATGCCATGCCAGGAGCCGCTGCCGACCCGCAAGGACGGCGAGTGGTGGGCGTCGATGGACGAAGTCTTCCATTATGACTGATGACATTTTCGATCCTGCCTCGCTTTCCCAGGCCTGGGCACAGCCGTCAAAGCCCAGGCCGATCGTGATTTTCGGCGCCGGCTCGATCGTCGGCGATGCGCATTTCCCGGCCTATGGGAAAGCCGGTTTTCCGGTTGCCGGGCTGTTCGACCCCGACCTGGCCAAGGCGGAAAAACTGGCGCAGAAATGGGGCGTCGCCGCTTACCGGTCGGTCGAGGAAGCTGCGTCAATCAAGGACGCCGTCTTCGATCTGGCGACGCCCCCGGCTCATCATGCCGGCGTGCTCAGGGCGTTGCCCGATGGTGCGGTGGCGCTGATCCAGAAGCCGATGGGCAGCAATCTCACCGAGGCGACCGAGATCCTCGAAATCTGCCGCGCCAAAGATCTGAAAGCGGCGGTGAATTTCCAGCTGCGCTTCGCGCCGATGATGCTGGCGCTCAGGGATGCGATCGCCAAGGGCTGGCTGGGCGAAGTGGTCGATTTCGACGCATGGCTTGCGCTGGCGACACCCTGGCAGCTCTGGGAATTCCTGTTGCGGGCGCCGCGCGTCGAGATCGCCATGCATTCGATCCATTATCTCGACCTGATCCGGCAATTGCTCGGCGACCCCAAGGGGGTTCACGCCAAGACACTCGGCCATCCCGGCCACAAGGTTGCGCAAACGCGCACCAGCGCGATCCTCGACTATGGCGACACGGTGCGCTGTGCACTGTCGATCAACCACGATCACAAATTCGGTCGAAAACACCAGGCCTGCGAATTCCGCATCTGCGGCACCGAAGGCGCCGCTTACCTCAAACTGGGCGTCAACCTCGACTATCCGCGCGGCGAGCCGGACATTCTCGAAATCTACCCCAAAGGCGGCACGGAATGGATTGCGGTTCCACTCGTCGGCGCATGGTTTCCGGACGCCTTTGCCGGCCGCATGGCCAATGTCCAGCGCTACGCGTCGGGCGAGGACGCCGAGCTTGTCAGTTCCGTCGAGGACGGCTGGAACACCATGGCGCTGGTCGAAGCCGCCTACCGATCGAGCGCGGCGCCGGCAACACCGATAGCGGCGAGGCCCTGACATGGAGCAGACAGTCTATTTCGAGGACTACCGGATCGGCTCGTCGCGCATGACCAGCGGGCGCACCATCACCGAGACCGACTTCGTCGTCCATGCCGGCCATACCGGTGATTTCTTTCCCCACCACATGGACGCCGAGTTCATGAAGACGACGCCGTTCGGGCAGCGCATCGCCCACGGCACGCTGGTGTTTTCGGTCGGCGTCGGGCTGACGGCCAGCGTCGTCAACCCGGTTGCCTTCTCCTATGGCTACGACCGGCTGCGCTTCATCAAGCCGGTGTTCATCGGCGATACGATCAGGACCCGCACCACCATCTCGGCTAGGGAAGACGACCCGAAGCGACCCGATTCAGGCCGGGTCGTCGAGCGCTGCGAGGTGATCAACCAGCATGGCGACGTGGTGCTGGTCGCTGATCACATCTACATCGTCGAGCGTCGCGACAAGCCGAGCAGAGCCTCGACAGATGACGCTGAAACCTAAAGACAAAAAACCGCCTTGCGGCGGGTCCTCGGTGAATCGTCACCATACGCAAATTAGTAGCATAGCTGCCGGCACAAAGCAAGAACAAAATGTGGCAAACCGGATAAATCGCGACAGGTTGCGCTGCCCCTTATCGCCCTGCGAACCCCGACTTGCAGGACTTGGGTTCCGCGGAGCAGGCGGATAGAGGTGGTGCCGACATCGGGAATTGGTCATATCCGGTTGACCGGATATACAGGCTTGCCGCCGCGCAGGACTGATGCGACATCGGCAAACACCTTGTTGCGAACCTCCGCGTAAGACTGGGTCGAGTAGTGCGCCGCGTGTGGACTGACCAGGACGGTGTCCAGCGCCAGCAGCGGATTGTCGGGCGAAGGCGGCTCCCGCTCGAACGTGTCGATGCCGGCGCCTGCCAGATGGCCGCGCCGGATCGCGTCCGCCAATGCAACCTCGTCGACCAGGCCGCCGCGGGCCACGTTGATGAGTATCGCCCCTTTCTTCATCCGCGACAGGGCTTGCGCCGACATGATGTTTCTGGTCTCCGGTGTCGCTGGAACGTGCAGCGAGACGATGTCGGCCCTGGCCAGCAACTCGTCGAAGCCGACCGGTTCGGCATCACCGGCCGCGATGCGCTCGGCCGGCATATGCGGATCGTAGGCGATGATGTGGTAGCCGAAGACCCGCGCCCGCTCGGCAGTCAGCCGCCCGATCTGGCCGAAGCCGATCAGGCCGAGGATCTGCCTGTCGGGCCGTGTGATGCCGGCGCCATCGGTCATTGCAACCCAGCGGCCGGCGCGCACCGCGCTGTCGAACTGCTTCAGCCTGCGCGTCAAGGCCAGGATCAGGGCCATGGCGTGGGTGCTGACTTCAACCAGATTGGCGTCCGGCACGTAGGTTACCTGAACACCGGCACGGCTGGCAGCCTCGACGTCGATCGAATCGAGCCCTACGCCGAACCGCCCGATGACCTTGAGCCTCTTCAGTTCCGCCAAAACGCGAGCCGTGATCGGCTCCCGCAATACCATCAATGCGTCGGCGTCGCGGCAGTGTTCGATCAGGGCATCTTCCGTGAGCAGCGTCTTTTCGACAAATTCGACGTTCAAGCCGTCGAGGTAGCGCAGCTGCTCCTCCTCGACTGACAGCACACCGTCGGTCTTGATGATCTTCATGGCAAACTCTTGCTATGAGGCGCTGCGCGCCGAGGCGACGCCGGCGGCAAGGCCGGCCCCGAGAAACATCGTGTCGCTGGCCAGCATGTAGAAGCTGATGCCGTGCCGCGACCATTTGCCGACATCATCCGCCGAAGGGCGAAAGATGCCGACGGCCTTGCGGGCCGTGCGCGCCGCGGCCGCGATCCTCATAATCGCTGCATTGAGCTTGTCCTGGCCGGCCGGCCCCATGGCGTCGATCGAAACCGACAGGTCGCCGGGACCGATGAAGATCACGTCGACGCCGTCGACCTCGACGATGTCGTCGATGTTGGCGAGCCCTTCGGCCGTCTCGACCTGGATGGCGACCGTCAGGACATCGTTGGCCGAGTTGAGGTAGTCCGGAATGCTGTAGCCATAACCGGCGGCGCGGCCCGGGCCGACACCGCGGGCGCCGACCGGCGGGTACCGGCAGGCCATGACCGCCACGCGCGCTTGCTCGGCCGTGGAGACGCGGGGTACCAGGACACCCGAGGCGCCGGCGTCGAGCGCGGCGGCCATCCACTCCGGCGTGTGGCCGGGAACGCGCACCATCGCGGGAACCTTGTGGACATCGGCGGCGCGGATCAGATCCTCGAGCCGTTCGCGGCCGATCTGCGAATGCTCCCAGTCGATGCACAGGAAATCGACCCCGCTGGCGGCGGCCACTTCGACCGCCACAGGGTGCGGGATGGCGCAGAAGGTGCCGATGAGGCGATCGAGAGAGATACATTTCTTGCGAAAGTCGTACATGAAATCTCCAGAAATTTTCGGCGTCGGCAAAAACCTGTTTGCCTATGTGGCCCTTGACGAAGGATGCACGGCTTCCGTCGACATCGGAAAATGCCCGCTGCCGCCTGAAAACGGCGGGAAGGTCTTGTAGTCGGCGCGCATCTCCAGCCGCGCCGGCGATTGCAGCGCGTGCGTCAATGCAGCGGGACTGTCGAACATGACGCGATTGCGCTGCATATGGTCGATCCGCGGCCAGGGCAGCGAACCGCACCAATCCAGTCGCGACAGAACCTCGATGTGGCGAATGCCGGGGAAGCCCCGCATCAATTGCGGATGATGCGTCACATAGTGGTAGAGCCAGGCATTCATGTCTTCGGCCGGCCCGGGATAGTGGACAAGATAGCTGCAGGGGAGCCCGGACGTCTTGACGCCAGCGTCGTCGACGGGAAACGGACGCACGCACATTGCCTGTTGCGTCGGCCTCGAACCGGCGATGCTCGACAGCATACCAGGTGCGGCAAGCGCCTGCAGATGGCCGGACGGCGCCAGCGCCGCCTCCATGTCCGCCAGTTCGTCGAAATAGAGCTGGAAGCCAAAGACCGGCGGTGGACCATCGTTGTTGAACATGTCCGTCGCCACTTCGGGCAAATAGATGTTGGCAAGCGCAAGGCCCGGCGTCGATGCAATCACACGCCGCACAGCGTCAACATCTTCGCCGGCGATGGCCAAATTTGCCTCGCGGTCATCATGGAAGAAAGCAAGATAGGCAAAGCGCATGTGGACACCTGCTGGATCGAGTTCGACTAGATCAAATTCGGAAGAAAGAGAGCGATCTGCGGAAAGAGGACAATCAGCAGGATCAGCAGAAGCGTCAGCGCGATGTAAGGCGCCGCAGCCATGGCAACGGTCTTGAGCGATGTGCCTTTCGGCGCAACGCCGATCATGATGAACAGCAGCAGACCAAACGGCGGCGTGGTGAAGCCGACCTCGTAGGCGAGCAGCAGGATCAGCCCGAACCATACCGGCTCGTAGCCGAATTGCTGGGCGATCGGCAGGAAGATCGGCAGCGTGATCAGCATCATCGAGACCTGATCCATGAACATGCCGAGCAGCAGGATGACGAGCACCATCATGAGCAGCATGGGATACGGTCCAAGATCGTAGCCGACGATGAACTGGATAAAGCCGTTGGAGGCGCCGGAGAAGGCGAATATCTGCGAGAACGTCGTCGAAGCCGAGATGATCAGGAAGGTCATGCCGGTGACCTTCATCGCATCGTCCAGCGACTTCCAGACAACCGACCAGCTGAACCGTCGGTAGACAAACAACAAGGCGAAGACGGCGGCACAGCCGAGTCCGGCCGATTCCGTCGGCGTCGCTATCCCAAGGATGATCGTGCCGACCACCATGAACACGATGACGCTCATCGGAATGATGTTGACGGCGACCGCCCTCACCTTCTCGGCCGCGGGAACGGCGGGTACCGGATAGTGCGGAGCGGCGTCCGGATCGATCTCTGTCTGCGCGAAGATCAGCGCCGCGTACATGACAACGAGCAGCAGTCCGGGCAAAGCCCCCGCTATGAGCAGCGCGCCGACGTCGATCTGGGCCAGCGAGCCGAGCAAGACGGCCAGCGAGGATGGCGGGATGATGACGGCAAGGCTTCCGGCGCCAAGCACCGGCCCGTAGGCCATATGCGGCTTGTAGCCCCGCTTCAGCATCTCGGGCACCATCAGCGAGCCCATCATGCCGGTATTGGCGAGGCTCGAGCCCGACAGCGCGGAAAAGATCGTGCCGGCGGCGAGGACGACATAGGCGAGGCGTCCGCGCAGATTGCCGATGCACAGGTCGAGCGCGTAGATGACCTTCTCGCCGAGGCCGGAGCGGAAGAACAGGCTGCCCATGACGAGAAACATCGGCAGCGGGGCAAGCGCGTAGGTCGAGACAGCGTCGGAGAAGTTGGCGACCATCTGCGTCACGCCGATCGAGCCGCCGAAGAACAGATACAGCCCGATCACATTGGTGACGAAGAACGCGAAGGCGACCGGCAGCCCAAGCCCCATCAACACCAGGATGGTGCCAACGAGCACGGCGAATGGAAACAGCCAGGCCACCGGTCAGAGGCCTTCCATTTCCAGCGGATCGAGCGTGTACAGCGTGTCACGGCCGAGCAGATATCTGAGCCATTCCAGCGCCGAGAGATAGAAGGCGAGCATGATGGGCAGAAAGACCAGCCATTTCGGCATATCGAAGCTGCGCGTTTCATATTCGCCGCCCGCAACGGCACTTGTCAGCGAAGACAGAGCGACGCTGCCGAGGTAGAGGCTGACGCCGATGCAGGCGAGATAGACCAGCTTTTCAAGCACCGCCCGTGCCCGCACCGGCAGCGCCTGGCGCAGGAACTCGACGAAGACATGGCCCTTGCTGTGGACCAGCCATGGCATCGGCAGAAATGCCGCGTAAAGCAGGCCGTATTCCGTCGCCGACACCGCCCAGGCAAGCGGCCTCAGGCCCAGATTGCGGACGCACACATCAGCAACCACCGCGACGATGATGAGGCCAAGCACCACTTTTGCCGCCGCCGCCAACGCAAGGCTCAGCTTCCCAATCGCTGCAAACAATCTGTCCATGCCCGACGACCCCCATGTCCACCTTCGTCCTCTTGGCCCAGCTTTGATGGAGGGCACGCAAGGCACCCTCGGCTCGGGCTACTGGAAGAATTTCTTCAACTGATCGATGTTGGTGGGATCGCGTTTGGCCATTCTCGCCCAGCTCGCCTGCGTGGCAGCCGCCAGGAATTTGTCGCGGCCGGCGCCGGTCAAGCTGATCACCTTCTGCCCGCCGTCAATCATCGCCTGTGCCTGTTTTTCGGACTGGGCAAGGTTGGCGTCATAGCTCGCGCGCTCGTATTCGACGGCCGTGTCGGCAAGCAGCTTCTGCGCTTCGGGCGACAGCGTGTCCCATTTGGCCTTGTTGATCGAGATCAGCACGTCGGTTTTGAAGAACTGCGGGTCGACACGGTATTTGGTGAATTTGTCCCAGCCGAACGACGCATAGCCAAACACGGTATACGCGTTGGCATTGACGACGCCGCGCTCGAGCGAGGTATAGACATCCCCCGGCGCCTGCACGATCACCGTTGCGCCCAAGGATTCAAGGAAATCGCGGTAGAGCGGCGACGAGCGGATTTTCAGGCTGCCCCAGTCGATGCTGCCTTCGCTGTTGAGCTTGGGTTCGTCGACGGTGAAGACGTTGAAGCCCGAGCCCGCGTCGACATGCGCCAGCAGGTGGGCATTGGCCTTCTTCTCGAAAATTCCGCTGATGAAATCCCAGCCGCCATTGTCGCGGACCTCCCACGGCGTCTTCGTCGATGCGGAGAAAACCTCGCCTTCGGGCACGAGTTCGAGGAACTGCCCTGCCGGTGTGTCGATCACATCGATCAGGCCGCTCCTGAGCGCCGCGCCCTGCTGGATCGGCGGAATGACCTCCGGCCCGCCACGGACGTTGATCTGGACCACGCCCTTGCCCTTTTCGTTCACCTTCTGAACGAACTTCAGGAAGCTCTGCGCGTAGCCGTTCTGCGTCGGCGTAAAATGCACGGCGTTGAGGACGACCTCTTCGGCCGCGGCGCTACCCGCCACACCCGACATGAGTGCAGCCAGAACGAGGGATTTCCAAATGCGCATTGCCATACTCCCTTTGATAGTTCGTCCATGATCGGGTTCGATCTAAAATTGCAATCGCCGCGCCGCCGCGTGAACGGCGGTTAGTTGGCATCATCTCCTACTGTCAGGAACCGCCCATGCGCGTAGAAGACCGGCGATCGATGAGCGCGGTCCAGCGCAACGCCCGACACGATGCCGATGACGATCATGTGCGATGCCCGCACGATGATTTCGGCCACCCGGCATTCGAATATTGCCCGTGCGCCGACAAGCAAGGGCGCGCCGGTTTCGCCACGCACCCATGATCCGGACGAGAACCGCGCGGCGCCCTTGGCTTTGGTCATGCCGCCAAAGGCACGTACAACGTTCTCCTGGTCGCCGGCGGGAAGATTGACCGAAAACGGCAAACCTTCGTGAATGACCGAGGCAAAGGTGCTGACGCGGTTGACACAAGCCAGCAGCGACGGCGGCTCGGCGCTGAACGAGCAGAGAGCCGTCGCCGTGATGCCGCAAAAACCGATCTCGTCATGTTCCGACGCGAGGATGGCGACCGAGCCCGCCACGGCCCGCATAGCCTGCTTGAACGCGCGCGGATTGATGGCGTCGTGCCCATCCACCCACGGCGTCGGAATGGCG
Organism: Mesorhizobium sp. M0664; assembly: GCF_040320565.1. Classification (NCBI taxonomy): domain Bacteria; kingdom Pseudomonadati; phylum Pseudomonadota; class Alphaproteobacteria; order Hyphomicrobiales; family Phyllobacteriaceae; genus Mesorhizobium; species Mesorhizobium sp. M0664. The sequence goes on from NZ_JAMYPW010000002.1 coordinate 472,757, forward strand.
GCCGCCGGCATCAATTTACTCGAAGCCCGGCCTGGCGCATCAGCGGCAGCACGCGGTCGCAGAAGAAGGGCAATTCGTAGGTGTAGTTGACGAATGTGAGGGCGGCGCCGGAATAACCCTGTTCCATGATCTCGGTGAGGTCGTCGACGATCTTTTCCGGCGTGCCGATGAGCGGGAACGTCCCGGCACCACCGGCGAACCTTTGCCGATATTCGGTGAAAGCCTTCGCATCGTGCGAGTTCGCGAATTCCTTCTTCTTGCGCATGTGCTCGTCGACCGCACCCTCGTCCGCGCATTCCAACGCGTAGTGCCGGTAGTAATCCTCGGCTTCCTGCTGGGTCTCCCGGCAGACGACGTGACAAACCGTATAGACGCCGACTTCGCGCCCGACTTCGGCCGCGCGGTTGGTGATGTCGACCACATGCGCACGGCCGTCCGCAATTTCGGAAAAGGTCGAAAACAGATAATCGCAGTGGCGCGCTGCGTAGTTGCGCCCCGGCGCGCCGAAGGCGGCGTTCATGGTCACCGGTCGCGGCGCCTGCAGGCTTGGCGGCCGGCTGACGACGCCCTTCAGATCATAGAACTCGCCGCCGAAGTCGAACGGCTCCCTCGATTGATAGGCACGCGCGATGATGTTGATCCATTCCTCGGCCTGATCGTAGGTCCGCTCGCCGACCGTCTGCCCGAACATGGCGAACTCATCCGGGTTCCAGCCGCAGACGATGTTCAAGCCGGCACGCCCGTTGGAGATGTGGTCGACCGTCGCCAGCGCTTTGGCAGCCTGCAGCGGATGAACCAGCGGTACATGCACCGTCATGAACAGGCCGATGTTTTCCGTGGCGACAGCAAGGCCCGCCGCCCAGGTGAACGTCTCGAACGACCATTCCCGCACATGCGTCAAACCGCCGAAGCCGCGCCAGCGGGCGATCGGCAGCAGAAACTCGAGGCCGGCGCGATCGGCGATGCAGGCGGAGTTTAGGTTGTCTTCCCAGCGGGCACGCCAGCGCTCGGGAACGGTGGTCATTGCCAGGCCGCCATCGGCATTCATTGAAAAGACGCCGAGTTTGAACCTGTTCGGCCCTTTCAGCGGGTGCTGCTTCCTGATCATGCTTTCCCCTGCCGCGACATGCCCTCACCTTCACCGTTGGAGTTTTGAAACGGTGGGCTAAGCTTCGTGAAACGCTCCTCGGCGTTCTGAATGAAGTGGGTCATGCGGTCGTAAGCGGCGACGGCGTCGCGCTTGACGAATGCCTCATAGATTGCGCGCATGCCGGCAACGATGACGGCCTGCGTCGGCTGGTGCGACAGCGTCCTTAAGCGGACGACGAGCACATGGTCGGCGAACCTTGCAATCGTTTGGGAAAGGCGCTCGTTCTCGACGGCGCCGAGCCAACAATTCCTGAATGCCGAATTGGCCTGGAAAAAGCGGTCGGCATCGCCGGCGGCGGCCGCAGCCTCGGCCTCCCGAAGCGCGGCTGCCAGCGTCTTGAGGCCAGCGGCGTCAAGTGTCCGTGCGGCGTGCGCGGCGGCCCGTGGCTCAAGCAGGCGGCGGACCTCGAAGATGTCGGCGACATCCGTCGCGGTAAGCGTGGGCAGGGTGAAGCCGCGTGTGGTGCCGACGAGATAGCCCTCATGCACCAACTGCATCAAGGCGTCGCGAACAGGCATTCTGGAAATACCGAGCTGGGCGGCAATATCGACATCGACGAGCTTCTGGCCAGGCGCCAATTCGCCATGCTGTATCGTCAGCCGGATTTGTTGATAGACCTGGGCACGCAGATTGCCATCGCCAACCCGTTTGAGCTCTATCGTTTCCGTCATCCACGCCTTCCCATGCGAAGATTTCGTATATCGTTTGAGGCTGTGTTCTCGCAGTCGTGCCGTTTGAAATGCAGCCACGTGTCGGCAGAAATCGACCTATCAGCCATGTTCCCGGCTCAAGTGGAGCATAGGCTGGATCACCTGGCAAGATGTTTTAAGTTTATAATGTATACTGTTTGAGTTCGCTGTCCGGAGGGCAATGGGTCACGCCATCTGTGCTGCCGCGCCGCGCGACGGCGGGGACAGCCAGCGATTCCGCGCGGTTCGGTAAAAAGCGTACAGACGTTTTTCCGTGACACATCGAAGTTGACGGATTTAACTAAAATTACTTGCGATCTGCGCGCGCCGGCACGCCCACCCCGATCCCCTCGCCGGTACGCATTACTGGATCGCCCGCCGTATCGAAAGGTGCGGCGGGCTTTTCGTTTCGTTTGGCGGGGAGGCGCTTATGCGAGACTTGCCCAGGAATATCGACGCCGACGTCGTGATCGAAATCAGCAAGCTGCTCGACGACCGGGCGAAGTCCGTGCCAGTGCCGGTGCACAAGCTGGCGGCGATGATCCGGCTGGGCGTCGAGACGCGTCTGACCGATCACTCCATCGAAGAACTGATCGTGGAAATGGCCGCGACGCGGGGGCTTCCGATGCTGTTCGACTTGCCGGTGGTCGACAACGTCGTGCCGATTGCCTCGGCGCGCCGTCCCCGCTGACACTTCGCTCGAACCTCACCGATCGTCGCGTCGCCGGCCGACGTCACGTGTCCTGATGCGCGGGCCGGGTGTCGCCTTTCTTTTCGGGGTCGTGGGTATGGTGGCTGTCGCGTTCGCCACCGCCGCCGGAGACCCTGCTGTGGCTGCGACGGTCGGAGTCGGCCGGCGGCTTTTCGACGCTCAGCGGCTTCTTGGCGTTTTCGTGCGCGGCGCCGGGACCGCCCTGGCGGATGCTGGCAGGAGTCTTCTTCGACGTGGACATGACCTAGCGATCCTGGACGTTGCCTTGATGGGTGGTGTTGACCTTCGTATTGCCTTGCTGGCCCTGCTTGTCGGGATCCGGAACGGCTGATTGCGGTGCCTGTTCGGCTGCTACCGATTTTTTGTCACCGGCGCCCTTTGGGCTCAGGTTCTTCGGCGGCACAGGGGGAGGTTTTGTGCTCATGGCGTGTCTCCTTCCGCCACCCAAACAAGCGGCTCGGGAGAAAGGTTCCCGATGGGCCGGTCCGAACGGCAATTGCCGCGAATAGCCGGGCCCGCAGGCCGTGGCTTGGCCGGCGGGATCCAGGATTATTTCTTGATGATGTTTCCGTTGTTCAGATCGAAGGCCTGGGCGCCGAACGCCTGCCTGAAGAAATCCTCCTGCAGATCGCCCCATTCGCCAAGATAGGCGCCGCAATTGCTGCAATAGATCGGCGTCGAATCCTTCGGGTTGTCGGGAATTTCCATCAGGATCGTCCCACACGCCTTGCAATCGAGCTTGTCATCCAAACGGCGGCCCATTGGCCTATAATTGCGCGTTTTCGGCCGCGCGCCAATTGTCGTATTCGTACGAAACTGCGAACGGTACGTTTTCCACCTGCAGGCGGGCAGCAGGCTAGCGGTCCGCCGGATTTCCGAACGCCGGATCGCGCCGCCTCGAATACCTTCCCACCCGCGGCAGCTCGTCTGGAAAGTCGACCCAGGGAAGCCTCATGTCCCAATATGCGTGGGCCTGCGGCGGAAGCCGTTCGGGGTGGTCGAGAAAGCCGATCGACAGATAGAGTTCGTCGGGCAGGCCCTGGTCGACATAGCCGATCGATGTTCCGCAATCCGCACAGAAGGACCGGAGCACGCCGGGGGTTTTCGAAAAGGTCTTGGGCGTGCCGGTGAGCAATGTGAATTCGGAAGGCCGATAGCCGACCCACACCGTTAGCGGGCTTCCTATCGCCTTGCGGCAGTCGTCATCGTGATCGGAGCAAATCCAGAACGGCTCGCCGCGCATCTCCGCCGTTATGGCGCCGCAAAAACAGGACCCCGTTTCAGTTCGTGGCATTGCCTGCCTTCATTGCTGAGTCTCACTCATTGCTGGCCTGGCATTTCGGTATTTTCCTTGGGGTTCTTCTTGATGCCCGCGGCAGGCGAGGTATCGGCCGGAGCATTGCCACCCTGGTTCTGTTCAGGGGCTCTTTTGAGCGGCGAAGTTCGCCAGCCCATATCGCCGTACAAAAAGCCGATGAGAAAGCCGACGATGATGATGGCCGAAATCACCATCGCAATTAACGCGTTACGTCGCTCCATTTCGCGCGGCTCCTTTCTTCGAGCCGAACAAACGATGGCGGAAATGGTTCCGGCGAGACGGAACGGCGTGACGGGACGGAGCCGGCCGGGAACATTCAGCCTCACGGCGGGTTCGTATGAGTGCTCTTCTTACAGGGAGTGGCTTGCATGAGACCCGCCGTAACCGATCGCATCGAAACCAAGAAATACGACCACCCGACAGGCGGCTGGGGATCGCTCAAATCACTGGTCCGCAAGGCGCGAGGCGAAGGCCTGCTGTTGTCCGGGATATGGAGCACGCTGCTCAAGCAGAACAAGGCCGACGGCTATATGTGCGTGTCTTGCTCATGGGCAAAGCCAGCCCAGCCGAGGCCTTTCGAATTCTGTGAAAACGGCGCCAAGGCGACGATGTGGGACCAGACCAAGCTGCGCTGCGAACCGGCTTTCTTCGCCGAGCATTCGGTGACGGAACTGCTCGATTGGCCGGACCACGATCTTGAGAAGCAGGGCAGGCTTACCGAGCCCATGCGCTACAATGCCGCCACCGACCGTTACGAGCCGGTTTCCTGGGACGATGCATTCCGCGACATAGCTGCCGAACTGCGGCGGCTCGATCCCAAATCGGTGGTGTTCTACACGTCCGGCCGGGCCTCGCTCGAGGCCTCGTTCATGTACCAGCTTTTTGCGCGGATCTATGGGTCTTCGAACCTGCCCGATTCGTCCAACATGTGTCATGAATCGACCTCCGTCGGCTTGCCGGAATCGATCGGCTCGCCGGTGGGGACCGTGCAGCTCGAAGACTTTGCGAAATGCGACATGATGTTCTTCTTCGGGCACAACACCGGGGTGACGGCGCCGCGCCTGCTGCATCCGCTGCAGGAGGCACGTCAACGCAACGTGCCCGTCTTCACTTTCAATCCCTTGCCCGAGCGGGGACTGAAGCGCTTCAAGAATCCGCAAAACCCCCTCGACATGCTGTCGCCCGGACCGGGTACCAAAATGTCCAGCGACTACTTCCAGGTTCGTTCGGGCGGCGATATCGCCGCGATGACGGGTATCGCCAAGGCGTTGCTGGCGCTCGACGACGACGCCCGCGAAAGCGGCAGGACGCGTGTCCTCGACACGGCTTTCATCGCCGAACACACGCATGGCTTCGCCGAATTCGAAGCCTTCCTGCGCAAAACCCAGTGGAGCGATATCGTTGCGCGATCCGGCATTGCGCTGACCGACCTGGAGCATGTCGCCGAGGTCTACAGCCATGCCAACGCGGTGATCGGCAATTACGGCATGGGCCTGACCCAGCATCGGCACGGCACCGAGAACGTCCAGATGCTGTGCAACCTTTTGATGCTGCGCGGCAATATCGGAAAACCCGGCGCCGGCATTTCGCCGCTGCGCGGCCATTCCAATGTCCAGGGACAGCGCACCGTCGGCATATCGGAAAAGCCCGAGCTCGTCCCGCTCGACAGGTTCGCCGAGTTCTACGCCTTTGAACCGCCGCGCGAGAAAGGTCTCGATACGGTCGAGACCTGCGAAGGCGTCATCGACGGATCGGTCAAGGGCTTTGTCGGGCTCGGCGGCAATTTCGTGCGGGCCGTGCCGGAAACCGGCCTGGTCGAGAAAGCCTGGCGTGGGCTCGACCTGCATGTCGAGATCGCGACCAAGCTCAACCGCAGTCACCTGATCGCCGGCCGGACAACCTATTTGCTGCCTTGCCTGTCACGCCTGGAAAGAGACCATCAGGCAAGCGGCGACCAAAGGGTGTCGGTAGAGGATTCCACCGCCTGTATCCACGGCTCGTTCGGATCGCAACCTCCGGCTTCGCCGCATCTGCTTTCAGAGCCCAGGATCGTCGCCGAACTCGCCAAGGCCACGGTGCCGGGCAGGAGTTCGATCCCATGGGATGAGTGGGTTGGGGATTATTCCCGCATCCGCGACGAAATCGAGCGCTGCTACCCCCAACATTTCCGCGACTTCAACGAGCGTTTCCTGACGCCCGGCGGCTTCCATCGCGACATCAAGGCGAGCAAGCGGGTGTGGGAGACGCCGAACAAGAAGGCCAATTTCAAGCTGCCAAGTGGCCTTGAAACCGATCCTGACATCGATGTCGCCGGCGATGATGTGCTGACACTGATCACGGTGCGCTCCAACGACCAGTTCAACACGACCGTCTACGGCTACAACGACCGGCTGCGCGGCATCAGCGGCACACGCATGGTGCTGTTGATGAATGAAAAGGATATCCAGCGCCTCGGTTTGAGCGCGGGACAGGAGGTCGATCTCGAAGCCAACGCGCGGGACGGTGTGGAGCGCCGCGTGCACGGACTGCGCATCACGCCTTACTCGGTGCCGGAGGGAAATTGCGCCGGTTACTACCCCGAGCTCAACCCGCTGGTTCCTTTGTGGCACAGAGCCGAGAGGGCTCATGTTCCGGCGGTCAAATCGGTACCGGTGCGGATATTGCCATAGGCGTTCGTCGTTCGCGGCAGGCACGCACCACGCCGATGTGACCTGGCGCCACTTTCAATCGCGACCTCAGCCGGCTCGCGCGAGTTCATCCACGGCATTCAGGATCGCACTCTGGCTCGCCGGCTTCTGCACCATCCTGCAAGCGCGGAACCCGGCTGGAATTTCGCGTTCGCCAAAGCCTGAGAGGAAGGCGAACGGAACACCGCGCGTCCGTAACGCTTCCGCGATCGGATAGCTGGTCTCGTCGTTCAGCTGGATATCCAGCAACGCGGCGTCAATCCCGCCTTCGCCAACGAGCCGGAGTGCCGCCGTTACCGACGAAACAGGTCCAACCACCTGATGGCCGGCTTTGCGCAGGTAAGCCGCCGCGTCGTCGGCGATCAGCCATTCGTCCTCGACGATCAGCACACGCATCTTTCCGGTCACGACGAGCCCTCACGGGTCAGAGGGAATGCGATTTCCGCCTCCAAACCATTTGAGTGGAAAGTTGTTTCAACCTTTCCGCCCAGCCGGTAGCCGATTTCTCCGCGCAGAAGAGTAAGGCCGAAGCCGCTGTCGGTTGGCTCCTTGATGCGGGGGCCGCCCTTCTCGCGCCAAGTGAGCCTGAAGGTTCCGTCCGCCACCGACCATTTCACGACTATCCGCCCGGCAGGTTTCGAAAGTGCGCCATATTTCGCGGCATTCGTCGCCAGTTCATGGATTGCCATGCCGAAGGAAAGCCCTTGTACCGGCTTGAGGCTCACCCGTTTGCCATGGAGTTCGAACCGTTCGGCGCCGAAGGGATCGAGTTCCTGGCGCAGCAGTTCCTCGACGGAAGCTTCGGTCCAGCTTTCTCGCGAGAGCAGACTGTATGCTCGTGACATCGCCTGCAGGCGGCCGATCAAGGCGTCGGCGAACTCGTCTTTCGACGCCGAGTTTTCACGGGTCCGGTTGGTGATGCTGGCGACGACCGCCAGCATGTTCTTGACGCGATGGTTCAGCTCCGAGATGAGCACCTGCTGACGCTCTTCCGCCTGCGCCAGCGTCGTCACGTCGATCATGGTCACGACCACGCCTTGGACGCCGCCGCTCTTGTCCCGATAAGGGTTGATGCGAACCAGGTGAAACCGGCCGTTGTCATCGCGCGCAAGGTGATGGTTCAGGGTCTCTCCCGTCTCGAACACCGCCTGGATGTGCCGCTTCAACTCGGGGTAATCGAGTCGGCTCGAAAGATCGGTCAGCGGGCGGCCGACATCGGACGGACGCAAGTTGAAGAACGATGACGCGGCGGGAGTGAAGGTCCGCACCACAAGGTTGCGGTCGAGGAAGATGGTGGCGATTTCCGTGCTTTCGAACAAGTTTCTGAGATCGCTGTTGGCGCGATCGAGTTCCTCTATCTTGCCGGTCAGCTCCGCGTTGATGGTGTTTAGCTCTTCATTGAGCGACTGCATCTCCTCCTTCGAGGCCTCAAGCTCCTCATTGGTCGACTGCGCCTCTTCATTGACGGAGACGAGTTCCTCGTTCGAAGATTTTACTTCCTCCAGCGCGGTTTCGTATTCCTCGATGGTCGATTGCAGCCGCTCGCGTGTGTCGCGCAACTCCCGCTCGAGATCGGCCGCGTCGTCGGTGCCGCGGCTTTCGTGTGCCGGCTCGGAGCGGATCTGGGACTGTCCCACCGGATTGAACAGGACGAGGTAGAGGGGCTCGCCATTACCCCGTTCCGTGTATGGCTCGACCGTCAATGTAATGACCTGAAGCTGTCCGTCGTCTTCCTCGACCGCTATGTTCTCCCGCACGACCGTGCGGCGCGTCGTGGCTGCTTCCCGCAACGCGGCGCGCAGTTCCAGTCTCAGCCCGTGGCGGGCCTGGGTCAGCAACTGCCGGCTCGGGGCGCCTTGCGGCGCTTCCAGATATTTGCCCGTCCGCGCCGAATAGTAGACGATGTCGCCATCGCCATTGACCAGAACGTGAGGCGGGGCGAACCGCTCCAGCACCTGAGCCTCGATCGCCTGGCGCAGTGAATGGCTGGCCGCATCCTTCTTCGAGCCGCCGCGTCCGACCGGAAGGGCACCCGTGCGGCCATTGCCGATCAGGACCGGCGGCCGCGGCGTGGCATGTTCCCGCGCCTGGAATATCCGCTGCTTCTTGTCGACCGTGGCGAACAGGTCACCGTGCTGACCGATGGTTTCCGAGGTCCCGAGGAACAGATAGCCGCCCGGGCGCAGCGCATAGTGGAAGATCGGGATGACCCGGTTCTGGATCTGCGGGCCGAAATAGATCAGCAGGTTGCGACACGAAATCATGTCGATGCGCGAGAAGGGAGGGTCGCGGATAATGCTGTGCGGCGAAAAGATGCACAGTTCGCGCACCTCCTTGCCGAGCACATAGCTCTCGCCGTCACTGTGGAAAAAGCGTTGCCTGCGCTCGGGCGAAAGCCCGTGCAGCAGCGCTTCTGGATAACGTGCCGCACGCGCCACCGCGAGCGCCGGCTCATCGATGTCGGTCGCGAATATCTGGACGCGCGGTGGCGCCGAAAGCTTCTCCATGCGCTCGCGCATCAGCATGCCGATCGAGAACACCTCCTCGCCGGTGGCGCAGCCGGGCACCCACACACGCACCGCATCGGAGGCGTTCTTGCCTTCGAAAATCTGCGGTATGATCTTGTCCTCCAGCAATTTGAACGCTTCGGCGTCGCGAAAAAAGCTGGTGACGTTGATGAGGAGGTCGCGAAACAGCTTCGCCACCTCGTCCGGATCCCTTTTCAGCCGTTCTGTGTAGGTGGTGATCGACTGCAGCTGCGTTATCTGCATGCGCCGCTTTACGCGACGCAGGAACGTCTTGGCCTTGTAGCCGGAAAAGTCGTGACCGGAATGGCTGCGCAAAATGGTGTAGATTTCATCGCGGGCTCGATCCATCTCGGCCTTGTGTTCGTCGTCTGCTTCGGTCAGGCCGTTCAGCACGTCGAAACCGCGGACAAACGCCTGAAGCTTTGCACCGATCTGCTCGGCGGGCGCCGCTATGTCGATCAGGCCGCTCGAAATCGCGCTCTGCGGCATGGCTGGATTGCGCGGGCCGGAACCGTTGGAGGCCTGGGCAATGGTCAGCCCGCCATGCTCCTTGATTGCCCTGGCGCCGAGCGTGCCGTCCGAATCGCCACCCGACAAGATAATGCCGACGGCATACTCGCCCTGGTCCTCGGCCAATGCGCTGAAGAAGATATCGATCGGCTTGCGCTCGCGGCTGAACGTGTTCGGCCGGCGCAGCGAAAGCGCGCCCTTACGGATGGTGAGAACGACGTTTTGCGGCATCACATAGACCTGGTCGGGTTGGACCGCTGCCCCCTCCTCGGCCACCAAGACCGGCATTTCGGTGTAACGTCGGATGACCTCGTGCAGCAGGCTTTCCCGCTCCGGGCTGAGGTGCGTGACGACGACGAACGCCATGCCGGTGCCGCCGGTCATTCCCTTGAACAAGCCCTCCATCGCCGGAATGCCGCCGGCCGATGCACCGACGCCGACTATGGGAAATCTGCCATTCTGGGATGCCACGCCAAGCCCCTGGTAACAGCCGCGAACACAAAGCCGTCAAACGACCCTAATCACGCCTCAGACTAAGACCGGGCCGAGCCTGAGGCCAGTAAATAGTCCAGTAACGGAACAAAGCACCGCGGCTGGGCATTAACATTTGACTTCGGAGGCGGTTCCAATGGCAAGACGACCACCTGAAATAAAGCCGGCCAAGCGAATCCTGTTGCCCTCGCCGGATCTGACCAAGTTCCCGGTATCTGAAAACATCCCGCCTCGCCTGCTCGCGCTCGCGGAACGGTTGCAAGAGGTCCTGGCCCGCCATTTTGCGGAAGTCCGCGCCGACAGCCGTAAATTCCGCAGGAAGAAGGAACAATGAGGTGCGCGACCTGCAAGGCTTGCATATCCTGATCGTCGAGGACGAATGGATGCTGGCGGGCGATCTTGCACGTTACTTCAGCAAGATGGGCGCCGTGGTGCTTGGCCCGGTGGCGACGGTCGAACAGGCATCGAAACATACGGACGAGGCGGAGGCCGCGATCCTGGACGTCAATCTCAACGGACGACGGGTATTCCCGATCGCCGACGAGTTGATGCGCCGTGGCGTGCCGTTCGTGTTTTTCAGCGGCGATGAAGACATCGTTATTCCTGAGCGCCTTCGCTATGCCAGCAGCCTCCGAAAATCCTCGAACGGCCAGGCTGTCTTCGATGCTCTCTTCCCAGCCGAGACGTCGGCATCGAAAGGAGGCCGAGCGTCGGAGCCCTCGGACGACGTATTTTCGCTGCTGCCCAAGCTCAGGCTCGCGGCGCGCCTGCTGCTGGGAGATGTGGAGGCCTCCGACCGGCTGGTCGAGCGAACGCTCGAACAGGCCATCGGCGAAATCGACAAGAGACGATCCGGCTCCTCCACGGAGGACTGGCTCAACGGCATCATGCGAAACATCGTCAGGGCACGCGGGCCAAACCTGCTGCACTGACCGTGGCCGCTGTTTGCCGCGATCCTACTTCCGGCTGCGTTCGACGAATTTGTTGAAGCGGCTGGTCTTTCCGCCGCTGGTCTCATCCTGGTAGAGGAAGGCCAGTTCGTTCTCATCGAAGATCCTGAAGAACTCGTCCCATTCGACAGGCTCGAACGTCTCTTCAGGCTCGCCGAAGTCGATGCGCAGTATGCCTCCCTCGCCCTTGGTGCGCACCACCGCCGGTCGCCCGTCGCGGTCCTCGGCCCAACGGCGGATTTCGTCGTGATCGGTGGTCGTCCTGGATTCAGACATCGCAATCTCCCTTCGATTCCACCGCAGGCCGCGAGATCTCACGCGTTGCTCCGGTCTGCCCTCACACAACCAGCAGATGCATTGCTGCCCGGCATGTGCGCGCGGTTGGTTGATTATGGCTCCTAACACCAAGCGCGCTTCGATGTTCCCGTGCCCAGCCCGAGGCGGGGTCGCTTTCGGAGCGCAGCGTTCCGGGAACTTTGTTGAAGCAAGGGAACAAACCTTTCGCCCGGAAGTTTGGGGCGGCAAAGCCATTCGTATGAGGAGTTGTCGTGAAACGTATACTGGTCACGGGAGGCTGCGGTTTTATCGGCCGCCACGTCGCCCAGGAACTCGTTGAACATGGCTATGGGGTTTCAATTCTCGATGCGCTGCTGGACCAGGTGCATGGTGGCGAGGCAATCAGCCTGCCGCCAGGCGCCAAGCTGATCAAAGGCGACGTTCGCGATCGCGACGGCATCTCAGAGGCGGTCGACGATGTCGACGCGATCATTCACCTGGCGGCTGAAGTGGGCGTCGGCCAGTCCATGTACGAGATCGCCCGCTATGTCGGCGCCAACGACCTCGGCACCGCCACGTTGCTGGAAGCGCTGATCAAACGCCCGATCGAACGGATCGTCGTTGCTTCGTCGATGAGCGTCTATGGCGAGGGTCTCTATGCGACGCCGGACGGCCGGCGCATCGACAATGCAAGACGGCAGCCGGACGATATCCGCAGCGCCCAATGGAATCCCCTGTCCCCGGAAGGTGAAGTCCTGTCGCCGCTGCCGACCGACGAACAGAAACCGGTCGATCTCGCCTCAATTTACGCGCTGACGAAATACGCCCAGGAACGCGCCGTACTGATCTTCGGCGAAGCCTATGGGGTCGATGCGGTGGCGCTGCGCCTGTTCAATGTCTTCGGCGCCGGACAGGCGCTCTCGAACCCGTATACCGGCGTCCTCGCGAACTTCGCCTCGCGCATCGCCAACGGCCAGCGGCCGCTGATCTTCGAGGACGGCGAACAGCAGCGCGATTTCGTGCATGTACGCGACGTCGCCCGCGCCTTCCGGCTGGCGCTGGAACAGCCGCAGGCACGCGGCCACGTCATCAACATCGGCAGCGGGCGAGCCTACGCGGTCAGCGATGTCGCCCGGCTGCTCGCCGAAGCGATGGGCGTGCCTGGCCGCCAGCCGGAAATCCTCGGCAAGGCACGCTCCGGCGATATCCGCAATTGCTTTGCCGACATCTCCAAGGCGCGCGAACTGCTCGGCTTCCAGCCGCAGTACCGGCTGGAGCATTCGCTCGGCGATTTCGTCGCCTGGGTGCGCAACACGGTCGCCATCGATCGCAGCGCCGAGATGAAGCGGGAACTCGAAGCGCGAGGGCTGGTATCATGAGACCGGAGTCACCCGATTTTCGCGAAATGCCCATCGCCATTATCGGCGGCAGCGGCTTCATCGGCTCCAACCTCGCCGACAGCCTGTTGTCGGATGGCGAACTGGTGCTGGTCATCGACAACCTGAGCCGTCCCGGCGTCGAGCAGAACCTGGAATGGCTGACGCAAAAGCACGGCAGCCGCCTGACCATCGAAATCGCCGATATCCGCGACGCAGAGGCGCTCGCGCCGCTGGTGGCGCGTTCGAAGGCGGTTTTCCACTTTGCCGCGCAGACCGCCGTCACCACGAGCCTGGTTCGGCCGGACGAGGATTTCGACGTTAACCTGCGCGGAACGTTCAACGTCCTGGAAGCCGCTCGCCGCGGCGGCAAGCGCGTCCCCGTCGTTTTCGCCAGCACCAACAAGGTCTATGGCCGCCTCGCCGACCTCGCCATGCGCGAAGAGGACGGCAGATACGCGCCTCGCGACGCGGCCATCCATGCGCACGGCATCGACGAGACGCGCGGCCTCGATTTCTGCACGCCCTATGGCTGCTCCAAGGGCGCGGCGGACCAGTATGTCCTCGACTACGCCAAGTCATACGACCTGCCGACGGCGGTGCTGCGCATGAGCTGCATCTATGGACCGCGCCAGTTCGGGACGGAGGATCAGGGCTGGGTCGCCCACTTCCTGCTTAGCGCCTTCTCCGACCGGCCGATCACCATCTATGGCGACGGCAAGCAGGTGCGCGACATCCTCCACGTTGCCGATGCGGTCGCGGCCTATCGCGCCGTGCTCGACCGGATCGAGGAAATCAGCGGCCAGGCATTCAATCTCGGCGGCGGACCACAAAACGCCGTCAGCCTGCGCATGCTGCTGAAGGAGATTCGCGACATAACGAAACGTGACGTTCCGATCCGTTACGACCGCGAACGCACCGGCGACCAACCGTTCTTCGTCGCCGACACACGCGCGATCGAGGCGGCGCTGGGATGGAAAGCGCACGTCCCGTGGCAAAACGGCATCCGCGACCTCGCCGACTGGCTGCAGCGTCATCGCCTCGACCCGCATCCCGAACCGGCGAGGTACGTGGCATGAAGGTCGCCCTGGTCAATCCGTCCTGGACGTACCAGGACAGCATCTATTTCGGCTGCCGCCAACCGCATCTGCCGCTCGAACTCGGCTATTCGAAAGCGCTGCTCGAAGCCGCCGGCCACGAGGTGCTGATGCTGGACGGGCAGATCCAGAAGCTCGACAACGCCGCGCTCGCCGATCGCGTCGCCGCATTCGAGCCTGGCATGACCGTCGTCAGCACCGCGCCGACCTACCTGTTCTGGCGCTGCGCACCGCCCGAGTTGCGCGTGGCGGCCGATTTCCTCAACCATCTTGCCGGGCGCGGCGGTCGCACCGTCGCCGTCGGGCCGCATGGCTCGGCGACGCCGACGCCGACTTTGCGCAAGCTTGGCGTCGACATCGTCGTGCGCGGCGAATGCGAGGAAGTGGTCGCGGAACTTGCCCGACGCGACGACTGGACTGCGGTGCCGTCCACGGCCCATTTCGAGGATGGAGAACTGGTCTCGAACGGCGGCGTGCATGCGAGCTCGTTCATCGATCACCCGCCGCTCGAATGGCCATCGGACTGGATTGCCGCCCATTCGCACCACCATCATCGCTTCGACGACAACCAGGTCGGTTTTGGCGCGGAGGTCGAGGCGTCACGCGGCTGCCCGTATAATTGCAGCTTCTGCGCCAAGATCGATTTCCGCGATGCCTATCGCCGCCGGAACCACGAAGCAGTGATCGCCGAGATCGACCGGCTGATCGCACAGGGTGTCGGCTACATCTACTTCATCGACGAGATCTTCCTGCCGCAAAAGGCATTGCTGGAGGCGCTGGTCGATCGCGATGTGAAGTTCGGCGTGCAGACCCGTATTGACCTCTGGAAGCCGGAATTGCTGAAGCTGCTCGGTGCCGCCGGCTGCGTCTCGATCGAGGCGGGCCTGGAAAGCCTGACTGTGGAAGGCCGCGCCATGCTGGCAAAACGCTGCCGTTTGGGCACCGAGGAGCTGGCCGCGTTGCTGGTCGACGCAAGGCGCCACGTGCCGTTCGTGCAGGCCAATCTGATCGGCGTGGTCGAGGACGATCCCGCGCTCGTCGATTATTGGCGGAAGCACCTGATCGACAACGGCGTTTGGGCCAACGAACCGGTGCCGCTCTATCCTTATCCGAGTTCGCCGAGCTACCGCGAACTTTGGGGCGAGCCGGACGATCTCGCCTGGGAGCGCGCGCATGAACATTACCTCGCATCCTTCCGAACGTTCAGCGACATCCAGGAGAAGCGTCCGCGTCCGCTGGCCGAATTGGAGGCCACATGTTGCGGACGCTGAGCCCGCCGCGTCGCATACTGATGACCGTCGATGCCGTCGGTGGCGTCTGGCGCTATGCGCTCGATCTGGCCAGGCAACTGGTCGCCGGCGGCGACAGCGTCGTGCTTGCCGGGCTTGGTCCGGAACCGTCCAGGCAGCAGGCGGAGGAGGCCCAGTCATTCGCGGCGCTGACCTGGCTCAACACGCCGCCCGACTGGATGACCCGCAACGAGCACGACCTCGACACATTACAGCAGGAGCTGCACCCGCTCATACGTGACTACGCCGTCGAAATCGTCCATCTCAACGCGCCGACGCAGGCCGCGGGGCTCGATGTGCCCTGCCCGGTCGTGACGGTGTCGCATTCCTGCGTGGTGACATGGTTCCACGCCGTCAAGGGAAAGGCGGCGGACGGCGAATGGGCTTGGCAGAAGGACCGCAACCGGCGCGGTTTCGACAAAGCAGGCATTATCGTTGCACCCAGCCGCAGCCATGCCGACATGCTCGAAACCTGCTACGGGCCGATCGCCCACCTGAGCGTCGTCGGCAACGGGGCGCGGCCCGGCGCGAAGAGCGAAAGACGGGAATCGGTGGTTTTCGCCGCCGCGCGCTGGTGGGACGAAGGAAAGAATGCGGCGGTGCTGGACCAGGCCGCCTCCCTGACGCAATGGCCGGTCTTCGTCGCCGGCTCCTTGCAGGGCCCGGACGGCCAGCATGTTGGCTTCAGTCACGCCGTTCCGGTCGGACCGGTGCCACATGAGGAAGTGCGCTCGCTGATGGCCCGGGCAGGCATTTTCGTATCGCCGTCGCTCTACGAACCGTTCGGCCTGGCCACGCTGGAAGCCGCGATGTCGAAGACGCCTTTGGTGCTCGCCGATATCTCGACCTATCGCGAATTGTGGGACGGGGCGGCCATGTTCTTCGACGCGCGCGATTCGGGCGATCTCGCCAGATGCGTCAACAGCCTTTGCAGCGACGCGCAGCGCCGGCGAGAGCTCGGTGAAGCAGCGGCTCGCCGAAGCCGCAGATTTTCATTGGCAAGGCAGGCGACCGCCATGCGCGGCGTTTACGACAAGGCGGCCCTGGCCACCATGGCGGATAGTTGATCATGCGGTTTTTGTTCTACACCCACTCGATCGTTTCCGACTGGAACCACGGCAACGCACATTTCCTGCGCGGCATCATGCGCGAGCTGGTCGCGCGCGGGCACCAGGCTATCGCGCTGGAGCCCGCCGACGGCTGGAGCCGGTCGAACCTGCTGGCCGAGAAAGGGTCCTTCGCGATCGAGCGATTCCGGAAGGACTTTCCCGAGTTGATGCCGGTGACCTACGATGCCGCTTTCGACCACGAAGCCTGGATCTCCGACGCCGATGTGGTGATCGTGCATGAGTGGACCGAGCCGGACCTTGTTGCGCGGCTGGGCAGGGCGAAAGCAACTGGCGGCCGTTTCACGCTGCTGTTCCACGACACGCACCATCGCGCTATCTCGGCTACGCAAGCGATTTCCGCCTTGCGGCTTGAACATTACGACGGCGTGCTCGCCTTCGGCGAGGCGCTGCGGGAAAGCTATCTTCGCGCCGGATGGGGCAAGCGGGTCTTCACCTGGCATGAAGCAGCCGATGACCACCTGTTCCAGCCGCATCCTGAAATCGAGCGTGGTTCCGACCTTATCTGGATCGGCAATTGGGGCGACGACGAGCGCAGTGCCGAAATCAGGGAGTTCCTGGTCGGCCCGGTGCGTGAACTCGGCCTGAGCGGAACCGTCCACGGCGTTCGCTATCCGCGGGAGGCGCTCGCCGACCTTGCGGCCGCCGGCCTGCGCTGCGAAGGCTGGATCGCCAATGCCGACGTGCCGAAGGCATTCGCGGCGAACCGCATCACGATTCACATCCCGCGGCGTCCATACCGCGAAAGCCTGCCCGGCATCCCGACCATCCGCATGTTCGAGGCGCTCGCCTGCGGCATCCCGCTGGTTTCGGCGCCGTGGTCCGATGTCGAATGCCTGTTCAGGCCAGGCGTAGATTTTCTGTTTGCAAACAACGGTTCCGAGATGCGGCGTCATCTTCGCGCCGTGCTGCACGACGCGGATCTCGCCGCTTCTCTGGCGACGTCGGGCCTCGAGACCATTCGCTTGCGGCACACATGCCGGCACCGGGCGGATGAGCTGTTCGGCGTGCTCGCCGAATGCGGGCACCGCCAAGCCGCCGACACGATCCTTGCAAAGGAGGCCGCCGAATGAAGATCGCATTTTACGGGTCGAGCCTGCTGTCGTCCTATTGGAACGGCGCGGCCACCTATTACCGCGGACTGCTCAAGGCCCTGGCAAGGCTCGGCTACGACATCACCTTCTACGAGCCGGACGTCTACGATCGCCAGAAGAACCGCGATATCGAGGCGCCGGACTGGTGTGCCGTCGTCGTCTACGAGGCCACTCCGCATGCCATGATGCAGGTGGCGGCGCGAGCGGCGGAGGCAGATATCGTCGTCAAGGCGAGCGGCGTCGGTTTCGCCGACGACGCGCTCCTGCGGGCGGTGCTCGATCACGCCCGTGCCGATGCGCTCACCGTATTCTGGGATGTCGATGCGCCGGCGACGCTTGGCCAGTTGCGCGACGAGCCCGACCATCCGCTGCATCGCGCGCTGCAGGAAATCGACCTCGTGCTGACCTATGGCGGCGGCGACCCGGTGGTCTGGGCCTATCGGGCAATGGGGGCGGCCGAATGCGTGCCGATCTACAACGCGCTCGATCCGGAAACGCATCATCCGGTCGGCAAGGATATGCGCTTTGCCTGCGATCTCGCCTTTCTCGGCAACCGGCTGCCGGACCGCGAGGCGCGCGTCGAGGCCTTCTTCCTCGACCCGGCCGGCCGCTCCGCCGATCAGCGCTTCCTGCTCGGCGGATCGGGCTGGGGCGACAAGCAGATGCCCGCCAATGTCCGATGGCTCGGCCATGTCGGCACGCGTGACCACAATGCATTGAACGTCACGGCCAAGGCGGTGCTGAACATCAGCCGCGACAGCATGGCGGCCAATGGCTTTTCACCTGCGACGCGCGTTTTCGAGGCGGCGGGCGCCGGCGCATGCCTCATCACCGACGCCTGGCTCGGCGTGGACCTGTTCCTGAAACCCGGAGAGGAAATCCTGGTCGCGCGCGATGGCGAGGACGTCGCCGAGATCATGCAAAGCCTTAGTGCCGAACGGGCTAAGGCGATCGGGACATCGGCGCTTCGGCGCGTGCTTGGCGAACATACCTATACGACACGTGCCATTTTGGCCGACGCCATCTTCAGGCGCCATTTCGAGCGTCCGACCGTGGAGGCGGCCGAATGACAAAGCCGCTCGACATCGTCTTTCTTGGCCTGTCGCTCTCCTCATCCTGGGGAAACGGCCACGCCACCACCTTTCGGGGGCTGCTTAAAGGTCTCCACGAACTCGGCCACCGCGTCACTTTTCTCGAACGCGACGTGCCGTGGTACGCAAGTCACCGGGATCTGCGCGATCCCGATTTCTGCGCCTTGCGCTACTATGAAACGATCGATGATCTTCGCCGCAATTTTGCGCGCTGCCTGCGCGATGCCGATATCGTGGTCGTCGGCTCCTTCGTTCCCGAAGGCCCTGAAATCATCGACGTCGTGGCATCGCTGTGCACGGGTCAGTTCTGCTTCTACGACATCGACACGCCGATCACGCTGGCAAAGCTTTCGAGCGATGATTGCGAGTACATTGGCCGGCGGCAGGTCCCGTATTTCGACGTCTATTTCTCCTTCACCGGCGGGCCGACGCTTGCCCGTCTGACGGCGGAATTCGGCGCGAGGCGGGCCGAGCCGCTCTACTGCTCCGTCGACCCGGAACGGCATCACGGAACCGGTGATCCAACTCGATGGGATCTCGGCTATCTCGGCACCTACAGCCCCGACCGCCAGGCGACGCTGGAGGCGCTGCTGTTCGAACCGGCGCGTCGCATGCCGGAGCGCCGCTTCGTCGTGGCAGGCTCGCAATATCCGCGCGAAATCGCCTGGCCGGACAATGTGGATCGCATCGAACACCTGCCGCCGGCAGATCACGCCGCCTTTTACAGCCGCCAACGCTACACGTTGAACGTCACGCGCAGTTCCATGATCGCGGCCGGATGGTCGCCCAGCGTGCGCCTCTTCGAGGCAGCCGCCTGCGGTACGGCGATCATCAGCGATAGCTGGGCCGGACTGGACAGCCTGTTTCCAGAGCGGACGATCCACACGGCTCGCAGGACCGAGGACGTAGTCGGTATCCTGTCCGGGGAATCCGACGGCGCCCGGCTTGCCATGGCCAGGCAGGCGCGCGTGCTCATCCTCGCAGCTCACACAAGCATCGCAAGAGCCCGCGAATTCGTTTCGCTGCTGGCGCAGGCCAAATCGCCACGTTCTGTTCTCGATCTGGACGTCGAGAGCGCAGCATGACCCGCAGACGGGAGAAGATAGAGATGCAGCTATCAAGAAAGGCGCAACGGACCAAGACCGTGCTTGTCGCCGGCGGCGCAGGTTTCCTCGGTTCGCATCTTTGCGAGACAATGTTCCAGGCCGGCTGGCGCGTGATCTGCGTCGACAATTTCCTTACCGGCCGCATGGAGAACATAGCATCGATCGCCGATCGTCCGGATTTTCGGCTGATCAAGCAAGACATTTGCCGACCGTTGGAGCTTGGCGAACCGGTTGACCGCATCTTCAACATGGCGTGCGCGGCCTCGCCGCCGCGTTACCAGGCCGACCCGGTCCATACGACGCGGACTTGCGTCATCGGAACGCTCAATCTGCTGGAGCTCGCCGCCCGCAATGGCGCCCGGTTCCTGCAGGCGTCCACCAGCGAAATTTATGGCGATCCCGAACAGCATCCGCAGAAGGAAGACTATGTCGGCCACGTGAACTGCATCGGCCCCCGCGCCTGCTATGACGAAGGCAAGCGCACCGCCGAAACCTTATGCTTCGATTATTTGAGAATGGGAAAGGCCGATATCCGTGTCGCGCGCATCTTCAACACCTATGGTCCCAGGATGGACCCTGCGGACGGACGGATCGTTTCCAATCTGATCATGCAGGCACTCGAGAGACGGCCGCTGACGATATTCGGCGACGGGCTGCAGACCAGGTCGTTCTGCTACGTTTCCGATCTGGTCGACGGCTTGATCCGGTTGATGGAGGTCGATCCCAATCCACGCCAGCCGGTTAATCTGGGCAATCCGGGGGAGTTCACCATCCTGCAACTGGCGAGCCTGGTGAGAGGCATGACCGCAACCAAATCGGGCCTGAAATTCCTGCCGCTGCCGCAAGACGATCCTCGTCGTCGGCAACCCGACATTTCCCGCGCAAGAAAGCTTCTCGGCTGGTCGCCAAAAGTGCCGCTCAGGCAGGGTTTGATGCACACGATCGGCTATTTTGCCGAGCTTGAGACGGCGCAGATGATCGACAGAAGACGTCGAATTGCCGCCACCGTGCGTTCTGCATCAGGCCGGCTGCAAAACCTGCCGGCCTGAGGCGAGGAGTGTCTGGCCGCTGCATGATCGCGCGGTCGTTTCGGATTGGTCACTTTTTCTCGTCGCGGGAACAACCCGTCCAGCTTCTGGTTCTGCCAAGGTACCGGCATGGAGACGATTGTGCATCCGAAGCGATCCGCCAAAGACATCGAACAAATGGCCGCAAAGGAGACGGCTGCCTTCCTGCGGCGCGCCTCTATTACCTATCTGGAATGTTGTGTGAGCCTGATGATGACGCATCTTCAGCGCGAGGAGGTAGCCGCCATCCTCGAAAAGGAAGCGGATATGCTGCGCCGGCTGGACTGATCCCGCTCGAGCGGCGGCAGGTCGCCTTGGCTTTCCAGGAAACGAAGCAGCGCGGCAGCGTAACGTCTTGCCGCGGCCGCCAGCCGGATCTGTTCCCGATCATCGCCCGATCGCTCAGCCATGCTCCACAAGCCAAGCTGGAAGGCGAGATAGCAGGGCTCGTAGTAGTGGACCAGTTTGGCATCGACGGGACGAGACGTAGTCGCCTCGACAGCTTTGCACAGTGCCGCAGTCGCCGCGTCGGAGAGGCTGTACTCGACACGGGCGCCGGCAATGTCCCAGGCGATGTCCTGGCAGCCGATCAGATCGTGCGATCGGCAATGGTCGAGGGCGTCCGTCTTGATCAGCGTTCCGCCGCGCGAAAGGATGAACTCCCACGGATGAAGCCGCCCGTCGATTTCGACCCGCTGCATGGTCTTTGGTGGAGCCTGTTTCGAGAACCAGTTCCGCAGCTCCGCCGCGCGGCTTTCGCCCAAAGCCTCGCTTGTATTCCGCACGGCCATGTCGGCAAGCGCCTTCAGCGAGGCGCCCGGTTCGGAGGCGGGCAGATTGGCTGCGCGCCAGGACAGATAGCGCGCGAGATGAGCGACCATTTTTTGTTTCGAATGCCTTGCCCGCTCCAGCGTTGCACCGTCGCTCCAGCGTTCGACGAGAAAGCCATGGCACAGCCCGGCAATTTCCGGGCCAAAGCCTGCGTCATGCAGCCTCCTGGCAGTCTCGGCCTTGTGCATTCCGATTTCACCGAGGCCGACGAATTTGACCGACCATTTTTCCCGGCCCGCAGAAGCAAGAAACTTTCGCCGCTCGAAGCCGCGGTGGACGGGTGGCCAATGATCCTGCGAGCCATAATGCAAGCGACGCCACTCTCCGGCGGATATTTCCATCAGGCTGACCGCTGCGCGGCCGATCGTCCTGGCCACCCAATCCCGCAGCGCCGGCAGAGCGGATCCCGCGGGGAAAGTCCGTTCGAAATCCGCTGTGTGTTGTTGGCAAACCGTCCATGCCTCACGGATGTCCGCCGATGCCTCGGCCCCCGGCCCACCCGAATGGCTGGGGAACAGATGGATGCGCCCGGCATCGATATCCAGCGCTTGCAGCCATGCGACGACGGCGTGAAACGAGCTGCCGGACAGGCCCGGGCCCTCATCGACGATGGCAAAGCGGGCCGACGGCTTCGCCATCCAGCTACCGATCAACTCCGGATCGGCGGCAAGCCGCCTGCGAAACGGATGACCGGTCGGACGGACGCTGACGGGTGCCGGTGCGCCGATGGCTGCAGCCACCATCGCTGCAAGCCCCAGGCCGATGCTGCGGATGCCGATTACGCATGTGTTCGCATCGAGACCCGACTGCCGCGCGGCGACCAAATAGCTTTCCGGATAGAGCGCGTAATGCGCGTAGCCCTCGGCCGTGCCGATGAGGATTTCGCCGTCGCAATCGAGTTCGGCCAGCATTCGCGGCACGTCGGCATCGATCGGGCCGTCGACGGCGAATCCGGCCCTCCACGATCTGCCCACGTCCCGGGCCAAGCCGACCAGGAGATTTGCGCCCGCGATCCGCTGTCGGGAATTCCTGTCCATGCCGTTGGCCTCGAATTCAGCATCGGCAAGGCCCTGGACCAATTCCGAGGTCTTGATGAACAGGCCGACCAGGGCTGCGTGGCGTTCGATCCCGCTGGGCATGTCCGCAATGTGCCCGGCCGCTTCGCAGGCCGAGCTGCGAACATGTCGCGCGCTCTCAATTCGCTTGTGGTCGCCATAGACGATCATTGTCCCGTCCCGGTTGGCCTCACTGCACAACTCGGCGAGCGCTACTTTGATCCACCATCGGTTGCACGATTTTTGCAGCCGGCAAGGAACAATCAGCGAGGCAGGCGGTTTGGCACGAAGAACTTACCTTCAACAGCATAGGCAGCGGTTTCGTGGGATCGAAGAAAGTTCGGATCGGAATAGTCGGCGTCGGCAACTGCGCCTCCTCCCTTGTTCAGGGCATCACCTATTACCGCGACGCAAGAAGCAATGAGCCCATACCCGGGCTGATGCATGCCGATCTTGGCGGCTACCATGTCAAGGACATCGAGGTGGTCTGCGCTTTCGACGTCGCCAAGGGCAAGGTCGGACGCGATGTGGCCGACGCGATCTACAGCGCGCCGAACAATACTTTCCGCTTTGCCAATGTAGCGCCTACCGGCGCCCGCGTCGAACGCGGACCGACGCTGGATGGCATCGGCAAATATCTGCGTGACGAGATCGTGGAGGCCGACGAACCCGTCGCCAACATCAGCAAGATCCTCGCCGAAAGCGGCGCCGAAATCCTGGTGTCATATCTGCCTGTCGGTTCGGAGGAGGCAACGCGCTTTTATGCCGAGTGCGCGCTCGAGGCGGGCTGTGCCTTCGTCAACTGCATACCCGTCTTCATCGCCTCGCGGCCGGAGTGGCGCCGGCGCTTCGAGCAGCACGGCCTGCCGCTGATCGGCGACGACATCAAGAGCCAGGTCGGTGCGACGATCGTCCACCGGCTGCTCGCCAACCTGTTCCGCGAGCGCGGCGTGCGCATCGATCGCACCTACCAGCTCAATTTCGGCGGCAACACCGACTTCCTCAACATGCTGGAGCGCGAGCGGCTGGAATCGAAGAAGATCTCAAAGACGCAATCCGTCACCAGCCAGATCGACGTTCCCCTGGAGCCCGGCAACATTCACGTCGGGCCGAGCGACCATGTCCCGTGGCTGACCGATCGCAAGTGGGCCTATATCCGGGTCGAAGGCACGACCTTTGGCGGCGTACCGCTCAATGCCGAGCTCAAGCTGGAAGTGTGGGATTCGCCCAATTCGGCCGGCGTCGTCATCGATGCGGTGCGTTGCGCCAAGCTGGCGCTCGACCGCGGTATCGCGGGCGCGCTGACCGGTCCCTGCAGCTATTTCATGAAATCGCCGCCCGAGCAGTTCACCGACGCGGAAGCGCGCCAGCGCACGCTCTCTTTTATCGCCGGCAAGGACGAGCCGATGCTCGATGCCGCGGAATGACGACGACGTTCTTTCTGGTGCGCCACGCCGCGCACGACAATGTCGGCTGTTATCTTGCCGGAAGGATGGCCGGCGTTTGCCTCGGCGAAGCCGGCAAGGCACAGGCCTCGCATCTGGCAGACCGCATGGCACGTGAGGCGATAGCGGCAATCTTCTGCAGCCCGCGCGAACGCACGCAGGAGACTGCCAATCCGATCGCGCTCGCCTGCAATGCCGGTGAAATCGCGATCCGCGAGGAGATCGATGAGATCGACTTCGGCACCTGGTCGGGGAAGACCTTCGAGGAGCTGAACCAGGATGCCGACTGGCGGGTGTGGAACGACCAGCGTCAGCAGGCGAGAACACCGAGCGGCGAGACCATGCTGGACGTGCAGCAACGCGTCGTCTCATTGATCGAGCAGGTCCGCGGCACGTACCAGAACCAGGGCGTCGCACTGGTCAGCCATGCCGACGTCATCAAGGCCGCCGTGTGCAAGGTGCTCGGCCTATCGCTGGGGAACTGCTTTCGCTTCGATATCGACCCAGCCTCGATCACCACGGTTGTTTGGGGGGACTGGGGGTCGAAGCTGATCAGACTCAACGAAGCTGCCTGACGAGGAATTGCCGGATGCGCATGGCTATTTTCGGTCTTACCGTGACATCGTCGTGGGGCAATGGGCACGCCACACTGTGGCGCGGATTGATCCGGGCGATGGCCGGGCTGGGCTGGTCCATCACCTTCTTCGAACGCAACACTCCCTATTATGCCGGGACGCGCGACCTCGATCAGTTGGATGGCGGCAGCATTGTCCTTTATCCGGACTGGCAGGACATCCAGAGCGTTGCCGAGCAGGCGATGAGTGAGGCCGATGTCGTCATCGTCACCTCCTATTGCCCCGATGCCGTGAGCGCGTCGCGCCTTGCCCACCAGGCCTGCCGCGGACTGAAGGTGTTCTACGATCTGGACACGCCGGTGACGCTGGCGCGGATCGAACAAGGTGAGCCTCCGGCCTATTTCGGGCCGGAAGGGCTTCGCGATTTCGATCTCGTGCTGAGCTACACGGGAGGAACCGCGATCGACGCATTGAGGTCGATGCTGGGTGCGCGCCACGTCATGCCGCTCTACGGCCATGTCGATCCAGAGCGACACCGGCCGGCTCTGCCCAGGCCGGAGTTTGCCGGCGACCTTTCCTATCTCGGGACCTATGCGGCAGACCGCCAGGCCGGGGTCGAGAGGCTGCTGGTCAGTCCGGCTGCGCGCCTGCCGGAGCGCCGCTTCATCATTGGCGGCGCACAATATCCGCAGGAATTCCCGTGGAGCGACAATATTTTCTTCGTCCGTCACCTGCCGCCCGCCGACCACCCCGCCTTCTTTTCATCATCACGGCTGACTCTGAATGTGACCCGCGAGGCGATGGCAGAAAGGGGCTGGTGCCCATCCGGCCGGCTGTTCGAAGCCGCCGCTTGCGGTGCCGCGATGGTGAGCGACACATGGCCGGGACTGGAGGCCTTTTTCCGGCCCGGCGAAGAGATCGTCGTGGCGAACAGCACCGACGACGTGGTCGCCGCGCTCGACCTGTCCGACGCCGAGCTTGACGCCATCCGCCGCCGAGCGCGCGAGCGGGTGCTGGAGGAACACACCTCGGCACGGCGCGCGAAGGAATTCGACCGCATCCTGTCCGATGCACTGCACGGCTCCACGCATGGCGAGCCGTTGAAGGAGGCAGTTTGATGTTGGGCATCGTGCCCGCAGCCGGACGGGGAAGCCGCATCCAGCCGCTCGGCTTTTCGAAGGAGCTTCTGCCGGTCGGCAGCCGCATCGACGGCAACACCGAGCGGCCTTGCGCGGTCAGCGAATACCTGGTGCGCCGCATGGTGCGCGCGGGGGCCGACAAGATCTGCTTCGTCATCGGCTCGGGTAAGTCGGATATCCTCGAATATTATTCTGCCGGCTATGCCGACGCGACTGCGCTGTTTGTGGTGCAGCCCTCTCCGGTCGGCCTTTGCGACGCCATCTTCCGTGCCGCACCGCTCGTCACAGCCGATGAGACCGTTCTGGTCGGGTTGCCCGATACGATCTGGTTTCCCGAAGACGGCTTCCTGGCCCTCCCGGACGACGGCCTGTCCTTCCTGCTGTTTCCGGTGGACCAGCCGGAGTTCTTCGACGCCGTCGTTGTCGACCAGGACAGCCGGGTGAAGCAAATCCAGGTCAAACAGCAGAATGCCGCGTCGAACTGGATCTGGGGTGCGTTCAAGATGCCCGGCCGCACCCTTCACCAGCTCGCCGCGCTGTGGCGGGAACGGGACCGGTGCGACGAATATATCGGCACGCTGGTCAATGCCTATCTCGCCGCCGGAGGCGATGCCTGCGGCATCAAGGCTGGCACCGCCTATGTCGACGTCGGCACCTTCAACGGCTACCGCACCGCACTTCGCCTGCTTGAAAGCGCCGCCGGTACCAAGGACGACCAAGCCGCCATTACGCTGCCCGGCCACCAGCACGTCCCTGTCCTCGCAGGCGAAGGAGGCTAGCCATGCTGCATTCCGATGCCGAAATCCGCCGCCGTATCGATGCGCTCGGCCCATGGTTCCACAATATGGAACTGGCCGGCATCGAAACCGCTCCCGACCATTTCCTTGGCAACTATCCGCTGATCAAATGGCGCAAATTCGCCGACGCCATTCCCGCCGATCTTTCCGGCAAGGCGGTGCTCGACATAGGCTGCAATGCGGGTTTCTATTCGATCGAGATGAAACGCCGCGGCGCCGGCCGCGTGCTTGGCATCGATTTCGATGAGGCTTACCTGGCGCAGGCGCGCTTTGCCGCCGAGGTAGCAGACTGCGACATCGAATTCCGGCAGCTCTCGGTCTACGACGTTGGCGCCCTGCATGAGCGGTTCGACATCGTGCTGTTCATGGGCGTGCTCTACCATTTGCGCCATCCCTTGCTCGCACTCGATCTGATCCGGGAGCACGTCGCCCGGGACCTGATGATCTTCCAGTCGATGCAGCGCGGCAGCACCAACGTGCCGGCGCTCGAGCAGAATTATCATTTCTGGACCCACGACCTGTTCGACCGGCCGGAGTTCCCAAAGCTGCATTTCATCGAGCATCGCTATGCCGACGACCCGACCAACTGGTGGATTCCCAATCGCGCCTGCACCGAAGCCATGCTGCGCAGCGCCGGCTTCGAGATCGTGCTGCAACCGGAGCAGGAGGTCTATTTCTGCCGCACCGGCGACGTGCCGGCCGGCGGCGGCGCCGTCTACCCGTCGAAAGGACAGATAAATGATTGAAGCCGCCATGATCTGGAACGAGCCCAACAACAAATCCCACTGGGATCCCGAGCTCGACCCCGACTGGAGTCGCTTCGCCGCTACGGCAATCCTGGCCGCTGACGCGATCGCGTTGGAGAATCCGGCCTTGACCAAGGTCCTTGGCGGCATCTCGCCGATCGATGCCGGCTTCATGACACGGATGAAGGAATTCGGCGTGCTCGATCATGTCGACGCAGTCGCCGTGCACGGCTTTCCGCTCGACTGGAACCTCTGGCAGATCCACGAATGGCCGCAGAAGATCGGCGAGATTTCGGCTGTCACCGATCTTCCGGTATGGGTCAGCGAGGTCGGCGTGTCGACCTTCGGCGCCGAGGAGGTACAGGTCTGGGGCCTGCGCCGGACCGCGGAATTGCTGATCGGCAACGCACCGCGCATCCAATGGTACAGCCTCTACGACCTGCCGCGCGAGTGGGAAGCGACGACGCGCCATCGCGAGGCGGAAGGCTCGTCTTACTACCGCCATTTCTACATGGGCTTGCTCCGCCAGGACGGCACGCCAAAGCCCGCGCTTGAGGAGTTCCTGCACCACACGCCGGCAATGGGACTGGTGCAGTGGTTCCATTTCGAA
Source organism: Mesorhizobium sp. M0664 (assembly GCF_040320565.1). NCBI lineage: Bacteria > Pseudomonadati > Pseudomonadota > Alphaproteobacteria > Hyphomicrobiales > Phyllobacteriaceae > Mesorhizobium > Mesorhizobium sp. M0664. Next base: position 500,514 of record NZ_JAMYPW010000002.1, read on the forward strand.
GATCACCGGCTGGACGATGCCGTTGCCTGGATGAAACGCCTCGGCGTCACCAATCTGCGCACCGGGCTTTCCTGGGCCGACAGCTTCAGGCCGAACGCACTTGACTGGTTCGACCGGCAGATGGAAGCTTTGGCCGACTTCGACGTGACGGTTACTTTCTGCTTCACGCCGGAACACCGCGGAATGATGCCGCACCACAGCAGTCCGCCGCTGGTGCCGGAGGAATTCGCCGACTTCTGCGCGGCAATGACGCGCCGATATGCCGGCAGCATCGCTGCCCCTTCGTTCGGCAGGCTGCGCGCCTCCGCAGCGTGAGGAGCTTCGGCTCTCCAGCCATGACGCTCACCGTCCTCAACGTCGCCTATCCCCTCGCCCCGGTCGGGCCGGATGCGGTCGGTGGTGCCGAGCAGGTGCTGTCGATGCTCGACCAGGCGCTCGTACAGGCCGGACACCGCTCGATCGTGATCGGCTGCCAGGGCTCGAGCGCTGCGGGTGTCCTCATCGAGACGCCGGCCGAACCGGGCGTGCTCGATGAAGCGGCCAAGCGCCGGGCGCAGCGTGCTCATTGCGCCGCAATTGCTACCGCACGGGCTCGCTGGCGAATCGACGTGGTCCATTTGCACGGTATCGATTTCGATGCCTATCTGCCGGGCGACGGGCCGACATTGGTGACCCTGCATTTGCCGCTCGACTGGTATCCGGCCGACGCCCTCAATCCGGCGCGGGAGGATCTGTGGCTGCATGCGGTATCGGCGGCTCAGCAAAGAACCGCGCCGCCGGGAGCCAGGCTGATTGGGCCGATTCCCAACGGAGTGGACGTCGACGCGCTGAGCGAGCCGCAGGCCAAACACGACTTTGCGCTCGTGCTCAGCCGCGTCTGCCCGGAAAAGGGCATCCATCTGGCGCTCGACGCAGCCAAGAAGGCCAGCGTGCCGCTGGTCATCGGTGGCAAGGTCTACCCCTATGAAACGCACACAACGTATTTTCGCGACGAGGTCGAACGCCGGCTGGACGACCGGCGCCGCTTCCTTGGTCCGCTCGGCTTTGTCGCCAAGCGGCGCCTGCTGAATACAGCCCGCTGCCTAGTCATCCCGAGCCTTGCCGCGGAGACCAGTTCGCTCGTCGCAATGGAGGCGCTCGCCTGCGGCACCCCTGTGGTGGCCTTCCCGAATGGCGCACTGCCGGATGTGGTCGAGCACGGCAAGACCGGGTATCTGGTCGGGGATGTCGACGAGATGGCCGAAGCCATCGCTGCTGCACGCAGCCTGGACCCCGAGACCTGCCGAGCCGAGGCGCGGCGGCGCTTTTCACTCGACCGCATGGTTTCCTCCTACATGGACGCCTATCGGGCGCTGGCACGGCTCGGCACAGACAGCGGGCAGCTCGCGACGGCGAGGTGAGCAGGACATGCTCCGCAGTCAGATCATCGACGATCCGGCGGACCTCGAAGCCCTCGAGCCGCACTGGTGGGAACTCTGGTCGCGCAGTCCCTCGGCGACGCCGTTCCAGTCTCCCGCATGGTTGCTGCCATGGTGGCGGACATTTGCTCCCGGCGAGCTAGCGACGGTCGCCGTCTGGCGTGGCGACGATCTGGTCGGCCTGGCGCCACTCTATCTGGAACGCCACGACGCCGCCGCGCGATTGCTTCCGCTCGGCATTTCGTTGAGCGACTATCTGGATGTCCTTTGTCTTCCCGAGATGGCCGAACCGGTCGGCGCAGTCATCGGTGGCGCCGTTCTTTCCGTCGGCTGGTCACAGTGGATCTTGCAGGACCTGCCTCCCGGCGGCGCCGGCCTTGCCATCAGGCATGCCGCGCTCGAATCGTGCCAAGCCGTCGGTCATGCCGCTTGCCCGGTGCTCGCCCTCGCCGGCGACCAGACGCTTCAAGGCTGCGTTCCGGCACGGCGGAGGCGCCAATTGCGGCGCGCCCACAGGGCCGCGTCGAGACGCGGCAGTGTCTCCATCGAACCCGCTTTGTCCGATCCGCAGACATTCCTCGACCACCTGATCCGCCTTCATCGCGCGCGCTGGGCCGGACACGGCGACGGCGTTCTGTCCGATTCCCGCGTTGAAGCATTCCACCGTCAGGCGCTGCCGCAGCTGGTCGCACAGGTGCTTGCCCGATGCTGGCTCATCACGATCGGTAACGCGATCGTGGGCGCCTATTACGGGTTCCATCATCGTGGCCGCGCTTGCGCTTATTTCGGTGGCTTCGATCCGGCCTATGCCGAGGAAAGTCCCGGCGCGCTGCTCATCGGCCAGGCGATAAGGCAGGCGATCTGCGAAGGCGCGGAAGAGTTCGATTTTCTGCGCGGACAAGAGGCCTACAAGTACAGCTGGGGCGCCGTCGACCGGTGGACGATGCGCAAGATCTGGACGCGGAGCAAAGGGCGATGAGCGCGACCCAGCCAGAATCTCGGCGGTCGATATCAGCAAGGCGGGTGCTGGAGGATTGCATGGCAGACGGTGCCGGCGTCGAAGCCGTCATCGCCAGGCTGGCTCTCCGTTTCGAGACAGGAATCGATGCTGCAGAATTGGCGAAGATTGCGCAAAACACGCACTCGGCTGACCCGCGAAACACGGCAAAACTGCAACGGATTGCCGACCTGCTTCGGCGCAGGCCCGAGATCTTCGCCACGCTGCGCAAAACAGGTGGTGCCGTTCGGCACGAGCGTGGCGAGGACGAGACCGACGATGCGGTCGTCAAGCGGCTGGCGGCCGGGTTTGACGCGGCGGCGGCGATCTCCCCGGCGGCGAGCGTCCAGCTGTCGTCGTTGGGCGATGAGGAAAACCTCTCTGCCGCTACGGCTGAGATCGTCGCATGGCTGGAGAGGCGAGGCTTTACCGGCACCGGCCGCGACATACTGGACATCGGCTGTGGTATCGGTCGCTTCGAACGCGCGCTCTCCGCTCTGTCGCACCGGCTCGTCGGCGTCGATATATCCCCAGCGATGATCTCGATCGCCCGCCGGCGATGCGCCGGGCTCGGCAATGTGGAATTCCGCCCTGCGCGCGGTTTCGATCTTGCCGATTTTTGCGATGCCAGCTTCGACCGCGTGCTGGCCGTCGACAGCTTTCCCTATCTGGTGCTGGCCGGCCTTGCGGAGCGACATTTCGTGGAAATCGCGCGCGTGCTGAAGAGGCCGGGCATGGCCGCGCTTTTGAATTATTCATATCGCGGATCGCCGGCGCTGGATCGCGCCGATGTCCAAAACTTCGCCAACGCAAATGGCATGCAAGTCCTTGTCGACGGCGAAAAGCCGTTCCGGCACTGGGACGGCGATGCCTTCCTGCTTACGATTTCCGGCGGAACATTGCGGCCCAACGCTGGTTCGGATGCCGAACGGGAAAAGCCGCTATTCGACGGTATGAAGGAGGACAAGATGGCGTCCGGCAGCAAGAAGCACATCGGTCGCGGCAGTCACGGCAAAGGCGCTGGCGCTGGCGCGATGACCGATCTTTCCAAGGACAAGATCGGAGAGAACGCCGTTCTGTCCAACAGAGACAAGAAGCAGCACACCAAGGAGCGTGGGCTCGACGGCAATCGGGTCAAGTCCGAGCAGTACCAGGATCATTCGGCGGATCGGCGGCCTGAAGACTGATCGTTGCGGCGGCATATGGCTTGCAGCCGGCGAGCAATTGAAACGCAGCGAGAGGCCAACCGCTGACGAAGCTGTGCAAGGACCGAAGCCGGTCGCATGGATGGCCTGCAAATTCTTGCAAACTCGCACTGTTGCCACCAGAGTGAGGTGAAGGGACCAACATTTGCCAAGAGAACGCGATGTCTCGCTCAAGGGAAGATTCTGTCAGCACGCGTGCCGATCTGACGATAGACCGGGAAATCGCTTCCTTGCTTGCGGCCATCGAACAGGAAAGGGTTCCTGACCGGCTGACCAAACTTGCGATCGAGTTGCAGCATGCGCTTGTCGAAAGGCGCTTGCGCGAGACCAGCAACTAACGTCACGTGTATTAGCGGCGCCTCTCGGCTTCGAAGTCCAGTTGTCCTTCGGACAGATAGCTGCGCCTTTCCATCAGGGTTTGCGAGGAACTTTCGCCAAGGTATTCCAGCACGCCGGCGCGTGCCCTGTTGAGCCGGCTCTTCACGGTTCCCACCGCGCAACCGCATATTTCGGCCGTTTCCTCATAGCTGACGCCCAGAACGCCTATCAACATCAGAACCTCGCGCTGATGCTCAGGAAGGCTCTGGATGGCCTGGTGGACCTCCTTGCCCTGTACGGACCATTCCTGCGTCGCTTCCGAGATCGGCCGCAGCGAAGCGCAGTCGAGCAGGCCGGGCGCTTCCCTCACCGCGGCCCTGACACGCGTGTAGTAGGTGTTGCGCATGATCGTGAAGAGCCATGACTTCATGCGCGTTCCAGCTTCGAACTTGTCAATGTTAGCCAAGCCCTTGGTCAGCGTCTCCTGGACCAGGTCGTCGGCATCATCGGGGGTGCGGCAGAAGGTGCGGGCGAAAGCCCTCAAAGCGGGTATGAGGTCGACGATGGAAACTTCTTCGGTTTCGCGAGTCGCCAAGGCGTAGGCTGTAGGTGGCAATGGTCCAGCTCCCGTCCAGAATGAGTTCGTGAGCGCAGACCAGTTAAATGCATTGGGCGAAAGATCGTTCCGGTTGGCGAAAGCACCCGGCTCCAGACACCGGAGAGGACTTGGCTGAGCAATCCCGGCGACGGCGATATTTTTGACGGAACAACCATCGGGATCGCGGAGTTCAAAATCAAGGTCGTCCGACAAATTCGCGCGCCGACATTTGGCGCGTCGAAATGCGATCTCGCAGCGAGCCTTGGCTGCGACCTCAAGGGCGGCCCGCAACCTCAAGAAACAGGAGGAGTCCATGACAGGAAACAAGCACGCCAAAGGCAAAACGCCGGCCGATAGCGATCTTGCCAACGATCCCGGCATCGGCAGTTCCAGGGGCACGATCAAGGAGGGCGACCGGCTCGATCAGGGCAACAATACGTTCGAAGGCGATGTCGAGAACGACACCACGCCGCAAGGCGGTATCAATCCCCGGCAAAAGATGCGGACCAACAAGTGACCGGCTGCGCACGATCGAACAAACCTGCTGCAACCCGTGCAGCAATCCCGCGTTAAAGAGCATGAGCCTCGTGTGCGCCCCGGACGTTGATGCGACAGGCTCTTTCGCGGAGACACAGATGACAAAAAAATCGTTTGGCCGTCCCGTTCCAATTCTCGTCGGCCTTGGTTTCCCTCGCCATGTCGAGAATATCTGGCAGGCCTATGACGTCTTAAACGAATGGCCGAGCCGCGGTCCGGCGCACAAGGCGGCGTTCGATGCCTGTCGCGCCGGGCTGGCTGACGAGGTCGACGTCGAGACGGTGCGCGCGGCGTTCGATACGTTCGCCCGCAAGGCGGGCATTCTGGCCTACGATATCGCAGCCGAAATACCAGCACGCCCCACAACAGCTGCGAAGGCCCACGACGTCTGGCCGAAACGCCCATCGGACGGCCGTGTAGACCCTGAAGACGCCCAGCTTGCTTGAAGCGGCCACCTTGCTTGAAGCGGCCACCTTGCTTGAAGCGGCCACCTTGCTTGAACCGGGAGGAATACGGTGCTGAGAACAGAGTTCGATACCCCTGTTTGCATCTATTTCGGCAAGCCTGGGCGATCGCGATTGGTCAGTTCCGTTTTCGAAGCAGTACATTGCCTGAAAAGCGAGAAATGGCCGGCGCGCAATGCTCCGCTGGCGCTGGCGGCCGCTGATGTATTGAATCGCGCCCGGACCGGTGAAATTACGTCCGGCAAAGCGCGGCAAGCATTTGTCGACGCCGCTTGGGAGGCGAACATTCTTGTCGAAGGCGAGCCGCATGACGCGCGTGGCCTGACAGCCTTCATGTCGGACAGCGGGTGAACCGGCACGCTGTTTTCCCGCAGTTCCGTCCAAAGCTTGGTTTATCGCGAATGATTGGCGTTCTCGGCCTTTTTCTCGCGCTGCTGCCTGAGGACCTCGTCGGTTCCGACCAGCTTCTTCGATCCGCCGGGAATCGCGGTGGACACAACAGCCGGTGGGTCGCTTGCCGGGAAAGAATCCTCCAGACCCGCCTGCAACTGGTCTTCCAGCGTTTGCGGCTCTTCAGACCGGCCGGGGGTCCTTCGGGTATCTACGTTCTCCAGTGGCTGCTTCATGTCCGGTGAAGACTTTACCTCTCGAATCCAGCCGTAGAGCTGTTCGATGGCAAATTCCTTCATCGTGTCGAAATCGGCTTTTTCGTCACGCGATGCCTCGATTTGGTCGACCATCGTCTTCTCGAACCGGTCGAGATTATCGTTTCCGCAGGCCCGGCAGAGACGCACCAGCGCCTCGCGCAGTATGAGTGGCGCAAAGTGCGCCGTCGCCTCAAGCCTGAGCTGCTGCAAACGCTCCGGGGTAGCGGCTTGGAACTTCGACATGTTCGACCTCTCGCCTTGTGGAGCAGGTCAACGAAAATTGTCGGCGGATGTTCCATCGGCGGTGGCCGGTGCATCGCTTGGTCCTCAGCGGTGCGCGCCACCGACTGCCATGCGGATACCGAGACAGACGACGAAGCAGCCTGCCACGCGCTGCTGCCAGAGCCTTACCTTCGGGCGTTTCATGACCCAGGTCCCGAGCGTGCCGGATGCGAGTGCATATGTGCCCAGCACCAACACACCGGTCATTTTCTGGGTGCCACCGAGCAGCAGCAATTGCAGCGTGACCGATCCGTGGGAGGGATCGACCAACTGTGGAAGGAAAGCTAGCATGAAGGTTATCGGCCAGGGATTTATCAGATTGGCGATCATTCCTTCGCGTGCGGCCACAAGCGCCCCGACACTGCGGGGCTCCTCGACGGCGACGCCGGCCGACGGCAGCAGCACCAGACGCGATCCAAGCCAAACCAGATAGGCTGCGCCCATCCATCGAAGCATGGCAAAGGCAAACGGCGATGCCTGGAGCAGCGACGATATGCCGAGGGCAAGCAGCGGCAGCTGGACCATACCGGCGCCGAGGGTCATTCCCAGGACGGTGAACAGGGCAACATCACGGCCCTGCCCGATGCCGCGCGCAATCACCAGCAGACTGTCGGGCCCCGGCGGCATCTGCATCAGGATGACCGTTCCGACAAAAGCCGTCCACGAAGCGGGATCCACGTCGCTACTTCGCCCCGGTTTCGCAAGATGCCTTTGCGCCGTCCTTCAACTGGCCGGCATCTCGCATCATCTTGAGCGCTTCGTCCCTCGTCAGGCCGCACTTGCGGGCAAAAAAATCGATCTCATAGGCCAACTCGGCCGACAGGTCGTGTTTGGCATACATTCTTCGCTTGTGTTTGCGTGCGCCCACCAAGGCTCGGTCCCGGCTATGTTAGTCCTCCCGAACTCACATCGGATCAGCCGGTTCCCACTGCCTGACCAATTCGTTTCCGCAGGTTTTCTCACGCGCCGTCCGGCCGGCCGACCCTGTCCTTGAGTTCGTTCAGGAATGCGAGCAGCGCGTCTTCAGGATCGTCGGCCTCTTCGGTCAGCATATCGATGCCCCAGCGGCCGAGAACAGCCTCCTGGACGATGCTCGGCTGCGACATGAAGATGAAGGATTTCGGACGGTTCTTCTCGTAACCGGACCTGCGCCAGGTCTGCCAAAGCCGATGCAGCAGCAGACGGATGTTCATGTCGGACATGCTGTAGCCGATGAACAGGATGGTGCGCCCTAGCGCGTCGGCTCGAAATTTCACATCGAGCGGCGAATCGAACGACAGCCGTTCAAAATAGTCGGTCTCCGCCAGGACCAACGATTTATCGTCGTCGAAATCGCCGTGGAACTTGATGATCTGCGTCACCTCGCCGGTGGCCTTTGGCAAGTCCTTCGCATTGGCGACTTTGACAAAGGGGCGGCTATGGATCTCGAAGGCCACCTCGAGGTTGCGATCATAATTGGTGGTGTAGATGATCGGAAAATCGAGCGATACGATCAGCTTGTGGATTGCCGATCGCTGCACTTCTTCCCGCGAGACGCTCCATTCGCGATCCATCCAACTGCGCAAATGGCTGAGGCTCCCCTGCTTCAGCCGGTAATATTCTGCAATGGCCTGATAGCTGGCCTCTGGTGCGCCTATCATGTCCTCGTGAAGGCCGAGCTCGTTTTGCATGTGCTCGATGAGCTTTTGCCAAGACGGCAAGCCGACGCTCATCGACACCCCGGCTCCAACGAACAGGATCGCTCGTCGCTCTTTCACCGATTGGGCCAGTTGCTCGACTGCAGACAGCATTCGACACAACTGCAATAGATACCGCTCCGTTCCAGCCGAGCCCGGACCACCGGGAGAATAACTCCGATTTCGGATTGAATGCCTCCCGAGCGCCCGCCGCCGAGTTTAGCTCACCCCATCCGATATTTATTTCATTCCATTTGGCACTTCTGCGCCTGTCACGCGTTGGGAGTGTTCAACAAACACGGCGCAGCTGATGGATCGCAATCGGATTGACTCAGTAGCATTATGTCTGTTCCTGCTTACGATCTGCGCCGTCCAGCAAAAAGCTTGGGCTCAAGCACCTTGCCCGGCCGACCACGACAAATTGTTGGCCGCTCTCAAGGCCAACGTCAAAGCAAGCGGCGGCCCGGGCAATGGCGGCTTCGATACTCATGAATGGGCCGCAGTCGTGGCTCGCGACGGAACGGTCTGCGCCGTCGCGTTCAGCGGGCCTACCGCCGACGCCCAGTGGCCCGGCAGCCGGCTGATCGCCGCCGAAAAAGCCAATACCGCCAACGGGCTCAGCCTCGCCCAGATGGCGTTGTCCACCGCGAACCTCTATGCGCCGGTGCAGCCCGGCGGTCCTCTATACGGCCTGCAGGCCACCAATCCGGTCAATCCAGCGGTAGCCTATGCCGGCGATCCTTCGACATTTGGAAGCTCCAGCGATCCGTTGCTGGGAAAGCCCATCGGCGGTGTCGTCGCATTTGGCGGCGGCCTGGCTCTTTACGACGCCAAGGGGATGGTCGGGGCGCTTGGCATAAGCGGCGATTCCTCTTGTGCCGACCACAATGTCGCCTGGCGCGTGCGCGCCGCGCTGGGGCTGGACAAGGTGCCGGCCGGCATCAACCCAGACCGCAAGGACGCCATCATTTACGACCTCGATCCCGGCGGCAAGAGCGCCTCCGGCTGGGGGCATCCATTGTGTGCCGGAAGTGAGGCGGACGTGGCGGCGGAGCTCGGCGCCGGCGTGGGCGGGTCAATACACAAATGAAGAAAGTGCGACAGGTGGCCGTGCAAACCAGTGTGTCAGCCAACGGGGGAAAAAGGTCTATGACTGCGATGCTGGGATGGACGCTGCTGGCGGGCTTCGCGCTGATTACCGCGGCGGTTGCTCAGTCAACGTCAAGCCCTGCGATAAATCCGCCGGCCGCAGCCGCTCCGCCCGACGACGGCCAGTGGGCGATGCCGGCAAAGAACTACGCCTCGACCCGCTACAGCGATCTCGCGGAAATCACCGAAGACAACGTCAAGACCCTGCAGGTGGCCTTCACCTTCTCGACCGGCGTCAACAAGGGCCAGGAGGCTGCGCCCCTGGTGGTCGGCAACACGATGTACATAGTGACGCCGTTTCCCAACATCCTCTATGCGCTTGACCTTACCAAGCCCGGCGCGCCGATGAAGTGGAAGTTCGAGCCCAATCCCGAGCCTGCCGCCCAGGGCGTTGCCTGTTGCGACGTGGTGAACCGCGGTGCGGCCTTCTTCAACGGGCGCATCTATTTCAACACGCTCGACGGCCACACCATCGCCGTGGATGCGGCCACCGGCAAACCGGTCTGGAACACCCATATCGGCAACATCAATGTCGGCGAGACCATCACGATGGCGCCGCTGGTGGTAAAGGGGAAGGTGCTGGTCGGCAATTCCGGCGGCGAAATGGGCGTACGCGGCTGGATCAAGGCGCTCGACGCCGGCGACGGCCACGTCGTCTGGACGGCCTACAACACCGGCCCGGACACCGAGGTGCTGATCGGCCCGGATTTCAAGCCGCATTACGACATGGACAAGGGCAAGGATCTCGGCGTGACGTCGTGGCCGCCCGACGCCTGGAAGATCGGCGGCGGCAATGTGTGGGGCTGGATCTCCTATGACCCGGACCTCAACCTGATCTTCCATGGCACCGGAAATCCCGGTCCGTGGAATCCGGATCTGCGGCCTGGCGACAACAAATGGACCGCCGGCATCTTTGCCCGCGATCCCGACACCGGCGCAGCCAAATGGTTCTATCAATGGACCCCGCACGATCTGCACGACTACGACGGCATCAACGAACAGGTGCTGCTCGACATGACCTGGCAGGGCAAGCCCCGCAAGGTGCTGGTGCGGCCGGAACGCAACGGCTACGTCTATCTGTTGGATCGCACCACGGGCGAGGTCCTGTCGGCAGTGCCGTTCGGGCCGGTCAATTCCAGCAAGGGCGTCGACCTCAAGACCGGCCGGCTGATTGTAAATCCGGACAAAAAAACCGGCACCGGCAAGGTCGTGCGCGACATCTGCCCGACCGCGTCCGGCCTCAAGGACTGGCAGCCTTCGGCTTTCTCGCCGAAGACCGGCCTGCTCTACATTCCGCACAACAACATGTGCATGGACGAAGAAGGCGTCGAGGTAAATTACATCGCTGGCACGCCCTATGTCGGCATGAACGTGCGCATGATTCCCGGTCCGGGCGGCAATCGTGGTGCATTCACGGCCTGGGATGTCGCCGCCGCCAAGCCGGCGTGGAGCCTGAAGGAGAACTTTCCGGTGTGGAGCGGCGCCGTGGCCACCGCCGGCAACGTCGTGTTCTACGGCACTATGGAAGGCTGGTTCAAGGCGATCAGTGCCAGGACCGGCGAACTGCTTTGGCAGTTCAAGACGTCGTCCGGCATCATCGGCCAGCCGATCACCTATCGCGGCCCGGACGGGCACCAATATGTCGCGATTCTTTCGGGCGTCGGTGGCTGGGCCGGCGCGATCGTATCCGGCGATCTCGACCCGCGCGACGCCACCGCCGCGCTCGGCTTCGTCAACGTCATGAAAGATCTGAAGGATGTAACCACGCCGGGAGGTACGCTGTATGTGTTCCGGCTGCCTTGAGACGATCGGCCGAGTTGCGCGGCCACGGAGAACGCGTTCGCGGCGGTTAGCCGTCGCGGTTGGCGCACTGGCGCTCTCGCTTGTCGCCACCCTTGCCGATGCGCGCGAGCTGAGGATCTGCGCCGATCCCAACAACATGCCGTTCTCCAATGCCGCCAGGGAAGGCTTTGAAAACAAGATTGCCGAACTCGTCGCCGGGGAGCTTGGTGCGACGGTGTCCTACACGTGGTGGGCACAGCGGCGCGGCTTCGTCCGCAACACGCTGAAAGCCGGCTTGTGCGATCTGGTGCCCGGCGCGCCCGTCAATCTCGAGATGCTGCGCATGACCGCGCCCTACTACCGGTCTTCCTATGTGTTCGTGACACGCAAGGATGTGCCAGAAATCACGTCCTTCAACGATCCTCGCCTGCGCGATCTGCACATTGGCGTCCAACTGATCGGCGACGACGGCGCCAACTCGCCGCCCGTCCAGGCGCTTGGCCGCCGCGGCATCGTCGGCCATCTCATCGGTTTCCCCGTCTATGGCGACTATTCGGCGCCGAACCCGCCAGCGCGCATTATTGAGGCGGTCGCGAATGGCGACATCGACATGGCCGTCGTCTGGGGACCGTTGGCCGGCTACTTCGCATCCAAGCAGAAGGTGGCGCTGCGGATCACGCCGGTTTCGCCGCGCGTGGACGGCCCGCAACTGCCGATGATCTACGACATCTCGATGGGCGTGCGCCGTGGCGACGATACGCTGCGCGACGAGGTGAACGCCGCCCTGACCAGACACCGCGACGAGATCGACGCGATCCTGGCGGCCTACCAGGTGCCCCGCCTCGATCCTGTCGGAGCGCCTTGAAATGAAGCGCGGTCTTCCCTTGCTGGTGTTCGCGATCCTCGCGGTTTCCGGGTGCCAGCGTGAGGAACGCGACACGCGTCCACAGTCGGCGCTCGGCTCGGGCGACCAACCGTCAGCCGTGACGGCCCTCGAGCCGGGCGGCCAACGGCCGGCCTCGTCCGATACCAAGGCCGGCGTGTTCGAGGCCAACGCCTTCCACCTCAGCGAGGGCAAGCGTCTGTTCAACTGGTTCAACTGTTCCGGTTGCCATGCCAATGGCGGTGGCGGCATGGGCCCGGCCCTTATGGACAAGAAGTGGCTCTATGGCAGCTCGATCGAAAGCATCCACGCCACGATCAGGGACGGTCGGCCAAACGGCATGCCGAGCTTCCGCGACAAGATCCCGGACGACCAGATCTGGGAGCTTGCCGCCTTCGTCCGCGCGTTGAGCGGCAACGCGCCAAAATCCGCTGCGCCGAGCCGCGACGACGACATGATGCCCCATCCATCCGAAAATCGCCTGCCGGATGCCGCGACTCTGGGGAAGTCGCCGTGAACCGCCTTGTTTGCAGGGTGTGCTGCGGCGCAGCCTTCATGCTGCTCCTTGCAGGATGCAGCGGCTGGCAATCGGCGCTCGACCCAAAAGGCCCGGCCGCGGGTGAGCTTGCGTGGCTGATCTGGTTCTTCACCGCGCTGTGCACGGTGGTCTGGCTTCTAGTGCTGGCTGTGCTGATCATGCCATTGGCCCGGCGCGCGGCGCCGCTCGGCGATCCACTTGTACTCGACGCTGCCGCCGAGCGCAGCAAGATGCGAATTGTCGTCGCCGCACTCGCCGCTACCGCCCTGATCCTGGTAGGCCTGACCCTGCTGAGCTACTTCGCCAACCGGACGCTCGCTGCTATCGGCTCGGATGCGGCGCTGACGATCCGGGTGACCGGGCATCAATGGTGGTGGGAGGTGCGCTACGAAAATGATCAGCCGAACCGCATCCTGACGACCGCCAATGAAATCCACATCCCGGCGGGCGAGCCGGTGCGGCTTGTAGTGACCTCGACCGACGTCATCCATTCCTTCTGGGTGCCGAACCTCTCGGGCAAGCTGGACCTCATTCCAGGCCACGAGAACGTTCTCGATCTGAAGGCTGACAAGCCCGGCGTCTATCGCGGCCAGTGCGCCGAGTTCTGCGGCGCGCAGCATGCCAATATGAGCACCTTCATCATCGCCGAACCTCGGCCCGTCTTCGATGCCTGGCTGAACGATCAGCTGCGGCCGGCGGCCGCCCCCGTGTCGGCCGAGGCCAAAACCGGCCACGACCTGTTCCTCAAACGGCCCTGCGTGATGTGCCACAAGATCGGCGGCACCATCGCCGGCGGTACGGTCGCTCCCGACCTTACACATATCGCAAGCCGGCGGACGCTCGCTGCCGGAACGCTGGCGATGAGCCGGGGCAATCTCGCTGCCTGGATAGCCGATCCGCAAGGGATCAAGCTAGGTGCCCACATGCCCGTGGTGGGACTGAACGGGGACGAGCTGAATGCAATCGTAGCCTATCTCGAGGGCTTGAAATGAGTAGCGCCGACCTGGCCCATGGGCGTGACCTCGCCCAGCAACGCGCCGCAGCACAAAAGGGTGACCTAGCTCCCGAGCGCGACGGTCCTCGCGACACCGGCCTCGACGACTCCAGCCTTGACGGCTGGTTGGCGCGGACATGGCAGACGGCGCCAGGCATCATCGGTGCGCTCTCGAGCGTCGACCACAAAATTGTCGCGCGGCGCTACCTGATCACCGCTTTCGTCTTCCTGTGCCTCGGTGGCCTCAGCGCCGTTGCCATGCGCATCCAACTGTCGGGGCCGGAGCGTGGGCTGATCGGGCCCGACCGCTACAACCAGCTGTTCACCATGCATGGCGTGACCATGATGTTCCTGTTTGCAGTGCCGATCGTTCAGGCGACCGGCATCTACCTCGTGCCACTGATGGTCGGCACCCGCAACATCGCCTTTCCGCGCCTCAATGCATTCAGCTTCTGGATTTATCTCTCCGGTGGCCTCTTCGCTTGGGTGTCGTTTGCACTCGACATGGCGCCCGACGTCGGCTGGTTCTCCTACGTGCCGCTGTCCGGTCCTGAATTTGGGCCAGGCAAGCGTTCCGACGTGTGGGCGCAGATGATCACTTACACCGAAGTGTCATCGCTGGCGGTCGCGGTCGCCACCATCGTAACCGTGCTGAAGCAGCGTGCGCCGGGCATGTCGCTCGATAAGATTCCGCTCTACGTCTGGGCGATGCTGGTCACCTCTTTCGTAATCGTGTTCGCCATGCCGGCGGTCATGATCACGTCGACGTTCCTGATCCTCGACCGGCTGGTCGGCACCCATATCTTCAATCCCGCCGAGGGCGGCGACGTTTTGCTGTTCCAGCACCTGTTCTGGTTCTTCGGCCACCCCGAAGTCTACATCATATTCCTGCCGGCTACCGGCGTGGTGTCCTCGATCATCGCCGCTTTCGCCCGGCGTCCGGTATTCGGCTATCTGGGCATGGTACTGGCCTTGATCGCGGTCGGCTTTCTGTCGTTCGGCCTGTGGGTTCACCACATGTTCGCAACCGGTCTGCCCAAGCTCGGCGCGAGCTTCTTCACCGCCTCGAGCATGCTGATCGCCATCCCGAACGGGCTGCAGATCTTCTGCTGGCTGGCGACATTGTGGGACGGACGCCCTGTAATCCGGACGCCGCTGCTGTTTGTGTTCGGCTTCTTCTTCACGTTCGTCGCGGGCGGCCTGACTGGGGTGATGCTGGCGTCGGTGCCATTGGACCTGCAAGTGCACGACACCTATTTCGTGGTCGCGCATTTCCATTACGTGCTGATCGGCGGGTCGGTGTTCCCGCTGCTCGGCGCGACCTATTTCTGGTTCCCCAAGATCACCGGCCGGATGATGAGCGAACGTCTCGGACGCTGGCACTTCTGGCTTGCCTTCCTAGGCTTCAATGCGGCGTTCTTTCCGATGCACATTGTCGGCCTGTGGGGTATGCCGCGGCGGGTCTACACCTATCCGGTGGAACTCGGCTGGGGCAACATCAACCTGTTCATCACAGCCGGCGCGGTCATCCTGTTCCTAAGCTTCGTTCTGTTCACTATAAACCTGGTGTACAGCGCCTCGAGGGGCGCCCCGGCGGGGGACAATCCCTGGAATGCTGGCACGCTGGAATGGGCGACGAGCTCTCCACCGCCGAGCTATAATTTCGCTCGGATCCCGGTGGTTACCCACGCCGAGCCGCTCTGGGCCGAACGTGACACGCTGCCTGTCGCGACCGGGCTTCGCGTCGACGCGCGCGAACTTGTCATATCGACCGTGGCAGAGGCGCATCCAGATGTGCGCGAGAAGTCGGCGACACCGTCGATCTGGCCATTGTTCGCCGCGCTCGCCGTCGGCGCCACCTTTCTCTATTCGATCTTCAGCCCGTGGGCGGTGGTCTGGGGAGCCGGGCCGATTGCCATCACTCTGATCGGCTGGTTCTGGCCGAAAGGCGACCCGGAGGATGAGGAATGAAACAGCGCCCTACCGCCGATCTTTCCCAACTCCCGACCTTCGGGCTCGGACCACGCAGCCCGACCTGGTGGGGCACTCTCGCCTTCATGGCGCTGGAGGGCACTGGGTTCGCGCTCGCCGCAGGCGCCTATCTTTATCTTGCCTATCTGTCGCCCGAATGGCCGCTGGGCGTGCCGCCGCCCAACCATTGGCCAGGCACCATCGTCACGCTGTTGCTGCTCGCCAGCGTGGTGCCCAACCACATACTGAACCGCTATGCCGAAGCCTGTGCCATGGTGCCCGTGCGCATCGGCCTGATCGTCATGTCGCTGCTCGGTATCGCACCGCTTGTCGTGCGGTGGTTCGAGTTTCCGGCCCTCAACATCTATTGGGATACCAATGCGTACGGCTCAATGCTGTGGGTCCTGCTCGGCCTCCACACAACGCATCTGATTACCGACGTCGGCGATACGCTGGTGCTGACGGTCCTGATGTTCACGCGCCATGGCTATAACGGCCGGCGTTTCGGGGACGTTGGCGACAACGTCTTCTACTGGGATTTCGTGGTCGCGACTTGGATCCCGATCTATCTGTTGATCTACTGGATGCCGAGGCTTGACTGAGATGCGTGCGCTTCGCTTGGGCACATCATGGGGCGGGCTGTTGTCCGGGCCTTTGGCCTGGGCGGTGTCGACGCAGCTGAACTATGCGTTCGTGGAGTGGCAGTGCGCCCACGGCGTTCCCCTCATACTGGTCATTGCGCTGGTGCTGACAGTGCTGGCCTTGCTCGGCGGCGTGCTTTCGTGGCGGGCGCGCCAGCAAGGTGGCGCCGCCTTTAAACCGGATCGTACGCGCGGCACCGAGGATTTCGTCGCCAATATCGGCATTCTCAGCGCGGTGCTGTTTGCGCTGGTAATTGTCATGCAAGGCGCCGCCTCGCTCATTCTTGACGGCTGCCTGCGATGAGCTTCGACGCGCTCTTCTCTACCACGATCTGCTACGGTGCCGGCGCCGCGCAGGCCGGCTGGACGCTGGCGTTGCCGATCACGCTGCCGCTAACCTTGGTCGCACTGC
The DNA here is from genome assembly GCF_040320565.1 of Mesorhizobium sp. M0664. Classification (NCBI taxonomy): domain Bacteria; kingdom Pseudomonadati; phylum Pseudomonadota; class Alphaproteobacteria; order Hyphomicrobiales; family Phyllobacteriaceae; genus Mesorhizobium; species Mesorhizobium sp. M0664. The sequence continues at coordinate 517,026 of NZ_JAMYPW010000002.1, forward strand.
TTTACGCGGCAGGCGCCTTTCGGCTGTGGCGGCGGAGTGCCCGCAGCCGCCCGTTGCGGTTGCGGCAAGCCCTGCTGTTTGCAACCGGCTGGGCCATTTTGGCGGCAGCACTGGTCAGCCCGCTCCACGCATTCGGTGAGCGGGTCTTCACCGCCCACATGATCGAGCACGAACTGTTGATGGCGGTGGCGGCACCCCTGCTGGTCGCCTCCCGGCCGGCGGCGGCGATGATGTGGGCATTGCCGATCAAGCTGCGGCTGGCATTTGGCCCAGCCGGGCACGCGAAGATGCTGCAGGCGGTTTGGGCCACCATCAGCCGCCCTGTAACGGCCACCGTCCTGCACGGCGTCGCCATATGGGCATGGCATATTCCGGCGCTGTTCGAGGCGGCGCTTGCACAGGGTGTCCTTCATTACGCGCAACATGCCAGCTTCTTCGGTTCCGGCCTGCTGTTCTGGTGGGTGATGCTGCCGCGTTCAGGCCGCGAACAAGCCTGTGGCAGCGCAGTCATGCACCTCTTCTTCACGTCGCTGCACACTGGCCTGCTCGGAGTGCTGCTCCTGGTCTCGCCAAGGCTGTGGTATCCGGAAAATGGCGCAGGCGCAGACCTATGGAATCTTAGCCCGCTCGAGGACCAGCAACTCGCCGGTCTGGTCATGTGGGTTCCGGCCGGCCTGATCTATGGCGGCGCGGCGTTGCTGCTGGCCGGCCTGTGGATCCGCTCGAGCAGCCGAAAGGACCGGGAGGCGTCGCATGCGCTTCACGCTGTCTAAAGCCGTAATCGGCGCTGCGGTTATTGTCGTGCTCGTTGCAGCCCTGGCCGGGATTTTGTTGTACTTCGAGCAAAGCCGTCGGGTCGAGCAGAAGGCCGACAATGCGACCGGCGGCGTCGGCGCCCGCGCCATTCCGATCATGATGGCCAATGGCTGCGCCGGTTGCCACACCATCACCGGTGTTCCCGGCGCGCAAGGGTTAGTCGGTCCACGCCTCGACGCAAGCCTGGCCACCCGGGTCTATGTCGGCGGCGTCTTGCGCAATAGGCCGGAGAACCTGATCCGCTGGATCCGTGCGGCAAGGGAGATCAATCCGCATACGGCAATGCCTTCGACCAGAATTTCCGATCAGGAGGCGCGGGACGTCGCTGCCTACCTCTATTCGCTGAAATGACATCGTTGCTCGCCTAGTCGAGATCAAACACTGCCGGCAGTCTACCGATGCCGGTTTGCCGGACCGGCAATCGTCACCGCCTTCGGCTCGATGCCTTGCTTGCCGACGAACCTTTCGGAACCGGCCCGCATCGGCGAGGCTGCCCGCGGTCGCGTCGCACATCGCGGCCGACGCGAGCGCCCGCTATGGCCCGGGCAATCTGCTGGTGCGGATTGTTTCGCGGGCATCTCGGATATGAGCTTCTTTGGCGAGGGGGCCGAGTCCGGTCCGACGTCGTCGTCCGCAACACGCCGATGTGGGCAACATTCCTACCCTCAATATGGTGGGGAACGAGACTACCATACGCCGTGCGACCGTTTGCACATCGGCTATGCTTTCGACGTACTGTCGCAGGTTGTGAGAGCTGTTTATGCTGCACTTCTTGAAGAGCAGGGTTAGGTGTAAAAGCTCGACAGTCAACACCTCGCCAGGAACAAATCGGCATAGCCACGGTTTGGTTCTACACGTCAAACCGCGAGGAAATCCTATGGATACTGATGTCAATTCCGAAACCCGCTCGATCTTCATTGTCGGGCTGCGCAACGCCCACGCCATGGAGAACCAGGCACTGTCGATCATGAAACCTCAGGTCAAGCGGATCGAGAACTATCCGCAGGTCGCCGACCGCCTGCAGCAGCATATCACGGAGACCGAAGGGCAGATGGCCCGCCTGGAATCCATTCTGGATGGCCTCGGTGAGGACCATTCCACATTGAAGGACACGGCCATGTCGATGGTCGGCAGCATGGCCGCGATGGGACATTCCGTAGCCGGCGACGAAATCCTCAAGAACAGCTTCGCCAACTTTGCATTCGAAAATTACGAGATCGCCGCTTACAACTCGTTGCTCGTACTCGCCGAGGCCGGAGGGTTTAGTCAGGCAACCAATTCCCTTCAGCAGAATCTCAGCGAAGAAGAGAAAATGGCCGACTGGTTGAGGCAGAACCTGCGCGGTGTCACCTTGCAATACGCCAGGCTGCGTGAGGCGGGAGAGACCGCCAAGAGTTAGGCCGCCCGGCGGGCCGAGAGGAATTCCTAGCAACCACCCCTGTCGAATTGACGGGGTGGTTGTTTTTTTTCAGAATGGACAGTGCTGCTGAGGCCCGTTGGCCAGACACGCTTCATGCAGCCCGACGAACCGAACGGATTCAGAGCGAAGAATCGGAACGGACCGGAGCGCCTCGGCTAATGACTTGAGCGCCGCGATCATATTTGTCTGCGGAAGGTTGCGGACTCCTAGCCGACTTCGATGTGCCAACCGCGAGGCGGCCCGTGGTCGGAATCGCCACGAACGACCGCAGCGCTATCACGTTGTTTCGGGAGAATCGTTCGAACTAGGAACCTCGTCGGTCTCCGGCAAACGATCGCGAATCGCTTCCTCAGTTTTGCTTGCCGTCTTTTTCACGACTTTCTTGACGCGGTCGACCAAGGTCTCGGCGTCGCTGCTGGAACCCTGTCGGTCAGCCTCTTCCTTTACAGTCTCATATGCTTCGGCGGCGACCTGCTTGGCTTGTTCCACGCCTTCTTCAAAGAGCTCCTCGGCACTGTCACGAAGCTTGTCGCGGTAGGGGCCGAGTTGTTCGTCTTCCGCGGCGGTGTGAGGCAGCATCACGCCGATGGCGGTGCCCACGGCAAGGCCCACCGCGGCCATTGCCAGAGGTTCGCGCTGGAACAGGTCCCGCGTCGACTGCCGCACCCGCCCCGCCATATCGTTGGCGCTCGAGCCGAACTGCCCGGCCGTGCTTCTTAATCTTTCTTTGGCGCCGCTCGCAACGTCTGCGACAGCCTCAGTCCCACCGCCTGCCACGGAAGCAACCGAACGAGCGGCATCGGAGAGCATGGAGCCGGCGGAATCTTCGCTCTCGGCACCGTACTCATCGCCGCTTGAGTCCTGCCAGGCCCCGCCCAAGCTCCGCTGGTCAGAGAAGGTTCGGCTGCCGTCAGGTTCCCTGCTGGTCGAATAGGCACCAAGTGCTGAACTGTCTACCGACGTGCCCTTGCCAAGCATCAGCCAGGCCAGGCCCGCGCCGACCAATGTAAGCGGCAACGGATTGTCCCTGACCTGAGTCTTAAGATTGCTGAGCATGGCGGATCCCTCGCCGCTGAACATCCCGGTGAATTCGTCGATCAGTTGGCCCGGTGTCATCTTGCTGCGGATCGAGTCTGCGGTATCTGCCACTCTGGCGCGAGCAATATCAGCATCGCGTTCCAACTCGGCTGCGGATTTGTCGGTCATCTTATCTGTTCCTTGATCACGCGTGCGTCGCGTTTAAGTTGGTCTTGTGTCCGGTCGGGGGTCAACTCTGAGGGAGCCATGCTTGCCTTGCCGGAGCGCAAGAGTATGACGCCCAGTACTGCCACCACGACGCCGACGAGCAGCGAGGACCATCCGGCTCCCAGCCCGGCGCTCGCCAAGGCAATCACCAGCGCCTGCAAAAGCACTATCAGGGCGGCGAGCAGGCAAATGGCGCCTCCCATTACCTCCACGGCGCCGGCGCCGGCCTTGCTTACCTTTTCCGACATTTCAGCCCGCAACAGCCTGCTTTCGGTTTGAAGCAGTGTTGTGACCTGCTGTGCCAGATCGCTGACAAGGGTTGTCAGGCTGCGAGTGTCCTGATTGTCAGTCATGGGTTTTGCTCCAGGCTTGCATTGGCCCAGTCATCGCCGGACTGATCGGATACTAGCGGGGCCGGCTCCACTGCCTCTGCCGATCGCCCTCCGAACTCATTCGAGCTAGGACCGGTCTCGGGCGCCCGGCCTGCTCCCGACCGGCGCGGTGCTCCGGCTTGGGCAGAGGGCGGCGAGCTCTTGATGAACCGCCCCAGCGCCAGGCCTGCCAATACCGAACCGGCGATCAGCGCCCCCGAGTTTTCGCGGCCGAACGACTGAATTTCGCCAAGCACCTCGTCGAACGGTTTATCCTTCAGGGACGAGGAAAGCCGCTCGAGCCCGCCTGCGGCGTCAAGGGCGAATTTCGAAGCGGTCCGTTGATCACTATTGGCAAGATGCTCGCTTGCCGCGCGCAATGCGCCGCTGAAGGCCTTCAGATTGGCGCTCACGTCGCGCTGCGTTCCCTCCGCCTTGTTGAACAATGCTTGCTTTGCTTCCGATGCGGAGTCTCCGGCTTTCCTGGTGATCTCGTCACGCGCATGGTGGAGCGCTTCCGTCGCGGTCTGCTTTTCTCGCTGTAGTCTTTCCGAAAGCTCGCTTCTGGCTGTCTCGAAATCGGCCGTCTGACGGCCCTGATCGTCCTGGTCCTGCATGGTGTCTCCTAGTGGAATCCGAGGAAGGAGAGGATCGCAAGCACGACGACGACGAGGCCGATGAGATAAATAACGCTGTTCATGGCGCAATCTCCTCCACTGCGCACCGAACTTGCCTGTGCTTCCCGTGTTCCCCTCAGGCGTCATCTTTTTTGGTAAGCGAAGCCTAACCAGCCTCAAGACGGGATGTTGTCCTGTGCCGATGGCGGTGAGCGCGCGGTTGGAAATGATACGAGACCGGACTCCGGTGCGACTTACAGGTCGAGGCGCAGGTCCGCTCCGGCACATGGCGCTGCATGGGCCGGAATCTTTCCGTAGTGCTTTGACTGGGCATTATCGCAGTGGGACCTGCCTGCGACCTACCACTCGATCGCAGGCCGCGCGATCATCAGCCAGAAAATCCCGAGTACGGCAGCGAAGGCGGGGAAGCCGAAGGCGAACCACAGCCAGAAGAGCCGATGATAGCGCGGCGGCAACGGCGCGCCTGCAGCGGCGGCTTGCGATGCCAGCTTGCGCATCTCCATTTGCATCCAGACGACCGGGAGCCAGAACATTCCGGTGAAGATATAGAGCGCGATCGAAAGTACGATCCAGCCCTCCGACAGCGAGTAGCCGGCCTGCCAGGCGAGCGCGGCTCCGGTCAAAGGTTGCGCGACCACGGCCGTCGCGGTGAAAAGGAAGTCGGCGACGACGACGACACGCGCCACCGCCGCAACCGTCGCGGCATTGCCGGTCCTGTGGGCGAGCAACATGAAGAAAGCGATACCGGCGCCGGTACCAAGCAGCACGGATGCGCCGATGACATGCAGAAATTTCAGCAGGAAATAGAGCATCAACGCTCCTCCAGCACTGCCAAGGCCACAAAGTGCAGCACCAGGATCGGCAACACCTTGAGGAACGGCCCAAGCGGGTCGTTCCACAGCTCGGGGCTCAGAAAGCTTCCGACGACCAGGTAGAAGAGCGAGAGCGCGATGCCGCCATAGAGGCCTTTTCGCGCCGCCGGCCGCCAGGCTAGGAGCGCGCCGACGGCGATGTCGGCAAGAGCACCGGCTATCACGATCGGCGCCGACAAGATGCCCGCCCCAGTGCCTTGCATCAGATCGACGCCGCTGCCGTAGCCGGTGGTCAGCGACACAATTCCCGTCACGATCCACAAGAAGGGCAGGACGACGAAGATCGCAGGCTTGATGAAATACAGCCGGGCAAACCATTTTTCCTGCACCGTTGCCGGATTGAGCGCGAGGAAGCCCGCCAGGGTTTGCGGGCGTATGCCGGTCGTGGCGGTCCAGTCCGAGGGATCTCCAACCGCTCCTCGGGCAATCTCTCTGGCCGCGTTGGTGCGCATCGGTGGACGCCAGCCGAACATCGCGGCAAGGTCGCCGAGGCGGTAGAGAAGCCTTGCAACAGCCGCCGGCAAGACAAACCTGGCTGCAGGAGCCCAGCCGAGCCATCGGCGATAGCTGCCGACGACCTCGTCCGTGCTCAGCTGTTCGGGACCGACAAGTTCCAGCACGATGCGAGACGGACTGGCGGGATCGAGAAGGAAGACGACGGTTGAGACCACGTCGTCGAGCTGCACCACTTGGAGCCGGCCGGTGCCGGGCATGGACGGCAGCACCGGCAGCGAGGCGAGACCCCTAAACAATGCGCTGGCCCCAAACACCGGCCGGCCGAGCACCACGGACGGGCGCAGGATCACCCAATCCAGATCAAGCGCCATAAGCGCTTGGTCGCCAGCCAGCTTCGTCGCCGAGAATGCCGAAGGCTGCGCCCGATCGACGCCGATTGCCGAGAAGTGGATCACCCGGGCAACCCCTGCCCGCGCACAGGCGAGGAAGAGTGCTGCCGCCGCCTCGCGATGGACTTCGCGCGTCTTTTCACGAGGGCTATCCTGCAGAACGCCGGCACAATTGACGACGGCGTCTATGCCCCTGAGATGCGGTAGCCAGTCTTCGGGCTGCAGCGCCACCGCCATGTCCAGCACCAGCAATTGATAATTGCCGGTCCGGTTTGCGCCGGGGCTGCGGACCAATCCGATCACCTCATGTCCTTCGGAAAGAAGGCGTGCCACGACGGAGGCACCGATTAGGCCGGTGGCGCCGGTAACCAGGACTTTCACTGGACCCCATTCTCCGACGGCGGGAAAGTATCGTTCATTCCGGTTTATCGCCCTCGATACTCCCCTTCATACCGGAAAGTTCTTCCGTCGTGCATAACAACCGCGGCCGCGCCGGATCGGAGATGTCGAGCTTGTCCCAAGCGATGCGGTACATGCTTTCGCGACTGCGCAGTCGAAAGACATTGAGGACCGCAATGCCGATGGCCGAAGCGGACAGACGCTCGAAGGCCGCGTAGATGCCGACATGGTACTCGGCAATCACCAGGTCGTCGCCATCCGATTCTGCGCGTATCTCCTCGATATGACCGATGCTTTTGCCGCGCTGCGAAAGCACATTCCTGCCAGCCAATTGCTCGAGATTGATAGTAGCCATCATCCAGCTCCCGGGATACGCCCAATGACACGGTCGCGCAGCCAGTCCTGCCAGTCGAAAATCGCCGTTTCGCGGACGTCGATATCGAACTCGATGTCGACGCCGATGTCGCGCAGCTTGTTCCAGGCGATGCGGTGCGGCTCGGCATGGCGCTTGCCGCCGAGCCTTGCCGCAAGCCGCGCCATCCAGCGCCCGGGCCGCTGGCCAAGCCGGCGCGCCAGCGTGATCGAGCCGAGCTCGACCGCAATGATTTTTGCCGGCTTGCCTGGCCTGAGTTCGGCCACCAGCCCGTCAACCTTGCCGATCTTGACCTGCTCGCGGTCGACCACTTGCTTGTCCAGGATGTCGCGCAGCAAATCCATCACGTGCCTCCGAATATCTGCAAAGGAATGGTCACGATCGCGAGCACGAAACCGAGCGCGATGATGAAGATGACCGCGGCATTCGCTATCATGCCATTGCGGTGCTCGCCGACATAACGCTCGTCGTTCAGCAGGAAGAGGAACGGCACCACGGTTAGCGGCAGGCTGGCGGCCGTCAGCGCCATGGAGAAGATGGTGAGCTTCAGCGGATCGAGACCCAGTGCGATCGGAATGGCGGCGAGAAACAGCGAGACCGTATACACGGCGCTGAAGCCCGGGTCGTCGCGCGGTTTCAGGTTCTCGCCCCAGGTCCAGCCGAAACCCTGCGCCACAAGGTAGGCTTGCTGCAGGCCGATTTCGAGCGCGGCGCCGAAACAGGCAATGCCTAGTGACGCAACGAACAGGACAAATCCCCAGAAACCGAAGATCTGGATCAGCATCAGCGGCAGTTGGTGGTAGTCGTCGACCTGCACTATGCCGTGTGCTGCCAGAACGAGCGCCGCCACAATCAGCACACCCATAGCGATTGTGCCGCCAAAACTCATGCCCAGGCCGGCAATCGCCCGATTGGCTCCGAGATAGCTCTTGTCCCACTCGTCCTCGATCGCTCCCGACGAATAGAACATGAACAGATAGGGCGAGATCGACGCACCAAGAATGCTGACCGCCATGAACCAGTAGTTGGCCGCGTCGTGATCCGGCAGTGTTGGCACGGCCCCGGCCGCGACCTGCCCCCAATCGGGCTTCAGCATGACGGCGCCAACCACGAAGCACAGCGTGACCAGCCCGAGGATCGCGACGCCTTTTTCGATGAGTCCGAACGTGCCTTTCCAAAGGAACAGCCATGCCAGAAAAGCGACCGGCAGCGCCCACCACTGAAAGCCGATGCCGGTGGCGAGCTCGAGCGCAATGGCAACACCGCCGATTTCGGCTGCCATGACCAGGAAGTTAACCAGCAAAGTGGCGAGCAACGGCCACAGAAAGGCGTTGAAGCCAAACCGTTCCCGGATCCCGTCGGCGATGGTGTGATGACTAACTGCGGCGAAGCGTCCGGCCATTTCGACCAGGAAGATGATGCAGATCGTGCCCAGGACGACGGCCCATATCAGCTGAAACCTGAACGCCGCGCCGGCCTGGGCGGCGGTCGCCATTGATCCGACCTCAAGAAAGCCGCCAACGCTGGTGACGACGCCGAGCGATATTTCGAGCAGCTTCTTCATGATTTCGGCGCGAAATATTTCGCGTAGGACGTGCTCAGGTCGGCGGCGGCGGCCCGCAGATCCTGCTGCGCGTGTTCCACTTCCGAGCGGTTGCCGTTCTGCACGGCCGTCGCCGCGCGAATTACCGCTGCCGAAAGCCGTCCAACCGCCATCTTCAGACCGGCTTGGCCGCTGGACTCAGGCGACTTGCCGGACTGGATTTGCGCACCGGCATCGGCGAGCGCCTTGCCGGCCGATTGCAAAGTGCGCGACGTGTATTCCGACGGGGCTTCCCCAGCGATCCAGCTCTCCAGGACCAGCGATGCGGTCTGTGTGGCGGAAGCCGCGGTTTTCGACTGCTGCTCGACCTGGCCGGAAGGCGAGCATGCCGTCACTACAAATATTATCAGCAGCAAGCGCAGGCGGTCTGGTCGAGAACCGACGGCTGTAACGGCATTTACAATACGTGCTTGTAGCGTTGCTGCCACACGATTGTTCTCCCCGGCACCAGGCGACTTCGGCGCGAAGTTTGATCTAGAGCGCTGGGTGATCAGGTCAACTGAACCGCGATGAACGGCGCTGGCACCGCGGAACAAACCAGCGATCGCCGGATTAGGGGATGAGGAGGCAAAGGCCATGGACAGGGAAGAGCGTATCAGGCAGCGAGCCCATGAGATCTGGGAGCGCGAAGGCCGTCCGCAAGGACGCGAGCGCGAGCATTGGGCTCAGGCCGTGCAGGAGATCGAAGCTGAGGGTTCCGAGGCCGAACGCGGCCCGGTCGTGCCCGATCCAACGGTCGAGGCCGGCTCCGATCCGGAGGCACGCGGCAGCAAGCGGCGGCGAGGGACATGAGGCCGATGCCTCGTTTCGTCGCCTGGATCGTGGTCGTACTGGTCGTGCTGTTCGCCGCCTGGCTGATGATCGGGCGCGACAGAACCGGCGGCGGAGGTCAGCCCACGCCGCACGCAATTGATCAAAATGGATAGGAACCGACATGACGGGAACCGATACTCATCCTGAACAAGACCCGGCGGAAGGATCGCGATCGATAGTGGAAAAGCAGCTCCGCAAGGAGCAAGGCGGTGAGGGTCAAAATCGCAAAGCCGAGCCAGCTTGCGACAAATCCGGCAGCAAGACCAAGACACCTTCGGAAGCGCGCAAGAAAGGCTCAGGCTTGGATTGAGCCGGCCGAAAGCGGGCTCACACTGCCGTTTGCCTCGAAATAATAGGGATAGCGCTCCTGGACGATTTCGAGCACCTCGAAGATGCGGCGAAGATGCGTTCGCATCGCCTCTTCCGCCGCAAACGCGTCGGCCTGCTCAAGCGCATCGACAATCCGCCGATGCTGGCCGAGGACTACCGACACGCTGTCGAGGCGCGGAAAAGACAGGAAGCGGAAGCGGTCCATGTGCAGCTTCGCCGCGCTGATGTCGGCCCAGATTCCGGGAAACCCGGCATGACTCGCGATGTGCTGGTGGAACAGCTCGTCCGACTTGAAGAAGCGCCTGTCGTCCGCGATGGAGGCGAACGTCTCCTGGACGGCCAGTTCGCCTTTGAGCACGGCAAGCAGGTCGGCACGGCGCGGGCTCTCGACCGCGCGCTTGATCAGGCCGACTTCGAGCGCTTCGCGCAGAAACTGCGATTTCTCGAGATCGGCAATCCGGAGCGGCGCCACCATGCTGCCGCGCTGCGGATAAATGTCGATCAAGCCAAGACCGGCCAACCGGGCGAGGGCCTCCCTGACCGGCGTGCGGCTCACGCCGAGGGCTTCCGACATCGCCTTTTCAGAAATCAGCTCGTGCGGCTTCAGACGGAAGGTCAGGATCTGGTCGAGCAAAACCTCGAACGCCCTAGCCGCGACTGAAGCGCCGGGGGCGGTTTCGTCGAGCCGCCCCTCGGTGATGGTCCGCGTTCCCAAAAGCCGTGCCATCGGCGACCCCTTATAGGCTCTGCAGCTTCAAGCCGTTCATGAAATGCCTGCGCAAGCAGCAGCGCCGACGTTATTCCTTGCGCGGAGAACCGCCGATGCGCGCCAGCAGGCCGCCATCGACGCGTACGACCTCGCCGGTGACGAAGGAGGCATCGTCGGACAGCAGGAAGGCGACGACTGCGGCAATCTCTTGCGGCTGGGCGGTACGGCCGAGCGGATGCATGTTGTCGAGGATGCGCAGGATCTCGTCGGGCTTATCGTTGAGCTTAACCGCATCCCGCAGCATCGGCGTGTCGACCGCGCCCGGAGCCACGGCATTGACGCGCACGCCGAGCGGCGCATAGTCGACCGCCATCGATTTGACCAGGCCGATCAGGCCGTGCTTGGCCGTGCTGTAGGCCAGAACCCCTTCCTGGCTGGCCAGACCCTGCACCGAGCTCATATGGACGATGGCGCCGCGGCTTTGCCGCAGCAGCGGCATCGCCGCGCGGGAGAGCAGGTAGGCAGCCTTGAGGTTGACGTTCATCACCTCGTCCCAAAGCGCCTCGTCCGTGGTCTCCACCGTTCCGTAACGCTGAATGCCGGCATTGTGGGAAAGCATGTCGAGCCCGCCGAACGCGGACCGGGCAAGCTCGACGGCGCGGCCACAGGCTTCAGTGTCGGCGGTCGAGCCAAGCACGGTGTGCACGGTCACGCCGCGCGCCGAAAGCTGCGCCGCGACGTCATCCAGCTGATCGCCCGCCCGGTCGAACAGAATCAGGTCGACGCCTTGCCCGGCCAGTCTTTCGGCGACAGCACGGCCGATGCCCATGGCCGCTCCCGTGACCAGTGCGCGTTTTTTGAACTCAGCCATTTATTCTCCCTCGAACAGTTGCGCAGTGACTACCATGGTAGTCGATCGGCGCCACTTGACGTGCCTTTCTTTGCCGAACCGGCCCAAGCGTGTTCGGCGTCATGTCGATCCTTGCATGAAAGCCAGCGTTTCCGCGCGCGTCGGTGCGCCGAGCCGTCCGCCAAAGCGCAGGCACTTTAGCGCGGCGGCGGCGCTGGCCACTGCTATCGCCCGCTCTTCGTCCCAACCTTCGGCCAGGCCGAGAGCGAAGGTGCCGTGAAACACGTCGCCCGCCGCCAGGGTGTCGACGGCTTCGACCCGCGGCGACGGCAGATGACGGACGTCATTGCTGCCCGAGTAGCGGAACACGGTGCCGTTCGCGCCATCGGTGACCGCCACGAAGGCGCCGGTCCGTTCGCCGAGAATGGCGACGGCGGAACCGGCGGAAACCTCTGGACCGCAAAGGATGCGTGCCGCCGGCAGCGAAGCAACGACATGCGAGGCGAGCGGCAGTAGCCGGTCGAGCACCGGTCGCGACGCGACATCGGCGTCAAGGATCGCCGGGATGCCGCACTCGCGAGCCTTCGCCAGCGCCAGGGCCGCGGCTCCGGGCCAGCGGACATCAACCAGCACGGCGTCGAAGCGGGAAAAATCCGCGGGCGGAAGAAGGTCAGGATCGGCTTGCGTGACGGCATCGTAGAAGGGCACAATCATACGCTCGCCGGCGGCATCGACCAGGATCGTGGCAATGGCCGAGCGGCCACCTTCAACCCTGCGCACCAACGAACAGTCGACCCGCTCCGCCTCCATCTGGCCGATGACATCGCGGCCGACAGCATCGTCGCCGACGCTTGCCCATAGCCAGACCTGCCCGCCCTGGCGGCTGGCTGACGCGGCGGCGGTTGCCGCCATACCGGCCGCGATCTGCACGGCCTCGCTTGGCAGGAACTTGCCGGCGCCGGAGGGCAGTACATCGAGGCGCAAGATCGTGTCGTAGGTGAGCGCGCCCACGCAGAGCAGGCGGGGCGCTGTCATTGCAGCCGGTAGCCGCGCTGATGGGCAATCGCGGTCATCACGCCTCTCAATTCGGCAAGGCCGCGAAGACGGCCGATTACGGGGTAGCCGGGATGGGTGTGCCGCGCAGCGTCATCGATCAGCTCGTGGCCATGATCCGGGCGAAACGGCAGCAGCGCCGCCGGTTCGCCGGCGTCGCGGCGGCGTTGCTGCTCGTCGAGCAAGATCGAAACCACCGACACCATGTCGAGATCGCCGCGCAGATGCTCGGATTCCATGAACGAACCGTCCGGGTCCTTGCTGACGTTGCGCAGATGCACGAAGTTTATCTTGTGCGCAAAGCGCCTGGCGATGGCGGGCACGTCATTGGCCGGGTTGGCGCCCAGCGACCCGGTGCACAAGGTGAGGCCGCTATGGGCCGATGGCACGGCGTCCAGGATAAGGGCGATGTCGTCGGCGTTCTTGACGATCCGGCACAGGCCGACGAGATCGCGCGGCGGATCGTCCGGGTGGATCGCCAACGTGACGCCCGCCTCTTCGGCCGCCGGCAGCACGTTTTCGAGAAAACGGACGAGGTTCTCGCGCAGCCGGTCGTGCGACAGGCCCGACTGCTCGGCCACCACTTCGCGCAATTCTGCTATGTCGTAGCGCTTGAAGGCGCCCGGCAGGCCGGCCATGATGTTGGCGAGCAGACGCTCTTTTGACGTATCCGGCGTCGTCTCGAACCATTCGCTCGCCCGCTGGAGAACATCGGACGCATAGTCGCGCTCCGATCCCTTGCGCTGCAGCATGTAGCAATCGAACGCGGCAAGCTCGTGCATGTTCATGCGGAGCGCCCGTCCGCCGCCCGGCAGCGGCGCAGCCAGGTCGGTCCGGGTCCAGTCGAGGATCAGCATGAAGTTGTAGCAGACCGTGCGCACACCGCAGGCGCCGAGATTGCGTAAGGTCTGCCTGAAATTGTCGTAGAGCCGGTCGAGATCGCCGCGGCCGAGCTTGATGTCCTCGTGCACGGGCACACTCTCGACGACGCTCCATTTCAGGCCCATCGCCGGATCCGCTTCGATAAGCGCCTGGCGCTGCCTGATGGCGTCGATCGGCCAGACTTCGCCGTAAGGGATGTCGTGCAGTGCCGTCACGATGCCGGTTGCGCCGGCCTGCCTTGCGTGGGCAAGCGTTGCCACGTCGCTCGGGCCAAACCATCGCCACGTCTGCTCCATTCGACCTCCGGCTGCGGAATTTCTCGATGAGGACCGCTGGTGTATTGGATACTACCATGGTAGTCAATTGTGCCTGTGTCAGCGTTCGGGCGGCCGCCTTTAAAAGATTACAACGATAGGTGGCGTTCAGATTGAACGGCTATGCAAGGTCCGAGTTTCGGCTGGCCCAAATCGCGCCGCGTTCGAACATCGTGCGCATTTGCGGCACGGCGAACTCGTCGGCGGTGTGGCCGAGCGCGCTGTAGAAGACGCGGCCCTTGCCGTAGCGGCGCTTCCAGACGACCGGCATGACGACGCCGGCGATGAAATCGAGATGCTCGCCGGTGAAAGTAGTCGTCGCCAGCACCTCGTTGGTCGGATCGACATGCATGTAATACTGCTCTGAACGGTAGGCGAAGCCGTCGATGCCCTGCATGACCGGATCGTCTGGCCTGGTGATATCGACGTGATAGTCGATGATGTTGCCGGGATGGGCGACCCACTGGCCGCCGGTCATGAACTGGTATTCCGGCTCATTTCGGAAGCTGTCGCACATCGTGCCGTGAAAGCCCGCAAGGCCGGTGCCGGCCCCGACGGCGCTGGTCAGGTTTTGCAGCTCCGGCTTTTCGATCGTCGACATCGTGATCACCGGGACGATGAGATCGAGCTTGCTCAGCTGCGGATCGGCAAGCGCCGAAGTCCCCTGCTCCAGCTGCACGTCGAAGCCGTTGCCGGCCAGCATCTCCTTGACGATTTCGGCGCTTCGAGCCGGGGTGTGACCTTCCCAGCCGCCCCAGAAAATCAGTGCCGTCTTGCTCATCGCATTGTTCCCTATTCCAGAATTCCGAAAGGCAGATCGGCGCGCATCGGCGCCGGCCGGGCGCAGCCATATCTGAGATCGATACGCTGCCCTACGTCTGCTGAAGAGATGATCGATTCCATGATTTCCAGGACATGGAGGGAAAGGTCGAGACTGGCGCGGTGTTGCCTGCCCGAGACGATCGCCTGCGCCATGTCGGCAAGGCCGAGGCCCCGGTAATTGCCGTCGCCATAGGAATGGATCTGATCGGCCACCGTCCAGTCGCCCTTGCGCTGGCTGGTCCTGATGTCGCCCTGGAACTGGTTGGGATCGGAGACGATCATCGAGCCCGTCGTTCCGTAAAGTTCGATGTGATTGTGTTCATGCTTCCAGACGTCGAAGCTGGTGGTGATCGAGACCGCGGCGCCATTCTCGAATGCGAGCAGGCCGGAAATATGGGTCGGCACCTCGACCCGGATGGTCTCGCCCTGGCGCGGTCCAGAACCGATGGTGCGGGTGGCGTAGGATGACTTCGCCTGCCCGGTCACGGATTTTACCGGACCCAGGAGATTGACCAGGCAGGTCAGGTAGTACGGTCCCATGTCGAGCATCGGCCCGCCGCCGGGCTGATAGTAGAAATCCGGATTGGGATGCCAGAGCTCGTGGCCGGGCACCTGCATGAAGGCAGAGCCGGCGACAATGGTCCCGACCGTATCCTTATCGACCAGCCGCCGCGCCGTTTGGTGGGAGCCGCCAAGAAAGGTGTCGGGTGCACAGCCGACGCGCACGCCCTTTTCGCGCGCGGCCGCGACCAGCCGCTCGGCGTCGCTGAGCGTCGTTGCCAGCGGCTTCTCGGAATAGACGTGCTTGCGTTGCCCGACAGCCTGCAGGCCGACCGGCACATGATGCTGCGGCGTCGTCAGGTTGAGCACGATCTCGACGCGCGGATCGGCCAACAGCGCGTCGACCGGCATGGCAGCCAGGCCGTAGGTCGCTGCCTTGGCCTCGGCCGCCGTCCGGTTGACGTCGGCGACGCCGACAATGTCGAGCACCGGGAATTGTGGCGATGCCTTCAGATAGGCATCCGAAATGTTGCCGCAGCCGATAATGCCGACGCCGATGCTGCGCATGGGCTTCTCCTCAAAAGGCGGCATTGATGAAACAGCAGAACTCGTTTGTCACCCCCCTTTCGGCCGGACGAGGTTGTCCCGTGACAAGGATATACCTCGAGAGCCTCAGAACCGCCGCCCGATCACAATCGCGCGCCTATGCGCGAGCCGCTTGATTTCGAGGTCGAACGGCCGGTACTCAGCAACACTGCTTCATGTAGCTTGCTCGACATTTCTGATGCCGGCTTTGAGCACAGAACAGATTTTCACCCGTAGAAGGACGCACATGATCCGCCCACAAGGAACCATCGCACCGATCCTGACGCCGTTCGAAAACGACGGCCGCATTGCCCGCGACCTCTGGATATCACACGCCAAGTGGGTGCTGGATCAGGGAGCGCATTTCCTGTCGCCGTTCGGCACCACGGGCGAGGCGTTGTCCGTCTCGTTGCGCGAGCGCATGCAAGCGCTGGAGTGGCTGGTCGAGGCCGGCATTTCGCCAAGCCATCTGATGCCCGGCACCGGTGTCACGGCACTTGCCGAGACCGTCGAGCTGACGGCGCATGCCGTCGGGCTCGGCTGTGCCGGGGTGATGGTGCTGCCGTCGTTCTTCTATACGGCCGCCGGCGACAACGGACAGGCCCGCTACTATGGCGAGCTGATCGAACGGGTGGCGAACCCGGCGATGAGGATGATCCTCTACCACATCCCGCAGAATTCCGGCGTACCGGTGAGCCCGGCGCTGACCGCCCGCTTGAGCCAAGCGTTTCCGGATGTCGTGGTGGCTTACAAGGACAGCGCCGGCGATTGGAACAACACCGTGGCGGTCATTGCGGCAGCTCCAGGGGTCGCGGTGTTCCCGAGCTCGGAAGCACAGCTGACGAAAGGCCTCGCCAACGGTGCTGCGGGGTGCATCTCGGCGACGGTCAATCTGAATGCCGCAGCGATCCGGGCCCTCTACGACGCAGCGCTGGCGGGAGAGGACATTACTGACGCGGATGCCGCCATCAAGGCGTTCCGCAAAATCATCCAGGACGCCGGCCTCATCTCCGCGATGAAGGCAGTGCTGGCGGTACGGTCCGGCGACAGACGCTGGCTGAACCTGCGCGCGCCCCATGAGAACGCGACGCAAGCCACCGGCGAAGCTTTGCTCGCCGCTCTCGGCCCGCTAGCCGACCATATCGGCCGGAGCTGACTATCGGGCCGTGTTCAGGGCGGCAGCGGCGCGTATCAGCGCCTTGAACGCATTCTCATCTATGTCTTCGCCCTCACGGATATCGATGGCGCGCCTGGTGTTGCCTTCGAGGCTGGAGTTGAACAGGCCTGAAGGATCCTGCAGGGCGGCGCCCTTTGCGAAGGTCACCTTCACGACGTTCTTGTAGGTCTCGCCGGTGCAGATTATTCCGGCGTGCGACCACACCGGAACGCCTCGCCACTTCCACTCCTCGACGACTTCCGGGTCAGCCTGCTTGACGAGAGCGCGGACATGGGAAAGCGTCTTGCCTCGCCAATCGCCCAGCTCACTGATCCTCGCATCTATCAGCTGAGAGGGAGAGCTCTCTGCATTTCCTTCCATAGAGCCACTCTTCATCATCATTGTCGCTTTCCCTAGGGTTGTTGCCGCTCGCCCGTCACATGAATACCGCTAGTCGGCACCGGGTTTGCGGGAATGACTCGCATTCCACTCACATTCGCTCGCCAGGCAACTGGCTGGCTTGCTTTACCCAGCCGGTGAGTTGAGCTTCGTCGAGCTGGTCGTCCTCGCGGATGTCGAGGTAGCGCACGTCCTTGTGCTTGGACTCGCCTGGAGGGACAGGATGCAGCGACGTGCCGCGGAAGAAAGCCAGCTTGATGTACTTTGTGAAGCAATGGAAGTTGAGGAACCAGCCTTGACCCTCTACGCCATAGAAGGGCGAGTTCCATTTGACGGCCTTGCGCAGGTTGGGAACGTTGCGCTCGATGAGTGCGTCGAGGCGGCGGCCGACGTCGCGTTTCCAGCCCGGCATGGCCGCGATGTAGGCCTGCACGGGAGCGTCACCATCACCCTTCGGGATCTGCGGGTTGCCGCCTGCGAGGAGGACCGGCTTGGCGGCTGCAGGCTTGGCGGCGGGCTTCTTCGCGACCGCCGCTGACTTGATGGACGTCTTGTCGGCCATGCGTTCACTCCAATGCGCCGGTGCCCCCTGCGTTGCGCCACTTGGGAGCGTAAGGCAGCACGAACATGTACAGCCCGGTAAGCAGGAGCAAGCCGAGTGGAAACAGCGGCAAGAGGTATACCCAGTAGGCGGGTTCCTTGCCTACTCCCAGGCTGATGAAGATGGCGGCGACGACCGTCGCAAAGATAATCGATAGCCAGCGGTGGATCTGCCGAACCCATTTGTTCCAATCCATTGAGACCTCCTCTGAAGACGAACCGAAGCGGATCGGGCAGCCCGTTTGGCGACTCCCGCCGGGCAGCCACGCCACTGAACGCATGCTTTACCAGCGCGCCAGTTGGGTGATTTGAACGAGATTGCCGCAGTTGTCGTTCAGCTGGGCGATGGTCGAGCCGGTCACTTCGGTCGGCGGCATCGTGAACTCGGCGCCGCGCGCTTTGATGCGCTCGTAGTCGCCCTTGACGTTATCGGTGAAGAACATGACCGCGGGCTGGCCCTGCTGGAAAATGGCTTGCTGGTAGGTCTTTGCAGCGGGGTTGTCATTGAGCGCGAGTTGCAGCTCGGCACTGTCCGGCTCGTCGGGTGATGCGACGGTCAGCCAGCGAAACGGCCCATTGCTGAAATCGGCCTTCTTGGTAAAGCCGAGCGTTTCGGTGTAAAAGCCCAGTGCCTTTTCCTGGTCGTCCACGTATACTTTGGCCAACTTGATCTTCATTGGCTTGCCTCCATTATCGCCTCGTGATGTCGCTCTGTAACAGAGCCCTTGCCTGGATAGCCCAGCGGATCTCAGTCCGTCCGCGCCAGAACCTGCTCCAGATCGTCAAAGAACCTCGGCCAGCCGATTTTGGCACCCCGGAAGTAAGGCTGCTGATCCGGCCGGAAGCCCGACTGTTCCATGCGCAAGCGGGCTCCGGTGCTCGTGGGGGTGAGGGTCCAGGAGACGACACTCTTGAGATCCTTGGTATCCCACGTGTAAGTCAGTGTTCTGTTCGGCTCGACCGTCTGCACCTGACATTCGACAACGCCCCAGTCTGCGTGAAGATTGAAACGGTGGTCCGCGACAGGTTTGAAGTCATTTTTCATGAGCCACTCCTCGATCAAGTGTGGTTGCGTGAGCGCGCGCCAGATCTTCTCGGGCGGATAAGCGATTTCCCGTTCGACAACGACGGAGAGCGTTTCGGTCGACGTTCGGTTCACTGGTCCATCCTTTTGAGCAGGTCTTCGAGGTCGTCGAACCGGCTCTGCCAGAACCCGGTCATCTGGCTTGTCCAGTCGATCAGGGGGGCAAGCGCAGCAAGCTGCGCGCTATAATGGGTCTGTCGCCCTGCATGGCGGTCGCGCACGAGCCCGGCCTGCCTCAAAACGCCGAGATGTTTTGACACGGCCGGTTGCGAAATTCCGGCCTGAGCCGTCAGAGCCCCGACCGTCTGCTCTCCTTCGCGACACAGCCGCTCAAAAATAGCGCGCCGAGTCGGATCGGCAAGCGTTCTGAAGAGTACATCGTGAGCGTTTGGCATTGGGATCGATAACTCTTCGGCTATTGATCGATGTATAACCGCCGGGATATGTGTGAGTCAAGCGGGAAGCGGCATAATTCTCGTTGCAGGTCACCTGCTTCGCTCACGCAGCCAGTTGCTTATTCGCCGTGCTCTGCACTGGAATTGTCACGCGTTATGCGCTACATGACCATCTACATGGTCAGGAGCGTGACATGGATGCAGTCAATCTGGCGGACGCCAAGGCACATCTGAGTGAGCTCGTCGACCGGGTTGAAGCTGGAGACTCGATCGACATAACCCGGCGTGGCAAGCCGGTCGCCAGGCTCACGGCCGTGGCCCGCCCTCGCAAACGGATCGACGCCGTCCTGCTCCAATCCCTGACCGCAACCATGTCTCTGCAGGCTCAGGCTGCCACCGATCTGGTGCGATCGATGCGAGATGGCGATCGCTATTGACGTCCTATCTCGATACTTCGCTGATCATCGCGGCGCTATCCAACGAAGCCGTGACCGCGCGCGTTCAGGGCTGGCTGGCGGAGCAGGACCCTGCGCAACTTGTGATCAGCGACTGGACCATCACCGAGATGTCCTCCGCCATGGCGGTCAAGCTTCGGACCGGACAGATCGACCTGGATCAACGCGCGGCAGCGCTCGCGATGTTCAATAAGCTTATCGCTGAGAGCTTCACCGTGCTGCCGGTGACGGGCGGGCATTTTCGGGTCGCCGCGAAATTCGCCGATCAGCATATCCTCGGGCTTCGTGCTGGCGACGCCCTGCACCTCGCGACGGCATCGGAGCATGGCGCCACGGTGTGGACCCTCGACCAGCGGCTCGCCGAGGCAGGACCGATTGTCGGCGTGCCGACGCAGTTGATGGCATGATCGAGGCCCTCTCCTCCAAAATGAACACACCTATTGGCTGCAATTCTTGACCTTCACGACTTGTGGATATACATTGCTTCCAGCGTATATCTAAGCGAGGAAGTGGCATGCAGGTCGCCAAATGGGGAAACAGTCTTGCGGTCCGCCTTCCCGCCGCTGTGGTCGAAGCGCTTGAACTCAGGGAAGGCGATGAGATCGAAATCCATGTCGCTGACGCCCGCCAGCTTGGCGTCGCGCGGAAGCCCGGGCGTGAGGAGTTGCTGAAGCGTCTCCGCGCCTTCCGCGGTCGGCTTCCCGCTGACTTCAAATTCGATCGGGACGAGGCAAATGCCCGCTAGTTTTTTCGATACCAATGTCCTTCTTTATATCGCGTCAGACGACACGGCGAAGGCGGATCGGGCCGAGGCGGTCATCGCCGATGGCGGGGCGATCAGCGTGCAGGTTCTCAATGAACTCACCAATGTCGCGCGTCGGAAGATGCAAATGTCATGGGACGACACGCATGCGCTGCTGACCACGCTGCGCGGCCTGTTGACGGTTCATCCGCTCACGCACGAGACCCACGAAACAGGATTGAGGCTCGCCGAGCGGTACGGCCTTTCCACCTATGAAGCGATGATCGCCTCCGCGGCGGTTCACGCTGGCTGCGATACACTCTGGTCAGAGGACATGCAGCACGGAATGGCGCTCGACGAAGGCTTGCGCATCGTTAATCCCTTTCGCGTTGCGAGCTGATCACGCTCATTGAAGGGGGCTGGCCGGGAGCGAACTGGCGGCTTTCGATGTTGCCGAGCGGCGCGTCGGGCACGGAGAGCGATGCTGTCAACCACAAGCGTCTGCGCGGGCGAGGAGAAAGGCCGCTTCGCGCACGTTGCGGGTGAGCTTGGCCGCAGCCTCGAATTCGGCGCGGGCCTCGGCCAGCCGGCCGGCCCGAAACAGAAAATCGCCTCTCGCCGCCGGCAATGGCGCATAATTGCGCAAGGCGGCGGCGTCGGCAATCTCGTCTACCAGCCGCAGGCCCGCTTCGGGCCCGAAGGCCATGCTGTGGGCGACCGCTCGATTGAGATCGACCACCGGCGAGGGCATCACTGCACGCAGCCGGTCGTAGAGCGCTGCGATGCGGGGCCAGTCGGTGTCGGCCGGACTGCGCGCCCGCGCGTGACAGGCTGCAAGCGCGGCCTGCAACACATAGGGGCCATCGCCCCCAAGGGCTTCGGCACGGGCCAGCGCGTCAAGGCCTCGGCGGATCAGCAGCTGGTCCCAGCGCGCGCGGTTTTGCTCGGTCAGGGTCAAGAGGGCGCCGTCCGGCCCGATGCGTGCCGGCAGGCGCGATGCCTGGATTTCCATCAGAGCCAGCAGGCCGAACACCTCGGCATCCTCGGCCATCAACCCCGCCAGCATGCGGCCGAGCCGTTGTGCCTCCAGGCACAGGCTCGGCCGGACAAGGTCGTCGCCTGCCGTGGCGGCATAGCCTTCATTGAAGATGAGATAGATGACCTCCAGCACCGAGGACAGACGCGCCGCACGCTCGGCGCCGCGCGGCACCTCGAAGCTGAGCCTGGCCTTTCCGATCGTCCGCTTTGCGCGGACGATGCGCTGGGCGATCGTCACCTCGCTCGACAGGAAAGCACGGGCGATCTCGTCCGTCGTCAGGCCGCCGATGACACGCAGCGTGAGGGCCGCGCGGGCGTCGGCCGAAAGTATGGGGTGGCAGGCTGTGAAGATGAGGCCCAGCAGTTCGTCGCCAAGATCGTTGTTCATGGCCATTTCGTTTCCCTCGGCCGTATCGTCGCACTCGCCGTCCAGCTCCCGCGCGATCTCCTCATGCTTGCGCTCGCGCATCTTGTCGCGACGGATCGCATCGATGGCGCGGTGTTTGGCGACTGTCATCAGCCAAGCGCCAGGATTGGCCGGAACGCCGGTCATGGACCATTCGGATAGGGCTATGACGAGGGCGTCCTGCACCAGTTCCTCTGCAAGATCGACATTGCGCACGAGGCGGGCCAGGCCCGCGATGAGCCGGGCCCGTTCAATGCGAAAAATCGCCTCGATCGCCTGCTGCGTCTCGCCTGCCGTCATGCTGCCTTATCGGCCAAAGCCATAACGAAGGCAAAGCAGGTTGCGGCCGACAGGTTCAGTTGCCGCTGAGCTTCTCGCGCGTCCGGTCATGGATTTCCGTGACCTCCGGCGTCAGATTCCCATTGCCAATCAGCCATCTCGTACAGCGGCCGGATTTCAATCTCGCTCGGTCCCGGCATGGGATTGGGGCAGCGCTTCACCCAGGCGACCGCCTCGTCCATGTCCTTGACTTCCCAGAGCCAAAAGCCGGCGACCAGTTCGCGGGTCTCGGCGAAAGGCCCGTCGATGACCGTCCGGCGGGGGCCATCGAAGGCAACGCGCTTGCCCTGCGAGGAGGGCTTGAGGCCATCGGCGTCGAGCAAGATGCCGGCATTGCGCAGCTCGTCGTTAAACCTGCCCATCGCCTCCATCGCCTCCTTCGCCTCGGGCGTGGGGACAAAGCCCTTTTCGCTGTCCTCGGTAGCCTTCACGAGCACCATCACACGCATCGTCTGTCTCCTTGTTGAGCCGGACTCACCGGCCCGGCATCGAAACGACGAACGGAGTTTAGGAAATCGACATTGTCCTGCAAATTTTTTTCGAGGTTGAGGAGAAGCCGCCGATCGCGGCTCCCCTGGTCAGGAATCGCGATGGCGCGATATCGAGATTGGGCGCAACGCTGGTCGCCGATTGTAAGTAATTGAGTGGCCCGCCTAAACCATTTCGGGACGTTTTGAGGCCTCGCGGATCGCCTTGTGCACGCTGCGCTGCAAATCCATGAAGGCCGGGGTTTCCATGACCTCTTCCCGGCGCGGGCGCTCGATGTCGACATTGAAGGTCTGCATGATGCGTCCTGGGCCGATCCCCATCACGACGATGCGGTCCGACAGGTAGACGGCTTCTTCCACATCATGGGTGACGAAGAGCACGGTGAGCCTGTGCTCCTCCCAGATCTGCGTCAGGAGTTCCTGCATCTGATGCCTGGTCAAGGCATCGAGCGCGCCAAAGGGCTCGTCCATCAGAAGCATTTTGGGTCGATAGGAAAGAGCACGCGCTATGGCCACCCGTTGCTTCATGCCGCCCGAAAGCTCAGACGGATAACGATTGGCGCTGTGAGGGAGCTTGACCAGATCGAGATGCTCGCGTGCTATCCTGCGGCAGGTCGCGCGATCATGACCCGCGGCCTTGAGGGCGAACTCGATGTTCTGCTGCGCCGTCAGCCAGGGAAGCAGGGTGTAGGACTGGAAGACGACGCCGCGGTCGAGGCCCGGCTGCAGGATCGGCGCGCCATCGATGGCAAGATCTCCCGCGTCGAAATCCTGCAGTCCGGCAACGATCGACAGCAGCGTGCTCTTGCCGCAACCCGACGTGCCCACCAGCGAGACGAACTCGTTGTCGGCAAGATCGAGATTGATATCGCGCAGCACTTCCGTGCGCCGCGCGCCCGTGCCGAAGCTCTTGTGGAGACCCTCGATCCGCAATTTGGGCAAACTCATCGGCCCGGCCTCATTGCACGTGGCCCTCCTGCCGGAACAGCACTTTTCCCAGTGCCTTCATGACCTGGTCGGTGATGAGGCCAAGCACGCCCAGCAGCAAGATGTAGCCGATGATGGTGTTTGTCTGGAAATAACGCTGGGACACGGTGATGCGGTAGCCGAGCCCTGATGTCGCCGCGACAAGTTCCGCCAACACCAGCCAGGTCCATGCCCAGCCGAGACTGATGCGCAACGTATCCCAGATGCCTGGCAAGGCGCTGGGAACCACGATGCGCGTCAGGATCCTGCGATCCGGCAGGCCGAGCGTCCTGCCAAGGCCGATGAAATCAGCGGGAACCCGCTTCACATTGTCCATGATCATCAGCACCTGCTGGAAGAAGGTGCCGATGAAGATGATCAGGAACTTCTGGGCATCGCCGGTCCCCGACCACAGGATGGAGAGGGGCACGAAAGCGACCACCGGCATGTAGCGGATGAAATCCACAAGCGGCTCGATCGCCGCTTCCCAAGTCCTGAAGCTGCCGATCAGCACGCCAATCGGAATCGCCAATGCCGAGGCGATGAGGAAGCCAACAGAAATACGGTATATTGAGGTCCTGAGATCCAGCCACAGCGTGCCGTCACCCGAGAGCTTGCCGAGCTGGGTCACCACGCTCCCCGGCGAGGGCAGGAAAATCGGCTTTACCAGCCCCAACCCCGTTGCCGCCCACCAGGCGAGGCCGAGGCCGGCAAAAACCGCCACTGCTATCATCAGGAAGCGCGAGCGTGCGATGGGCGCGCCGATCCCGGAGGATCGGCGACGGCGCATCGGCTGTTTGATCACCTGCCCCGGCGCTGCGAGAGACGGGCTTGGCTTGGTCGCACGCTGCTCGGACATTTGCGTCACCACCGCGAGCCGGCCCTCGTCATTTCGCGGCCTTGACGAATGACGGGTCGATCATCTGCTCCGGCGTCACGTCCGCCTGAAGCAGCCCGGCGTTCTTGGCGGCTGCCTCGACATCGGCGAATGTCTTGGTGGAAAATTCGCCCGTCAGCGCATCCTTGTTTTCGGCGAGAGTATAGTAACGCACGCCATCAAAGGCGGTGTTCAGGTCTTCGACGCTCGAACCAACCGCCTTGGAGATGATCGCCCGGCCGTCGGGCGTGTCGGCATTGTAAGCCTTCAGGGCCGCATCCCAGGTTTTGATCATGGCAAGCACCTGGCCGGGACGCGACTTGATCACCTCATCGCGCACCACCAACACGTCACTGATCAGGCCGGGATCTTCGCCTGCGGTGAAGAGCAGCTTGACGTCCTTGTTCTGTGCCCTGGCCGCGGTGAGATAGGGCTCATAGGTAACCGCGACCGGGACCTGGCCGGCGATCAACGCACTGCCGGCATCCGCCGCCGGCATTGGAACCGGCTGGACATCGGCGATGGACATGCCGTTCTTGGCGAGCGCGTATTTGAGCAGGATGTCGCTCGTCGTGCCTTCCTCGAAAGCCACCTGTTTGCCCTTGAGGTCGGCGACGGAGGCGATGTCCTTGCCGGCGATCATGGCGTCCGCCGTCATGCTGACGTCGAGCAGAAGCACGATCTTCACCGGCAGGCCGGCCGCAACCATGCCCATAGCCGTGTGGGTCGCGATGTTGGCGGCATCGAGCTGGCCGCTCGCCAGGGCGGCGTTGATGTCCTTGTCCTCGGCGAAGTTCACGATCTGCACGTCGGACAGCCCGTTTGCCTTGAACAGACCCTTGGCTTCGGCGACGTGCCACTGGCCGTAGCCAAGCCATGGCTCGATGCCTATCTTGAATGTTCCTGCCTCAGGCGTCGCCGGAATTGTCGTGTCGGCCGCGTAGACCGCCGGGGCAAACCCGACGGCAGCAGCCATAACGAGTGCCCGAAATTGTCCTGCTAGGTTACGCATCATCTTGTTCCCCTTGATGATCAGGCCGCTTTTTTGAACCAAACATCCGGCCTGGTGAGAATGCGGGCTTCTGCTCTTGCGGCACCGTGCCTCGGCATCTTAGCTGTCCGTTCAACGAAAGTGCGACGACACTTCAACGTCAGCAACAGCGGATGTCAAGGCTAAATACATACATGCATATACAAGTTAGCCCCTCCTTCCGACTCTGATTCGCTTCACTGCGATCAGGTTTTTTTGGATGGAGAATATCGACTGCCAAGCGAGTAGCGGCTGCCAACGTAAGTCAGCTTGCTGATCGTGGCAACGACGGCGCCCGTCCATGTCCGGCGATGCAGAAACAGGCAGCAGCTGCCGACGTCGATGCCCAGATACCGCGCCGTCTCGGCATCGGCAGGGGTCGCCGAGATGATGTGCTCGACCTCCGTCACGGGGGTTTTCTGCATGAGGTAGTCGTAGGTCGCTGTCTTGGAAAAATCCTGCTTGTCATAGTCGGGTATCAGGCCCGGGTTGACGAAGCGCTCTTCCAGTTGCACAGGCAGGTCGTTCTCGAAGTTGACGACGATGGAATGATAGACCGACACGCGCTTTGCAAACTCAAACGAAAGCGCGAGCTCCTTTGTCGGCGTGATCTTTTCGAGGACGATAACCTCGGAGCGATGCCTGTTTCCCCGCGCGACAATTTCCGCCGCGATGTTGTTGATCTCGATCAGTGCGGATTGCGGTCGAGGCGGCGCGATGAATGTGCCGACGCCCTGGAGCCGGATCAGAAAACCCGCAGAGGTCAACTCTCGCAAGGCACGATGGACCGTCATCCGAGACACGCCGAGTGTCGCCACGAATTCATTTTCGGACGGCAGCTTGCGGTCCTTGCTCCATCGCCCCGTTCCGATATTCGTCAGGATGTAGTCCTTGACCTTCTCGTAAAGAGGGCTGGCGGTGTCGGGCAAAGTGATCATTACAAAAATCCTTTCCGGCAAGGTTCGGAAATCACACGCGCCCGGCAGACCGCATCCGGATGATTGTTTTCAAGCCATCGCCCTGTCCCGCCAACAACCGCTTATAGGCTGCGGGAACATCATCCAGGCCGATCTCCCGGTCGATCAGTTCGACCATGGGCTCGGTCAATTCGCCGAGCATCCGGATGGCGTCGGGAAGCTCATCGGCAAAGGCGTGGCATCCCAGCAATGCGATTTCGCGTTCAACCAGGATGTTGGGATCGATATCGAGGCGGCCGTGGAATATGCCGACCATCGCAACGGTGCCGCCGGCGTCGAGAACGCCGAGCAACTGGCCGAGTGCTGCGATGCTGCCGGTCGCTTCGACGGCAGCGAGCAAGGGGGCATCCGCGGTGGCGGCGGCGATGGCGTTCCGGTTCAAATCGACGATGCTGGCGCCGGTGACCCGCGCCACGCGGGCGCAGCGGCCCTGATTGCGGTCGGCGACGAGCACGGTACCTGCGAATGTCCGGGAAAGCAGCAGTGCGGCAAGCCCGCCAATGGTCCCGCAGCCGACGACAAGAACGGAACCGGCCGTTTTCGGCAGACGCCGCACTGCGTGCAACGCTACAGCCAGCGGCTCGGCCATCGCCGCGACCCGTTCGTCAAGCACGGCATCGACGATGTGCAGGAGGCGTGCGGGCAGGACCGCCTGTTCGGCAAATCCGCCGTCGCATATCTCGCCGACAAAGCCCAGCGACGTGCAAAGATGCCGCTTGCCTGCATGGCATTGCGCGCATTCTCCGCACCAGAAACGGGAATCGGCGACCACTCGGTCGCCAACACCGACGGTATCCACGCCCTCGCCGATGGCAATCACCGTGCCTGTCAGCTCATGGCCGGCCGTGGAAGGCGATCGGCTTATCCATTGGCCCGTGCGGAAGTTGTGGAGATCGGAACCGCAAATGCCTGCGGCATCGACCCTCAGCTTCACCCAGCCTGGCTCGGGAGCGCCTGGCGCGGCGATATCCTCGACGCGCAGGTCGCCGGGTCCATGGAGCCGCGCCGCCCTCATCGTCATCGTTTCCGCTCAGCCGGCGAGATAGCGATCGCGGATCTCCGAAACCGCGTTCTCATGCGAGCTGAATCCTTCGTAGCGGGCGAGCCTGCGGGCATGCAGGGCGAGTTCCGGATAGGCCGCCGAGGTCACATAGCCGACCGACGATCTCTTGACGAAATCCGTCACGGAAAGCGGTCCAAAGGTTCGCGCCCACCGGCTGGTCGGCAGCACCGCATTGGGTCCCAGGACGAAGTTGGCGAGGGTCACCGGCGTATGCGGACCCATGAGGATCTCGGCAGCTTCCGTGATACGTCCGAGATGCGCAAATGGCTCCGCTGACAGAATCTCGAGGTGCTCCGGCGCATAGTCGTTGATGAACCGGTAGCTGTCCTCCAGCGACTCGGTCAGCACGATGCCGCCGCGCTTCCCAGTCAGCACCGCGCGTGAGAACTCCACACGCTGTTCGCTCATCCTGGACCAGTGTTCCGGTATCGCAATCAACGCGGCTTCGGCGACCTTGCGGCTGTGCGTCACCAGGTAGGCCGAGGAATCCGGCCCGTGCTCGGCCTCGATCAACAGGTCAAGAGCGGCCAAGCCGCCGTCGACGCTGTGATCGGCAAAAATGATCGCTTCGGAAGGACCGGCGGGGAGACCTGTGTTGATGATCGGGGACAACACGCTCTTTGCCGCCACCACCCAGGGGCTCCCCGGCCCGACGATCTTGACGGCAGGCTTCACGGTCTCGGTCCCATAGGCGACGGCGGCGACCGCATGGGCGCCGCCGCACTTGTACACGGTCTCCACGCCGGCGATGCGGGCAGCAACCAGCGTCGCGGCGTCGACGGAACCATCCGAAGTCGCAGGGGTCACAATCGCGATCTGGGGAACCCCGGCAATCACCGCCGGAACCGAGGTCATCATCGTCACCGAGGGAAAGGCGCCTTTGCCGCGCGGCACATAAAGCGCAACGGAAGCAATCGGTGTGTATCGGTCACCCGCATAGGCGCCCGGCCGAACTTCCTTGAGCCACATCGTTTCCG
Source organism: Mesorhizobium sp. M0664 (assembly GCF_040320565.1). Lineage (NCBI taxonomy): Bacteria > Pseudomonadati > Pseudomonadota > Alphaproteobacteria > Hyphomicrobiales > Phyllobacteriaceae > Mesorhizobium > Mesorhizobium sp. M0664. The sequence continues at coordinate 545,459 of NZ_JAMYPW010000002.1, forward strand.
GGCGCTGCTCCTCGTGGAAATGCCGGATGTTCTCAATGCCGAACCGGATACTCTCCACGACATCCTTTTCGACCTTGTCGAATGCCGCGTCGAACTCCGCTTCCGAAACTTTCAGTCCACCGTCGGCAACATCGGCTTTGTCGAGTTCGCGTGCAAACCGGAGCAGTGCCGCGTCACCTTCATCCTTGACGGCCTGAATGATTGGACGGACCTTTTCGATGAAGGAAGACAGATCTCCTTCGGCGCGTTTCAGTAAACTGGCCCGCTGATCGACGCTGAGGGATGACAGGCGGTGGAAGCTGACGTCAGACATGGCGGCTCCTTTTGTTAGAACGCAATTACGATTAGCGCTTGTCGATCACTTCTGGGACACGTCTCCGGCCCCTGAAGCCTTCAAATCGATGCGAGAAAGCCTCCATCCACGGGAATGGACTGGCCGGTTATGTAGGCTGCCGCATCCGAAGCGAGGAACACCGCGATTCCGTGCAGGTCCGAGAGATCACCAAAACGGCGCTGCGGAATCTTGGCGAGCATCGATTGCTGCCATGCCTCGTTGCTGTAGAACACGTCTGTCATCGCTGTTCTGAAATAGCCAGGCGCAATGGCGTTGACCCGGATCCCGAGATCGGCCCACTCTGCAGCAAGCGCCCGCGTCATGCCGAGGAGGCCTGATTTCGACGAGCCGTACGGCACCGCCGTGGGAACCCCAACCTCGGAGGTCAGCGAGCAGAGATTGATAATGACGCCGGGCCGTCCGGCGTCTCTCATCTGCCGCGCGGCGGCTTGGGCGCAGAAGAAGGCGCCTTTGAGATTCGTATCGACAATCCGGTCCCACAAGGCCTCGTCGACATCGAGTGAAGGCCGGACCTCTTCCACCCCCGCATTGTTGACGAGAATATCGAGACCTCCGAGCAGGCTGCCGGCCTCGGCTGTCGCCGCCCGGCAGCGGTCGACATCGGTGACATCCAGGGCGACGGCGTGCGCGACCCCGCCGGCGGTGCGGATGGCGGCCATCGTCTTCTCGAGCGAGGCCACGCTGCGCGCCGCGACCGCGACGTCGGCGCCGGCCGCGCTGAGCGCCTCGGCGATGCTGCGCCCGATGCCACGGCTTGCGCCGGTTACAAGCGCCTTCCTGCCTGACAGATCGAAGAGAGATGCGTTGCGCATGTCATCCTCCTTGGTAATGTCGCGCTTGGACCGATCGCGTCGAGACTATCCGAATGCAGCTTATCTATACAAGCATGTACATCATGGCTGTAGTGCGCCATGCGGAACTTTGCTTGTCAGAGCGGCAGCGCATTGACCGACATCGGACCGGTCTACGCGGTTCGCCCCAGCCCATCTGGAGTTCATCGGGAGGGGATAGATGAAGCGCGCAGTAGACCACGACGCGATGAGCGTGGTCGGCTATACCACCCCCTGGAGTGCCAAAGCAGGCCAGCGGATCAACCTCAGCCTGTCATGCGATCGGCCGATAAAGGCCACACGAATTTGCCGGCTCGACAAGCCGGCTCCGGAATTTCTCGCCTGGCCCATCGAAACGATAGGTGAAGCACGGCATCGGCATTTCGACCAGGGGTCGTTCCTGTTCGTGCGAGCCGGCGAACTGGCCAAAGTACAAGCCGTCCACGGCATTCGTTTCGAGCTGTTCCTCACGCGCAACGAAGGTGCGCGCACGATCCTGGAAGCAGGCGCCCTCGGGCTGCGCCTCCGCGACGGCGCATTTGTCGTGGAAATCGGCGGCGAAACCCTTGTCGAGAAGAAGGCGCCAACTGGTGTGTGGCTCACCGTCGAGTTGGATCTGCGGCAGGATCAATCGCGTCTGCGCATCAAGTCCCATGACCGTCTCGCGCCTTACGAACTCCATGAAGGTTTTGCCGGCCCGGCGCGGAACCTCCAGGCGCAAGGCATCCATTTCGGCGCAAGCGCCACCAACCACGAACCTACCCTCAACGCGAAATTTGCTGCGATCCGGCTCGACACCCCACAGGGGACTGTTGCCTGGGATTTCCCGACGCTGTTACCAACGCAGGCGATCCTGACGTCGGGCGGAGCAGATCCGTTGCTCCTCGACGTGATCAATCAGCCAGCCTTCTGCGTGACTTCGGCACGCTGGGACGGATCGAGCTTCGAGCCTCGCTTGGTGCCGTCGCACTACGACGCTATCCATTGCCACGACGACGACATCGGCCCGCTTGAGTGGCCGGTCTCGCACCGCGTGACGATCCCCGAAAACGCACACCCAGGCGTCTACGCGTTCCAGGCCGAATGGGAGGGTGGCTACGAACGCGTGGTGTTCTTCGTCACCTCTTCACAGGTTTCGTCGCCGCTGTTGTATGTCGTGCCGACGGCCACCTATCTCGCTTATGCGGACGAATATCTCCCGGATCATCTTTATGAATGGAAAGGCGACGACCGGGGACATCGCTTCGCGATCGCCAACAATCTGAAATCCCTTTACGACTACCATTCCGACCTTAGCGGTGTTTCCATCTGCTCCTACAAAAAGCCGAAAGTGACGCTCAGGGACGATTACGATTATCCGCTCTGCGGCTGCCCACACAATTTGCCGGTCGATCTGCATTTCCTCCGATTCTGCCACGACAATGGAATCGTGTTTGACGTCATGACCGATCACGATTTGCACGAATGCGGCATAGACGGTTTGCGTCGACATCAAGCCGTCGTCACCGGCAGTCATCCCGAATATATGTCGATCGAGATGGAGCAGGCGCTGCGGCAGTTTGTAGCCGAAGGCGGCAGCATCGCCTATCTCGGCGGAAACGGCTTTGCTGCCACTGTGGCTTTCAAGGACGACCTGATGGAGTTGCGGCGCTCGCCGCTGGAGGCCGGCCGCACCTGGGACGGCCCTGTCGCCGAACAGGCGCTGTCGATCACCAACGAACCAGGCGGCTATCTCCGCTGCCGCGGCCGAGGCGAATTCTCGCTGATCGGCGGTGCAATCTCATTGATGGGTTTCGATGGCGCACGCCCCTTCACGCGCACTGAGGAAAGCCATGAAGCAGGATGCGCATGGCTGTTCGAAGGCGTTGAAAATGCGACCTTCGGCACCGACGGCATGGTGCTGGGCGGTGCCGCGGGCTACGAAGTGGATGCGACGTATCCAGCCCTCGGCACTTCCGCTGACACCGTCGTGATCGCGCGGGCGACGGGATTTCCCGACAGCTTCTTCCAGGATCCGACGCGCTGGTATGAGGGCGGGGATAAGCAACGCATCGCCCGCCGCTGCGCCGAAATGACCCTGCGAAAGCTCGCAGCAGGCGGCTTGATCTTTTCCGCAAGCTCGGTTGCCTGGTGCGGCGCGCTGCCAGCCGCAGGCGCCATGAACGATGTCGGCAGGATCACGCTCAATCTGCTTACCCGCCTCGGTGCGACGAAAGGAGAACCAGGCCGAGAAAAATCGATAAGCTGATTGGCGCCGTTACGGAAAGACCCGTATCCGGTCTTGGGAAATCAAATCAGTCGGCGTGCACCGGCTTCGTCTCACATGCCTCGCGCCACCTGGCGGACGGCAGTTGCCTCAGCCGCAACCAGCCGGCGAAATTGCAGCCCGGTGGTGAAAGTTGGGCGGAGGCCTATGTGGCGAGCGGTGACTTGGCGGAGGAAGTCGCGAAGTTGAAAGCCCAAGAGGGCAAGCCGATCATCGCCCACGGCGGAGTGAGCTTCGCCCGCAGTCTCGTCGCCCAAGGACTGGTCGACCAGCTCGCCCTGATGGTGGCCCCGTGGCGCTGGGCAAAGGCCTGCCGCTGTTCTCCGAACTCGCCGCGCCGATGTCTCTCAAGCTGGTGAGCTCGAAAGCCTTTCCGGGGGCCGCGGTGGCGCAGATTTACCGGCCAACGTGAACAGGTCAGAGAATGTGTGCAGCCAACGAACCGACGAAGTAAGGGCGAGGTATAAATGAATGCGATCCCTTCGGATCGTCGTCGATCGATAGGAGCCTGTGCATGGCGAAGCTTGTGTTCGGAATGATGCAGTCGCTCGACGGCTATGTCGCTGGCGCCGAGGGCGGGCCCGGGCTGCCGATGCCGGGCGAGGCGCTCCATCGCCACTTCAACGCCCATGTGCGCGGGATCGCCGGCAGCCTCTACGGCCGGCGCATGTACGAGGTAATGCGCTATTGGGACGAGGGTCAGCCAGGACAGGACCAGGTCGGGCGCGACTTTGCGGCGGCCTGGCGGGCGCAGCCGAAATGGGTCGTCTCTCGCACCCTGAAGTCGGTCGGGCCGAACGCGACGCTGGTGGACGACGATCTCAAAGGGTTCGTTAGGGCGCTTAAAGCCGAACACGAGGGCGAGATCGAAGTCGCCGGACCGGAGCTTGCGGGTAGTCTGACCGAGCTTGGCCTTGTCGATGAGTACCGGCTCTACTTCCGTCCCATCGTGCTTGGTCGCGGCAAGCCATTCTTCGCCGGCCCGCGGCCGCCGCTGCGTCTCGTGGCCAGCGACCGGGTTGGCGAGGACGCGATCAGAGTGACGTACGTTCCCGCCTGATCACAACCCACCCGACACCCTAACGTCCGTCGGACCGAATTTGAGCTCATTCCTACTCGATTGTTCCAAATCTAGTTGGCCATTGATATAGCTAGGTTTTTTATTCGTTGCCGCGCAAGAAGCCGACCCATGGGCCGTCAAAACGTTACAGTCTTGATTTCAAATGGAAAATAGCACGAAAATTTTTTGTGCGGTTTCGGCATCTATCGAAGTCGATCGCCTTTTCCCGACCCACTTTGGGCAACTCAGGTGGGTTTCACAGCGAACCAAGAAAGTACCGTCACTAACTTTCATAGCACAGCGCGCCACAACGCGACCCGCCGCGGCAGCGTCATCCAAGCGCCATCCCTCTCCGTTTGTAGGTGAACTGGACACCGCTGGCAGTGCAAACTGGACACTCCCGGCAGCATAAACTGGACACCTCAAGACCCACCCGCTCCGAGGACGCGACAGCACGGTTCAAGGTGCAATGTCGCGCCCTCCACTTGCTGAACTTCTTCCCGGAGGGGGCCGGGGGAGGTTGAATAACCTGTGGAAAGCCTGTGGGTCTTTTTGGGAGTTGTGTGCGTCAAGTTCTGCAAAATGGCGTGGCATTGCGTTGACGTCGGCGTGTCCGCCGCGCAGCCCCCGTGTTTAGCGGAGCGGCGGACACATGACGGTGCTCAGGCGGCCAAGGCCCTCAGG